>NZ_CP097484.1:2457500-3085000 GCF_023546765.1 Methylobacterium tardum
TCTGATCGTGGCCGTGATCCTTGAAGCGGTCGCCACGAAAGTCTTCTTCCGAGTACTTGAGCCGCTGGATCACGGTGCCCATCGCCCCGTCGAGGACGAGGATCTTCTCCGCCGCGCGCTGGCGCAGGGCCTTCGCGATCGCGGTGCCGTCGACGGGGGCAAAATCGGTCATCGTGCGTCCTGTCAGATCACCTCATCCTGAGGTGCCGAAGCGAAGCGGAGGCCTCGAAGGAGCCCTCCAGATGTTGTGGCGATCGTCGGAACCCGCCTTCGAGGCCGCTCGCGCGGCACCTCAGGAGGGAGAAAAATTTTGTCCACTCAGACGCTTCCGTGCCATGGGCGTGGAAGCGTCCTCGTCTTTGCGAGCGAAGCGGAGCAATCCAGCAGCGCCACGCTAAAGGATGTCGCGCTGCCCTGGGTCGCTTCGCTGCGCTCGCGATGACGGGTCGGGAGCGTCAAGCGCGGACCCGAAAATTAGGCCGCCGCCTTCGCCGCCGCCAGCTTCGGCGCCTGAGCGCGCAGGCCGAGCAGGTGGCAGATCGCGTAGACCAGATCCGAGCGGTTCATCGAGTAGAAGTGGAAGTCGTTGACGCCCTCGTCCACGAGGTCGAGCACCTGCTCGGCCGCCACCGCGGCGGCGACGAGCCGGCGGGTCTCGACATCGTTCTCCAGGCCCTCGAACCGGGCGGCCAGCCAGTACGGCACCGAGGCGCCGGTGCGGCGGGCGAAGTTCGCCGCCTGCTTGAAGTTCTGCACCGGCAGGATGCCCGGGATGATCGGGATCGTGATCCCGGCGGCCCGGACCTTGTCCAGGTAGCGCAGGTAGATCTCGTTCTCGAAGAAGAACTGGGTGATCGCCTGATCGGCGCCGGCATCGACCTTGGCCTTCAGAGCGTCGATGTCCGCCTCGAGCGACGCCGCCTCCGGGTGCTTCTCGGGATAGGCCGAGACCGACACCTTGAAGTCGCCGATCCGCTTGATCCCCTCGACCAGCTCGGCGGTCGAGGCGTAGCCCTCCGGATGCGGCCGGTAGGCGTGGCCGACGCCCTCGGCCGGGTCGCCGCGCAACGCCACGATGTGACGCACGCCCGCGTCCCAGTAGGACTGGACCACCGCGTCGATCTCCTCGCGGGTGGCGTCCACGCAGGTGAGGTGCGCGGCCGGCTTCAGGCTGGTCTCGCGGACCATCCGGGCCACGGTGTTGTGGGTGCGCTCGCGGGTCGAGCCGCCGGCCCCGTAGGTCACCGACACGAAGCTCGGCTGGAGTGGCGCGAGGCGCTCGATCGAACCCCAGAGGATCTTCTCCATCTCCTCGGTCTTCGGCGGGAAGAACTCGATCGAGACACGGATCGGGTGGTAGCCGTCGCGGCTGGCGCGGTGAGTGGAGCGTCGCATCGGGGTCTCGTCCTCTATGTCGGTCGGTTCAGACGATGGGGTTGAGCCTCAGGCGAAGGCGCGCTGGGGCTGTTCGGTTGTCTCGTTGGCCAGCCCATCCTGAGCCAGCCAGAGGGTGACGGTGAGCTGGCCCGCTTCGCGCGGTGCCAGATCGCGCGTGGCGACCGTGTCGAGGCCGGTCTCTGCGAGCCAGCCGGACACCTGATCGCTGGAGAAGCCGAGGCGGCGGTGGGCTTGGCTCGTGCGCAGGAACTCCAGCTCGTGCGGTGCGAAGTCTACCACCAGGAGGCGGCCCCCCGGCGCCACGAGCCGGGCGGCGGCGCGCAGCGCCCGGGCCGGGTCATCGAGATAATGCAGCACCTGATGCACCACCACGAGGTCGAAGCTCGCGCGCGCGAAGGGCGGCGCGTGGATGTCGCCCTGTCGGAGGTCGACCCGCGTCAGGCCCTGCCGTTCCAGGTTGGCTCGGGCGACCGACAGCATGGCATGGCTCGAATCGAGCCCGGTAGCGCGCCCGGCGCGCGGCGCGAGCAGGCCGAGCATCCGGCCCGTGCCGGTACCGAGATCGATCAGGCTGCCGATCGGACGGTCGCCCAGAGCGACGAGAACCGCCGCCTCGACGGTCGCCTCAGGCACGTGCAGGGAGCGCAGCTCGTCCCATTTGGGTGCCAGCCGCGCGAAGAAAGTCTCGGCTGTCTCAGCCCGCTGCGCCCGGACGGCGTCGAGCCGGGCGCGATCCTCCGAGAGAGGCGGCGCGGTCCGGTCGAGACCGGACAGCAGCGGATCCGCAAGCCCGGCGCGGGCTTCGGACAGCCGGAAGAACGCCCAGGCGCCCTCACGGTGGCGCTCGGCGAGCCCGGCCTCCACCAGAAGCTTGAGATGCCGCGAGATCCGCGGCTGCGACTGGCCCAGAATGTCGGTGAGGTCCGAGACCGACAACTCGCCCTCCGCGAGCAGCGCCAGGATGCGCAGGCGCGTCTCCTCGGCGGCCGCCCGGAGAACGCCGAGCGCCTCCGGAAATGGGATCGAACCCGCCTCTTGCCTGCGTTCGATAGACATAAAGATATGTTTATGTGCGTTTCGAGCGCCGTGCAAGCGCGATCTTGACCCTGCTCTGCCGAATCATGGGACCCGAGCGCGACGACGGCGTTGAACGCAGGCCCGTGGAGGCGCGCATGCCCGACAGCCCCTATCCGCAGATCATGCTCGTCCGCCACGGCGAGACCGAGTGGAGCCGTTCCGGTCGGCATACCGGGCGCAGCGACATCCCGCTCACGCCGACCGGCGAGGCCGCCGCGCGGGCCCTTGCGCCGCGTCTCGAGATGCGCTCCTACTCGGCGGTGTGGTCGAGCCCATCGGGCCGGGCAGCCACCACCTGCGAACTTGCGGGTTTCGGCGATCAGCGCGCGATCGACCCGGATCTGGCCGAGTGGAATTACGGCGCCTACGAGGGGCGGACGACGCCGGCAATCTTGGCCGAGCGTCCGGGTTGGCGCCTGTTCCGCGATGGCTGCCCGGGCGGCGAGACGGCCGCCGATGTCGGGATCCGGGCGGACCGGGTCATCGCGCGGGCCCGGGCCCTCGATGCCGACCTCCTCGTGTTCTCGAGCGCGCATTGTCTGCGGGTGCTCGCCGCGCGCTGGATCGGCCTGCCGCCGGAGGCCGGAGCACTCCTCGTTCTCGGCACCGCGAGCGTCTCGGTGCTCGGCTACGAGCACGATCGTACCGAGCCGGTCCTGCGGGCCTGGAACGGTTAGGCCCTGCCCTATCGCAGCCAGTATCCGTCCGGGGTCAGCGCGTCCGGCATCGGCTCGCCGAGCGCGTGATGCACGATCCGGTCGACGGCGCGGACCATCGCGTCGAGAGGCAGATCGTTCGGCTCGGTTCCGAACGGCTCCTCCAACTCGTCTCCGAGAGCGTCGAGGCCGAAGAAGGTGTAGCCGACCAGCGCCACGACGACCGGCGTCGCCCAGCCGAGGGAGCCGGTGAGCCCCACCGGCAGGAGCAGGCAGTAGAGCCAGGCGGTGCGGTAGACCAGCAGCGTGTAGGCGAAGGGCAGCGGCGTGTTGGCGATGCGCTCGCAGGCGGTGTGCACCGCCGACAGCGCCTCGATCCGCGATTCCAGGATGCCGAACTGGATGTCGGTGAGCCGTCCCGCCCGCACCGCAGCCGCCAGGTCGCGCGTGATCGCGGCCAGGACCGAGTCGGTTGGGTTGGGGCCGGTCCTGTCCGAACCCGGCACCCTTCCGTCGATGGCCGCGGCTTCATCGAGACCGCGCAGCCGCGCCCGAAGACCGTGCGCGAAGCCGGAGAGCCGCCGGAGCTGGGGGGCCGCGTCCGCATCCGGCAGCAGCGCCGGCAGGGCGCGTGCGAGGTTGCGGACCTCGCCGATCAGGCTGCCCCAGAGCTTCCGGGCCTCCCACCAGCGCTCGTAGCAGGCGTTGTTGCGGAAGCTCAGGAAGATCGAGAGGGCGAGGCCCACCAGGGTGAAGGGCGTGACGCCGGCCGTCATTGGGAAGACCGCGGGCCAGCGCGCCTCGGCCCAGACCACCGCGCAGGAGACCGCCACGATCCCGGCGAGCTTCGGCGCCACCCGCGGCAGGATCGACCCGCGCAGGGTGAACAGCAGGGTGAGCAGGTTGGGCCGGGTGCGGACGATCATCGGGCTATCGAGGCTGGAGCGTCGCCGTCCTGCCCTGCCCCCTGCACGCCGGCAAGAGACGTCTCCGTGAGGAGGCCGCCGGACGGGCGGTCGCTCAGACCGGCTCCGCTTCCCACAGCCACGCCGCGCCGCGGACGCCCGACGCATCCCCGTGGAGGCTCGCCCGCACCGGTGTGTCGAAGGCGTCGGAGAAGATGTGAGGGGCGATCGCGGCGGGCAGACCGTCGATCAGCTCGGGAATGCGCGACAGGCCGCCGCCGATCACGACGACGTCCGGGTCGAGGAGGTTGATCACCTGGGCGGCCGCGCGCCCGAGCCGGTCGAGATGGCGTGCGAGCGTCTCCTGCGCCTCCGCAGCGCCCGCCCGGGCGGCGGAGACGATCGCCTCTGCGGACAGCGGCGCGCCGTGCCGCCGACCGTAATCGGCCGCGAGGCCGGGGCCGGCCAGCCACGTCTCGATGCAGCCCCGGCGACCGCAATAGCAGTCGGGGCCCGGACGCTCGTCGTCGCGCGGATAGGGCAGCGGGCCGTGGCCCCATTCACCGGCGATGCCGGTGCGGCCCGTGAGCACCCGCCCGTCGATGGCGATGCCCGATCCGACCCCGGTGCCCAGGATCACCGCCCAGACGACCCGTGCGCCGGCGCCAGCGCCGTCGATCGCCTCCGAGACCGCAAGGCAATTCGCGTCGTTCTCGATCCGCAGCGGCCGACCCAGCCGCCGCGTCAGGTCGGCGCCGAAGGGCTGCCCATTGAGCCAGTGGGAATTGGCATTGCGCACGAGGCCGGTCGCGGGCGACAGGCTGCCCGGCATGCCGATGCCGACCGTGCAAGGCGTCCCGGCCATCCCCTCGAGCTCCAGCACGAGGGCCGCCACCGCCTCGACGGTGGCGCCATAATCGCCGCGCGGGGCGGCGACCCGGGTATCGGCCACCGTGCGGCCGTCCCGGTCCAGCACGATCCCGGCGATCTTGGTGCCGCCGAGATCGATGCCGAGGCGCGTGCCTGCGGGCCGGCCCATCACTCCGCGGCGGCGACCTTGCCGTCGGTCGCCATCGGCTGCGGTGTCTCGTCGGCGATGTGGGTGCCGATGGAGACCGGGTGGGCCATGACCTCGTTGAGCTTGGCCACGTCGAGCTCGCCCTCCCAGCGGCTGACGACCACGCAGGCGACGCCGTTGCCGACGAGGTTGGTCAGCGCGCGGCACTCGGACATGAACTTGTCGATGCCGAGAACGAGGGTCATGGCGGCCACCGGGACCGGGCTGTTCGGGATCGCCGAGAGGGTCGCCGCCAGGGTGATGAAGCCCGCGCCGGTGACGCCCGAGGCGCCCTTCGAGGTCAGCATCGCGACCAGGATGATGGTGGCGTACTGCGTGATGCTCAGGTCCACGCCCACCGCCTGCGCGAGGAACAGGGTCGCGAGCGTCATGTAGATGTTGGTGCCGTCGAGGTTGAACGAGTAGCCCGTCGGCACGACGAGGCCGACCACGGAATCCGACGCGCCGAGCCGGCGCATCTTGGTCATCAACTGCGGCAACACCGTCTCGGACGAGGAGGTGCCGACCACGATCAGCAACTCGTCCTTGATGTAGGCGAGGAAGCGCAGGATCGAGAAGCCGGCGACCCGGGCGATCGCGCCGAGCACCACAACCACGAACAGGAGCGCGGTGACGTAGAAGGTGCCGACCAGCCACGCGAGGTCGTAAACCTTCTGGATGCCGTACTCGCCGATGGTGAACGCCATGGCGCCGAAGGCGCCGAGCGGCGCGAGCTTCACCACGATGCCGATGATCTTGAAGAAGATCTGGCCGGCGGTGTCGATCGCGTGGTTCACCGAAGCCGCCCGCTCGCCAAGGCTCGTGACCACGACGCCGGTGAGGATCGAGATCAGCAGCACCTGCAGCAGGTCGCCGGTGGCGAAGGGATCGAAGAAGCTCTTGGGGATGATGGCCAGGATGTGGGCGACGGTGGAATCGGCCGCGGCCTTGCTGGCGTAGGTCGCGACCTTGCTGGCGTCGAGCTTCGACGGATCGGCGTTGAAGCCTGCGCCCGGCCGGATCACCTCGCCGACCAGCACGCCGATGAGCAGCGCGACGGTGGAGACCACCTCGAAGTAGACCAGGGCCTTCAGTCCGACGCGGCCGACCTTCTTCAGGTCGCCGATCGACGCGATGCCGTGCACGATGGTGCAGAAGATGATCGGCGCAATCATCATCTTGATCAGGCCGATGAAGGCGTCGCCGAGCCACTTCATGGCCTTGCCGGTGGCGGGGTCGTACCAGCCGAGAAGGACACCGAGCGCGATGGCGATCAGGACCTGGATATAGAGCACCTTGTACCAGGGCTCCCGGGGCGCTGCGGCCGCACTCGTCGCGTGGATTGCTTGTGCCATGTCCATCCCGTGCGACGACCGCGCACCCTCCCGATTTGCCGGCACGCTAGCGATTATCGATCCGCGCCTCAACGGTAGCTCGGTAATCTGCGGCGAACCCCTCGTGACAAAAACCTGTCGATTCCCGCCGGAAAGACTTCTCTAGTCTGACAATTGGGCTCATCCCGATAAACGCGGCTGTTTCAAGCCGCCGCCGGATTTCGCCGTCCGATCAACGGCTTCCAGTCTAATTCCGGGGTGACGCGTGGCTGTACTCAACTGGGCCGGGGTCGCGGTCCTCGGCGGAATCTTGGCCAGCGCGCTGGTCGCTCCGGCGTCCGCAGGGGTCGTCGCGCAGATCGACCAGTCGCGCCAGCGCATGCGCGTCTTCGTCGACGGCACTCCGGCCTATGATTGGCCGGTGTCCACCGCCCGACGCGGCTATTTTACGCCGAACGGCCGTTTCCGGGTCGGTCTGATGGCACCGATGTGGCGCTCGCACAAGTATCACGGTTCGCCGATGCCGCACGCCATGTTCTTCCGGGGCGGCTACGCGATCCACGGCACCTACGCGACCGGGTCGCTCGGGCGCCGGGCGAGCCATGGCTGCATCCGCCTGTCGCCGGGACATGCGGCCGCCCTGTTCAGCCTGGCCCGCAGCCGCGGCGGGGCGGCGGTGGTCATCCGCAACTGAACGCGTCCTGGTCGCGGCAACCCGGCCTTCCCCGCCGCGGACGGCCGTGCCGGAACCGCGCGGGCGCAACACGCAGCAGACGGGCCGCCGTGCGGTCTGCGCGGCGGCCCGGTGTGTTCGCGGATCTGCGCCGGCGCGAGCCGGCGGCCGGTTCAGTTCTGCTGCTGCGTCCGGCGGGGGCGCACGGTCCAGCGCTCGAACATCGACGCCGGATCCTCGCTCTTCGCATCCTTGGATTCGGAGGCCGGTTCCGGCTGCTGGTGGATCGCCGCGCCGAGCGCCTGGGACAGGCTCTCGATCACGTCGTCGATCCGGGCATCGCCGTGCAGGGCCTCAGGCGAGCCGGCCTGAGCCGCAGGCGCCTCGGGCGCCGCAGGCTCCGCGTGATGGACGGGCTCCGGAGCCGGCTCCGGATCGGCGTGGTGCTCGGGGGCCGGCTCGGCGGGGGCTGCCGCGGCGGGCGCCGCAGGCTCCGCGTGGTGGACCGGCTCCGGCGCGGGCGCGGGCGCCACGGGTGCGGCGGGCGCAGGGGGCGTCACGATGCGGCGCATCGCGTTGAGCGCGCCGTCGTCGGATTCGGACGGTCGATTGCTGCTGCCGTAGCGGCCGAAGCCGAACCGCGGCTCGATCAGGTCGAGCACGGCGTCCAGCGCGGCGTTGCTCAGGGAGACCTCCTCGGCGGCCGGCACGCCCTGGATGGCCAGGGCCTGCCGCTCGAACGCGGGCTCGCCGCTGACCTCGCGCCCGAACCAGCTCGGCGCCTGGAAGCCGGCCGCATCGCCGTCGTGCTCGAAGACGACACTGATCAGGTCCAGGCTTCCGGGCGTGACGTAGCGGTCGATCGCCACCTCGCGTCCGCCGACGTTCACGGTCGTCCGATCGTAGGCGGCCTTTCCGGGGCAGACATCGAGCAGCGCGTCGCCGTGGGCGCGCGGCACATCGGTGCGCTCCTCGACCGGAATGCCGTCGGCACCCTTGTTGACGAGCACGAGCTGGCAGTTCTGCCCGTCGACCCGCACGTAGGAGGCGCGACCGCCCTGCGGCGCGAAATGTCCTTCGGTGATGCGCGCCCCGCCCCGCTCCTTGCGGATCAGGCGGACCAGGGACGGGGCGACCAGGAATCGGCGAACGGTGCTCATGAACTCAAAACCCCTCCCGGTTGGTCGGCGGTGCGCCGCTCGGGCGGACAGCCTCTTGGTCCGCCGGATCGGGCGGACCGGATCAAGTGGAACCGGGGAGGACGGCGTAAAAGCTGGATCGCAACGCCGTATTCACCCGCACCTGACCGCTTCCGCCGCCAATCACCGGACAGCGACAACATGAGACTATAGAGCGCTAAGCAAAAACGCGACGAAATCAAGACCGGACCGCGGTGAAGATACGACCTCGGCGCCTTCTGTCCCCGATATCCCGGCTCGCGGCACGATTTTTTGAACCCAGGTTAAATCTCGGATCGCGTCATGCCGCCGGCTCGAACTGCATCGCCACGCCGTTCATGCAGTAGCGCAGACCGGTGGGGGCGGGGCCGTCCTCGAAGACGTGGCCGAGATGTCCCTGGCAGCGGGCACAGTGCACCTCGGTACGCACCATCCAGTGGCTGCGATCGACCGACGTGGCGACGGCGCCCTCGATCGGCGCGAAGAAGCTGGGCCAGCCCGTCCCGGACTCGAACTTGGTCTCCTGCTCGAACAGGGGTTGTCCGCAGCCCGCGCAGGTGAAGGTGCCGGGACGCTTCTCGGCGAGCAGATTGCTCGTGCCGGCCCGCTCCGTGCCGTGCTCGCGCAGCACCCGGTACTGGTCCGGCGTGAGCGCCGCGCGCCACGCGGCGTCGCTGCGGGTCTCGCGACCGGTGGTCTGCGTATCCGCCATGACGTTCTCCCGTTCTGGAGCCGCACGATACGCGGCGTCGGCGATCTTCAGCAGTCCCGCCCTCAGGCCGCCGCGCCGACCGTGTCGGCCATCCGCGCCTGCCGGCGGCCCATCGGCAGGGGCGCGCCCGTGGTCGTGTCGCGGGCGGTCTGATGCTCCAGCTCCGCGTTGATCTCGCCCCCGAGCAGGACGATCGTCGAGGAGATCCAGATCCAGGTCATGAAGCCGATCACGGCGCCGAGCGAGCCATAGGTCTCGTTGTAGGTGCCGAAATTGGCGACGTACCAGGAGAACAGCAGCGAGGCGAGGAGCCAGAGCAGGCCCGCGATCACACTGCCGACCCCGACCCAGCGCCACCGGGCGTGCTCCCGGCTCGGGCCGAAGCGGTAGAGCACCGAGAGGCCGCCGAGCAGCACGATCAGGATGGCCGGCCAGCGGAGGGCCGCGAGCAGCCAGGCGGTCGAGCCGAGGCCCAGATAGTTCAGCACCACCGGGACCACCACGATCGCGTTGAGCGCGATGATGATGAACAGGAGCGCACCCACCGTGAAGGTCAGGGAGCGGAGGTTCAGCCAGAAGAAATTGCGCTTCTCCTCCTCCTCGTAGACCACGTTCAGCGCGTCGAACATCGCCTTCATGGCGGCGTTGGCGCTCCAGATCGACAGCAGCAGGCTGGTGAAGAAGGTCACGCTGAGCGAGCCGGTGCCCCGGGACGCGATGCGCTTGACCTGATCGCCGATCAGCTCGACCGCCCCGGACGGAAGCACGGCGTGCAGCTGCGCGAGGTGGTCGTTGATCACGGTCACGTCGGCGAACAGGCCGTAGCAGGTCACGAGTGCGGCGATCGCCGGGAACAGCGACAGCAGCGTGTAGAAGGTGACGCCGGCGGCGACCGCCAGCACCCGGTCCTTGTTGAACTCGAGGTAGACCCGAACCGCGATGTCCTTCCAGCCGGATCGCGTCATCTCGGCGGGACTGTTGGCGGCGCGGCCGCGCTCCGGCTGCGTGGCCGCCGTGAGCTGCGCGGCGCGGCCCGAGATCGAGCGCGCCCCGGCGGCAACGCCTTTATTCGCCGCCCCCGTGTCCTGCGGCGGCTCGGGGTCGCGCGGCGGTCCGTCGTCCCGAGCGAGCACCGGCACCCCGCGCCGCCCCGGCGCCGCAGCGAGGGCGACCAGCGCCGAACCGAGCATCAGGATCCACAGGATGGAGCCGGTATCCGGCTGTCCACTCGGGCGCGAGGGCGACGGGGGCATGGGTTGGGTAAGTGCCGTACACGCGGAACTGCCGCGCTCGGGACTTCAAACGTCCCCGCGAAGCGCCCGTTCCGCAACGGCGCGGGGACGGGTCGGGCTTCCGCGCGTTGTGCCATTTATGCGCGATCATCCCCGTCTCGGCTTCTGTTGCAAGTTCGTCCTCGACGAGCCCCCCGGCACGCACGCCACCCTCAAGGCGGAGCGCGACGCGACGCTTCACATGAATCTCACCAGCGTCACGATGGCCTATCTGGCCAAGCTGGAACCCGCCGCCCGGCGGACGAAGCTCTCCGGCCTCGTGGCGCACAATCTCGACGCCCTCGCGCGCCAGATCGCCTGGGTCGGAGCCCGGCCGCCGCTGGAGCGCCTGCTGCGCATGGCGAGCAACGTCCTGCCCGGCTACACCCATCCGATCGCCCAGGCGATCTACGCGGAGCCCGAGATGGCGGCCCTCGTCGAGCGCGGCCTCGCCGAGGCGGGAGCGCTGGCGCGCCGCCTCGAGGTCCGCCTGAGCTTCCACCCGGGCCCGTTCTGCCTCCTGGCGAGCCGCAATCCGGCGGCGATCGAGAACGGCCTGTCGGAACTCGACTATCACGCCGAGATCTTCGACCGCATGGGCTATGGCGGCGGCTGGCATCCGCACGGCGCCCATATCAACATCCATGTCGGCGCCGGCGACCCCGGGGTCGACGGCTTCCGCGCGACCCTGCCGCGGGCGAGCCAGGTGGCGCGCGACCTCGTCACGGTGGAGAACGACGAGAACGTCTTCGGCCTCGACGCGGTGCTGCGGCTCGCCGACATCGTGCCGGTGGTGCTCGACCTGCACCACCACTGGGTCCAGAGCGGCGGCGAGTATCTCGAGCCGGACGATCCCCGGATCGCGCAGGTGCAGGCGTCCTGGCGCGGCGTGCGGCCCGTGGCCCATATCAGCGTGTCGCGCGAGGCGGTCGCGGAAGAGTGCGATCCGGACGCCCTGCCCGACTTCCCGGCCCTGCGCAATGCCGGCCACGCGGTCCGGGACCTCGCGGCGCATTCCGACATGATGTGGAACCGGGCGGTCAACAGCCTCGTCGCCCGTCACCTCGTCTGGGCGGATTTCGAGATCGAGGCCAAGGCGAAGAACCGCGCGTCGGTACAGATTGCCCGCTACATCACCGAGCTGGAACGCGCGGGGCCGATCGCCGCCGAATGACACGGTGGTCTCGACGCATCCGCGAGACGGCTTTAGGCATCCGGGCATGAAGACCGCCGATTGCGACATCCTCATCGTTCCGGGGCTCGGAGGGTCCGAGGAGGACCATTGGCAGGCCCGCTGGGCCGGCCGGCTCGCCACGGCCCACGTGGTCGAGCAGGACGATTGGCACGCGCCGACGCCGGAGGCGTGGTGCGGAACGATCGCCGCGGCGGTCGCCGCCGCGACCCGGCCGGTGATCCTGATCGCCCACAGTCTCGGCGTGGTGGCCAGCGTCGAGGCGGCGCCGCGCTTCACCCCGGGCGTCGTGCGCGGCGCCCTGCTGGTGGCTTTCCCGGACGTGGAGGAGGCGCCGGGCCTGCCGGATTCGGTGCGCGCCTTCGCGCCGGTCCCGCGCGACCCCCTGCCCTTCCCGTCGCTCCTCGTCGCCAGTCGCACCGACCCGCATTGCCGCTACGCGCGCGCCGACGATTTCGCGCATGCCTGGGGGGCGCTCACGGTCGATGCCGGCGAGTCCGGCCACATCAACGTGGCGAGCGGGCACGGCCCCTGGCCCGAGGGGCTGATGCGTCTGGCCGGCTTTCTGAAGGGGCTGTGAGCCTGCGTCGCTTGAACGCCCTGGTCGCGCCTGACGTCTTCGCGAGCGCAGCGAAACGGCCCCGGGGCGGCGCGACCGGGATGGTCGTGGCGCCGCCTGGATTACATCGCTCCGCTCGCAAAGATCGCGGCAGCCAACCCGCGCGACGGGCCGCCGGATCTCGTTAACGCTCCGTTTACCCTCGACCCGTCCAGTGGCGTCTCGGGCGGTCCTTCGCCCCGAAGGCGCCCCTGGAGATCACCGTGACGCGTAAAGAGCTTCTGGAACGACTCGACGCGGTGCAGACCGCCCTCGGGCCGCGGGCCCAGTCCAACTTCAACAGCTCGCTGTTCAACGACGTGACGCTCTTGAAGCGCATCGAGGCCTTCGAGGCCAAGCTCGGCGAGCCCGAGAAGCCCAAGAGCGCCGACTACACCGGCAACATGTTCTCCCGCATCGCCAACCGCCGCGCCGCCGCGGGCGGCAAGTAGCGCCGCGCGGCCAGGAGCGACCCTGCTATTTCGACTCGGCCTCGGCCGAGCGCAGCAACTCGCCGGCAACGTCGGCGAGCCGCGGCGGCGCCTCCCGCACGAACGGCAGCGGGCGGCAGACATTGAGGGCCGCTAGCCCGAACCGGGCGGTCATCAGCCCGTTGAGCACCCCCTCGCCCAGCTTGGCCGACACGCGGGCGGCGATCCCCAGCCCCAGCACCTGCTGCATCACGCTCTCGCCCACCGCCATCCCGCCGGTGACGGTGAGATGCGCGAGCGCGGCGCGCGCGAGCCGGAGGAAGCCGAGGAAGCCCGGGCGTCCGCCGTAGATCGCCGCGATCCGGCGCAGCAGCCGGACGGCGGCGAAGACCACGAAGGCGACGTCCACGATCGCCCGCGGGCTCAAGGCCGTCACCGCCGAGACCTGCTTGGCCGCCGTCGCGATGGCGTTGCGCGCCTGACGGTCCAGGCCCGCGAGCAATTCGTGCTCGGCCAGACCGATCCGGTCGTCCACGTCGAGGATCGCGTCGGCGGCGGCGTCGATCCGGGCACGGCCCGCCGACAGGGACTCGCGGTCGGCGTAGAAGGCTGAGAGCGCCTGCACCACCGCCTGCGCGCCGGTGTGGTCGCGGGTTCCGAGGGCGTCGAGGGCCGACTGGCGGAGGCGCTCGATCTTGCGCTCGCGGCGCAGGCCGGCGAGTTCCCGCACCACGATCGCCAGGAGCGCCAGGGCGGCGAGGCCCAGCAGGGCGAGCGCTACCCAGCCGAGCCAGGGCGCCGCCTGGAACAGGTCGGCGATCATCCGCTCGACGGACAGGCCGATCCCCAGCGAGACCAGGGCGCCGACCGCCGACAGGAACAGCGCCCCCACGGCGAGCGGCGGCGCGGGGCGACCGGCACGGCGACGCCGTCGGCGGCGTCGACGATCTCGAAGGGCTCCTCGACGATCCGGGCCTGCGGCGGCCGGGCGGCGAGCGGCGTGGTGGCGACGTCCGGCTCGACGTCCCGCTCGGGCGTGATCCGGAAGGCGCGGGGTTTCTGGCCGGAGGTCATGGCTGGATACTCCGCAGGCTCACCAACATCGTCACGCCAGCTTGTCGCCGATCAGGAACTGCATCGCCCGGTCCAGCCGGATCTGCGGCAGGTGCCCGGGGCGGCCGAAGCCGTCGGGCCGCACCAGGGGTGGCCGGAAGCGCGGGAAGCGCAGCGAGCCCGGCTCGACCGCGCCTTCCAGCACGGCCTCGGCGCGCGCGGGCAGCTCGCCCGGGAAGATCGCGGCCTCGCTGTTGCCGTCGAACACCTCGTCGCCGACCACCTCGCCGGCCTCCGGAGTCCCGGCCACGGCGCGCAGCGTCTCGCCGCCGTCATGGACCGTGGTCTCGCGCGTGGCGCGCACCGAGGCGAGCGCCACGGTGCCGACCCGGGCGCCGGCCGCCTCGGTCCGCCGCATGGCGCGGGACACCAGCAGCCGCAGCAGCGCGTCGAGCCGGTCGTGGCTCGTCTGGTGGAGATGGTCGGCCTTCGTGGCGGCGAACAGCACCCGGTCGGCCCGGGGGGCGAACAGCCGGGACAGGACGGTGTTGCGGCCGATGTTGAGGCTGAGCAGCACCGCGTCCAGCGCCTCTTCCAGCTCCGCCAGGGCGGTCGGCCCGGCATCGACCGCGGAGAGCACGTCGACCAGCACGATCTGCCGGTCGACCCGCTGGAAATGGTCGCGGAAGAACGGCGTCACGACCTTGGTCTTGTAGGCCTCGAAGCGCCGCTCCATCAGGCCGGCGAGGCTGTCGGGCGCGATGGTCTCGGTGAGCTCGTCGAGCGGCGCGAAGGTCAGCGCGGGCGAGCCGGCGAGGTCGCCGGGCATCAGGAACCGGCCCGGCGGCGTCGTGGCGACCGACTCCGGACCGGCGCGCAGGCCCGCGAGGTAGGCCTTGAACGCGTCGCTCGCCCGCTCGGCCGCGACCTCGTCGAGCGGCCCGTTCGGGTCGAAGCCCTTGAGCGCCGCGAGCCAGGGCACCGCCACGGCGGCGCGCCCCGGCCGGCGCGTGCCGTTGATCGTGGCCCGCGACCAAGCGGTGTAGCTCGTCTCGATCAGCGCCAGGTCGAGCAGCCACTCGCCGGGATAATCGACCACGTCGAGCATCAGGGTCGCGGGACCGGTGCGCCAGCCGGCGGTGCGCTCGTAGGCGATCTCCAGGCGGAACTGGCTGATCCGGTCGGTCGAGCGCGGCCAGCGCCGGGCCTCGGTCAGCGTGCCGAAATGCTCCTCGAAGGGAAAGCGCGGCACGTCGTCGTCGGGCTGCGGCACGAGGCGGGCGCGGCGCAGGCGGCCCTCCTGCGCCGGGGCGAAGGCCGGCAGCGCGTGCGTCTCCACGAGATGGTGGATCAGCGCCGTGGTGAAGACGGTCTTGCCCGCGCGCGCGAGCCCGGTCACGCCGAGCCGCAGGGTCGGCTGGACCAGCAGGTCGTGCGAGGCTTCGGCGAAGGCTTTGACGGCCGAGCCGGCGCGCGCGGCAAGGTCGGTCAGGGGCACGGGCGGGCTCGTCGTGAGGGGAACAGGCCGGGCAGAGGTGGCGCGGCAGAGGTGGCGCGACTCGGGCCGAACCGCAAGGCTTGACGCTACGGAGTGGCGTTATTGGCGGCCGGCGTCATCGGTCGCAACCGGGCGATCGCCCCCGCGACGAGATCCGGGCCGGCCCGGAGCGTGCCGAGTTCCACCGCCGACATCGCCAACATCACGGGTGCGAGATTGGCGCGGGGTGCGCCGTCAGGCCCGAACAGGTCGAGGTCGTCGCCGGGCTTCAGCCCGACGCTGCCGCTGATCCGCGCGGCGTAGGCCTGGATGCGCACCTCGTCGCCGGTGCAGAGCGGGGCCGGCAGGCGCAGGTCGAGGACCGGCAGCCCGGTCGCGATCGCCGGGAGGAGCGCCGACTCGGCCACCATCCGCTCGGGGCTCGGCACCCGGCGATCCGTCGTCCGGTCGAGGAGCGCGGCCGGGTTCGCGACGCCCCGGGCCGGTCGGCGCGCAGTCTGTCCGGCCGGGTCGGCCGGCGCCGTGAGGCCGGTGGCGATGTCGGGGATCGGCTGGAGCGTGGCCACGTGCGGCACGGGGGCCCGGCGCCGGCCCGCATGGCCGGCCATCCGGGCCAGCGGCGACCAGGGCTGGACCCGCAGGGCCGCCCGGCCGCGGGGGCTCCGCCGGGCCGGTGCGTGGCAAGGAAGCGGGCGCGCAGCGTGCGCCCGAGCCCCCGGGGCGCGAGCGCGGCCGAGACCGTGGGGGCCGCCACCGGACGTCCCGCGCGCGCGGGCGCGGCGACGGACCGGCACTCGGCGGGGGCCCAGCGGCGCACGATGGCCAAGGCCGTGTGCCGGCCGTAGTCGCGATAGTAGCGCCGCAGCAGGCTCGCCGCCGCGTCGGCCCCGTCGTCGAGGGTGGCGAAGGCGGTGTGGCCCTCGGCGTCCGCGCCGATCTCGCCGGGCCAGCGGGCGGACTTGATGCACCAGCCGTTGTTGAGGCGCACGCAGCGCGCGACGTAGGGCGGGTCCTCCGCCAGGGAGGCCGTGACCGCGAGCGCCCGCGGCAGCAGCTGCGCGCCGGTCTGCGCGTGCCAGTTGGAGACGGAGCGGGTCGCAGGGTCGAAGCGCGGCGGCGCCGTCTCCGCGGGGGCGGCCGTCACGACAGGGGCCGGCAGGGCGTGCAGAATGGTTTCCGCGCCCGTCTCCGCCCGGGGAACCAAGCTCGTGAGCAGGACGAGGGCGTTCAGCAGCACGCGGACAGGCCTCCGCGGTGGTCCGCGGGAAACGGGCTCTCAGGCGCGGGAAAAGGTCCTGCCCTCACGGGTTCAACACCTTAAGCGCCGCCTCGTGCAGCCGCGGGTCGCCCGCCGCCACGACCCGGCCGCCCGACGCGGCGGAGCCTCCGTCCCAGGCCGTGACCCGGCCGCCCGCACCTTCCACGATCGGGATCAGCGCGACGATGTCGTAGGGCTTCAGCCCCGCCTCGGCGACGAGGTCGATCTGTCCCGCCGCCAGCATGCAATAGGCGTAGCAATCGGCACCGTAGCGGGACATCCGCACCTGACCCTCGAGCGACCGGAAGCGCTCGGCCTCCTCGTCCGCCGCGAACAGCCGCGGATCCGTGGTGGCCAGGATCGCCTGGGCGAGATCCCCGCAGCGGCGCGCGCGCAGGGTCCGCTCGCCCGAGGGCGTGCGCAGGCGGGCGTTGCGCCCATCCCCGGTGAAGCGCTCCGCCAGGTAGGGCTGATGCATCATCCCGCGCACCGGCACGCCATTGCGGGTCAGCCCGATCAGGGTGCCCCAGGTCGGCAGACCCGCGATGAAGGCCCGGGTGCCGTCGATCGGATCGAGAACCCAGACACATTCTGCATCGGTGCGTTCCGAGCCGAACTCCTCGCCGAGGATGCCGTGGCCCGGGAAGGTCTGGCCGATCATCGCCCGAAGCACGACCTCGGCGGCCCGGTCGGCCTCGGTCACGGGGTCGAAGGGGGCGCCTCCGCGGGCCTTGTCATCCAGGCCGAACTGGGCCCGGAAGAACGGCAGGATCGCCTTGCCGGACGCGTCCGCGAGGTCGTCCATGAACCGTCCGAGTTCGGCGACGCTCATCGGATCATGTCCCTGGTTCCGTCCGCGGTCGGTTCGATCGTCCGGACAATGCGTGACGAAATCGGGGTGCACCCCCGGCCGTCAAGCCCCCCGGCTCATGCATCGGCTCGCGCCGGCTTGCGGGAGGTGCCCTCCCCGGCTTCCGCGCCGTGATCCGATGGCGAGGGCGTCCCGGCGTGATCGTCCGCCTGCGGCTCGGCTTTGCGCTCTGCGGCGGCGAGCACCGCCTCGACGGCTTCGCGAAGCGAGACCACGCGGCCGTCGGCACCGGTCGACTGTTCCGTGGCCCGACCCTGCCCCTCGTCCTGCGTGAGCCAGAGGCCGAGCAGGATCGGCACGCCCGGCATCCGGCCCTTCAGGCGGCGAATCAGCCGGCGCAGATGGGTCGGCTCGCCGTCCAGCGCCAGGGAAACCACGCAGGCCATCTGGGCCGGGCCCGGCTCGAAGCGCGCGATTCGCGCCGAGGCCGCCTCGGCAAACGGGACCGTGCGGACACCGAGACCGCGCTTCTCCAGGATCTGCGCGAGGATTGCGGCGGCGGCCTCGTCCAGGAAGCCGCGGCCGGACACGCACAGGACTGCTCCCTGCCGCGTCCAGGCCTGGGACAGAGCATCGGGCGCCGGTCCCACGGGCATCGGGCTGCAGGCGCTGTCGGCAGTCTCGCCGGCGGCATCGGTGACTGCGTCGCTGCGCTCGGAGAGGTCCGCGATCAACTCGCCGAGGGCCGTGCGCATCGCCGCCTTCTGGCGCGCCGTCAGAACGCCCCGGGCCGCGTCGCGGGCTGCGAGTTCGAGGGCCTTGAGAACCACATCGTCGTAGTAGGACGAGAGCGAGCATTGCTGCAGGATCAGCTCGGCATGGCCCAGCACCTCCTCGGCATCGCCCGCCAGGATCCGTTGGTAGAAATTCTGCACGGGCGTGAGGGCCGGGCGGTCACCGAACAGCACGTCGAGGAATTCCAGGTGCTCCACGTGGCGTCCGAGCACCACGAGACAGACGGTGAGCGGCGTCGACAGGAGCAGGCCGACGGGGCCCCACAGCCAGGTCCAGAACAGGGCCGAGACCAGCACGGCGAAGGGCGAGAGCCCGGTGGATTGCCCGTAGACGATCGGCTCGAACACCTGGCCGGTCAGCGGCTCCAAGACGATGAACAGGATCGCCACCGCGATCATCATGTTCCAGCCGGGATCGACCGCGGCGGCGAGCGCCATCGGCAGGAGCGCCGACACGACGGCCCCGAGATAGGGCACGAAACGCATCAGGGCCGAGAAGATCGCCCAGAGCACTGGGTTCGGTACGCCGATGACGTAGAGCCCGATACCGATCACGACGCCGAAGGCGGCGTTGAGGGCGAGCTGCACCACGAAGTAGCGGCTGAGCCGCCGCGCGGCGTCGCCGATCGCCACGGTCGTGCGATGCAGGTCGCTCGATCCCGCCAGCCGGATCATGCGGTCGCGCAGGTCCTCGCGTTGCATCAGCACGAAGAGCAGCACCACGAAGATGATGCCCACCGTGGCGAGCGGATGCATGACCGGCGACAGCACGGTCGAGAGCATCTCCAGCGACCCCGGCTGCGAGGCGGCAATCTCGACCAGGACGGGCTTCGGGGCCGCCGGCCCCTGGCCCGGAGCGGGCGCCGGCTCGGCGGGCGGCGCGGCGGCCTGCGGCGCTTGCTCGTGGCCCGCCTCCTTGCCGCCGACATGCAGGGCCCGGCCGATATTGGCGACATAGGCGGTGAGATGGCCGACGGGTGAGTCGCGCAGCCCCTCGACCTTGCGCTCGATCGTCGACCGGTAGCGCGGGACGTCGCCGGCCAGGTCGGCCGCCTGGATGCCGATCAGGGTCGCGAGGGCCGCCACGATGCCCAGGGTCAGGAACACGCCCAGGCCTACGGCCACCAGCCGCGGCAGGCGCAGGCGCCGCAGGCGGTTCACCAGCGGCGTCAGCACGAAGGACAGGAGCAGCGCGATCGCGATCGGGATGAAGATCTCGCGGCCGAAATACAGGGCCGCGATGATGGTGGCCCCGACCACGACCGGCGAGGCCATCGCCGCCCGCGGCGTCTCGGCCGCGGCGACGCGGGCCGGTCGCGGCGGGGTTCCGGGTCGCGCCGCCACCTCGACCCCGACCGGGGTTCTCGTGCCCATACCGTGATCCGCACCCCGAACGCCACGCGCGGGCGCCCGCCGGGGTCTCGGGGCGCCTTGCGGATGGGGAACGGCACAGGGCCCGAAAACGATCCCGCCGCCGCGGCCGGCTACGCGCCCTGCACCCCGGCCCGGGTCACGTCGCCCGCATCCTTGAGGTCCGGGAGCGACCAGCACAGCTGTATCACGCGCTTGGCCTGCGCCTCCGGCAGCACGCCCGCGGCGAGGTCGGCGAACTTCGCCTCCAGCTGTTGATCGGACATCGGCTTCTCGACGCTGCCGATGGCGTGCTCGATCCGCCGGTGGACGGTCCGCCCGTCGTTGAGGGTCACGGTCATGTCGACCTGCGCGGCGTCGATGCCGGGCGTGATCACCGGCACCACCTTCTGGCGGAGCGCCACCACGCGCGGGTCGTTCACCGCCCGATCGCTGAACTGCTTCTCGCCGCCCGCCCCCTCCACGAAGGCCACCGCGGCCGCGTGGTAGATGCTGAACTTGCCCTCAAGGCCGGTCTTCGGGGCGGTCTTGCCGGTCAGTTCCAGCACCAGCGGGTGGACCTTGAGGTCGACGCGCTTGATGTCTTCCGGCTTGACCCGGTCCTCGTCGCGGATCTGGATCGCGGCGTCGATCGTCGGATGCATGACGATGCCGCAGGCGAACGGCTTGTAGGTGTTGAGCGCGGATTCGTAGCGGGTGCCGAGGCCGTCGGTGATCTCGGACCAGTCCTGCTTGGTGGAGATCGTGTTGGCCCAGCCGCGCTTGGCCTCGATCATCCCGTCGGACGAGGTGTAGCCCTTGGACGCCAGGATCGCGGCGAACAGGCCGTTGGATGCGGCCCGGCCCGGGTTGAAGCTCTTGTTCATCGAGCCGAAGGACTCGCGCAGGCCGACCGGCTGCGAGGCGGCGAGCCCGAGGGCGTAGACCATCTGCTGCTCGGTCAGCCCCATCAGCTTGCCGGCCGCCGCCGCGGCGCCGAACGGCCCGCAGGTACCGGTGATGTGCCAGCCCGCGTCGTAATGGTTCGGGTAGACCGCATTGCCGATCCGGCACTCGGCCTCGATCCCGACCACCAGGGCGTCGAGGAAGTCCTTGCCCGAAACCGGCTTCATCTCGGCATAGGCCAAGATCGCCGAGGCGACCGGGCCGGCCGGGTGGATGATCGTCTTCAGGTGGGTGTCGTCGAAGTCGAAGATGTGGCTCGACACGCCGTTGAGGAAGGCGGCGTTCATGATGTCGAACCGCTCGGTCCGGCCGAACAGCCCGGCCTGGGGCGGCCCGGAGAAGGGCTGCAGCGCCGAGACCGCGACGTCCACGGTCTCGTGATGCGATCCGCCGATCGCCACGCCCACCCAGTTGAGGAAGCTGCGCACGCCCTCGCGGCGGACGTTCTCCGGCAGGGTGTCGTAGGAGGAGCTCAGGATCCACTGCGCGAGGATCTTCGTGACGGGCGGTGGGGGGGAGCCTTCGCGGCCGGCTTCGCGGTCTCGGCCGCCTGCGCGCCCTGCAGGGCCGGAGCCGTAAGGGCGAGGCCCGCGGCCCCGATGAGCGAGCGGCGATTCATCGACATGGCGTTCTCCCGGACAGAGCCGCCCGCGGCGGCTCCGATTGCCGCGCATGATAATGAATTCAGTTGCCGGCCGTCAGCCTCCGTGTTTCACCCTGCCGGCTCTGACACCCCTTCACACCACCACCGGCAGCACCTCCTGTTCGCCCACACCGAACACCCGCCGATACCGGGCGACCTCGTCGGCCGGTCCCTGCGCCTTGGTGGGATTGTCGGAGAGCTTCACGGTCGGGCGCCCATCCGCCTCCGTGACCTTGCAGACGATGGAGACCGGATCGAGCTTGCCGTCCGGCAGCAGCCCGCGGAAGTCGTTGGTCAGCAGCGTGCCCCAGCCGTAACCGATGCGCATGCGCCCGTGGAACCGCGCGTGGATGCGCTCGATCTCGTCGATGTCGAGCCCGTCGGAGAAGATCGCGAGCTTGTCCCGCGGATCGTGCCCACGTTCCTGCCAGAAGCGGATCACTTCCTCGCCGCCCTCGATCGGGTCCTTCGAGTCGATGCGGATCCCGGTCCAGTCGCTCACCCAGTCGGGAGCGTTCGCCAGGAAACCGGTGGTGCCGTAGGTGTCGGGCAGGATCACCAGCAGATTGCCGCCGTAATCCTCCTGCCAGTCGGACAGCACCGCGTAGGGGGCGCGGGCGAGCGCCGCGTCGTCCTCGGCGAGCGCCGCGTAGACCATCGGCAATTCGTGGGCGTTCGTGCCCACCGGCTCGACCTCCTGCCGGGCCGCGATCAGGCAGTTCGAGGTGCCGAGGAACGCGCCGCCGAGGCCCTCCGCCATGGCCTGCACGCACCAATCCTGCCACAGGAAGCCGTGGCGGCGGCGCGTGCCGAAATCGGCCACCGACAGGTCGGGCAGCTTCTGCAGCCGCTGGATCTTCTCCCAGACCCGAGTCATGGCGCGGGCGTAGAGCACCTGCAGGTCGAGCTTGCCGAGACCCCGCAGCACGGCGCGCGCCCGCAATTCGTTAAGGATCGCGAGCGCCGGGACCTCCCACATGGTGGTCTCGATCCACGGTCCGTGGAAGGTCAGCTCGTACTGCCCGTCATGGACGGCCAGTTCGTAGTCGGGCAGCCGGAAGTTCTCGAACCACGTGACGAATTCGGGGCCGAGGATGCGGCCCTGGCCGCGGAACACGTTGCCGCGCAGCCACGTGACCTCGCCCTTGCTGAGGCGGAGCGTGCGGGCGTGGTCCAGCTGCTCGCGTAGCAGCCCGGCATCGACCTCGTCGGCGATCCGGATGCGCCGCGTGCGGTTGGTGATGCCGAAGGTGGTCTGGATGTCGGGATGCCGGCGCAGGATCGTCTGCGCCATCAGGAGCTTGTAGAAATCGGTATCGAGCAGCGACCGCACGATCGGGTCGATGCGGAAGCTGTGGTCGTAGACTCGCTTCGCCAGATCCAGCATGCTCTCGGAACTCGACCGCGCGCCTCTTTCACGCAGAGCGCATGCCGAGCGCGGCCCCGTCAAGGAGACGGGCAGCCACTCGGACCTGGAACTCAGCTTCACGGGGCCAGGCTATTCCCGCCCTGGCTGCATAGCCTCCCGGCCGTCATTCCGGGGCGCCGCAGGCGTGCCCGGACCCGGAGGGGCACGCCGGGAGGCGGGCAATCCAGAGCCGCCGACAGCGCCCAATTTAGCACGCGGTGCGGTTCTGGATTCCGGGCCCTGTTCCGCAGTCCCGGAATGACGGGGCTGACATTCAACGACGTCGGATCAAGAGCATGCGCTCAGTGATCCGACGTCAGAGACCGGAAAACCTTCTCCGGGATCCCCGTGCGTCAGCCTCGGACGCTCAGGCGAGGTCGACCTTCTTGGTCTCGGTCTTCGGGCTCTCGCCAGTGAGCGAGGCCTTCACGTAGCCGTAGAGGTGGAGCATCGTGCTGTTCGGGCTGTCCCAGTACTCGCCCTTCTCCGGGTGGACGCGGATCAGCGCCACCTCCGGATCGTCCTTGCCGTTCGGGAACCAGGTCTTCAGGCTCTCATTCCACTTCGCGTCGATGATCGACTGGTCGCGGACGATCTCGGCCTTGCCGGCCACCGAGACGTAGTTCTGGCTCGACGGGTCGGAATAGGCGAGATTGATCTGGTTGTCCTTGCTGATCTCGGCCGTCTTTGGCGAGTGCAGCTTGGTGAAGAACCACAGGTCGCCGTTCTCGTCGGCGTCGTTGTTCCACATCGGGCGGCTGTTGAGCGTGCCGTCGGAGTCGACGGTGGTCATCATGGCGATCTTCACGTCCTTGATGAGCTCGAACAGCTTCTTCGCGCCCTCGTGGTCGCGGTGGTTGCCCTGATGCATGAAAATGGTCTCCTACGCGTCGTTTCGGTCTCGGCGGGGCCCCCGGAGAGGGCCCCCGGCCGAAGGCTGCCCCGACAACGGATCAGTCTCCCGTTGGTTCAGCTTGTCCGCGCGAGGACGGAGGTTCGGATGAATCGGGCTCGGGTGCTGAGCCGCGCAGCGGCGGCGCTGGTCGCCCTCGGCCTCTGCGTGCGGCCGGCCGCCGCCGAGGTGCGCTTCGGCCCGGGCGTGCGCATCGGCGGCCACGACTTCTCGAACCGGCGCTACGGCAGCGTCCATATCGAGCGCGTGAAGCGCCTGCGCGGCCCGCTCGGCTGCCGGCGCCTTCGCCACGGGGTCTACCGGCGCGGCGACGGGACCGTGGTGCGCGGACCCATGGAGGAATGCAACCTCATCGCCCGCCCGCACTGACGCGAACCGCTCGGCCGGGACGGCCACGGGGACGCAGGCCGCCGGTGGCGACGCCGATTGCGGGCCCGGGGTCTGGTGTTCTCGGCCCGCTCGGTTACATGCACTGGCATACCTGCTTGCCCCGCTGGAGGACATCTTGGCGATCACCCGCGACGACGTGCTGAAGGCGCTCGCCGGCATCACGGTCGATGCCGCCGGCACCACCCTGCCCGGCTCGGGCCGGCTCTCCCAGGTCGTGGTCGATCCGAACAACCGGGTGATGTTCTCGATCCTGGTCGATCCCAGCGAGGCCGAGCGGTTCGAGCCGGTGCGGCGGCAGGCGGAGGGGCGCGTCCTGCAGATGCCGGGCGTCTCGGGCGTGTTCGCGAGCCTCACGTCGGAGCGGAACCAGAGCCACCCGGCCCAGAGCAGTGCCGCCCCGCGGCCCGTGACGCCGCCGCCGGTGGCGCCGCCCCGGCCCGGCGCGCCGCCGAACCAGGGCCCGCAGATCGCGGGCGTGCGCCACATCGTGGCGGTCGCCTCCGGCAAGGGCGGCGTCGGCAAGTCCACCACCGCCTGCAACCTCGCCCTGGCGCTTCAGGCGCAGGGGCTGAAGGTCGGCCTTCTCGACGCCGACATCTACGGCCCGTCCGTTCCGAAGCTGTTCGGCCTCTCGGGCAAGCCCAACGTCGCCGACAACAAGGCCATGGAGCCGATGGTCGGCTACGGGCTCAAGGTCATGTCGATCGGCTTCCTGATCGAGCCCGAGACCGCCATGATCTGGCGCGGCCCGATGGTTCAGTCGGCGATCACCCAGATGCTGCGCGACGTGCTCTGGGGCGAGCTCGACGTGCTTTTGGTCGACATGCCGCCCGGCACCGGCGACGCGCAGCTCACCATGGCGCAGGCGACGCCGCTGTCCGGCGCCGTGATCGTCTCGACCCCGCAGGACCTCGCGCTGATCGACGCGCGGCGCGGTGTGACCATGTTCAAGAAGGTTGCGGTGCCGATCCTCGGCGTGATCGAGAACATGGCGACCTTCGTCTGCCCGAATTGCGGCCACGCCTCGCACATCTTCGGGCATGGCGGTGCGCGGAACGAGGCGCAGCGGCTCGGCGTGCCGTTCCTCGGCGAGGTGCCGCTGAACATGACCATCCGCGAGACCTCGGATGCGGGCCGGCCGGTGGTCGCGACCGATCCGGATGGGCCGCACGCCAAGGTCTATCGGGACATCGCCGCCCAGCTCTGGGCGAACCTGTCCGGCGCGCCGGCCGGGCGGACGGCGCCGAAGATCGTCTTCGAGTGAGGCCGTGGCGCCGCCTGTTCCTCCGCCAGTCCTGGGCCTGATCCTGGCCGGCGGGCAGGCGCGGCGGATGGGCGGCGGCGACAAGCCGCTGCTGCGGCTCGGCGGGCGGACCCTGCTGGAACGGGTGGTCGAGCGGCTGGGGCCGCAATGCGGGGCGGGACTGGCGCTCAGCGCCAACGGCGACCCGGCGCGGTTTTCTGGGTTCCCCGGACCGGTCCTGCCGGATCCGCTGCCGGGGCAGCCGGGGCCGCTGGCCGGCATCCTCGCCGGGCTGGAGCACGCCGCCGCGCAGGGTGTCGCGCGGGTCGTGAGCGTGTCGGGCGACGCGCCGTTCCTGCCGGGCGATCTGGTGGCGCGGCTTGAGGCTGCGGGATCAGAGGCCGGTATCGCCCTCGCGGCCTCAGGGGCGCGGCAGCACTACACGATCGCGCTCTGGCCGACGGCGCTGCGCGATGCGCTTCGGGACTATCTCGAAAGGGGCGAGCGGCGGGTCGGCGCGTTCATCGCGCGCCACGGAGCGGCCGTGGCGTCCTGGCCGGCGGAGCCGGTGGATCCGTTCCTTAACGTCAACACGCCGGCGGATCTGGCGGCGGCGGAAGCCCTGGACCGAGGGTGATGCGGTTCCGCCGTCATCATGAGCGAAGCGAAGTGACCCAGGGCAGCGCGACTGAGGGCGTCGTGCTGACTGGATTGCTTCACTCCGCTCGCAAGGACGGCGGAGCCGAAGCCATCGAGAGATGGCTTCAGACGTCAGGCTTAATCCGAGTTCAGGCTTCCGCGACGGTCGCCTTCACGATCTTGTCCGGCGAGCGCGGCGGCTCGCCCTTGTTGATCGTGTCGACCACGTCCATGCCTTCCACGACCTTGCCCCACACCGTGTACTGCTTGTCGAGGAAGCGGGCGTCGTCGAAGCAAATGAAGAACTGCGAGTTCGCCGAGTGCGGGAAGTTCGTCCGCGCCATCGAGCAGGTGCCGCGCACGTGCGGCTCGGCGTTGAACTCGGCCTTGAGGTCCGGCAGGTCCGAGCCGCCCGAGCCGGTGCCGGTCGGGTCGCCCGTCTGGGCCATGAAGCCGTCGATCACCCGGTGAAACGGCACGCCGTCATAGAAGCCCTGGGCGGCGAGGGTCTTGATCCGCTCGACATGGCCCGGCGCCAGGTCGGGGCGCAGCGCGATCACGACGCGGCCCTTGGTGGTCTCCAGCACGATGGTTTCGTTGTCAGCCATAGGTCTGTCCTTCCGGTTGAGGGAACTGTATCGGCGCACGCCGGATCCGGCCAGCGCCCGTGACGGGGTCGCCGGCGTTCAGGCCGGCGGGCGGTAGACGAAGCGGAGCGCCACCGGCCGGCCCGCGATCGCCCGGCCCAGGCCCGGCGTGATGTGGGCCGGGGTGCAGCGCGCCAGGGCGTCGAGGGTCCCGCGGACCAGGGTGGTCCGCTGCGGCCCGGAGACGCCCGCCGCGTAGGTGACGCGCGGCGGCCCGATCAGGCTGCCATCGCGGCGCAGCGACAGCCTGAGGGTGATCTCGATGTCGTCCGACCCCGCGCTCGGCGCCCCGAGACCCGCGGGCGCCTGCCAGCAGGCGGCGAGCGCCGGATAGAGCTCGGCCAGGGTGTCGGCGGGCTTGGTTGCCATCCGGGGGACCGGCACCGCGATCGTCGCCCGCAGGGTCTGCGGCAGGCTCAACGGATAAGCGCCGCCGGGCTCGATGGCGTAGCCGTAGAACGGGCTGCCGTCATAGGCCGCCGCGGCCGCCGGGATCAGGCTCAGCAGCAGGATCGAGGCGGCGCGCCGGCCCGGCATGCGGCCGCTACTTGGCCTTCTCGGCGAGCGTCATGCTGACGATCTTGTCGGGGTCCTGGACCGTGCCGCCGGGCGCGCCGGGCGCGGCCTTCTTGATCTTGTCGAGGACGTCGAGCCCGTCGGTGACGTTGCCGACGATCGTGTACTGACCGTTCAGGTTCGGTGCGTCGGCGAGGCAGATGAAAAACTGGGAATTCGCCGAGTTCGGATCCTGCGAGCGGGCCATGCCCACGGTGCCGCGGCGGAACTGGGCCGATTGCGAGAACTCCGCCGGGATGTTCGGCAGGCTGGAGCCGCCGGTGCCGTTGCCCTTCGGGTCTCCGGTCTGGGCCATGAAGCCGTCGATGACGCGGTGGAACTTCAGGCCGTTGTAGAAGCCCTGGGAGACCAGCGTCTTGATCTGCTTGACGTGCTTGGGCGCCAGGTCGGGCCGCAGCTCGATGGTGATCCGCCCGTCCTTGGTCTGGAGATAGACCGTGTTGGCATCGGCAGCCCAGGCCGTTTGGGCCGTGCCGAGCGTGAGGGCGAGCGCGAGGAGGGCGTGGCGTCGGTTCATCTGGGTCCTTCCAAGTCAGGAATGGGCGGCGAAGCGCTGCCGGAGGCGCGCGGCCACGGCGGCGGGCACGAAGGGCGAGACGTCGCCCCCCATGCCGGCGATCTGACGCACCAGCGTCGCGGTGATCGGGCGGGCCTGCGTCGAGGCGGGCAGGAACACGGTCTGCACCTCGGGCGCCATGGCGCCGTTCATGCCGGCGAGCTGCATCTCGTAATCGAGATCCGTACCGTCCCGCAGGCCGCGAATGAAGATCGCGGCGCCGCAGCGCCGGGCAGCCGAGACGGCGAGATCGTTGAACGTGACGATCTCCAGCGCCGCGCCTTCGGCCTGCGCCACCGGCCCGCAGGTCTCGGTGAGCAGGGCGGCGCGCTCCTCGGCGGAGAACAGCGGCGCCTTGCCGGGATGCACACCGATGGCGATCACGAGGCGATCCACCAGCCGGCAGGCTTGGCGGATCACGTCGAGATGGCCGTTCGTGACCGGATCGAACGAGCCGGCATAGAGGGCGGTGCGGGTCATTGAGGCCCGACCTAGAGCATTTTCGCGCCGGACGGAACCTCAGGCCGTAGCCGCCCCGTCCGGCACGCGTCTCACGCCTCCTCGCCGCCCTCCGGGCCGGCTTCGGCACCCTCGTCCTCACCCTCGATGTGCTCCACCGAGACGACCTTCTCGTCCTTGGCGGTGTTGAACACCGTCACGCCCTGCGAGGCGCGGCCGACGATGCGGATGTCGTCCACCGGCACGCGGATCAGCTGGCCGCCATTCGTGACCAGCATGATCTGGTCCGAGGCCTCCACCGGGAAGGACGCGATCAGGCTGCCGTTGCGGGCGTTGACCCGCATCGCCGTGATGCCCTTTCCGCCGCGTCCCGATGTCCGGTACTCGAACGACGAGGAGCGCTTGCCGAAGCCCCGCTCCGACAGGGTGAGGACGTACTGCTCGGCCGCCCCCATCTCGTTGTAGCGGTCCAGCGAGATCGCCGCCGCCTCGGCGCCGTCCTCGGCCTCCGCGTCGCCGTTCTCCTCGGCCTCGCCGGTCACGGCGCGCCGCATCTTCAGGTAGCCGGCCCGCTCCTCCGCGGTGGCGTCGAAGGCGTTGAGGATGGTCATCGAGATGACCTTGTCGTCCTTTCCGAGCAGGATGCCGCGCACGCCGGTGGAGTCGCGGCCCTTGAAGACGCGCACGTCCTCGACGGGGAAGCGGATGCACTGACCCAGAGCGGTGGTGAGCAGGACGTTCTGGTCCGGACGGCAGATCTCGACATGGACGATGTGGTCGCCCGGATCGAGCTTCATGGCGATCTTGCCGTTGCGGTTCACCGTGGTGAAGTCGGACAGCTTGTTGCGCCGGACATTGCCGCTGGCGGTCGCGAACATCACGTCGAGCGTCTCCCAGGATGACTCGTCCTCGGGCAGCGGCATGATCGTGGTGATGCGCTCGGAGGTATCCTGCAATTGCAGGATATTGACCAGCGCCTTGCCGCGGGCGTTCGGGGCGGCCATCGGCAGGCGCCAGACCTTCTCCTTGTAGGCCTGGCCCTGGCTGGAGAAGAACAGCACCGGCGTGTGGGTGTTGGCCACGAACAGGCGGGTGACGAAATCCTCGTCGCGGGTCGCCATGCCGGAGCGGCCCTTGCCGCCGCGACGCTGGGCCCGGTAGGTCGAGAGCGGCACGCGCTTGACGTAGCCGGCGTGCGACACGGTCACCACCATGTCCTCGCGGGCGATCAGGTCCTCGTCCTCGACGCTGCCGTCGAAGTCGGCGATCTCGGTCCGGCGCGGCGTGGCGAACTGTTCCCGGACCTCGGCGAGCTCGCCCTTGACGATGCCCTGGATGCGGGCGCGCGAGCGCAGGATGTCGAGGTAGTCGGCGATCTCGTCGGCCAGCGTCTTCAGCTCGTCCCCGACCTCGTCGCGGCCGAGAGCCGTGAGGCGCTGCAGGCGCAGGTCGAGGATGGCGCGGGCCTGGGTCTCGGACAGACGATAGGTGCCGTCCTCGGCGACGCGGTGGCGCGGGTCGTCCACCAGGGCGATGAGCGGCGCGATGTCGTGGGCCGGCCAGTCGCGGGCCATCAGGGCTTCGCGCGCCGAGTTCGGGTCCGGCGAGGTCCGGATCAGCCGGATCACCTCGTCGATGTTGGCGACCGCGATGGCGAGGCCGCACAACACGTGGGCGCGCTCGCGGGCCTTGCCGAGGAGGAACTTGGTCCGCCGGGAGACGACCTCCTCGCGGAAGTCGGCGAAGGCCTGGAGCAGGTCCTTCAGGTTCATCAGCTCGGGGCGGCCGCCGTTCAGCGCCACCATGTTGCAGCCGAAGGAGGATTGCAGCGGCGTGAACCGGTAGAGCTGGTTCAGCACCACGTCCGCCATGGCGTCGCGCTTGATCTCGGCGACGATGCGCATGCCGGAGCGGTCGGATTCGTCGCGCAGGTCCGAGATGCCCTCGACCCGCTTCTCCTTCACCAGCTCGGCGATCTTCTCGACCAGCGTCGCCTTGTTCACCTGATAGGGGATCTCGGTGAAGATCAGCGCCTCGCGCTCCTTGCGCAGCTCCTCGACATGCGACTTGGCGCGCATGATCACGGAGCCGCGGCCGGTGGCGTAGGCTTGGCGCGTGCCGGCGCGGCCGAGGATCATGCCGCCGGTCGGGAAGTCCGGGCCGGGCACGATCTCGGTGAGCTGCTCGATGGTCAGCCCCGGCTCGTCGATCAGCGCCACGCAGGCGTCGATCAGCTCGCCCAGATTGTGCGGCGGGATGTTGGTCGCCATGCCGACCGCGATGCCGCCGGCGCCGTTGACCAGCAGGTTCGGGAACCGGGCCGGCAGGACGGTCGGCTCCTCGCGCGACTCGTCGTAGTTCGGCTGGAAATCGACGGTGTTCTTGTCGATGTCGGTCAGCAGCGCGGTCGCGGGCTTGGCCAGCCGCGATTCGGTGTAGCGCATGGCGGCCGGCGGATCGCCGTCCACCGAGCCGAAATTGCCCTGCCCGTCGATGAGCATCAGGCGCATGGAGAAGTCCTGCGCCATCCGCACGAGGGCGTCGTAGATCGATTGGTCGCCGTGCGGGTGGTACAGACCGATCACGTCGCCGACGATGCGCGCCGACTTGACGTATTTCCGCTCGGGCAGGTGCCCGGATTCGAAGGCGGAGTAGAGGATGCGCCGGTGCACCGGCTTGAGGCCGTCCCGGGCGTCGGGAAGCGCCCGGCTCACGATCACGCTCATCGCGTAATCGAGGTAGGAGCGGCGCATCTCGTCGGTGATGGAGACGGGGCGGATGTCGCTGGCGGGCGGGGCTGCGCCAGTCGGATCGTTCTCGGCCAAGTCGATTTCCGTTCTGAGGCCCGGACGGGCGGTGCTCACGACCGCTCCCGGGTGGCGCACGATGCGCCGGAACGGCCTCTCGGAAGAGCAGTGATATCAGACGGTTAAATAAGGTTTTCCGAGGCCGGCCGCAAGGTCGTAGCGCGGTCGCCGACAGGTGCGCCGGCAGGGCCGCGTCCCGGCCGGATCGGGCCGGGATGCGGGGCAGTCTGCTCAGTAGAACGTGAGGTGGCGATGACCCACGGCGCGGCCGCGGAACGCGTGGTGACGGTAGCCGTGATGGCGGTGTCCGTAGTGGCGGCGGTAGCCGTAATGGCGATGCCAATGGTGCCGGCGCCAGTGATGGCGATGGTGCCAGTGGCGGCGGTGATGCCAGTGACGGTGCCAATGATGGCGGCGGTGCCAGTGGCGACGGTAGTGCCAGCGGGCCTGCTGGATGACCGGGGCGGGTGCTGCGGCCTCGGCGGTCGCCGGGACCGGCAGGGGCGCCGCGCGGGCCGGCGCGCTCGCCAAGCCGCCGAGCAGCGCGGCGAGAAGGACCAGGATAGGCCAGGGTCGCATCGTTTCTCTCCCATGTGAGCGCCCGGCCGAGTCCAGCGGGTCCGGGCCGGCACGAGGCTCGCGCCGTCGCCAGAAACCGCCAAGGTCGGCAAACGGTTCGATCCGTCGTGACTGCGCAGATGGCCGGCCCTGCCCGGCCCGGCCCACGTGTCGCCCTTGCGTGCGGCGGCGGAAGGCCCAGTTTCGGAAGGCCGCACCGTGCCGCTTCCGGCCGGGCCCTCCGACGAGTCTGTGTCCGATCCCCATGCCGCTCGCGTTTCCCGACACACTCCGTGCCTTCCTGCCGCGCCGCTTCCGGGATCGACGCCCGCGGGTCGCCGTGGTCCGCCTGTCCGGGACGATCGGAGCGGTCTCGCCGATCCGCCCGGGGCTCTCGATCGGAGGCGTGGCCGGCAGCCTGGAGCGGGCCTTCGGGATGCCCGGGGCCAAGGCGGTGGCGATCGTGATCAACTCGCCCGGCGGCTCGCCGGCGCAGTCGCACCTGATCCACCGCCGCATCCGGGCGCTGGCCGACGAGAAACGGCTGCCGGTCATCGCCTTCGTGGAGGATGTCGCCGCCTCCGGCGGCTACATGATCGCCTGCGCGGCCGACGAGATCGTCGCCGACCCGACCTCGATCGTCGGCTCGATCGGGGTCGTCTCGGCGGGGTTCGGCTTCCACGGCCTGCTCGAGAAGCTCGGCGTCGAGCGCCGGGTGCACACGCAGGGCGAGGCGAAGTCGATGCTCGACCCGTTCCGCCCCGAGGATCCGACTGACGTGGAGCGTCTGAAGCGCATCCAGGCCGACGTCCAGGACCTGTTCACGAGCCTGGTCACGGCCCGCCGCCCGACCCTGTCGCAGACCGAGAACCTGTTCACCGGCGCGGTCTGGACCGGGCGGCAGGCGCTCGGTCTCGGCCTGGTCGATGCCCTCGGCGACGTGCGCACCGCGATGCGGGCGCGCTACGGCGACAAGGTCGATCTGCGCCTCGTGGCCGAGGCGCGCGGCGGCTTCCTGTCCCGCCTGCTGCGCCGCGGCGGTGCCCCGGGCGGCATCGGGAGCGGGCTCGCGGAGGGGGCGATGGCCGCCCTCGAGGAGCGTGCGGCCTTCGCCCGCTTCGGGCTCTGAGAGGCCTGAGGGCTCAGGCCGCGACCTGCCCCAGGAAGCGCTCGATCTCGCCTTCCAGGTCGGCCGCCACGCTGTCCACGGTCTGAGCCGCTTCGGTGACGGTGGCGGCCATGCGCGCCGAGCGCCGGGCGGCGCCGGCCACTGTGGTCAGCCCGCTGGCGATGGCCTCGGTGGCCCCGGCCGTCTCGGCGACGTTGCGGGAGATCTCGGCGGTGGCCGCGCCCTGCGCCGAGACCGCCGCGGCGATGCCGCCCGTGGTGGCGCTGACCGCCCGCATCCGCTCGCCCATCCGGCCGATCGCCGCCACGGCCGAAGTCGTCGAGGTCTGCACGCCGGCGATCTGCCCGCTGATCTCCTCGGTCGCCCGCGCGGTCTGCGCGGCCAGCGCCTTCACCTCCGAGGCCACCACGGCGAAGCCCTTGCCGGCCGCGCCGGCCCGCGCCGACTCGATGGTGGCGTTGAGCGCCAGCAGGTTGGTCTGCTCGGCGATCTGGCGGATGAGCCCGACCACGTCGCCGATGCGCCCTGCGGCCTCGGCAAGCTCGCCGATCTCGGTGTTCATGGCGTCCGACTCCGCGGCGGCCGTGGCGACCAGAGCCTCGGCCTGGTCGAGCTGGGTGCCGATCTCGCCGATCGAGGCAGAGAGTTCCTCGGCGGCGCTCGCCACGGTCTGGACGCTGGCCGAAGTCTCGTGGGAGCCGCGCTCGGTCTCGGCGACGGCAACCTCCGCCTCTGCGGAACTGGCCGCCATCTCGCCGGCCCGGTCGCGCATCGCGCCGGTGCTGGCGGTCAGGGCGCCCTTCAGAACGACCACCTGCCCGCGGAATGCCGCGATGGCGCGGTCGAGGGCGGCCCGCCGCCGCGTCTCGTCGGCCGCGCCCGCACTCTGCAGGCCTTCCAGTTCCCGTGTCCGCAGGCCGGCGGTGCGCAGCACCTCCAGGGCGCGGGCCACCGTGCCGATCTCATCGCCGCGGCTCGCATGGGGAATCGGGGATTCGAGGTCGCCGGCCGCCAGAGCCTCGATCCGGGTCGAGATCGCCGAGAAGGGCCGGAACAGGCGCGCGGCCGCCAGCCCGACGAGGGCGCAGGCCAGCACCGCGATGATCAGGGCGGCGACGCTGAGGCTCGTCATCGTCCGGGCATGGGCGTCGAAATACATCTCGATCGGCAGCCCGACGAACAGGATGCCGTTGACCTTTCCGGCGGCGTCGACCGTCGGATGATAGACCGTGTAGTAGCGCCGCCCGAACAGCACCGCCGGCCCTTCGTAGGTCTGACCGGCGCGCACGGCGGCCTGCGCCGGGCTGTCGGCGGCGAGCGCCGTGCCGACCGCGCGCGCGCCGTCGTCCCGGCGCACGGTGGTCTGACGCCGCACGAAGCTGTCGGTGGCAGGCTCGTAGCTGAACACCGTGGCCAAGCCGCCGGAATAGGCGACGGCGTCGTCCACCACGCCGGTATCGGCGAAGCCCGACAGGCTCGGCGTCGCAACCTTGACGACGCGGGTGCCGGCGAGGTCGGCCTTTGCGCCCTCGACACGCGCAGCCAGGACGAGGGCCAGAGTTCGCAGGTTGCGCTCGCCGTTGCTGTGCTGCCGCTCCTCCATCTGCGACCATGTCTGGCGCGACACGGTAATCCAGATGGCGCCCGCGGTGAGTGTCACCGCGAGCATCGCCAGCATGATGACCTTCGTGGACAGGGTCGCCTTGCGTAGCGAGTAGGAATATCTGCGCATCTACTTGTATCCGTGCTTATAGCTCACACGGACACTGTTTCGTGAGGTTAAAAGGAGTGTTAATCTTCGCCGAGAACGCGACGGTTGGCGTCCATCCTCAACTCTGCCCTGCACGTCGCGCAGAGACGCGGGCCAGGGCGGAGAGATCCTTCTCGCCGTCGCCGTGGCTGATCGCCTCGATCAGGTTGTCGCGCAGAACGCTGGCGAACGGCAGCGGCACGCCCGCGCCCTCCCCGGCCTGGAGAGCCAGCCGCACGTCCTTGGCGCCGAGCTTGAGGCCGAAGCCCGGCGGTTCGTAGCGGTTCTGGGCGATCGAGGCGCCGTAGCCCTTGTAGACCGGCGATGCGAACAGGGTGTTGGTCATCAGGTCGAGGAAATCGGCGCCGGCGACGCCGTGGCCCTGCGTGAGGGCGCAGGCCTCGGCCATCGCCTCGATGGCCGAGATCAGCATGAAGTTGCCGGCGAGCTTCACGGCATTGGCCCGGACGGGTTCCGCGCCGAAGCGCCAGGTCTTGGCGCCCATGGCGTCCAGCAAGGGCGCCGCCCGGTCGAGGAGGGCCGCCTCGCCCGCCGCCACGATATTGAGCTTGCCGGCTTCCGCCACGTCCGGCCGTCCGAAGACCGGGGCGGAGATGTAGGGGACGCCCGCCCGCCCGTGCACGGCGGTGAGCTGCCGGGCCAGGGCCACCGAGACCGTGCTCATGCCGATATGCAGACCCGGGCGCTCGGCCCGGTCGAGCAGGCCGCCGGCGACGATCACGGCCTCCAGCGCCGCATCGTCGGCCAGCATCGTGATCACCGCCTCTCCGGCGAAAGCCTCCGCGGCGCTCGCCACCGGGGTGACCCCGTCGATCCCGCGGGCGCCCTCCGGCGTCCGGTTCCAGGCTCGGACCGTGTGGCCCGCCCGCGCCAGGCTTGCGGCCATCGCCCGGCCCATCCGCCCCATTCCGATAAATCCGACGTCCATGCCGTGCTCCTCGACGCTGATGTGTCGCTCGCCAACCTGGGAAACCCGCGCCGGGGGTCAACGGCGGCGCCGGATTTGCGGCGCTCCCGCGGCGTGGCAGAGTCGGCGTATGCTGCGCAACCGCATCACCGACATTCCCGGCCTGCGGGTCGGCCACGCGAGCGACGTGGCGGTCGCCAGCGGCGTCACCGCCCTCGTGTTCGATGCGCCCGTGGTCGCCTCCGTCGATGTGCGCGGCGGCGGGCCCGGCACCCGCGAGACCGATCTGCTCGATCCCGAGCGCACCGTGGAGCGGATCGACGCCCTCGTCCTCTCCGGCGGCTCGGCCTTCGGGCTCGACGCGGCGTCCGGGGTAACGGCATGGCTCGCCGAGACCGGGCGCGGCTTCCCGGTCGGCACCATGCGGGTTCCGATCGTCCCCGGGGCGATCCTGTTCGACCTCCTGAACGGCGGCGACAAGGATTGGGGCCGCTACCCGCCCTATCGCGAGCTGGGCTTCCAGGCCGCAGCGGCCGCGGCCGAGGATTTCGCCCTGGGCTCCGTGGGGGCCGGGACCGGCGCCCGCACCGGCAGGCTCAAGGGCGGGATCGGGTCGGCGTCCGCCCGCGTCGCAGGCACGGGTTTCCGGGTCGGCGCGCTCGCCGCCGTGAACGCCTTCGGCAACGCGACGATCGGTGACGGGCCGCATTTCTGGGCGGCGCCCTTCGAGGAGGCCGACGAGTTCGGCGGTCTGGGCTCTCCGGCCCGGGTGCCCCCTGAGGCCCTCGCCTTCCCCGCGCGCGCGCTCCCGGGCGCCGCCACGACCCTCGCCGTGGTGGCGACCGACGCGGCGCTGACCAAGGCGCAGTGCCGGCGCCTCGCGGTGGCGGCGCAGGACGGGCTGGCCCGCGCGCTCGTGCCGGCGCACACGCCGCTGGACGGCGATCTGGTCTTCGCCGTCGCCACCGGCGCCGTGCCGCTGGCCGACCCGGTGGTCGGGATGGCGCGTCTGGGCGATGCCGCCGCGCGGGTGCTGGCCCGGGCCGTGGCGCGCGGCGTGTTCTCAGCGACGAGCTTGCCGGGGCATGCGGTCGCGCCGTCGTTATCCTGGACCGGCCTGCCGCCGGCTTGGGGCGATCTGTTCGGTGATGCGTAGCGGTGCGCGCTCATCCCATTTCGGGTTGAACGCCGTCCTTGCGAGCGGAGCGAAGCAATCCAGGCGGCCCCACGACGGCTGATGTCGCTTGGCCCTGGGTCACTTCGCTGCGCGCGTGATGACCGAAGGGGTCATGGAGGACGGCGCCTCACACCTCCCCGCGCGCATCCTCCAGCAGCTGCGCCAGCCCGGAATCCACCTCGTCGGCGAGCATCTTCCGCTCGGCGTCGGTGAGGTCCTTGGCCCAGGCGCCGCTGCCGAACCCCTCCGTGCACCGCGCCCGCTCCGAGGTGATGTAGGCCTCGGTCTCGGCCGGCCGCGTCCGCATGGCATGGACGATGCCGAACCACGCCGCCCGTTCCACCACCGCCAGCCGGGCTCGCAGGCGGAGTGCCGCCGCCTTGTCCGCGTCGATGCCGTCATCGCTCATGGTCTGTCCCCCGCATCCTGCTCCGCCAGCTGGTCGATCAGGCCCTGGAGGCGCCCCGGCACCGGCTCGCTCGCCGAACGCGCGTAGAGCACCCGCAGTTGCCGGCCGATCTCCGCGAGGCTCATGGAGCCCTTGGCGATCACCCGGTCGGCCTGGACGTTCAGGCTCTCCTTCTCGGCCCTGGTGATCTCCTTGGCGGTGAGCACCACCACGGGCACGTCGCCGTCGGGCCGCGACCGCAGGGCCCGCAGGAAGCCGAACCCGTCCATCTCGGGCATCATCAGGTCGAGGAGGATCAGGCTCGGCCGTGCACGGCTGACGCGCTCCAGGGCGATCCGGCCGTTCTCCGCCTCGTCGACGGTCCAGCCCTCGCGGCCCAGGGACCGGCGCAGGCGCTCGCGGGCGTCCGCGTCGTCGTCGACCACGAGGATGCGGGCCTCGCCGGGCGCCTCCGGCCGGTAGCGCTCCATCAGACCCTTGAGCCTGTCCCAGTCGATCGGCTTGACGAAGTAGTCGGTGGCGCCGAGCGCCTGGCCGAGCCCCTGCTCGGCCACGACCGAGGTCATGATCACCGGCGTCCCGGCGAGGTCGGGGTCGTTGCGCACCGCGTGCAGCACCGCCCAGCCGTCCATGCGCGGCATCTCGACATCGAGCAGGATCGCCCGCGGCCGGAGCGCCCGGGCGAGCGTCAGGCCGGCGCGGCCGTCATTGGCGCTGCGCACGTGGAAACCCTCGCGCTCCAGGAAACGCTGGAGCAGCTCGCGGGCGGCCGGGTCGTCGTCGACCAGCAGCACCGTCTCGTGCTGCTCGTGCGGCTCGACCGGCGTGTGCGGTTCGGCTTCGGTCGGCGCCGCGTCCTCGGGTCGGAGCATGGCGGGCAGGCGGATCGTGAAGGTCGCGCCCGCGCCCGGCGTGCTGGTGACGCTGATGTCGCCGCCCATCGTCTGGCAGAAGGCGCGGGTGATGGCGAGCCCGAGGCCGGTGCCGCCGAACTGGCGCGTGGTCGAATCGTCCGCCTGGACGAAGCGTTCGAACAGGCGCCCGATCTGCTCCTCGCTCATGCCGATGCCGGTGTCGGTGACCGCGAAGGACAGCCAGTCCGCGGCCTCCTCCCGGTGCCGGCGCACCGCCAGGGTGATCGTCCCGGTCTCGGTGAACTTGGCGGCATTGCCGATGAGGTTCAGGAGGCACTGGCGGATCTTGGTCTGGTCCTGGTGCATGGACCCGAGCGCGGCGCCCGCCCCGGCCCCCGCGTCGAGGACGAAGCGGTTGCCCTTCTTCTCCACCAGGGAGCCGGTGGAATCGGACACGTCCCGGAGCAGGTCCGCCACCGTGAAGGTCTCGGCCGAGGCGGTCATGCGGCCGGCCTCGATCTTCGAGATGTCCAGCACGTCGTTGATCAGCGACAGGAGGTGGCGCGCCGCCGCCTCGATCTTCCGCAGGTCCGGCAGGAGCGCGGCACTGGCCGATATCCTCCAGCTCCTCGCCGAGCATCTCGGAATAGCCGATCACCGCCGAGAGCGGCGTGCGCAGCTCGTGGCTCATGTTGGCGATGAACTGGCTCTTGGCGCGGTTGGCCGCCTCGGCGGCCTGCCGGGCGCGCTCCACCGCCTCCTCGGCCTCCTTCCGCTCGGTGACGTCGACGCAGGTGCCGACCCATTCGCGCAGGCTGCCGTCCTCGGCGAGAACCGGCACGCCGCGCACCTCCATCGCGCGCCACGCGCCGTCGTGGCGGCGCAGGCGGTACTCGACCTCGTAGGTCTGGCGCGCCTCCACGCAGGCGGCCCAGGCGTCGGCGGCGTGACCCTGGTCGTCGGGATGGACCGCGTCGAGCCAGCCCCAGCCCTGGTAGGCCTCCTCGGTCTGGCCGGTATAGGTGCTCCACCGGACCTGGGGCGGCATCAGCTCGCCGGCCGCGTTGGTGTTCCAGATCACCGCCGCCGAGGCGTCCACCAGCGCCCGGAACCGCTGCTCGGAATGGCGCAGGCGCTCCTCGACGGTGCGGCGGCCGGTGATGTCGGTGTTGGTGCCGTACCAGCGCAGGATCCGTCCCGACGCGTCGTGGTGCGGCAGCGCCTTCGAGAGGAACCAGTGATAGGACCCGTCACGGCCGCGCAGCGGGAAGGTGTCCTCCCAGGACCGGCCCAGCGCGATCGCCGCCTGGTAGCGCTCGGTCACGGCCGCCACGTGGTCGGGGTGATGGACGGTGCGCCAGCCCCAGCCGCGCATCTCCTCCAGCGTCGTGCCCGTGTAGTCGTACCAGCGCTGATTGTACCAGATGATGGTGCCGTCGGCCTCGGCGATCCAGGCGAGCTGCGGCAGCGCATCGGCGAGGTTCCGGTAATCGGTATCCGTGACGGCCTGCGCGCCGCCCTCAGTCTCGCTCATCGGCCACGCGCTGTCCTGTCATCCGCCCCGCGGCGGCTTATATCGGTATGCCTTATACACGCATCGCGTCGGGATCCGACCGGGCCGGGGCGGTCTCCTGGCTGCGCCGGAGGCGCAGGGCGTCGACGGTGTAAAGGGCGAGCGCGACCCAGATCAGCGCGAGCATCAGGGCCCGGTGCGGCTCGACGCGCTCGCCGTAGGCCAGCACGCTCAGGCCGAGCAGGCAGGTCGGCGCCACGTATTGCAACAGGCCGAGGGTCGTGAGCTTCAGGCGGACCGCCGCGGCGGCGAACCAGATCAGCGGCAGGGCTGTGGTGAGGCCCGTCAGCATCAGCAGTGCCCGGCTCGTCGGCTCCGCGGGGAGAAACGGCTCGGCGGTCAGGACGAGCCAGAGGATCGCCCCGGGCAGGAGCAGCAGCGTCTCGGCCAGGAAGCCCACGAGGGCGTCGACCGCGGCGACCTTCCGCGCGAGCCCGTAGAGCGCGAAGGTCACCGCCAGGGAGAGCGACAACAGCGGCAGCTCGCCGGCCCAGCCCACCGCGATCGCCACACCTGCGGCCGCGACGCCGACGGCCGCCGCCTGCATCGGCCTGAGGCGCTCGCCGAGCACGACCCGCCCGAGCGCGACGCTGACCAGCGGGTTGATGTAGTAGCCCAGGCTCGCATCGAGCAGGTGGCCGCCGCTGATCGCGTAGAGGTAGAGCAGCCAGTTCACCGCGATCATCGCCGCCGAGAGCAGCAACAGGGCGTGGCGCCGGCGCAGCGGCCGCGGCAGGTTCAGGCGGTGCCGGGCCGCGAGGATCAGCGCCAGCGCGCCCGCGAACAGGCTCGACCAGACGATACGCTCGGCCAGGATGTGGTTCGGGCTGTAGGCCCCGAGCAACCGGAAATGCACCGGGACCAGGAGGCCCCAGCTCAGGTAGGCGGCGAGCGCGTAGACGAGGCCCACGGGTTCCTCCCGGTCGACCCGGATGGGCGGCCGGGCGAGGAGGCTTTAGCCCGGGAGCACGGTGCGCGTCAGAGGGAGCGACGCAAGGCTGCCATCCCCGAAGTCAAGGCGGCGGCTGCGCGGCCGCGGCGCCAAACCCACGATCAGGGCGCGATCCATGCGCCGGACCATCCGGGTTCCGCCCGCCGCCACGCGGCCCGCCGGTGACCGCGGCGATCGAGGTAGAGGAAGTCCAGGCGCTCGGCCCGGACCAGCACGGCGGCGAAATGCGGACGCCCCAGCGTTGGGGCCGCGGCCTCGTCCGGCAAGCTGTAGGCACCCCCCTCGGGCAGAACGGTTCCCGGCGCCGGCTCGGCGCCGTAGCAGACCCGGCTCATCGCCCGGGACTGGGCCCAGGCCGCCTCCGCCACGGGATCGTCGGTGTGGAGCGTGGCGCGACCCTCGACGCGGATCTGGACCTTCGCGGCGGCGTCGTAGGCGGCGAGCGCGCAGGCCGGGTGCGCCAGGATCTCCGCGGCCTTGTCGGAGCGGCGGTCGCAGTGGAACCGGAGGCTGCCGGCCGCGCCGTCGGCCGCGCGCAACACCACGGTCCGGGCCCGCGGGCCGCCGTCCGTGCCGCGCGTCGCCAGGGTCGGCAGGTGGAACCCGCTCCGGCCCTGCTCGGCCCCGTCGGCGAGCAGGCGCCACGCTTCGCGGAACGTGGCGTCCAGATCGTCGTAGAAGCCGGGCAGCGGCGCGCGGGTCATGCGCCGCTCCGCTTCCGCCGCCGCTCGCGGAAGATCAGCGCGAGGTTGCGCAGGTAGATCCCGGTCGAGAGGCCCTGGCCGATGATGATCACCGGCTCGCGCCGCACGAAGCCGTAGACCAGGGTCATCATCCCGCCGAGGATCGACAGGAACCAGAACGAGAGCGGCATGACGCTCCGCCCCGCGCGCTCGCTGGCGATCCACTGCAGGATGAAGCGCGAGCCGAACACCAGCTGGGCGACGATGCCGAAGACCAGCCAGAAATCGAGCCGCGTGACGAAGACGTCGTAGAAATAGGCCGGCAGATCGTGGGCGAGCTGGATCAGCATCCGACATCCTGGTCTGCCGGCGCGGGCACCGGGCTCGTGATCTCCTGAGGCTGCGGATCGGCGCGCTTGCGCCGGATCAGCCACCAGACGCCGGCGAGATCGAGAAGCCCCACCCAGAGACGGTCGAACAGCCCGTAATTCGACGTGCCGGTGAGCCGCGGGCGGTCGATCACGTCGCGGTGGACCACCGCGAAGCCTTCGCGGACGACGAGCGCCGGCATGAAGCGGTGGAGGGCGTCGAAATACGGCAGGCGGAGATAGACCCCACGCCGGAAGACCTTGAGGCCGCAGCCGGTGTCGCGGGTGGCGTCCTTCAGGATCCGCCCGCGCACGCCGTTGGCGATCCGCGACTGCAGCATCTTGAAGCGTCCGTCCTTGCGCCCGCGCCGCTGCCCTTGCGCGAGACCGGCACCGGGACCGGCCGTCTCCAGGGCCGACAGGAGGGCGGGGATGAAGGCAGGATCGTTCTGGCCGTCGCCGTCGAGGGTGGCGATGATCGCGCCCCGGGCCGCCAGGACGCCGCTGCGCACCGCGGCCGACTGGCCGCCGCTGCGGGCATGGCGCAGCACCCGCAGCCAGGGCCGGCCGGCACGGGCGGCCGCGAGGGCGGCCGGCGTGCCGTCGGTGGAGCCGTCATCGACGTAGATCAGCTCGAAGGCGAGGCCCGCGCAGGCGGCCTCGATCTCGGCTACGAGGGGCGTGATGTTGCCGGCCTCGTTCTTCACCGGCACGACCACGCTGAGGACCGGGGCGCCGCTCACGGGGCCACCGCGTAGGCCGTGACGAAGACCCGCCGGCCGGTATTCAGATTGAAGCCCTCGATCTCGGCCAGCGGCGCGGGCACGCCGCGTCCGACCGGCCAGGCCGCGTTGAAATCATCCCGGTCGCGAGCCTCCACGAACAGCAGCCGGCAGCCGCCCGCTTCCAGGAATTGCCGCGCGGCGGCGCCGTCCGGCGGCAGGGCGAGGCCGGTGCCGACGAGGAACACGAGGCTCGGCTCCCGGTAGCCGAGGCTCGCCACCTGCGGATCCGCGCAGGGCATCCGGTCGCGGAGGGAAGCGAGCCGGGGCGAGACCTTGAGGGCGGGCAGCGCGCGCTGGGCCACGCCCAGCACCGCCGGCCCGAGCAGGCAGGAGGCCAGGACGCCGAGCACCAGGGCCCGCTCGGCGGCGCCCGCCACAGGCCCCCGGGCGAACGCCATCCAGGCGAGGGCCGCGACGCCGCAGGCGGCGGCGAGCAGCGGCAGCGCCGGCCACGGGATCGTGTGGGCATCCAGGCGCCAGCCGGCGAGGCAGAGGCCGAGCGTGAGCGCCACCGGGATGGCCGGCACCAGCAGAGCGGTCAGGCGCGCGCCGCGCAGGCGGGGATCGAGCGCCCCCCGCGTCATCGCCAGGACGGTGAGAATCGCGAGCCACGGCATCAGCGGCAGGACGTAATGGGGCAGCTTCGTCGGCACCGCCTCGAAGATCAGCCACGCCGGCAGCACCGCGGCGATCAGGAAGGCCACGCCGGGTTCGCGCCGTGCCCGCCACGCGAAGGGCAGGCTCATGGCCGCGAAGGCGGCGCCGGGCCAGAAGGTCGCGAAGAAGGCGAGCGCGTAGGCGCCCGGCGGCCCCCAGTGCCGCTCGGCGCCGGCGCCGACCTTGCCCAGCATGTCGTGCCCGACCGCCTCGGCGTAGAAGGCGCCGCCGCTCTTCCACGCGATGGCGGCGAACCAGGGCGCGACCAGAAGGAGGGTCAGGGCGAGGCCCGGGAGCGGCCGAAGGGCCAGGAGCCAGCGTCCGGAGCGTGCCATCACCGACAGGATCAGGGCCGGCAGGACGACGAACAGCGGCACCATCGGACCCTTGACCAGGATCCCGAGCGCCAGACCCAGCCAGAAGGCCGCGAAGACCGAGCCCGTCGGAGGCCGACCATCGCGGAAGGCCAGCCAGGTCCGGGCCAGCGCGCCGAGGCTCGCGGTGGCGCAGGCGGCGAGCAGCGCGTCGGTCTTGGCGAGATGCGCCTCGGCCGAGAGCATCAGGCAGGCGCCGTAGAGGGCGGCGGCGAGCAGCGCGGCGCGGCGCGGCAGGAAGGCCAGGGCCGCCCAGTAGGCCAGCAGCACCGAGGCGATGGCGCCGATCAGCGACGGGATGCGGTAGAGGGCGATCTGCGTGCGGGCGTGCGGGACGCCCAGCGCCTCGCCGGCCGCGACGGCGGCGGCCTGCGCCCAGTAGATCCCCACCGGCTTCTTGTGCCGCGCCTCGCCCTGGAAGCGGATGTCGGCGAGGTCGCCGGTCTCCAGCATCTGCTTGGAGGCCTGGGCGAAGCGCGGCTCGTCCCGGTCCATCGGCTGCAGCGAGATCTGGCCGGGCAGGAACAGGAGGAGGCAGAGCGCCAGGAGGGCGGCCATCGCCCGGCCGTGGCCGACGCTCAGCGCGTCGAGCCCCCGGCCGATCCGATCGGCAGCGGCGAGGCGCGGCGTTCCGCCGGCGGAGAGGCTCGTGGTCATGTCGGGCCGGTCAATCAGGATCGAGCGGGCAGGTCAAATCCGCGACGGTGCGAAGGCCATGCGTCAGGCGGTGAGGAGCGGGCGCAGCTCGCGCATGTCGGCGACCGATTCCAGGGTGTTGATGCGCGCGATCAGGCGCTCGGTGGCGTCCGGTCCGAGCACCGGCGCCATCAGGTCCCGCGCCTTGGCGTTCACCGCCTCGGTGCTCAGCGGATTTTCCTTCGTGCCGGGCGGATGCCGGGTGTGATGCTCGACAATCCGGCCGTCCGCGAGGGTCATCGTCACGACGGCGCCGCGCGGGGCGGCGGGATCCATCAGCGCGGCGTCGCCCACCAGCTCGACCTTGGCCCGTTCGGCCGCGATCGCGGGATCGTGCATCAGGCCGGCATCGTGGCTGTCGGCGAAGGAGACCGCGCCCTTCACGAGCGCCAGCGCCACGAGGTGCTGGCAGCTCACATCCGGCATGGCGCTCGATCCGACGATGCCGACGGCGTCGGTGGGGACCTTGACCAGGATGTGCCGCACGGCCTCCGGCGTCAGCCCGTACTGCTTGCGGAGCGTCAGGGTGGCGTCGAGGGGCGACTGGATCGGGTAGCCCACCGAGAAGGTCTTGATCGCCGTCTCGGTGACGAAGAAGCGGCTGCCGAGACCGTCGAGCATCAGGTCCGGCTTCGGCGCGGTCGAGAGCGCATTCAGCAGGTTGTGCCGGCCGTCGAGCACGTCGGCGACGCCGGTGAGCCCCGCCTCAACCATGCCGACCGCCGTGACGCCGTTGCGCGCGCCCATGCCGGCGAAGTCGAAGGCCTTCTCCACGTGGTCCTTGTCGCGCACCCAGCTCCACAGGCCGGAGACCTGCTGGGCGGCGTAGGACAGCGCGAAGCGCATGCCCTGCTCGTCGAGGCGGGCGAGCGCCGCGGCGGCCCCGAGCGCCCCGAAGGTCGCGCTCGTGCCCTCGGCGCTGCGGTGGGTGCCGCGCACGTGGTCCGGTCCGAGGGCCAGGAGCAGGCGGCAGCAGAGATCGTAGCCCAGCGCCACGGCGCGGATGAACTCCGCGCCGGAATTGCCGTGCAACTCGGCCATGGCCAGGGCCGCCGGCACGGTGGCGCAGCCGGGATGGGCCTTGGTGACCGGCTCGAAGTCGTCGGTCTCGTCGGCATGGGCGAACATGGCGTTGGCGAGCGCGGCGTTGACAGTGGTGGTCCGGAAACCGGAGGCCACGACGCCGGCTTGCTCGGTGCCGCCCAGGCCCCGCACGTAGGTGAGCGCCATCTCCCCCGGCCGCATCCGCGCGCCGGAGACCATGGCGGCCAGGGTGTCGAGGACGCGGTGCTTGCAGGCGGTCAGCACCTCAGGAGGCAGCGTCTGTGCCCCGGCTGAGGCCATGTAGCGGGCGAGCCGGCCCGTGACGTCCGCGTCGGCGGCCGCGGCCGGCAGGGTCCCGGCGAGGGCGAGGGCACCCGCGCCCTGGATGAGACGGCGCCGGCTCGGCGCGGTCACGAAGCGGCCCGCAGGCGGGCGAAGCCGGCGTCGAGATCGGCCTTGAGGTCGGCCGTGTCCTCGAGGCCGATGTGGAAGCGCAGGGCCGGTCCGCCCGGCGACCATTGCGTGGCGGTGCGGTAGCCGGCGCAGTCGAACGGGATCACGAGGCTCTCGAAGCCGCCCCAGGAGAAGCCCATCCCGAAGAGCTGCAGGCCATCCAGCATGGCGGCGACCGCCGCCTCGGGCACCGGCTTGAGGATCACGCCGAACAGACCGGAAGCGCCGGAGAAGTCGCGCTTCCAGATCGCGTGGCCGGGATCCTCCGGCAGGCCGGGATGGAGAACGCGCAGCACCTCCGGCCGGGCCTGGAGCCACTGGGCCATCTCGAGCCCGGCGCGGCCGTGCTCGCGCAGCCGCAACGCCATGGTGCGCATGCCGCGCAGAGCCAGGAAGATGTCCTCCGCGCCGGCGCACATGGCGAAATGGTCGAAGGTCCGACGCACCGCCGGGAAGTACCGGGCATTGGCCGAGGTCAGGCCGATCAGCAGGTCCGAGCCGCCGCTCAGGTACTTGGTCCCGGCCTCCACGGCGATGTCGACCCCCCGCTCGTGCGGCGGGAACAGCAGCGGCGTCGCCCAGGTGTTGTCCATGATCACACAGGCATCGTTGGCGTGCGCGACCGCGGCGATGGCCGGGATGTCCTGCATCTCGAAGCTCTGCGAGCCGGGAGCCTCGACCAGCACGGCCCGGGTGTTCGGCCGCATCAGCTCGGCGATGCCGGCGCCGATGGTCGGGTCATAGTAGGTGACCGCGACGCCGTAGCGGGCCAGCACGCCGTCGCAGAATTGGCGGGTCGGCCGGTAGGCGGAATCGGTGACGAGGAGGTGGTCGCCCGCCGAGACCGCGGCCATCAGCGCCACGGTGAGCGCCGCGAGGCCGGAGGGCGTCACCACCGTCCCGGCGGCGCCGGCGAGCTCCGTCCAGGCGCTCGTCAGCGCGTCCATGGTGGGCGTGGCCGAGGTGCCGTAATTGTAGCGCCCGCGCCGGTGCTTGATGGCGTCGTAGGTCGGATAGAGGACCGTGGAGCCGCGATAGATCGGCGTGTTGACGAAGCCGTGCTGCTCACCCGGATCCCGGCCCGCATGGACGAGGCGCGTCGCGGGCGCGAAGGTCTGCTGGGCGTCGGGCGAAGGCTTCAGGGACATCGGGTCTCGCGGATCGCGTTGCGCTGCGGCGCACGAAGCGCCGCCCACCCGGCGAGGTCAAGCCGGATGCCCCGATCCGCGGTCTCGGAGCGAGGCCTGTCCCACGATCAGGGCTTCTCGGGCGAATCCGAATTCACGGCTTCATCGTAAGCCTCCATCCAGGCGGTGCGCTCCTGGGAGCCTTCCGGATAGGGGCATTCGCTGACGGGCTTGCCGTAGAGGCGGGCATTACGACCCTGGATGAACGGGCTGTCGCTCGCGGTGGCCTGGGCGTTGGTCAATATCGCCTCCCGAAGACTTGGAGTGGGGCTTCGTTAACGGCCGCGCCGCTAATCTGTTGCCGTCTCAAGTCGCCTTCCGGGTCGTCGCGTGCGTATCCTGCGTTCCCTCCTCGGCGCCGTCCTCGTCCTCATCTCGACGGCGACCGTCGCTCTCGTCAGCGCCGACCGGCTCGCGCATCTGGCGCCGGCGCCGGTGGTCCGCGCCGCTCAGGCCGAGCCGTCCGCAACCGGGTCGCTCCCGGCCCCCGCGAAGGCCGCGCCCGCACCGAAGGCGCCGCTGCCCAGCATTCCGAACGGCTTCGACACCGAGCGGCTCCACGCGCTGATGCGCGGCGACCCGATCCTGCCGGGCCGCTGAGGACTCACAGGATCGCGCTCATCCCATCCGGGACCTCATCCTGAGGTGCCGGAGCGTCGCGGAGGCCTCGAAGGAGTCCTCCGGTCAGTGCTGCGATCCCTGGCGCCGTCCTTCGAGGCCCGCTGACGCGGGCACCTCAGGATGAGCGGGATGGGCGGGATCGGTCCGGACGTCCTACCGTGCCGTCCGGAAAACCTGCAGGTCCAGGTCCCGCACCTTCTTGCGCAGGGTGTTGCGGTTGACCCCGAGGAGTTCCGCCGCGCGGATCTGGTTGCCGCGGGTGGCCGCCAGCGCCGCGCCGATCAGCGGGCCTTCAATCTCGCGCAGGATCCGGTGATAGAGCCCGGGCGGCGGCAGCGTGTCGCGATAACCGGAGAAGTAGTCCGAGAGGTGCCGCTCGACCGCGCTCGACAGGCTCTCCGACTCCCCGCCGGCCTTGCGGGCGGCGCCGTTGCCGTTCGAGGCGGCGGGGGCCGCGAGCGGCAGCGTGTCGAGCTCGGCCTCGATCACCGGGCCGGTGATCGTCTCCTGCGGGTACAGCGCGGCGAGCCGCCGGACGAGGTTCTCCAGCTCGCGGACGTTGCCGGGCCAGCGGTAGCGCTTGAGCCGCTCCATCGCGTCGCCGTCGAGGGACTTCCGGGTCAGGCCCTCGCGCTCGACCAGCACGAAGAAGTGGCGGACGAGATCCGGCACGTCCTCCGAGCGCTCGCGCAGGGCCGGCAGGCGCAGCGGCACCACGTTCAGCCGGAAGAACAGATCCTCGCGGAAGATGCCCTGCTGGATCGAGATCCGCAGGTCCTTGTTGGTCGCCGCGATGATCCGGACGTTGGTCTTGATCGGGACCCGTCCGCCCACCGTCGTGTACTCGCCCTGCTGGAGCACGCGCAGCAGCCTTGTCTGCGCCTCCATCGGCATGTCGCCGATCTCGTCGAGGAACAGCGTGCCGCCCTCGGCCTGCTCGAACCGGCCCGCGGAGCGCTGGAGCGCGCCCGTGAAGGCGCCCTTCTCGTGGCCGAACAGCTCGGACTCGATCAGGTCGCGCGGGATCGCCGCCATGTTGACCGGCACGAACGGCCCGGTGCGGCGGCGGCCGTAATCGTGCAGCGCCCGGGCCACCAGCTCCTTGCCGGTGCCGGACTCGCCGGTGATCATCACGGTGAGGTCGGTCGGCATCAGCCGGGCGAGCGCCCGGTAGATCTCCTGCATGGCCGGCGAGCGGCCGACCAGCGGAATGTCCTCGTTCTCGGGGGGCGCGCCGGCCGGCGCCGCGCCGCGGGGGCGCGAGAGCGCCCGGCCCACGATGGCGATCAGCTCCTTCAGGTCGAAGGGCTTCGGCAGGTACTCGTAGGCGCCCCGCTCCGAGGCGCGGATCGCCGTCATGAAGGTGTTCTGCGCGCTCATGACGATGATCGGCAGCTCGGGCCGCACCCGCTTGATGCGCGGCAGCAGGTCGAACACGTTCTCGTCGGGCATGACCACGTCGGTGATGACGAGGTCGCCCTCCCCCTGCGCGACCCAGCGCCAGAGGGTGGCGCAATTGCCCGTCGAGCGGACCTCGTAGCCCGCCCGTGACAGCGCTTGGTTGAGCACGGTGCGGATTGCGGCGTCGTCGTCGGCGACGATGATGTGGCCGTTCGGCATGACTCTCTACTCAGACCTCCGACGGGGGCCGGATTTGGGGATCGACATCACGGATCGACCGCCGATTCGCGCCCGTCCCGGGCACTCGACATCGGCAGAAGGATGCGGAACGCCGTGCGGCGCGGGGCGGGATCGCATTCGGCGATCCCGCCGTGATCGCCGACGATCTTGGCCACCAATGCAAGACCGAGGCCGGATCCCTGCGCCTTGGTGGTGACGAACGGGTCGAACAGGTCCGGCAGCAGCTCGGCCGAGATGCCCGGGCCGTTGTCGCGCACCGCCACCTCGATCGGCAGGCTGACCCGTTCGCGGGAGCCCGGAACCTGAAGGCGCAGGCCGGTGCGGAAGGCGGTCGACAGAGTGATCTCGCCCTCGACCGCGTCCGGGCCGATCGCCTCGGCGGCGTTCTTCACGAGGTTCAGGATCACCTGGATCAGCTGGTCGCGGTTGCCGAGCACCGGCGGCAGCGACGGGTCGTAGGTCTCGATGAACCGGATATGCCGCGCGAAGCCCGACTGCGCCGAGCGCTTCACCTGATCGAGCACCCCGTGGACGTTGACGGCGCCGCGATCCGAGGGGCGCTCGTCGCCGAACAGCTCCATGCGCTCGGCGATGCGGACGATCCGGTCGGATTCGTCGCAGATCAGGCGGGTGAGCAGCCGGTCCTCCTCGGCGCCGGTGCTCTCGAGGAGCTGCGCCGCGCCGCGGATGCCGGCGAGCGGGTTCTTGATCTCGTGGGCCAGCATCGCGCCGAGCGCCACCATCGAGCGCGCCGCGCCGCGATGGGTGAGCTGGCGGTTCATCTTGTCGGCAATCGTGCGCTCCTGGAGCATCATCACCACGGCGTCGCCGTCGTCGCCGAGCGGCGTCGCGAACACGTCGACGCTGCGCTCCAGACCAAGGCGCGGCTGGGTCAGCTCCACCCGGTACTCGCTGACGCTGGCGCGGCGCCGCCGGACCTCGGCCACCAGGGCGATGATCGGCGAGGCGAACGGGATGATGTCGCGGAGCCGCCGGCGCTGCATCAGCCGCGCCGAGTAGTCGAAGAACGCCTCCGCGGCGTGGTTGCAGTGGAGGATCTGCTCGTCGGCGCCGATGGTCAGGACCGGCAGCGGCAGGGCGTTGAGCACGGCCTCGGCGGCGGTGTCGCGCCGGTTGCCGGACTCTTTCGGGAGGGACTCGTCGCTCACGCGGCCTCCTGGACGGGGTTCGCCGCGCCCGCGAAGGCTCGTGCCAGCAAGGTCAGCACGGTCTCCGGATCGGTTGTGGTGAGAAGGGTCGCGCGCTCCGCCGGGCCCAGCGCGCCGCCGGTCTCGGCATAGGCGGCGAGGTGCTTGCGCGCGTGGCGCACGCCCATGTCACGGCCGTAGAGCGACAGCAGCCCGGCGTAATGCTCCGCGGCCAGGGCGGCCTGCTCGGCCCGGGACGGCTCCGCGGCCGGCCGGCCGGCGAGCGCGGCGGCGACCTGCCCGACCAGCCAGGGGCGGCCGGTCGCCGCACGGCCGATCATGACCCCCGCGGCGCCCGAAGCGTCCAGGCAGGCGCGGGCGCTCGCGAGGTCGGTCACGTCGCCATTGGCGATCACCGGGATCGACACCGCCGCGACGACAGCGCGGATCGCCGTCCAGTCGGCGCTGCCCTTGTAGAATTGCTGGCGGGTCCGCCCGTGGACCGTCACGGCGTTCAGGCCCAGACGCTCGGCGCGGGTGGCGAGATCGGCGGCGTTGCGGCTCGCATCGTCCCAGCCGAGGCGCATCTTCACGGTCACCGGGACCGAGACCGCGCCCCGCACCGCCGCGAGCAGGCGCTCGGCATGGTCGAGATCGCGCATCAGCGCTGAGCCCGATGCGATCCCCGTCACGATCTTGGCCGGGCAGCCCATGTTCACGTCGATCACGTGAGCGCCCCCAGCCTCGGCCAATCGGGCGGCCTCCGCCATCGGGGCCGCCTCGCAGCCCGCGAGCTGGACAACGTGCAGGTCGACACCGGAACCCTCGGCACGCAGCGTGGCCTCGCCGGATCCGCGGGTGAATTCCCGGGCCGCCACCATCTCGGAGATCACCGCGTCGGCACCGCAGCGGCGGGCGATGCGGCGCATGTGCAGGTCGGTGACGCCCGAAAGAGGGGCGAGCAGGCAGAGCGGCGCAGGGTCTGCCGCTTCAGCCTTCGCACCGTCGCGGCGCAGCGCGCTCAAATAATGATCAGTCGTCATTCTGCACAACAATGAGGCAAGGCCGGTCCGCTGGCAAGCGGGACCGCGCGTTGATTTCGGGCCCTCCCCGCTTAAACGACGGGCACCCTCCGCGGCAGGGTTGCGCCGGCACTGCTGGCCCGCGCTGGCCGTCCCTCCGCCCCTCAGGACTTCACGAGTTCGTCGCCCATGCCCGCCACCGGCACGCCAGCCACCGGACCCGCCAGCGCGGGAGCCGGCGTCGCCGCGGTGGTGGTGGCAGCCGGCCGCGGCATCCGCATCGGCGGCGGCACGCCCAAGCAGTACCGCCGGGTCGGCGGACAGGCGGTCCTGACCCGCACCCTGGCGGCGCTCGCGACGGACGACGCGATCGCGCGGATCCAGCCGGTGATCGCCGCCGACGCAGCGGACTTCTTCCGGAGCTGCCTGGAGGAACTCGCGCCCGCGCTTCGCGCCAAGATCACCGCGCCGGTCGAGGGCGGCGCGACGCGCCAACTCTCCGTGCGCGCTGGTCTGGAGGCGCTGGCCGCCGGCGATGCGCCCGAGATCGTGCTTGTCCACGATGCCGCCCGCCCCTACGTGGATTCCGCGCTGATCGCCCGGGCGATCGCGGCCGGGCGCGACCACGGCGCGGCCGTTCCCGGCGTGCCGGTGACCGACACGGTCAAGCGCGTCGTCGACATCGCGCCCGGCATCGGCCGGGTGCACGAGACCCCGCCGCGGGAGCACCTGCGCGCGGTCCAGACCCCCCAGGCCTTCGCCTTCGGCCCGCTGCTCAAGGGCCACCGGGACGCCGCCGCGCAGGGCCTCGACGGATTCACCGACGACGGCGCCCTCGCCGAATGGGCCGGCCTGCCGGTGGTGGTGTTCGCGGGCGACGTCGCCAACCGCAAGATCACCCAGCCCGCCGACCTGATCGAGGCGGACCGCGCCTTCGCGACCGCCACCACCGAATTGCCAGCGCCGGGAGCCCGCGCCATGACCACCTACGTGACCCGCCTCGGCACCGGCTTCGACGTGCACGCCTTCACCACCGGCGACCATGTCTGGCTCGGCGGCGTGAAGATCCCGGCCGATCGCGGCGTGCTCGCCCATTCGGACGGGGACGTGGCACTGCACGCCCTGACCGACGCCCTGCTCGGCGCCATCGCGGACGGCGATATCGGCACCCACTTCCCGCCCTCCGACGAGCGCTGGCGCGGCGCCGCCTCGGACCAGTTCCTGGCCCATGCCTGCGATCTGGTCCGCGCCCGCGGCGGCCGCATCGATCACCTCGACATCACGGTGCTCGCCGAGGCGCCGCGCATCGGCAAGCACCGCGAGGAGATCCGCGCGCGCATCGCCGCCATCGCGGGCGTGCCGCTTTCGGCGGTCTCCATCAAGGCGACGACCACCGAGAAGCTCGGCTTCGTCGGGCGAGCCGAGGGTCTTGCGGCTCAGGCGGCCGCCACGGTCCGGCTGCCCGAGGAGGACGGCCCCGCCCTCGACGCGCAGGCCGAGACCGCGATGCGACAGGGCTGAGCGGTTTCGGGCCGGGCGCGGTCGGCCTCAGGCCACTCGCACCAGCAGCGCGATTGCCGCGACGCCCAGGGCCGCCATCGTTACGATGATGCCGCCACCGCGGCAGGCGAACTGGCGCGGCGAGTTCGGCGGCGCGAACATCCCGATCGGATGCAGGATCCGGGCGACCAGCAGCGCGATCAGCAGTGCCTGGACCAGCCCGTGACTGCCGCCGCTCGCCTCCAGCAGGCCGATGACGATCAGGGCCAGCGGGACGTATTCCGCGAAGTTGGCGTGCGAGCGCACGCGCTTGAGCACCGTGTCGTCGCCCCCGTCGCCGAACAGCACGTTCTCGGAGACGCGGGCCCCGATCACCCATCCCGAGAGTCCCAGATATACGAGGGCGAGCAGCCCGGCGTAGAAGGCCGTGGTCGCGGGGAAGATCATGGAAAGGGTGTCTCCGATCGGGGCCCGCCGCTCCTTGAGCCGGGCTCGGCCTTGCGTCACAACATGAGATAGGGCGCCGCCGCCCGAGGGGAGCCCGTTCGCGATGATCGGCGACGCAGAGCTTCTCGCCCGCGCCGAGGCGCTCGTCGCGGCCTACGCGGCGGCCGGGCGCAGCATCGCCACGGCCGAATCCTGCACGGGCGGCCTCGTCGCAGGCCTGCTCACCGCGGTGCCGGGCTCGTCGGCCGTCCTGGAGCGCGGCTTCGTCACCTACTCGAACGAGGCCAAGGCCGAAGCGATCGGCGTGCCCATGGACCTGATCCGCCGGCACGGCGCGGTCAGCGAGCCTGTGGCCCGGGCGATGGCCGCCGGGGCGCTGGCCGCGTCGCGGGCCTCCGTCGCGGTGGCGATTACCGGCATTGCTGGCCCCGGAGGCGGGAGTGCTGAGAAGCCCGTCGGGCTGGTGCATTTCGGCCTCGGCCGGCGGGGCGGCGAGACGCGCCATCTGGAGCGGCGCTACGGCGATCTCGGGCGCGCGGGCATCCGCCGCGCCGCCGTGGCCGACGCGCTCGGCCTCTTGGAGGACGCCCTCGGCGACTGATCACGGCACGGGAAAGGACGGCCCATGGACACGGTGACGACGCGCCTCTGCATCGTCGGCGGTGGCCCCGCCGGGATGATGGCCGGACTGCTCTTCGCCCGTGCGGGCATCGACGTCACCGTGCTGGAGAAGCACGCGGATTTCCTGCGCGACTTCCGCGGCGACACGATCCACCCCTCGACCCTCGACCTGATGGACGAGCTCGGCTTCACCGAGCGCTTCCGCGCCCTCCCCCAGCGCCGCGTCGAGAACTTCTCCGGCGTCGCCGACGGGCGCAGCTACCGGATCGCCGATTTCAGCCGGCTGCCGACCCGGAACCGCTTCCTGTCGTTCATGCCGCAATGGGACTTCCTGGATTTCCTGGCCACCGAGGCCGCCCGCTACCCGGCGTTCCGCCTGATCCGCCGCACCGAGGCGCAGGACCTAATTGAGGCGGAGGGTCGCGTCGCGGGCGTGCGCGCCGCCGGGCCGGACGGCCCGGTCGAGATCCGGTCCGATCTCGTGCTCTGCGCGGATGGCCGTCATTCGCGGATGAGGGCGCAGGCGGGATTTACCCCCGGGCCTTCGGCGCGCCGATCGACGTGCTGTGGTTCCGCCTGCCGCGCCGGGACGGCGACCCGGAGGCGGCGGCCGGGCGGTTCGGGCCGGGACGGATCCTCATCACCCTCGACCGGGGCGACACGTGGCAATGCGCCTACGTGGTGCCGAAGGGCGGCGACGCCGCGCTCCGGGCGAAGGGCCTGCCGGCCTTCCGGGCCGCTGTGGCGCAGCTCGCGCCGTTCCTGGCCGACCGCACCGAGGCCATCGCCGACTGGGACGACGTCAAGCTCCTGACCGTCACGGTCGACCGGCTCGACCGCTGGCATCGCCCGGGGCTGCTCTGCATCGGCGACGCCGCGCACGCCATGTCGCCGGTGGGCGGCGTCGGGATCAACCTCGCGATCCAGGACGCGGTGGCGGCGGCCAACCTCCTGGCCGAGCCTCTGCGGGCCGGTCGACCCACGGAGGCCGACCTCGCCCGGGTCCAGGCCCGGCGGATGTTTCCGGTGCGGGCCACGCAGGCGCTGCAGCGGGTGATCCAGTCCCGCGTCATCGCCGCGTCGCTGGCGGCCGACGCGCCGTTCCGGGCGCCGCTGGCCCTGCGCCTCCTCGACGCCCTGCCGCGGCTCCAAGTCCTGCCGGCGCGGATGATCGGGATGGGCGTGCGGCCCGAGCACGTGCGGATGCCGGCGCGAGCCTGAGACCGTCGCGGCGCCCGCGCCTTCGGGGCGCTACGCCCGCGCCCCGTACATCCGGTCCGCCCGCCCCTCGAAGGCGTCGGTGAACTTGCGGAAGGCCCGATCGAACATCGTGCCCATGAGGAGCCCGAGGGTGCGGCTCTTGAACTCGTAGGTGATGAAGAAGTCGACGTTGCAGCCGCCGTTCGGGCCGTCCTTGAACAGCCAGCGGTTCTCAAGGTGCCGGAACGGGCCGTCGATATACTCGGCGACGATCTTGAGGTTCGCCGGATCGAGGGTGACCCGGGTGGTGAAGCGCTCGCGGATCGCCTTGTAGCCCACGCCCATCTCGGCGATCAGGACCTGCCCGCCGTCCGGCATGTCCTGCCGGCGGATCACCCGCAGGGATTCGCAGAGCGGCAGGAACTCGGGGTAGCGCTCCACGTCGGCGACGAGGTCGTACATCTGCTGCGGCGAATGCTTCACCGCGCGGGTGACCCGGAAGGACGGCATCGTGTTCGGGTTTCCTCAGGCCGAGAGCGCGGGCGACAGTTTGGCCAGACGCGCCGCCTGAAGTCGCGAAAAGTCCTCGCCCGCATGGTGCGACGAACGCGTCAGGGGCGTGGCCGAGACCAGCAGGAAGCCCTTGGCGTAGGCGGTGGTCTCGTAGGCCTTGAATTCGTCGGGCGGGACGAAGCGCACGACCTCGTGGTGCTTCTTCGAGGGCTGCAGGTACTGGCCGATGGTCAGGAAGTCGACATCGGCCGAGCGCAGGTCGTCCATGAGCTGGACCACCTCGTTCCGCTCCTCGCCGAGCCCGACCATGATTCCGGACTTGGTGAAGATCGCCGGGTCGAGCTCCTTCACCCGCTGCAGCAGGCGCACCGAGTGGAAGTAGCGGGCGCCGGGCCGCACCGTGAGGTACTTGGCCGGCACGGTCTCGAGGTTGTGGTTGAACACGTCGGGCTTGGCGGCGACCACGACCTCGAGCGCGCCGTCCTTGCGCAGGAAGTCGGGGGTCAGGATCTCCACGGTCGTGCCGGGGCTCGCCCGCCGGATCGCCGCGATGGTGCGGGCGAAGTGCTCGGCGCCGCCATCCTTCAGGTCGTCCCGGTCCACCGAGGTGATGACCACGTGGTGCAGGCCGAGCTTGGCCACCGAATCGGCGATCTTGTCCGGCTCGCCCAGGTCGAGGGCGTCGGGCAGGCCGGTGCGCACGTTGCAGAAGGCGCAGGCCCGCGTGCAGGTGTCGCCCATGATCATGAAGGTGGCGTGCCGCTTCTCCCAGCACTCGCCGATATTCGGGCAGCCGGCCTCCTCGCAGACGGTAACGAGCCCGTGCTCGCGCACGATCTTCTGCGTCTCGCTCCAGGCCTTGGAGCCCGGCGCCTTCACGCGGATCCAGTCCGGCTTCTTGGCCTGGACCGGCTGGTCGGGCCGGTGCGCCTTCTCGGGATGGCGCAGGCGCGCGGCGCGCGGATCGTTCTTCAGAATGTCGAGGACGATGGCCATGCCACACCGCGGGGAAGCGCCCGGGGGCGCGGTCGGGATCGCCCTGACTTAAGGCCCAAGGCCGCGCGCCGCAAACCACCGCGACGCCGGGCCGCCCCGCGGCGGTTGAGGGTGTGGTCGTTCCGTCAGATCCCGAGCGTCCGGACGAACAGTCCGGCCAGCACCGCCCCGACCAGCGGTGCGGCGACGGGGATCAGCGCGTAGCCCCAGTCGGAGGTGCCCTTTCCGGCGATCGGCAGCACCGCGTGGGCCACGCGCGGCCCCAGGTCGCGGGCGGGGTTGATGGCGTAGCCGGTGGTGCCGCCGAGCGACAGGCCGATGCCCCAGACCAGCATGCCGACCATGTAGGGCGCGACGGCCCGCGGGATCGCGCTGGTTGAGCCCAGCGTGGTGGTCACGAGGGCGGAGATGGTCAGGATCAGGAAGAAGGTCGCGATGATCTCGGAGAGCCAGTTGGCCTTCGCGTCCCGGATCGCCGGGCCGGTGCAGAAGCAGGCGAGCTTGAGGCCGGGATCCTGGGTCGCGCCCCAGTGCGGCAGGTAGTGGAGCCAGACGATCACGGCGCCTACGAAGGCGCCGAGCATCTGGGCCGGGATGTAGGTGGCGAGCTTGCTGTAATCGCCGGAGCTGACCGCGCCCGCCACAGTGACCGCCGGGTTGATGTGGGCATCGGCGCTGCCGGCGGCGTTGGCCACGAACACGCCGGCGAGGACCGCGAAGGCCCAGCCCGCCGTGATGGCGATCCAGCCGGCATTCTCGCCCTTGGAATGCTTGAGCAGGGCGCCGGCCACGACGCCGTCGCCGAGCACGATCAAGGTCATCGTGCCCAGGAATTCGCCCAGGAAGGGTGATGTCATCGTCCTGTCTCCCCCGTTCGCTGCTTTTTGTAAGAGTCCAAAGCTTGTGCGAGCGTGTGATCGCCGGAGGCGGTCACTGATATCTGCGCGGATCCCATCCACCTCCCTCATCGTGAGGCGCCGAAGCGCAGCGGAGGCCTCGAAGGCGAGCCCCAGGGATCGCGCGGCTGGCTGAAGCCCTCCTTCGAGGCGGCTTCGCCGCACCTCAGGATGAGGTCGCGGGTGTGATGGAGGTGGTCACGCGGCCCCGGGCCCGCACGCCGTGCACACGGGCCCGAGGGCGGCGCCGTCAATCTTCGTCTGTCTTCCAGTCGAAGGAGCGCTGCACCGCCCGGCTCCAGGCGGCGGCGATGGTCTCGCGCCGGCCGGCATCCATCTTCGGCGTCCAGCGCTTGTCGACGCCCCAGTTGCGCTTGAGGTCGTCGAGCCCCTTCCAGTAGCCGACCGCGAGACCCGCCGCGTAGGCGGCGCCGAGCGCGGTGGTCTCGGCCACCTTCGGGCGCACCACCGGCACGTCGAGCATGTCGGCCTGGAACTGCATCAGCGTGTTGTTGGCAACCATGCCGCCGTCGGCGCGCAACTCCTTGACGGGGATGCCGGAATCCTTGGCCATCGCGTCCAGCACCTCGTGAGTCTGGAAGGCGGTCGCCTCTAGCACCGAGCGGGCGATGTGGCCGCGGTTGACGTAGCGGGTCAGGCCGATGATCAGGCCGCGGGCGCCCTCGTTCCAGTGCGGCGCGTAGAGGCCCGAGAAGGCCGGCACGAAGTAGACGCCGCCATTGTCCTCGACCGTGGTGGCGAGCGTCTCGACCTCGGCCGAATCCTTGATCATGTGCAGGTTGTCGCGCAGCCACTGCACCAGGGCGCCGGTGATGGCAATGGAGCCTTCGAGCGCGTAGGCCGGCTTCTGACCGTCGAGGCGATAGGCCAGCGTGGTGACGAGGCCGGCCTTCGAGGGAACCGGCTCCTCGCCGGTGTTCATCAGCGCGAAGCAGCCGGTGCCGTAGGTGTTCTTGGCCTCGCCCGGCGCGAAGCAGGTCTGGCCGAACAGGGCGGCCTGCTGGTCCCCCAGGATGCCGGCGATCGGCACGCCCGCGAACGGCGCCTTGGTCTCACCGTAGACCTCGCTCGGCGAGACGATCTTCGGCAGCATCGCCTTCGGGATGCCGAAGGTCTTCAGCATGCCGTCGTCCCATTCCAGGGTCTTGAGCGACATGAGTTGCGTGCGGCTCGCGTTGGTCACGTCGGTGACGTGGAGGCCGCCCTCGGTGCCGCCGGTGAGGTTCCAGACGAGCCACGTGTCGATGTTGCCGAACAGCACGTCGCCGGCCTCGGCCTTCGCGCGGGCGCCCTCGACATGATCGAGCAGCCAGCGGAGCTTGAGCCCGGAGAAGTAGCTCGCCAGCGGCAGGCCGGTGAGGTCGCGGAACCGGTCGCGGCCGCCGTCGCGGGCGAACTCGGCCACCAGCCGGTCGTTGCGGGTATCCTGCCAGACCAGCGCGTTGTGCAGCGGCTTGCCGGTCGTCCGGTCCCAGATCAGCGTCGTTTCGCGCTGGTTGGTGATGCCGACCGCCGCGAGATCCGAGGGCTGGAGCCCGCCCTTCTCCAGCGCCTCGCGCATCACGCTCTGCGTCTTTGTCCAGATCTCCGTGGCGTCATGCTCGACATGGCCGGGCGCCGGGTAGATCTGCGCGTGCTCGGCCTGGGCGAGCGCGATCACGCTGCCCTCCCGGTCGAACACGATGAAGCGGCTGCTGGTTGTGCCCTGGTCGATGGCCCCGACGTAACGGCTCATCGTTCCCTCCCCTGTTATGCCCGGCCGGTCTGCGCCGGAACGGGTCCGAAATCGTCAGGCCGCCTCGGCCCTGCGATCGAGATAGGCGGCCAGGCGCGCGGCGCTCTCCGGGCTCGTGCGCAAGCCGAGCTTCGAGCGGCGCCACAGGATGTCGTCGGCGGTGACCGCCCATTCCTCGGTGCGCAGGTAATCGACCTCGGCCGCCGTCAGCCCGCCGTCGAAGGCCTCGCCGAGATCCGCCATGGACTGCGCCGTTCCGACGATGTCCCGGGCCCGGGTGCCGTAGGCGCGGGCGAGGCGCCGGGCGGTCTCGTCGGGCAGGAACGGCTTCTCGGCCTTCAACTTGGCGAGGAACTGGTCGAAGTCGGCGTCCTTCATGGCGCCGCCGGGCAGGACCGCGTCCCCGGTCCAGGCCTTCTTCAGATGCGGGAAATACGGCTTCAGCTTCTCCAGCGCGTGCTCGGCGAGCCGCCGGTAGGTCGTGATCTTGCCGCCGAAGACCGAGAGCACCGCGGCCTTCCCGCCCTGGTCCTCGACGTCGAGGACGTAGTCGCGGGTCACCGCGGAGGCGTTCTCGGCCGCGTCGTCGTAGAGCGGGCGCACGCCCGAGTAGCTCCAGACCACGTCGGCTGGCGTGATCTTGGTGTCGAACGAGCGGTTGATGCAGCCGCAGAGGTAGTCGGTCTCGGCGTCCGAGATCGAGACCGGGCCGGGCTCTCCGTCGTAGGGCACGTCGGTGGTGCCGATCAGCGTGAAGTCCCGCTCGTAGGGGATCGCGAAGATGATGCGCTTGTCGGGCTGCTGCAGGATGTAGGCCTGATCGCCCTCGAACAGGCGCTTCACCACGATGTGGCTGCCCTTGATCAGACGCACCGCCGCGCGGCTGTTGATCCCGAGCGTGCCTCCGAGCGTGGCGCTCACCCAGGGGCCGGCGGCGTTGACCACGGCCTTCGCCCGGATGGTCCGCTCGGCCCCGCCGCGCTCATCGCGCAGCGTCGCGACCCAGCCGTCACCCTCGCGCCGCGCCGAGACGACGCCGGTGCGGGTCAGCACCGTGGCACCGCGCTCGCGGGCATCCATGGCGTTCAGCACCACGAGGCGGCTGTCCTCCACCCAGCAGTCGGAATAGACGAAGCCCCGGTTCAGGCGCTTCTGCAGCGGGGCGCCGTAGGCGGAACTGCGCAGGTCGATTCCATGCGAGCCCGGCAGGGTCCGCAGCCGCGCGAGATGGTCGTAGAGGAACAGGCCGAGCCGCAGCATCCAGGCCGGGCGCAGGCCCTCGTCATGGGGCAGGACGAAGCGCAGCGGCCAGATCACGTGCGGGGCGAGCCGCAGCAGCCGCTCGCGCTCGGCCAGCGCCTCCCGGACGAGGCGGAACTCGTAATATTCGAGGTAGCGGAGGCCGCCGTGAATCAGCTTCGCCGAGGATGAGGAGGTGAAGCCGGCCAGATCGCCGCGCTCGGCCAGCAGGACCGACAGGCCGCGGCCGGCCGCATCCCGGGCGATGCCTGTGCCGTTGATGCCGCCGCCGACGACCAGAAGATCGTAGGCGTCGGACGGCTCGGGCTGGCGCGTTGCTGCCGCCATGGTTCCTCCTCTCCCGCCCTGGCGGCGGGTTGGAGATATATTGAGCCTGCCACGGATTTTCGCAAGCGAAAAAACGAGTGTTCGTTAGGGTTCGCGACCGCTCTCGGCCACGGCCAGCGTGACGCCCTGGCGCTCCATCAATGCGACGATCTCGGCGGGCGGCGTCCGGTCGGTGAAGAAGGTGTCGACCTGGTCCAGCCGCCCGACCTGGACCATCGGACGGCGGGTGAACTTGGTGTGGTCGGCGACCAGGAAGGTTTTCCGCGCATGCGCCAGGATGGTCTTCGTCGCGCGAACCTCTTCGTAATCGTAGTCGAGGAGCGCCCCGTCGGCGTCGATGCCGCTGATCCCGATCACCGCCACGTCGACGCGGAACTGGCTGAGCGTGTCGCAGGTGAGCTGGCCGAGCACCGCGCCGTCGCGGTTGCGCACGGTGCCGCCGGCCACCACGATGCGGAACTCCGTCAATTCCGCCAACGAGATCGCGACGTTGAGGTTGTTGGTGATGATGCTGAGATCGTCGTGACGGGTCAGCTCTCGGGCGACCGCCTCCGGCGTCGTGCCGATGTTGATGAAGACTGAGCAGTGCGACGGGATCCGGCTTGCCGCCAAGCGACCGATCCGGGTCTTCTCCGGCAGCAGGGTCACGCGCCGGTCGGCATAGTCGATGTTCTCGACGCTCGACGGCAGGCCGCCGCCGCCCCGGTAGCGTTCGAGGCGGCCCTCGGCGCTCAATTCGTTGAGGTCGCGCCGGATCGTCTGGACGGTGACGCCGAACTGCGCCGCCAAGGCCTCGATGGTGACAAAGCCCCGCTGGCGTACCGACGCCACGATGGCGCTGCGCCGCCCCTCGACACCGGTCGCCTCGATCCTGTCCTCGGATCTCCGGTCGAGCGGTCGTGACATCGATCCTCCCAGCGGTTCCCCGCTCCCCAAGTACCCTACCGCTGATCGAACCGTGTTCGTTTCCGAACATCCTTCGGTCGATGCCGGGTTCGCAGGAGCTTGAACCCCCTGTCGTGTCCGGCAACCGGCGAGCGGGTTGCATTATGCTGCTTGGCTGCTCCGCCGGCTTCTGGCCTGTGAACAGGCACAAAAAAGGCCTGCCGCAGTCGCGACAGGCCAAACCGTATGGGCGGCGCCGCTCAGCGCGACGAGGCCCGACGGTGATTACATGTGATGGCGCATCCGGCGGTGATGCTTCATCATCCGCTTGTGCTTCATGCGCTTGCGCATCATCGGCCGGGCCGTCGGGGCGGCACCCTGCTCCATCGCGGCGCCTTCCGCTGCCCGCTCCATGCCGCCGCGCGGGCCACCGGCCTGCGAGCCGGAGGAATTGTAGGGCGAGTTGCCCTGGGCGTAGGCGGAGCCCGCGAGCAGCGTCAGCGACGCGGCAGCGATCAGAAGTTTCTTCATCGTCAATCCCTGGCGTAGACCGGCGCAGGCGAGGCCGCGCACCTCGTCAGGTGCGATTCCGCTGCGTCGGAAAATAAGCGGCTCAGACAAGACTTGGTTCCGCCTGAACATGCGCCTCGGACCCGATCATTGCCGGGAGCGTTAACACGGCCTATGTCGCGAGCCGTCCCGGTTCGGCCGCGACCGGATAAGGGGGGAGCGAGTGGCGGTGGCCAGCAACGGTTCGGCCTATCTCGTCCTCGACGTTGCCGGCACGCCCTGCGCCCTGCCCCGTGCGGCCGTGGCCGAGGTTCTGCCGCTTCCGGATCTGCACAATCCGCCCGCTGCCGGGGGATGGCTCATCGGTTTCCTTAATCTCGGCGGCGCGCCCGTCCCGGTCATCGACTTGGCCGCTCTGCTCGGCCTGCGCCCGGCCGTGTCGGCGGCCGGCCTCTACGCGCACCTCGTCCTCACCCGCGCCGCGCCGCACGCCTATCTCGTGGATCGGGCCGCCGACCTCGTGACCGTCCCCGAGGCCGCGATCCGGCCGGTCGAGGCGGAGGAGACGCTCAACGGCTGTGTCGCGGCCGAACTCGTCCTCGGCGACCGCCTCATCCACGCGCTCGCGCCGGAGCGGCTCCTGACCGCGCAGGAACAGGCCCGGGTCACCGCGCTGTCGCAGGCCGCCGCCGAACGGCTCGCCGCGCTGCCGCAGACCGCCTGACCGCCCGATGCCACGTTCGGGTACGCCCCGCCCCGATCCGGGTGCCGACCCGGCCTATGCCGCGCTGAAGGCACGGATCATCGCGCGCACCGGCCACCATTACTACATCGACAAGGACGATCTGCTGATCGAGCGCCTGCGCCGGCGCTTCCGCGCATCCGGCGCCACCGACTGCGCCGCCTATGCCGCCCTCCTGTCGGATGGCGCCCAGGGCGAGGCGGAATGGGCGCGTCTCGAGGCGGAGATCACCGTCGGGGAGACCTTCTTCTTCCGCTACGCCGAGCAGTTCCAGGCGTTGCGGGAGACGATCCTGCCGGCGCTGATCGACGCACGGGCTTCCGAGCGCTCGCTGCGGATCTGGAGCGCGGGCTGCTCCACGGGGGCCGAGCCCTATTCCCTGGCGATCCTGGTGCGGGAGCTTCTCGGGGAGGCGCTGCCCGACTGGCGGATCGCGATCCTCGGCACCGATATCAGCACGGAGGCGCTGGCGACGGCGCGCGCCGCCGAGTACGGCCGCTGGGCCCTGCGCACGATGCCGCCGGAGGACCGGCTGCGCTACTTCACCCGGCTTCCGCCTGCCCCCGGGATCCGGCGCGAGGGCGGCTATGCCCTGAGGCCGGAATTTCGCACATTGGTGCGGTTCGAGCGCGGCAACCTCCTGACGCTCACCGAGCCCGGACCACCGCAGGGCGAAGTGTTCGATCTTATCCTGTGCCGGAACGTGCTGATCTATTTCGACGCCCGTACCGTCAGCGCCGTGGTGCGCGGCCTCAGCAGCAGGCTGCGGGACGATGGCTGGCTGCTGCTCGGCCATGCCGAGCCGAGCCCGGCTTTCGCGTCCTTCCTCGCACCCGTCAGCTTGCCCGGCACGGTGGTCTACCGCCGCCTCGTCGAGGCGCTGCCGCCACCCCCAGCCGCTCCGATCCCGATCATCGTCGAAGCACCGGCGGTGCCGCATGGACGCGCCCCCGCCAGCCCGGATGACGCGGCCGCGCTTGCTCTGGAAGACGCACGTCCGCCCGGCCAGGGCCGCGCGCCGGCCTCGCGCGCGAAGCCGACGAGCGAGCCGGCCGGCGAGGCCCCGGAGGAAGCGGATCCTCGCGCCGAGACGGCGTCTTCAAGCGATATCGACACGATCCGCGCCCTGGCGGATGCGGGCGAGACCGGCGCAGCCTGGCGGGCGCTGCGCGCCGCCCTCGATCGAGATCCCACCGATCCGGCCCTGCGCTTCTACGAGGGCCTGCTCGCCCGCACCCTCGGGCGTGACGCGGAGGCCGAGCGCGCGCTGCGGGCGGCGCTCTATCTCGACCGGGCCTTCGTGATGGCCCATTACCATCTCGGCCTGTTGCTCCTCGGCTTGGGCCGCCCCGACGAGGCCGCCCGCGCCCTCGACAATGCCATTGCCCTGAGCCAAGCCCTCGGGCCGGATACCGAGCTGCCCGAGGGGGACGGCGCGTCCGCCGGCGAGGTCGCGGCCGGCGCGGCGGCAGCCCGCGCCGGTCTCGTACGTGGCCGCGGCGCCGACCGCAGGAGTTCCTGATGGAGGCAACATCGAGCGGACCGAAGGGCCATCAGCGCGTCCGGACGGACCGGGACCTGCGCAGCGAACGCGCCGCCGCCCTCGCCCGGCGCGGCGCGGCCGCAGGGGAAGCCGAGACCGGCGTCGACCATCTCGTCTGCGCCTGCGGGTCCGAGCGCTACGGACTGCCGGTGACCGCCGTCGCGCAGATCCTGCCGATGCGCCCGTGTACACCCATGCCTGGCGCGGTGCCGGCCCTCATCGGGCTCGTCGCCCTCTCGGGCCGGATTGTCGGGGTGCTCAGCACGGCGCGCGCGCTCGGACGCCCGGACGCCGCGCCCGATCCAGAGGCCGACGGGGGGCACTTGGTCGTGCTGCGGAGCGCGCTGTCCCACGCACAGCCCCATCACCAAGGTCTTGCCCAGCCGCTCGCCTTCGCGGTCGACCGGGTGCTCGGCATCGTCCGCGCCGCCGGATCTTCCGCAGCGTCGTCGGGGATCGCGGATCCTGACGGATTGGGCAACGAGGCCGCTTCGGGTTATGCCCCCGGGGCAACGAGCGACGGCCGTCCCGACTTCGTCGTCATCGATCTCCCCCGCCTTCTGCGCCGCGTCCTGCCCTGACGGGCACTGTTTTCACTGGAGCCACCCGCGACCGTGACGCTCTCGATCGGACGACGAATCCTCCTCGGCTTCTTTGCCGTCACGGTGGTGATCGTGGCGCTCGGCCTCTACGCGCTGGAGCAGATCGGGGCGGTGCGCGACACCACGGACGCGATCGTGCGGCGTGACATGACGGTGCTGCGCCAGCTCGACGATCTCGGGAACGAGGCCCGGGATCTCGGGATCCTGCGCCGCACTGCGGTGATCGCGATGCTGACGCAGTCTCAGTCTCAGCCTCAGCCTCAGGGGCAGCTGACCCGCACGGAGGACACGCTGGCGAAGTGGCGCCAGACCGCGACCCAGGTGGAGAACCGCCTCGCCGCCACGATTCAGCTCTCCAACGAGTACAGGGCCTTCTCGCCCTCCGCCGACCGCATCGCCGCCTGGGACCGCATCGCCGCGGCGGCGGGCGAGGTCCAGCGCGCCTTCCGCGAGGTCCGAAACCTGAGCGAGGCCCAGTTCGCCGCCATCCTCAAGCAGGACACGGCCGCCGTCGAGGCGCGCAACGACGAGATCACGCGCCTCCAGGTGCCCTTCCTGGAGGGGATCAAGAACCTGAGAACCCTGCTGGACGGCGGCATGGCCCTGGGCCAGCGCGCGGCACAGGACGTCTACGACCGCTCCCGCCTCTCGATCTATCTGACACTGGCGGCCGCCGTTCTCCTCGCGATCATCGTCACGTGGCTGATCAGCCGCGCGGTGGTGCGCCCGCTGGAGACGGTCATGGCGTTCGTGGCCCGTGTCGGCGAGGGCGATCTGTCGGGGCAGCTCGACGCGCGCGGTGGTGACGAGATCGGCCGCCTCGGCACGACGCTGAACGCGATGGTGGCGGGGCTGTCGGATCTCGCGCGCACCAACCGGGCCGCCACCGCCGACCTGAACGCAGCCGCGGCCGAGATCCGCGCCTCGGCGCAGGAGCAGGCGGCCTCGGTCGAGCAGCAATTCGCCGCCGTGCAGGAGACCGCCGCCACGGTCGACGAGATCACCCATTCGGGCGCGCAGATCAGCAAGCGCGCCACCGAGGTGATCGCCACCGCCCAGGCCACCGCCCAGACCTCCCGGCAGGGGCTGCGCGCCGTCTCGGACACTGCCAAAGCCATGGACGCGATCCGCGAGCAGGCCGAGGCGGTGGCCGGCAACATCGTCAGCCTGTCGGAGAAGACCCAGACGATCGGCGACATCATCGAGACGGTCAACGACATCTCGGAGCGCACGCACCTCTTGGCGCTCAACGCCGCGATCGAGGCGGCGGCGGCCGGCGAGAGCGGGCGCAGCTTCGCGGTGGTGGCCTCGGAGATGAAGCTGCTGGCCGACCAGGCGAAGGCGGCGACCGGCCAGGTGCGCGGGATCCTGGGCGAGATCCAGCGGGGCATCAACACGTCGGTGATGCTCACCGAGGAGGCGGTCAAGCGCGCCGCCGCCGGCAAGACGCGCTCGGACACGACGCAGCGGACCATCGAGGAGATCACCGCCCGGGTGGAGGAGAATGTCCAGACCTTCCAGCAGATCATCGCATCGACGAACCAGCAGCAGCTCGGCATCGAGCAGGTGATGGGCGCGCTCCAGAACATCCGGCAGGCCAGCCAACAGACGGCGGCCGGCACGCGGCAGGTTGAGACCGCCTCGGCCAACCTGACGGAGCTGGCCCAGGCGCTCATGGCCCTCGCCGAACGCTACCGGCACTGAGGCCGGCTGCGTCTTGGCCGAGGACATCCGCCAGCTCCTGCTCGCCGCCTTCGACGTCGAGCATCGCGAGCACGTCACGGCGATCCGCGGGGCGCTCGGCAGCGCCACGCCGGATTGGAACGACGTCTTTCGCCGTGCCCACAGCCTGAAAGGGGCGTCCCGGGCCGTCGATCTGCCGGCCGTGGAGGCGGTCGCCCACCGGCTTGAGACCCTGTTCGAGAGGGTGCGGACCGGCGCGACGGCCCTCGACCGCGATGCGGCGAACGCCGTCCACCTCGCCCTCGATCGCGTCGAGGCTTACGTCGCCGGGCTCAAGGATGGGGCCGGCCCGGAGATGCCGTCGGACGCCCTGACAGCGCTCGGCCGGGTCCTCGATCCGCCCGGCGCGGCGCAAGAGAGCGCCCCGGCTGCCGCCGAGCCGTCCAGACCGGCCGTCGATGTACCGGCCGCGGCGCCGGTTGCGGCCACCGCGAGCGCGCCGGCTGTCCAGAAGGCCGCGGCCGAGCCGGCCGATCCGGGCACGGCCTTCCTGCGCGTTCCCGGCGAAGCCGTAGACGCGATGGCCCGTGCGAGCCACGACCTCGCGAGCACCCTGGCGGCCCGGGCTCCCGCAGCCGAAAGCCTCGCCCGCCTCGCTCGCCGGCTCGCGACCTGCGCGCCGGCGCGGAGGCGCTCGCCGCCGAGGCGCCCACGGAGCAGCCGGGATTGCGCGCCTTCGCGGCTGAGGTCGGTTCCTTCGCCCGGGAGGCTGCGGAGCTGTCTCGCCGCCAAGCGGCCGCCACCAGCGCGATCGAGGGTGCCGCGTCCCGCGTCCGCGCGGCGGCCGAACGCTTGGCCCTGGTGCCGGCCGAGACGGTGCTTGCGCCCCTCGCCCGATCGCTCCGCGAGACCGCCCGCGAGCAGGGACGCGAGGTGGATCTCGACCTGCAGGGCCTCGATCTGCCGGTGGAGCGCGGCACGCTGCAGGTGCTGAAGGATCCGTTGCTGCACGCCCTGCGCAATGCCCTGAGCCATGGCTGGCAGACGCCGGAGGCCCGCCGCGCCGCCGGCAAACCCGAGGCGCTGGGCCTGGGACTCGATCTCGCCGTCCGCGGCTCGCGCCTGCAGGTCACGGTGTTCGGCGACGGGCCAGGGCCCGATCTCGCCCGGATCGAGGCCGTGGCGCGGGAGCGCGGCCTCCTCGCTCCCGAGAGTGCCGTCGGTGCGGAGCACTTGCTGCGCCTCGTGTTCGAGCCCGGCTTCTCGACGGCGGACGCCGTCGATACTCTGTCCGGGCGCGGATACGGCCTGTCGGTGGCGGCGGACGCGGCGCGCCAGCTCGCCGGCAGCGTGCGCCTCGAGCCGCGCGAGCCGGCCGGCACCGCCCTGGTCTTCAGCCTGCCGCTGTCGGCGGCCCGGCGCAGCCTGCTCCTGGTCGAGGCGGCCGGGCGTGTCTACGCGCTGCCGGGCGGCGCCGTGGAGCGCCTTCTGCGCCTGCGACGGACGGAGCTGCCGGTCGCGATGGGCCGTACGATGCTCCGGCTCGGCGAGGGCAAGGCCGCGACGAGCCACCCAGTCGTCGGCCTCGCTGAGATCCTTGGCCGGCCGGTGATCCGGCCGACCCCGAGATCCTCACGGCCGCGGTGCTGCGGGCCGGGGGCACCCGCCTGGCGCTGGCGGTCGACCGCCTGCACGACGTGCGCCCGCTCCTGGTCCTGCCGGCCCCCGATTTCGGAGCCGATCCCGAGCTCATCGCGGGTACCGCGGTGCTGCCCGGAGACGTCCCGGTGCTGGTCCTCGACCCGGACGGTCTCGCGGCGCGCGCGGCTGTCGCACCTTCTGCCGGAACGATGGGGCAGGCTCCACGTTCGGCGACTCACGAAGCGCCGCGCGCATCCGCGCGCGCGACGATCCTGGTCGCCGATGATTCGATCACCACCCGGACCTTGGAGAAGGGAATCTTGGAAGCCGCCGGCTACCGCGTGGTCGTCTGCGTCGACGGGCAGGATGCCCTCGACCGGCTGCGCGCCGAGATCGAGCCCGTGGACCTCGTCCTCGCCGACGTGGAGATGCCCCGCCTCGACGGGTTCGGCCTGATCCAGGCGCTGCGGGCCGACCCGCGATTCGCCCGCCTTCCGGCCATCCTGATGACATCCCGCGGCGACGCCGCCGACGTGGCACGGGGGCTTGATCTCGGCGCGGATGCGTACCTGACCAAGCAGAAGTTCGATCAGCGCCAGCTGCTCGACACGATCGGGCAACTCCTATGACGCCAGTTCGCGTGATGCTCGTGGAGGACAGCCTCGTGGTACGCGAGCTGCTGCGCCACATCGTCTCCCGCGATCCCCGGCTCGAGATCGTGGCGGCCGTCGCGTCCGGCGAGGAAGCGCTGGACAAGCTCCGGACCGTACGTCCGGACGTGATCTCGATGGATATCCGCCTCCCGGGGATCGATGGGCTGGAGACGACGCGCCGGATCATGGCCGAGCAGCCGACCCCGATCGTGGTGGTGGCGGATTCCGTGGAGGACTCGTCCCTCCGCATCTCCATGAACGCGCTGCGGGCCGGCGCCCTGTCGGTGGTGGAGAAGCCCGTAGCCACGACCCATGCCGGCTACGAGGCCGTGGCGGGCGAGATCTGCACGCAGCTGCGGATCATGGCCCAGGTTCCGGTGATCCGCCGCCGCCCGATCGGCACCGAGTGGGCCGGCCGCACCGCCTCCGTCGCGCAGGCGACCCCGGTCGAGATCCCCGGGCAGGCGCCGAGCCTTCTGGGGATCGGGGCTTCCACGGGCGGCCCCCCGGCCCTGGCGCGGGTGATCGGCGCGCTGCCCAAGGACTTTCCCCTGCCGGTTCTGGTTGTCCAGCACATGGGGCCGGCCTTCATGGACGGGTTCGCCAGCTGGCTCGACAGCGTCGTGACGCTGCCGGTCGGCTTGGCGCGGGATGGCGAGCGGGCCGAGCCCGGCCGCGTCTACGTCGCACCGGGGGATCGGCACCTCGAGATCGGGTCGGGCCGGATTCTCCGGGTGATCGACGCTGCGCCCGTCTCAGGCCAGCGGCCGGCCGCCACCATCCTGTTCCGCTCCATGGCACGGCAGGCCGGAGCGGCCGGAATCGGCGTGCTCCTGACCGGCATGGGCGAGGACGGCGCCGCAGGTCTCGCAGACATGCACCGGGCCGGCGCGCAGACGGTCGCGGAGCACGAGAGCACCGCGGTCGTCTATGGCATGCCTGCGGCCGCGGTACGGCTCGGCGCGGCCCGGTCGGTCCTTCCGCTGGACCGGATCGCCGACCACGTCCTGCGCCTGGTGGAACCGGGGGCGCGTCCGTGACGGCGGCCGAGGCCGGCGCCCCCGAGGGGCCCGCCCGGATCCTGCTGGTCGAGGATTCGGAGACGCAGGCGCTCGAACTGCGACTCCTGCTCGAGGCGCACGGTTTCGCGGTGGAGCGCTGTCCCTCCGCCGAGACGGCCCTCGATCACCTCAACCGCAGCCAGCCCGATCTCGTCGTGGCGGATTACCACCTGCCGGGCATGAACGGCGACGAGCTGATCCGGCAGATGCGCCTGTCGCTGCGCACCCGGGCCCTGCCGGTCCTGATGCTGACCGGCGGCAGCGGCGGCGAGCGTCAGGGGCTGGAGAGCGGCGCCGACGCCTATCTGCCGAAATCCGCCGACCGCGACCTGATGATCCTGCGCATCCGTGCCCTGATGCGCGAGCGCCGCTCGGCGAGCGACGGCGAAGGGCCGGGCGCGGCCGCCTTCCGCCGCGGGCGCATCCTGGTGATCGACGGCAGCGCCACCTACCGGACCTTCCTGTCCGGCCTGCTCGGCCAGGACGGGCATCACGTCGCCACGGCCGACGGGCCGGAGGCGGCCCTGGCCGCGCTGGACGCGGCCGACGGGACTGACGCGTTCGACTGCGTGACGGTCGATCTTCTCGGCCACGCCTATGACGGGCTCGCCCTGTGTCTTGCGATCAGCCAGCGGCGCGCGGGGCAGGCGGCGGGCGCCGGTTTCCACCTCGTGGCCATCGCCGGGAGCGATCCGGCCAAGGATTTCCTCGTCCAGGCCTACGCGGCGGGGGCGGATGACGTCGTCTCGAAGACCGATGCCGAGGTCCTTGCGCTCCGGGTGCGCGGGTTCGTACGCCGCCGGCTCCTGGAAGAGGATGACCGGCGCATTGCCGGCCAGTTCGGCGAGCGGGAGCGCGCCGTGGAGCGGGCCCGCGCCGAGGCCGAGGCGGCCGAGGCCCGGGCGCGGCTCGCCGACGCCCTGGAGCAGGCGAACCGCGACCTCGCCGACGCCAACCGCCAGCTGACCGACGCGCAGTCCAAGCTCGTCCAGGCCGCCAAGATGGCCTCGCTGGGCGAGCTGGTCGCCGGCATCGCCCACGAGATCAACAATCCTCTCGCCTTCATCCTGGCCCATCAGGGCACGGTGGAGCGTCTGCTCGGCGAGTTGCCCGACGCGGCGCCGGACGCGGCCGCCCGCGCCATCGACAAGGCCCGGCAGCGGGTGGGCTCGATGCGGATGGGGCTGACCCGCATCCAGGACCTCGTTCTGAACCTCCGGAAGTTCTCGCGCCTCGACGAGGGCGAGCGTGCTCTCGTCAACGTGCCGGAGGCGATCGACACCGTGCTGGCCCTGATCCAGCACAAGCTCGGCGACCGGATTGTTGTCGAGCGTACCTTCGCGGGCAGGCCCGAGATCCACTGCACCCCGGCACTGCTCAATCAGGTGGTGATGAACATCCTGGGCAATGCCGCCGACGCGATGCCGGAGGGCGGCACGATTCGCATCGTCACCGAATCGGCCCCGGATGTTGACGAGATCCGCATCAGCGATACTGGTCCTGGCATACCGGAGACGTTACGCGAGAAGATCTTTGAGCCCTTCTTCACGACAAAGCCGGTGGGATCGGGAACTGGACTTGGTCTTGCGATTGCCTACAGCGTCGTTCAGGCGCATAGCGGCTCGCTCACCGTGGAGACGGCCCCGGGTGGGGGAGCCTGCTTCGTGATCGGGATTCCGCGGCAGGCGGCCAGTGCATGAGTGACAGTACGGCAGGTGTAGGGACGATCCTGGCCGTCGATGACGAGCCGGATATCCTGATCGCCCTGGAGGACCTGTTCGAGGAGTCCTACCGGGTGCTGACGACCTCGCGCCCTGCCGAGGCGCTGGAGATCCTGCGCGCGGAGCCCGACATCGCCGTGGTGGTGTCCGACCAGCGCATGCCGGGCCTGACCGGCGACGCGCTGCTCGCCGAAGCGCGCACCTTCCACGATGCGCAGGCGATCCTGCTCACCGGCTACGCCGACATCACGGCGGTGATCGCCGCCCTCAATCGCGGCGGGATCGTCGGATACGTGACGAAACCCTGGGATGCGGGCCTGCTGCGCTCCACGGTTCGGCAGGCCTTCGAGCGGCACCAACTCGGACGGGACCTCGCCACCGAGCGGGCGCTTCTCCGGGGTCTGCTCGACCACGCTCAGGACGCGATCAGCTTCAAGGACGCGGACGGCCGGTTCGTGCGGCTGAACGCCCGCAAGGCAGCCCTCCTCCATCACGACATCGCCGCCTGTCTGGGACGGCGCGAGGCCGAGCTGCTCGGCGCGAAGGCCGGGCCGGTGACGGCGGCGGACGAGGCCGCGATCCGCTCCGGCGCGGTGGCCGAGAGCCTGATCAGCGACGGCCCGACGGGCGCCGAGCAGTGGAGCCACGTGACGCGGGTGCCGATTCGCGACGCGAGCGGCGCGATCAGCCATCTCGCGGTGATCGAGCGCGACGTGACCGAGCAGCGGACTCTTGAGGCGCGCCTGCGCCAATCCGACAAGATGCAGGCCCTCGGAACGCTGGCGGGCGGCATCGCGCACGACTTCAACAACCTGCTGACCGCGATCCTCGGCAGCCTGGAACTCGCCGGTCCGAAGATTGCCGATCAGCCGCGGGTCCAGCGCCTGATCGAGAACGCCCGCGGGGCCGCGGAGCGCGGCGCGTCCTTGACGAAGCGTCTCCTCAGCTTCAGCCGTGCGCACGACCTGCAGGCCCGGGCCGTGGACGTGAACGGCCTGATCACCGGGATGAGCGACCTGTTCGGACGCAGCCTCGGCGGCCTCGTCACCGTGCGAACCGACCTGGAGGACGGCCTCTTGGCGGTTCAGGTCGATCCGGACCAGCTCGAACTCGCCGTGCTCAACCTCTGCATCAACGCCCGGGACGCGATGCCGGACGGCGGCACCATCACGGTGGCGACGCGGCGGCTCAACATCAGCGGCGATCCGGAAATCGCCGACGGCAGCTATCTCGGCATCAGCGTCACCGATGAGGGCACCGGCATCCCCGAAGACATCCTGCGCCGGGTCTGCGAACCGTTCTTCACGACCAAGGCCGTGGGCCAGGGAACCGGGCTCGGCCTCGCCATGGTCTTCGGGCTGGCGCAACAGTCGAAAGGTCGGCTGGTGATCGACAGCGAGGTCGGCAAGGGGACGCGCGTCGAGCTGGCCCTGCCCTTCGCCGACCAAGCTCCCGAGCAGGCTGCCGAGGAGGCCGGCGCAGCTCCGGTCGCCGGGCGCCGGGCCCGCATCCTCATCGCCGATGACGATCCGCAGGTGCGGCACGTGACGGCCTCGTTCCTGACGGGCTTCGGGCACAGCACCACCGAGGCGGCCGACGGCGAGGCCGCGCTCAGAAGTCTCCGGCACGACCGCTTCGACATGGTCGTGGCCGATCTGGCCATGCCCGGCATGAGCGGGATCGAGCTGGCGGCCGAGATCCGCGGCAGGCTGCCGGGTCTTCCCGTCCTGATCCTGACCGGTCATGCCGAGGCCATGCAGATCCCCGAGGATCTGCCGGTTCTCTCCAAGCCGTTCCGCTCGGCCGATCTGGCCGCCCGGGTGGCCACGTTGCTCGACGGCTCAACCGGGCAAGCTGGCTGACCGGGCCCGGGAACCGACCGGTTGCCGGCTCATTGAACCTACGTGGGGCCCGCGGGCCCCGGGTTACGATGAGGAGGTGGACCATGAGCAATCACGGCATCTTCCCGCGCCGCAGGCGTGACAATGACCCGGACCAGGACGGTCCACCGGACGCGTATCAGCAGGGATAGGGGTTTTCGGAGCGCGGCGCGGTCGAGTTCCCGGCCCGTCCGATACGGGCCGCCAGGGCGAGCTCCCGCAACCATCCAAGACGTGGACCCTGCTGCAGACCCGTCGGCGCGAGCCGACGGGTTTTTTGTGATCAGCGCACCGTCATCGCGAGCGCAGGAGGCGACCAGGCGATCCGCACAGTCAGTCGGCATGGCGATGGCTGGATTGCTTCGCGGCCCGCGCACAGACGAGAAGCCAAAAAGCGAGAAGCCGCCCCGGAGGATCCGGGACGGCTTCTCAAACGACAGGGACGTAGGAACGCCCGGTCGGGATCAGGCGGCTTCGGCGACCTGGCTCGGGCCGGAATCCTTGCCGCGGGCCTCGACGTCGCGGTCGGCGAACTCGATCACGGCGAGCGGGGCATTGTCACCCTGACGGAAGCCGGCCTTCATGATGCGGCAGTAACCGCCCGGGCGGCCCTTGTAGCGCGGGCCGAGCACCGTGAAGAGCTTCTTGACCATGTCGGCGTCGCGCAGCTGCGCCATCGCCAGACGGCGGGTGTGCACGCTGTCGATCCGGCCAAGCGTGATCAGCTTCTCGGCGACCGGACGCAGGTCCTTGGCCTTCGGCAGCGTGGTGATGATCTGCTCGTGCTTGATCAGCGCGGCGGACATGTTGGCGAACATCGCCTTGCGGTGTTCGGCGGTGCGGTTGAAACGACGGCCGCGATAACCGTGACGCATGGTGCTGGCTTCCTTCTGGTCTCGGCCGCCGTGCCACGGTACGGCCGGGTGCCCTGAGCGCAGGGCGGTTGATTCCGAATGACCCCGCGGCGGGGACTCCAACCCGAAACCCTCATCCTGAGGTGACCGCGTCAGCGGGCCTCGAAGGAGGGCTCCGGAAGGTGCTGCGATCCCTGGAGGCTCCCTTCGGGGCCTCCGCTGCGCTCCGGCACCTCAGGATGAGGGCGGAGCGGGGGAACGAGCGACCTAGTAATGCTCCTCGAAGCGCTTGGCGAGGTCCTCGATGTTCTCCGGCGGCCAGCCGGGGATGTCCATGCCGAGGTGCAGGCCCATGCCGGCGAGCACTTCCTTGATCTCGTTGAGCGACTTGCGGCCGAAGTTCGGGGTCCGCAGCATCTCGCCCTCGGACTTCTGGATGAGGTCGCCGATGTAGACGATGTTGTCGTTCTTCAGGCAGTTCGCCGAACGGACCGACAGCTCCAGCTCGTCGACCTTCTTGAGCAGCGCCGGGTTGAAGGGCAGCTGCGGCGCGAGCGGCGCGGCCTCTTCCTTGCGCGGATCCTCGAAGTTCACGAAGACCTGCAGCTGGTCCTGGATGATGCGCGCCGCGTAGGCCAGCGCATCCTCCGGCGAGACCGCGCCGTTGGTCTCGACCGTCATGGTCAGCTTGTCCTTGTCGAGGTCCTGGCCCTCGCGGGTCGTCTCGACGCGGTAGCTGACCTTGGTCACCGGGGAGAACAGCGAGTCAACCGGGATCAGGCCGATCGGGGCGTCCTCGGGACGGTTGCGCTCGGCCGGGACGTAGCCCTTGCCGGTGGCGACCGTGAACTCCATCCGGATCTCGGCGCCGTCGTCCAGCGTGCAGATCACGAGGTCGGGATTCAGGATCTGGATGTCGCCGACCGTACCGATGTCACCGGCGGTGACGAGGCCCGGGCCGGTCTTGCGCAGGGTCATGCGCTTCGGCGCGTCCGTCTGCGAGCGGATCGCGATGGTCTTGATGTTGAGGACGATGTCGGTGACGTCCTCGCGCACGCCCGGGATCGATGAGAACTCGTGCAGCACGCCGTCGATCTGCACCGAGGTCACGGCCGCGCCCTGGAGCGACGACAGGAGCACCCGGCGCAGGGCGTTGCCCAGCGTCGTGCCGAAGCCGCGCTCCAGCGGCTCGGCGACGACCGTGGCGACCCGCTTGGGGTCGTCGCCGGTCGTGACCTGCAGCTTGTTCGGCTTGATCAGTTCCTGCCAATTCTTCTGAATGACCACGATCCTACCTCTCGTCCTTGCCCGGGATCCGCGACGACCGTCCCCGCGCTTCGGCCGTCCGGCGCCGCCCCCTGGCGCCCCGAACGGTCCCTGAATGTCTGTCCGCCGCTACTCGCCGCCGACCCACAGCACCGGCACGAAGCTGTAGCCAGCCCCGTCCCGGTCCACGTAGCCGAGCGCCGGGAATTCGAGATGGCCGCCGGCGATGAGCGTCCGCTCGCTTGCCACCTCGTCCAGGATCCGCTTGCGCGTCTCCCGTGCTTGGTCGCCGTCGACGTCGAAGCCGACGCCGGCCTCCGGGTTCTTGAACTGGATCGCCGGCAGGTGCACCACGTCGGTCCACATCATCAGCGACTGTCCACCGGAGACGATGCGGAAACCGCAATGGCCCGGCGTGTGGCCGGGCAGAGGGACCGCCGTGATCCCCGGAAGAACCTCGCCGCCTCGGTGCTCGCGCACCTTGCCGGCATAGGGCGCGAGCGCCTTGCGGGCGCCCTCGAAATAGGGCTTCGCGGCGTCCGGCGCTTGGGCCAGGGCCTCGTCCGGAAGCCAGTGCGCCGCCTCGTCGGCGTGCAGCACGATCTCGGCATTCGGGTAGCGCGCCGCGCCGTCCTTCACGAGACCGCCGACATGGTCGGGGTGCAGGTGGCTGACGAGCACCGTGCCGATCTCCTCCGGCTTGACGCCGGTGAGCGCCAGCGCCGCGCCGGCCCGGCCGAGGGTCGGTGCCGGCGCGAGGTCGCCGTAGCCCGTGTCGATCAGGGTCGGCTTGAGGCCGGGACCCGTGATCAGGAAGGCGTTCAGCGTGATCTTGGGCTGCTCGGTGCGGAAGCCCGCCAGCTGAAGCCGCCCGGCCTCTTCCTTGGAGATGCCCGTGACGAGATCGAGGCTGGCCTGAAACCAGCCGTCGTTGAGCGCGGTGACCGTGAGGTCGCCGAGGTTCCAACGCAGCACGCCCGGAAGCGGCTTCGATCCCGTCATAAGCTTCTCCGTCACAAGGCTTCGATCAGACGCGGCGGCGCTTGCGCGGCCGGCAGCCGTTATGCGGGATCGACGTCACGTCGCGGATCGAGGTCACCGTGAAGCCCGCGGCCTGGAGGGCGCGGAGCGCCGACTCACGGCCCGAACCCGGACCCGACACCTCGACCTCGAGGGTGCGCATGCCGTGCTCGGACGCCTTGCGGGCGGCATCCTCGGCGGCGACCTGAGCGGCGTACGGCGTCGACTTGCGCGAGCCCTTGAAGCCCATCGCGCCGGCGGACGACCACGAGATCGTGTTGCCCTGCGCATCCGTGATGGTGATCATCGTGTTGTTGAACGAGGCGTTCACGTGAGCGACGCCCGACACGATGTTCTTGCGCTCGCGGCGGCGGACGCGTTGCGGTTCCTTGGCCATCTGTTCTCACTCTTCCTTCAGGCACGCCCGTAACACCAGGCGCTCGGGATTCTTTTGGGACTTGGCCGGAGCGCCCGTTCGGGGCGGTCGGGCCGGCGCCGGGTCCGTTGTGGGACACCTGGCGCGATGGGAAGGAGGCCGAGCTGAGCACGGCCTCCCAGTTCCAAAAAATTACTTCTTCTTGCCGGCGATCGGCTTCGCCTTACCCTTGCGGGTGCGGGCGTTGGTGTGGGTGCGCTGGCCGCGGACCGGGAGCTGCTTGCGGTGACGCAGGCCGCGATAAGCGCCGAGATCCATCAGGCGCTTGATGTTCATCGAGACTTCGCGGCGCAGGTCGCCCTCGGCGATGTAGTCGCGGTCGATCGTCTCGCGGATCGAGAGAACCTCGGCGTCGGTCAGCTGGTTGACCCGGCGCTCGGCGGGGATGTTCACCTTCTGGGCGATCTCCTCGGCCTTCTTGGCACCGATGCCGTGAATGTACTGAAGCGCGATGACGACGCGCTTGTTGGTCGGGATATTGACGCCTGCAATACGGGCCACGATCACTCTCCATGTCGGGCCCGAGGATCCGGGCCGGTGTCGTGCGCGTCCGGTGGAGGCCGGCCCCTGCGCACGTGAAACGACGACGCGGCCCGCGGGCGGCCCTGGACAGGGCACCTCGGACCATCGTTCGGTTGGACGAAGGAGGGCCTGCTAGCGCGCGGAAGGCCCGATGTCAACGTGGTATGCTCGGTTCGACGTGCCGCCCTGCGTCACGCCCCGGGCCCGGAGGCGCGCGATCGAGGAGTTTGGATGTCCCTGCTGACCAGCGATGGTGCGACCCTGCGGGCCTTCGCCGATGCCGTCCTGCGGGAAGCCGCCGAGACCCTGGACGAGGTCGTCCCCGTGACGCTGGCGGTGATCGGCGGCGTGCTCGCCGAAGCAGAGCCCGGATCCGTCGCGGTGCAGGGCGCGGATCACGGGCCGGTCCTGCTCTGGGCCACGTTCGCGGGCCGCCGCATGGTGTTCCGCTACAACGTCATGACCGCCATGATCGAGCTGCGCGAGGACACTCCCGAGGGCTATCCGCTCCGTCTGTTCGGCCATCGCTCCCTGGCGATGGACGTGGTCAACTTCTTCGGCACCCTGCGCCGCGAGGGACGGCTCTGAACCGCACCTCTCAGCGGAAGCCCTGATTCCGAAACCGGCAGTAGCTGCCCAGATCCTGGTAGCCGCCCGGGCAGCGGCGGACGCAGGCGCCGGCAGCGAACTTGAGGGGCGGCCGGCAGGCGTGACGGAACCGCTTCTGCCCGTACACGAAGGACTGGGCTGGGCTCTGCGCCGCGGCCGGAAGGGCCGGCAGCGCGACCGCGAGGCTGAGGACAACCGTCGTGACGACGAGGCGCAGGGTCATGGTCCTTCCGATCGGTGCTGCGCCAATCAACCGGCCGAGCCCGCGAGAGGTTCAGGATTGAGAGCGATCCAATCGCCGCCGGCCGCGATCATCCTGACGGCGCCCGCCGCAAGGAGAGCTTCGCCTCCCAATCCAGCGTTGCGCCCCCATCCGGCCCGCAGCGGACCGGCACCTCAACAGGTGCTCAGGACGTCACACGCTCCTCGTGCGGCTCGAGCACCGACATCAGGTCGGCCGTGACCTTGTCGATCGGCTGCATGCCGTCGACGGTCTTCAGCATGCCCTTCTGGGCATAGTAGGCCGAGAGCGGCGCGGTCTGGGCGCGATAGGCTTCCAGGCGCTGCTTGAACACTTCCGGGGTATCGTCCTTCCGCACGGCCTGGCCACGGGCCAGGGTCTCTGCCGCGCGCTTCTCGATCCGGCCGACGAGGGCGTTCTCGTCCACCTTCAGCTCGATGACGGTGGAGAGGCTCAAGCCCTTGCTGGCGAGCATCTCGGACAATGCCTCGGCTTGAGCGACCGTGCGCGGGAAGCCGTCGAGGATGAAGCCGCGGCGGGCATCGGGTTCCTCGATCCGGTCGGCCACGATGCCGACCACGATCCGGTCCGAAACGAGGCCGCCCGATTCCATCACGGCCTTGGCCTCAAGGCCGACCGGCGTGCCCGCCGCCACCGCCGCCCGGAGCATGTCGCCGGTCGAGAGCTGCGGGATGCCGAAGCGCTGCACGATCCGCTCGGATTGCGTCCCCTTCCCCGCACCGGGCGGCCCGAGCAGAATGATACGCATGGCGTTGTCCTCGTTCGGCCCGGTCGCTTCGGGCTCAAGCCGCGGTGGCGAAGCCTCCCTGGCATCGCCGGATTTAAGAATTTCTAGCTGGTCCCGAGCGCGGAAACACTCGGACCTTTGGGCCAGAGACGGGAGGATGCTTGGCTTCGTCCCGCCTCTGTATCAGCCTCAACGGCGGCGTTGCGTGGTCGACGCGCCACGCAGCTTGGCCTTCTTCACGAGGCCCTCGTACTGGTGGGCCATCAGGTGCCCGTGGATCTGCGCCACCGTGTCCATCGTGACCGAGACCACGATCAGCAGCGACGTGCCGCCGAAGCCGAGGCTCGCGGCCGCGTAGGACGAGAGGATCTCCGGGCACAGGCAGACGAGCGTCAGGTACAAGGCGCCGATCACCGTGATGCGGGTCAGCACCTTGTCGATGAAGGCCGCGGTGCGCTCGCCCGGACGGATGCCCGGGATGAAGCCGCCATGCTTCTTCAGGTTGTCGGCCGTCTCCTGCGGATTGAAGACGACGGCGGTGTAGAAGAACGTGAAGAAGATGATCAGCGCCGCGTACAGCACCATGAACAGGGGCGTGCCGTGGCCGAGATAGGCCGTGACCGTGCCGAGCCAGCCGGTCGCGCCGCCATTGGCGGAGAAGCTCGCGGCCGTGGCCGGCAGGAGCAGCAGCGAGGAGGCGAAGATCGGCGGGATCACGCCGGACGTGTTGAGCTTGAGCGGCAGGAACGAGGTCTGTCCCTCGTACATGCGGTTGCCGACCTGGCGCTTCGGGTAGTTGATCAGCAGCCGGCGCTGGGCCCGCTCCATGAACACGATGAAGTAGACCAGCGCCACCGCGGCGACGCCGACACCCAGGATGATCGCCGGCGACAGCGCGCCGGTGCGGCCGAGCTCGAGTGCGCCCGCGATCGCCACCGGCAGGTGGGCGACGATGCCGGCAAAGATGATCAGCGACGAACCGTTACCGATGCCGCGCGAGGTGATCTGCTCGCCGAGCCACATCAGGAACAGGGTCCCGCCGGTCAGCGTGATCACCGTCGAGGCCAAGAAGAACGGGCCCGGATCGATGGCGGCCGAGGAGCCCTGCAGTCCGATCGCGATGCCCCAGGACTGGACCAGCGCCAGCACCACCGTCAGGTAGCGGGTGTACTGGTTGATGACCTTGCGGCCGGACTCACCCTCCTTCTTCAGCGCCTCCAGGCTCGGGATCACCGAGGTCAGGAGTTGCACGATGATCGAGGCCGAGATGTACGGCATGATGTTCAGGGCGAAGATCGCCATGCGCTCGACGGCGCCGCCCGAGAACATGTTGAACAGGCCCAGCACGCCGCCCGACTGCTGCTGGAAGTTCCGAGCGAACTGCTCCGGATCGATGCCGGGAATCGGGATGTACGTGCCCAGCCGGAACACCACGAGGGCGCCGAGCGTGAACCAGATGCGCTTCTTCAGCTCATCGGCCTTGGCGATCGCACCGAAGTTGAGGTTGGCGGCAAGCTGCTCGGCGGCTGAGGCCATAAGCGTCGCGTCCTGGACATGTGCCGGGCGGTCGGGCCCGGATGAAACGAAAAACGGCGGCCCGCGTGGTCGCAGGGCCGCCGCTCGAAGGATCGGCTTAAAGGGTGCGCGGAGCCCGTGCAACGGGTCCCCGAGATCGCACCCTCCGCGCTCCCGTCAGGCCGTGGCCGCCTCGCTGCCGCCGCGGGTGGAGGCACCCTGGGCGTAGACGGTGCTGACCGAGCCGCCGGCCTTCTCGACCGCCTCGACGGCGGACTTGGAGGCGCGGGTGACCTCGAAGCTGAGCTTCGCGGTGAGCTCGCCGACGCCGAGCAGCTTCACGCCGTCGCGGGGACGGGCGATGATGCCGGCATCGACCAGGCTCTGCACCGTCACGGTGGCAGCCTTGTCGAGCTTGCCGGCGTCGACCGCCTCCTGGATCCGGCCGAGGTTCACCTCGTTCAGATCCTGAGCGTAGAGGTTGTTGAAGCCGCGCTTCGGCAGGCGACGATGCAGCGGCATCTGACCGCCCTCGAAGCCCTTGATGGCAACGCCGGTCCGGGCCTTCTGACCCTTCACGCCGCGGCCTGCGGTCTTGCCCTTGCCGGAGCCGATGCCCCGGCCAACGCGCATCCGGTCCTTGGTGGCGCCGGGATTGTCGCTGATCTGGTTGAGCTTCATCGGGACCTCCTCACGCCACGTCGCCGTGGACGCGCACGAGGTGCGCAACCTTGCGGATCATGCCGCGCACGGAGGGGGTATCCTCCAGCTCGGACACGCGGTGGAGCTTGTTGAGCTTGAGGCCGATCAGCGTCTGGCGCTGGCTGGCCTCGCGGCGGATCGGCGAGCCGATCTGCTCGATGCGGACGGTCTTCTGTGCCATCGGACCCTCCCCTTACGCGACTGCGGCTTCGGACTGGTCGGCCGGGTCGGCATCGCGGCGACGCGACTGGAGCGTCGACACCTTGATGCCGCGGCGGGCCGCCACGGAGCGCGGGCTGTCCTCGTTCTTGAGCGCCTCGAAGGTGGCGCGCACGAGGTTGTAGGGGTTCGAGGAACCCAGCGACTTGGCGACGACGTCCTGCATGCCGAGCGTCTCGAACACGGCGCGCATCGGGCCGCCGGCGATGATGCCGGTACCCTGCGGGGCCGCGCGGAGGATCACCTTGCCGGCGCCATGACGACCGTTGACGTCGTGGTGCAGGGTCCGGCCCTCGCGGAGCGACACCCGGATCAGGCCGCGCTTCGCAGCCTCGGTCGCCTTGCGGATCGCTTCCGGCACCTCACGGGCCTTGCCGTGGCCGAAGCCGACGCGGCCCTTCTGGTCGCCGACGACGACGAGGGCAGCGAAGCCGAAGCGACGGCCACCCTTCACCACCTTCGCGACGCGGTTGATGTGGACGAGCTTGTCCACGAACTCGCTGTCGCGCTCCTCGCGATCCTCGCGGCGGCCGCGGCCCCCGCCTTCACGTTCACGTGCCATGTTTCTACCTGTTCATCTCACTGGCGCAGGCGGCGGGCCTGCTCGCTCGATTTCGTCTGCGGAAAGCGGCGCACCGCTCTCCTCCGCCGTTTCTGTCGTCATCCCGGGTCCGCGCAGCGGAGCCCGAGATCCAGACCCTCGGCGGTGCAGATCCTGCCGCGCCGAGGGTCTGGTTTCCGGGCTCGCCTGCGGCGCCCCGGAATGACGGGGTTCGGTGGAACCCGATCAGAACTCCAGGCCACCCTCGCGGGCGGCCTCCGCCACGGCAGCGACGCGGCCGTGGTAGATGTAGCCGGAGCGGTCGAAGATCACCTTCGTGACGCCCGCGGCCTTGGCGCGCTCGGCGACCAGCTTGCCCACCGCCTTGGCGGCGGAGACGTCGGCGCCGGTCTTCAGTTCGCCCTTGAGCGCCTTGTCGATCGGCGAGGCGGAGGCCAGCGTCTTGCCGGCGACGTCGTCGATGACCTGCACGTAGATCTGCTTCGGCGAGCGGAACACCGAGAGCCGCGGACGGCCATTGGCGGCCGCCCGCAGCGCGCGGCGGACGCGCGCCTTGCGGCGATCGAGGGCTTCGAGCTTGCGAGACATGATGCCCTCCTTACTTCTTCTTGCCTTCCTTGCGGAAGATGAACTCGCCCGCATACCGCACGCCCTTGCCCTTGTAGGGCTCGGGTCCGCGGTAATCACGGATCTCGGCGGCGACCTGACCGACCTGCTGGCGGTTGATCCCGGAGATCGTGATCTCGGTGGGCTTCGGGGTCGCGATCGTGATCCCGGCCGGGATCTCGTACTCGATGTCGTGGCTGTAGCCGAGCGACAGCTTGAGGGCCTTGCCGGCCATCGCCGCACGATAGCCGACGCCCGTGATCTCGAGCTTCTTCTCGAAGCCCTTCGACACACCCTCGGCGATGTTGGCGATCTGCGCCCGCGACGTGCCCCAGAGGGAGCGCGCCGGCTTGGACTGGTTGATCGGCTCGACCGAGATCGCGCCGTCCTTCAGGGCCACGTTGACGAGGGCGGGAACGACGAACGACAGCTCGCCCTTCGAACCCTTCATCTTCACGGTTTGACCCGTGACGGTGGCGGTAACGCCCGCCGGTACGGGGACCGGCTTCTTGCCTACGCGAGACATGGGATAACCTCCTCCGTCCCGATCAGAACACGGTGCAGAGCACTTCACCGCCGACGTTGCGCTCGCGCGCCTCGTGGTCGGCCATGACGCCCTGCGGGGTGGAGACGATGGTGACGCCGAGGCCGTCGGCCACGTGCGGCAGCTCGCCGACCGACGAGTAGACCCGGCGGCCCGGCTTCGAGACGCGCTTGATCTCGCGGATCACCGGGCGCCCGTCATAGTACTTGAGCTCGATGGCGAACTCGGTGCGGCCGTTGCCGAGGTCGGTCGCCGCGTAATCGCGGATGTAGCCCTCAGACTTCAGCACGTCGAGGACGCTGGCGCGCAGGCGCGAGCCGGGCGTCTGGACGACGTTGCGACGGCGCAGCTGGCCGTTGCGGATGCGGGTGAGCATGTCGCCCACGGGATCGTTAACCATGGGGACCTCCTTACCAGCTCGACTTGACCAGGCCGGGGATCAGGCCCCGGTTGCCAAGCTCGCGCAGCGCCACGCGCGAGATGCCCATCTTGCGGTAGTAGGCGCGCGGACGGCCGGTCATGCCGCAGCGATTGCGGATGCGGGTGGCCGACGAGTTGCGCGGCAGTTCCGCGAGCTTGAGGCGCGCCTCGAAGCGCTCCTCCATCTCGAGGGCGTCGTTGTTGGCGATCTCGAGGAGCGCCTTCCGCTTGGCCGCGAAGCGCTTCACCAGCGCCTTGCGGGCCTCGTTCTTCTCGACTGAGCTTTTCTTCGACATGTGGTCTATCTCCGGTGTCCGCGTCTGAAGCCCGAAAGCTTCACTGCCGGAACGGGAACTTGAAGGCGGCGAGAAGGGCCTTGGCCTCGGCATCGGTCTTGGCGGTGGTCGCCACGACGATGTCCATGCCCCAGGTCTGCTCGGCCTTGTCGTAGGAAATCTCCGGGAACACGAGGTGCTCCTTGAGACCCAGCGCGTAGTTGCCGCGGCCGTCGAACGAGCGCGGGTTCAGGCCGCGGAAGTCACGCACGCGCGGCAGCGCGATGGTGATCAGCCGGTCCATGAACTCGTACATGCGCTGCTTGCGCAGGGTCACCTTGCAGCCGATCGGCATGCCCTCGCGGACCTTGAAGGTCGCGATGGCCTTGCGGGCCTTGGTGATGACCGGCTTCTGGCCGGCGATGAGGGCGAGGTCCCCCGCAGCCACGGAGGCCTTCTTCGAGTCCGCGGTGGACTCGCCTACGCCCATGTTGATCACGATCTTGGTGATCTGCGGCACTTCCATGGGGTTCTTGTAGCCGAACTCTTCGATCAGCTTCTGGCGAACCACTTCCTCGTAATGCTTGCGCAGACGAGGGGTGTAGGCGTTCTTGTCGGCCTCAGCCATCGATCTGATCCCCCGTGGTCTTGGCGAACCGGACCTTGCGCCCGTCTTCGAGGATGCGGAAACCCACGCGGGTCGGCTTGCCATTGGCGTCGGCGACCGCGATGTTCGAGAGCTGGATGGCGGCCTCCTTGGAGATGATGCCGCCTTCCTGGTTCTGGGTCTGCTTCTGGTGCTTCTTAACCGGTTGATGCCGCGCACGAAGGCCCGGCCTTCCTTCGGCACAACCTGGATGACCTCGCCGGAGCGACCCGAGTCGCGGCCGGTGAGCACGACGACCGTGTCGCCCTTCTTGATTTTGGCAGCCATTACAGCACCTCCGGAGCCAGGGAGATGATCTTCATGTGGTTGCGGGCGCGCAGCTCGCGCGGCACCGGTCCGAAGATGCGGGTGCCGATCGGCTCCTTCTGATTGTTGATCAGAACGGCCGCGTTCTTGTCGAAACGGATGACCGAACCGTCGGCGCGTTTCACGTCCTTGGCGGTGCGGACGACGACCGCCTTCATGACGTCGCCCTTCTTGACGCGACCGCGCGGGATCGCCTCCTTGACGGAGACGACGATGACGTCGCCCACGCCGGCATACTTGCGCTTCGACCCGCCGAGAACCTTGATGCACATCACACGGCGTGCACCCGAGTTGTCGGCGACGTCCAGATTCGTCTGCATCTGGATCACGTGCGTGACTCCTTGTTTCAGGCGGGTTTCCGCACACGGGCGGTATTGCCCGGCGGACGACGCCTGATGGGGACCTGATGTCCCCGGCTCATGTGTTCGACCGCGCTGGCGGTGTCTTGGGACACCGGCGCGGTCACCGCGTTCACAGGGTGCGAGCACCCATCGGGAATGTCGCGAAGGCCGGGCGGATACTACGGACCGTCGGCAATGGCAAGCCGAGCGGCGCGATTTCTCATAGCCACAGGTGCGAAACGGGGGCGCTCGAGGGCCGTCTGGGACGGCACGGAAAGGCTGCTCTCACGCAGAACGACCGGCGCGCCTCTCGGCACGCCGGTCGCAAGCCGCACGAAGAGGCTGGAATCAGGCCGGCTGGCCGGCAGATTCGAACAGGAAGCCGTCGAGGCTCGGGATGGTGACGGCTCCGCCGCAGGCGGGCTTCGACAGGCGCCAGGGGCGCTCCGCGCGGGCCCGGATCGCCTCGGACGGACGGAGCCGGCGCACGGTGCCGTCGTCGGCCATCTCCTCGATCGCCAGGAAGCCGTAGACCTGCAGGCGCGAAGCCGTCAGCTTCATCGTGCGATCCTCCGCCGCGACGATCAGGCTGCCGGTGGCGTAGACCGCGTCGAGGAGCGAACGCTGCTCGCTGCGACGGCGGTTGCGCGCCTCGCGCTCGCCGGGCGCCTGGACGGGAACCGCCCGTCGGAACGGCACGACGTTGCTGACCGCGACGCAACCCATACGCAACATCCTCGACCCGAACCCATGGCGACCTGCCGGCCACCCGATGATCGCGACGTTTCGACGGTTCGCTTTAATCTTCCGTAGACCGTGACGGCGCCCCCCTGCCCCGATCCGGCACGCCGCTTCGCGCCAGCTCGGCAGGATGTGCCGAGTCGCGTTTCTGGCCGGTCAGGCTTTGGTGACGGAACGCGAGCCCCGCGCCAGCCGGGACGCCAACGCGTCGAGGGCGGCGCACAGGCCGGCGTAGACGGCCCCGACGAAGAGGAAGATCTCGGCCGGGTAGACCATGGCGCGATTGTTCACCTGCGCGGCCACGAGGGACAGCTCGGGCACGCCGATCACGTAGGCGAGCGACGTGTCCTTGATGAGCGCGGTCCATTGATTGACGAAGGACGGCGCCATGGCGCGCAGCGCCTGCGGCAATACGATGAAGCGCAGGATCCGCCAGCGGCCGAAGCCGAGCGCCAGGCCTGCCTCCCACTGGCTGCGGCCGATGCTCTCGATGCCCGCCGCAACCCCGTAGGACAAGTAGGCACCCCCGACCAGCGACAGCGCCACGACAACGGTGCCCATCTCGGGAACCGAGACACCGAACAGGATCGGCAGAAGGAAGTAGCTCCAGAAGATCAGCATCACGATCGGCACGGCGCGGAAGAACCCGAGGGCCAGGGTGAGCGCGCCTCGGGCCGTCCCCGTGCTCATCGCCAAGCCGATTCCCAGGACGAGTCCGAGCCCAGCCGAGGCGAGACCGGACAGGCCGGAGAGAATCAGCGTCAGCGCCAGTCCGCCGACCGGCCCGTAGGGCCACGCGCCGAGCAGCAGGTAGCCGAGATTGTCGCCGATGATCGCGAGGTTCACCGGCGCCGTCCCGCCGGATGATGGCGTCGGGCCAGAACCTGCCCCGCCGCTTCCACCGCGGCGACGGCGCCGACATAGAGCAGCGTCGCGAGGCCGAAGGCCTGGAACGTCTTGAACGTCTCGGTCTCGACTTGCCGGGACGCGTAGGACAGCTCGGCAAGGCCGATCGTCATGGTCAACGACGTGTTCTTGATCGTGTTGAGATACTGGCCGACGATCGGCAGCCACGCGATGCGCAGGGCCTGCGGCAGCACGATGTGGCGGAACGCCTGGACCGGCGTGAAGCCGAGGGCGAGGGCCGCCTCCCGCTGGCCGGGACGGACGCCGTTGATGCCGGCGCGGCCCTCTTCGGCGATGTAGGCGGCCGCGTAGAGCGTCAGCCCGCAGGACCCGGCCACCGTCTCGTAGGTGGGCCAGTGCAGTGCGCCGACGCCCAGCTCCAGGCGGTGCGGCGTGTTCAGCCAGACGGTCAGCCTGAGCGGCAGGAGAGCGGCGACCGCGAAGTACCAGACGAAGAGTTGAACGAGCAGCGGCGTGTTGCGAATGAGGCCGGTGCCGGCGGACACGACCCACCGTGCCGACGGGCTGCCCGCTTCCCGCAGGCAGCACGCCGAGAGGCCCAGGACCGTGCCGGCAACGCACACGGCGGCCGACAGGGCCAGGGTGACCCCGAAGCCCTGCAGCAGCCATACGAGATAGTGCGGCGCCAGGAGGTCGCCGAACAGTTCAGCGGAGAGCTGGGTCACCTCTACCGCCGATTCGATCAGCTGTGGTCTCCGATCCGGAACAGGCGCGGCAGCGGCTGCTCGGTGTTCGGCCCGAACCACCGGTCATAGATTGCCGCCGCCTTGCCACTCGTCTCCAGGCCACGCAGGGTCTCGTTCACGAACTCCCGCAGCCGGGTCTCACCTTTGGGGATGCCGACGCCGATATAGTCGTTGGAGATCGTGAAGGCGGGGATCTCGTAGTTTCCGCGATCCGGCACCTTCGCCAACAGGCCGATGAGCTTCGGTCCATCCTGCGTGATGGCTTGGACGTTGCCGTTGCGCAGGGCCGTAAATGCGAACGGCGTGTCGTCGAAGGCGACGACGGTGGCCTTCGGGAAGTCTCGGCGTAGCACGATCTCATTAGTGGTTCCCTTGTCGGCGCCGATGCGCAGGCCATTCAGCTGCTCGGGCGAGGACAGCGTCCCTTTCTTGGCCAGGAACTGCTGCCCGGACGCGAAGTACGGAATGCTGAAGTCGAGCTGCTTGGCCCGCTCCTCCGTGATGGTGAAGTTTGCCAGCACCAGATCAACCTTGCCGGAGGTCAGCAGCGGGATGCGATTCGCCGGATTCGTCGGCCTGACCTCGAGCTTCACGCCCAGCTTGTCCGCGAGCGCGCGCGCGTAGTCGACGTCGAGCCCGGCGATCTGCTTGGTCGCGGGATCGGCGAACCCGAAGGGCGGATTGCTGTCGAAGGCGGCGACCCGGAGGATTCCGGCCTGTCTGATGTCGTCCAGCCGGTCGGCCTGAGCGGCGCCCACCGACAGAAGCGTTGCAAGGGCAAAGGCGAAGAGGCGACGCACAGGTATCTCCATCAGAGCGATCCACAGCCGACTGCATCCGCGGCCACCAAGTTCACCGCGGTCAGAGATGATGAAATCAAAGTACTTTATATAGTCATCGATCGGCAGATCTCTTAGCGCGCGTGCTGATCTGAGGCTTGGAGCATTCAGGTTGCATGGAGCATTGCCGATCATCTGTATCATCATCTGGGTGCCCATGCCGAAGCAACAGGCAAGAATTCCCTTCTTGCGGGCAGGGCGAGCATGTTGCTGCAGAAAATCTGCGCGGCACTGAGCAAATCTTTTCCGGCGATCACGGGCCCCATTTCGACGATCCCGTGACCTCCGAGTCCCGGACGATGATCCCCGCGACCGATGGTCACCGCTGGGAGCGCCGCGCGTCGAACCGCCCCGAGAAGCCCTGTTCGACACACGCCGTCTCGTCAGGCGTGCCGGCGCCGCCCGGAGCCCCTGGGATCCCGCCCGCGTGGAACCGCGCCTTGACCGATCCTTAACCTCCGGCGCGGCGCAGTTTTCTGCCGCGAACGCATTGACCTGCGGGGCAACCGCGTCTAGAAGCGCGACACTTCGGACGGCCATCGGCTGCCGACGGCCCTTGGGCATACCCCCGGACGCCGCCGCCATCGCCCCGCGCGCTCCGAGGGTTCAAATCGCCTGACGCTCTAAGTCAGATCCGTAGGTACGAGCGCGTTCGTTGTCGAACGTGCTCCTCTGCCCACACCGCGCCGAGGGTCCGTGACTGGCCCTCCGGCGCATATTCGCTTTGCGGACTGCTCTTCGCGGTCCGGACTAGGTGACCGAGGAAGAGGGCACAGGATGCCGACGATCAACCAGCTGATCGCCCAGCCGCGGAAGATCCAGCGGAGCCGCAACAAGGTTCCGGCGCTCGACGCTTGCCCGCAGAAGCGCGGCGTCTGCACCCGCGTTTATACGACGACCCCGAAGAAGCCGAACTCGGCGCTTCGTAAGGTGGCCAAGGTCCGTCTGACCAACGGCTTCGAGGTGATCGGCTACATCCCGGGTGAGGGCCACAACCTTCAGGAGCACTCCGTGGTCATGATCCGCGGCGGCCGCGTGAAGGACCTTCCGGGCGTGCGCTACCACATCCTGCGCGGCGTGCTCGACACGCAGGGCGTGAAGAACCGCAAGCAGCGCCGGTCGAAGTACGGCGCCAAGCGTCCGAAGTAAGTTTCGCTTCGGTCGGATATTTCCACGGCCTCGTAAGGATGCCGCCGGCCTCAGGGCTCAGGCGGCCTGCGCGGGGCGCTTAAGACCATATTGTTCGAGAGCAGAACCCAATGTCCCGTCGTCACTCAGCCGAGAAGCGCGAGATCATCCCCGATCCGAAGTACGGGGATGTGGTGCTGACGAAGTTCATGAATTCGATCATGTACGAGGGCAAGAAGTCCACCGCCGAGCGGATCGTCTACGGCGCCTTCGACATCGCCGAGAACCGCGCCCGCGCCAACCCGATCGAGGTGTTCCGCGCTGCCCTCGACAACGTCGCCCCGATGATCGAGGTCCGCTCTCGCCGCGTCGGCGGCGCGACCTACCAGGTCCCGGTCGAGGTCCGCACCGAGCGTCGCCAGGCGCTGGCCATCCGCTGGCTGATCCAGGCGGCTCGCTCGCGCAACGACCGCACCATGATTGAGCGCCTCTCCGCAGAGCTGCTCGACGCCGCCAACAACCGCGGCAACGCCGTCAAGAAGCGGGAAGACACGCACCGGATGGCGGAAGCCAACCGCGCCTTCTCGCACTACCGCTGGTAAGCGGTTCCGCCGTCTCTCAGGAGCAATTCGATGCCCCGCACGCACGCGATCGAGGACTACCGCAACTTCGGCATCATGGCCCACATCGATGCCGGCAAGACCACGACGACCGAGCGGATCCTCTACTACACCGGAAAGTCCCACAAGATCGGCGAGGTCCATGAGGGCGCCGCCACCATGGACTGGATGGAGCAGGAGCAGGAGCGTGGCATCACGATCACCTCGGCTGCCACCACCTGCTTCTGGCGCGACAAGCGCCTGAACATCATCGACACCCCCGGCCACGTCGACTTCACCATCGAGGTGGAGCGCTCCCTCCGCGTGCTCGACGGCGCCGTGTGCGTGCTCGACGGCAACCAGGGCGTCGAGCCGCAGACCGAGACCGTGTGGCGCCAGGCCGACAAGTACGACGTGCCGCGCGTCGTCTTCGTCAACAAGATGGACAAGATCGGCGCCGACTTCTTCAAGTGCGTGGCCGACATCATCGACCGCGTCGCCGGCAAGCCCGTGTGCCTGCAGCTGCCGATCGGGGCCGAGTCCAACTTCCAGGGCGTCATCGACCTCATCAAGATGAAGGCGATTGTCTGGTCGGGCGAGGCGCTCGGCGCCAATTTCGACGAGGTCGAGATCCCGGCTGAGCTGAAGGATCAGGCGGTCGAGTACCGCACCAAGCTGGTCGAGGCCTGCGTCGAGCTCGGCGACGACGCCATGTCCGCCTACCTCGACGGCACCGAGCCGGACGAGGCCCAGATGCGCCTCCTGGTGCGCAAGGCCGTGCAGCTGCGCGCCTTCCACCCGGTGCTCTGCGGCTCGGCCTTCAAGAACAAGGGCGTGCAGCCGCTCCTCGACGCCGTCGTGGACTACCTGCCCTCCCCGGCCGATCGCGGCGAGATCAAGGGCATCGACTTCAAGACCGAGGAAGAGACCGTCCGGCACCCGTCGGATTCGGATCCCTTCTCCATGCTCGCCTTCAAGATCATGGACGATCCCCACGTCGGCACTATCACCTTCTGCCGCGTGTACTCGGGCAAGGTCGAGTCGGGCGCGAACGTGCTCAACTCCTCGCGCGACAAGAAGGAGCGCGTCGGCCGCATGCTCCTGATGCACGCCAACAACCGCGAGGACATCAAGGAAGCCTATGCCGGCGACATCGTCGCGCTGGCCGGCCTCAAGGACACCCGCACGGGCGACACCCTCTGCGACTCGCAGAAGGCCGTCATCCTCGAGAAGATGGAGTTCCCCGAGCCGGTGATCGAGATCGCCGTCGAGCCGAAGTCGAAGGCCGATCAGGAGAAGCTCGGCATTGCGCTCTCGAAGCTCGCCGCCGAGGACCCGTCCTTCCGCGTCTCCACCGACCAGGAATCGGGCCAGACCATCCTCAAGGGGATGGGCGAGCTCCACCTGGACATCAAGGTCGACATCCTGCGCCGCACCTACAAGGTCGACGCCAATATCGGCCAGCCGCAGGTGGCGTACCGCGAGAAGCTGACCCGCCGTCAGGAGATCGACTACACGCACAAGAAGCAGACCGGCGGTACCGGCCAGTTCGCTCGCGTGAAGTTCGTCGTTGAGCCGAACGAGCCGGGTGCCGGCTTCTCGTTCGAGTCGAAGATCGTCGGTGGTGCGGTGCCGAAGGAGTACATCCCGGGCGTCGAGAAGGGCCTGAACTCGGTCCTCGGCGCGGGCGTGCTCGCCGGCTTCCCGGTGGTCGACGTGAAGGTGGAGCTGGTCGACGGCGCATACCATGATGTCGACTCGTCGGCGCTGGCCTTCGAGATCGCCTCCCGCGCCGCCTTCCGTGAGGCGCTGCAGAAGGGCGGCTCGGTTCTGCTCGAGCCGGTGATGAAGGTCGAGGTCGTCTCGCCGGAAGAGTACACCGGCTCGGTCATCGGCGACCTGAATTCCCGCCGTGGCCAGATCCAGGGCCAGGACATGCGCGGCAACGCCAACGTCATCAACGCGATGGTGCCGCTGGCCAACATGTTCGGCTACGTGAACCAGCTGCGCTCCTTCTCGCAGGGCCGCGCCAACTTCACGATGCAGTTCGACCACTACGAAGAGGTGCCGCGCGGCGAGGCCGATAAGGTCATCGCCAAGTACGCCTAAGTATCTCTTCTTCCACAACGCGAATTCGAATTAGAGGCTCTGATGGGCAAGGAAAAGTTCTCCCGCACCAAGCCGCACTGCAACATTGGCACGATTGGCCACGTTGACCACGGCAAGACGTCGCTGACGGCGGCGATCACGAAGGTTCTGGCGGAGTCGGGCGGCGCGACGTTCACGGCCTACGACCAGATCGACAAGGCACCGGAGGAGAAGGCGCGCGGGATCACGATCTCGACGGCGCACGTGGAGTACGAGACGCAGAACCGGCACTACGCGCACGTGGACTGCCCCGGCCACGCCGACTACGTGAAGAACATGATCACGGGCGCGGCGCAGATGGACGGCGCGATCCTGGTGGTGTCGGCGGCTGACGGCCCGATGCCGCAGACCCGCGAGCACATCCTGCTGGCGCGTCAGGTCGGCGTTCCGGCGCTGGTGGTGTTCCTCAACAAGGTCGACATGGTCGACGACGAGGAGCTCCTGGAGCTGGTCGAGCTGGAGGTGCGCGAGCTCCTGTCGAAGTACGACTTCCCCGGTGACGACATCCCGATCACCAAGGGCTCGGCGCTGATGGCGCTGGAGGACAAGGAGCCGAAGATCGGCCGGGACGCGGTTCTGGCGCTGATGGCGACGGTGGACAGCTACATCCCGCAGCCGGAGCGTCCGATCGACCTGCCGTTCCTGATGCCGATCGAGGACGTGTTCTCGATCTCGGGCCGCGGCACGGTGGTGACGGGCCGCGTCGAGCGCGGGATCGTGAAGGTCGGCGAGACGGTGGAGATCGTCGGCATCCGCGACACGCAGACCACGACGGTCACGGGCGTGGAGATGTTCCGCAAGCTGCTCGACCAGGGTCAGGCGGGCGACAACGTCGGCGTGCTGCTGCGCGGCACGAAGCGCGAGGACGTGGAGCGCGGCCGGTCGTGTGCAAGCCGGGTTCGGTGAAGCCGCACGCCAAGTTCAAGGCCGAGGCGTACATCCTGACCAAGGAAGAGGGCGGCCGTCACACGCCGTTCTTCACGAACTACCGGCCGCAGTTCTACTTCCGCACGACGGACGTGACCGGGATCGTGACGCTGCCCGAGGGCACCGAGATGGTGATGCCGGGCGACAACGTGACCATGGACGTGGTGCTGATCGTGCCGGTGGCCATGGAGGAGAAGCTGCGCTTCGCCATCCGCGAGGGCGGCCGCACCGTCGGTGCCGGCGTCGTCGCCGCCATCAACGACTGAGCTCAAGAGAAGCATCCTTAGCAGGGCGCGGCGGGGTACAGGCCCCGCACACCCCGCCGTCCCTCTCAAGGTTCCAGGATCATGAACGGTCAGAACATCCGTATTCGCCTGAAGGCGTTCGATCACCGCATCCTCGATGCGTCGACCAAGGAGATTGTCTCCACGGCTCGTCGCACCGGCGCGACCATCCGGGGTCCGATCCCGCTCCCGACGCATATCGAGAAGTTCACCGTGAACCGCTCGCCGCACATCGACAAGAAGTCGCGCGAGCAGTTCGAGATGCGCACGCACAAGCGCGTGCTCGATATCGTCGATCCGACGCCGCAGACCGTGGACGCGCTGATGAAGCTCGACCTCGCCGCTGGCGTGGACGTGGAGATCAAGCTCTGAGTCCGTTGAGGACTTAGAGCTTCCCGTTTCATCGCGCGAGGGAGAGAACCTATGCGCTCAGGCGTCATCGCACAGAAGGTCGGCATGACCCGCGTCTTTACGGACGCGGGGGAGCATGTCCCCGTCACCGTGCTCAAGATCGATCAGTGCCAGGTGGTTGCCCACCGCACCGTCGAGAAGAACGGCTACGTCGCGCTGCAGGTCGGCGTCGGCAAGGCCAAGGTCAAGAACGTCTCGGCGGCCGAGCGCGGCCGATTTGCGGTCGCAAAGGTCGAGCCGAAGAAGAAGCTCGCCGAGTTCCGCGTGTCCGAGGACGCGCTGATCCCGGTCGGCGCCGAGATCACCGCGGACCACTTCATCCCCGGCCAGTTCGTGGATGTCACCGGCACCACGACCGGTAAGGGCTTCGCCGGTGGTATCAAGCGCTGGAACTTCGGCGGCCTGCGCGCCACCCACGGCGTGTCGATCTCGCACCGTTCGATCGGTTCGACCGGCGGCCGTCAGGACCCGGGCAAGACCTTCAAGAACAAGAAGATGCCGGGTCACCTCGGCGTCGAGCGGGTCACTACCCAGAACCTGCGCGTCGTGCGCACCGATCCCGAGCGCGGCCTGATCCTGGTCGAGGGTGCGGTGCCGGGCGTCGCCGGCGGCTGGATCCAGATCCGCGACGCGGTGAAGCGCAAGCTCCCCGCCGACGTTCCGCTGCCGGGCAAGTTCCGTGAGAACGGCGCGTCCGCCCCGGCTCCTGAGGCCGCTGCGGCTGAGGAGACCGCGTGATGAAGCTCGATGTCAAAACCCTCGACGGCGCCGGTGCCGGCTCGGTCGAGCTGAACGAAGAGATCTTCGGCCTGGAGCCCCGCGCCGATCTGCTGCAGCGCATGGTTCGCTGGCAGCTCGCCAAGCGTCGCGCCGGCACCCATGCCGTGCAGAACCGCTCGGACGTGAACCGGACCCGCAAGAAGGCCTACAAGCAGAAGGGCACCGGTAACGCCCGCCACGGCGCGGCCTCGGCGCCGCAGTTCCGAGGCGGTGGCCGGGCCTTCGGTCCGGTCGTGCGCGACCACAGCCACGACCTGCCCAAGAAGGTCCGTGCGCTGGCCCTGCGTCACGCCCTGTCGGCCAAGGCCAAGGCCTCGACCCTGATCGTCGTCGACGACATCAAGATCGAGGATCACAAGACCAAGGGTCTCGTCGAGCGCTTCGGCAAGATGGGCCTCTCGAACGCGCTGATCATCGGCGGTGCCGAGGTCGACGTGAATTTCGGCCGGGCCGCCCGCGCCATCCCGCAGATCGACGTGCTGCCCGTGCAGGGCATCAACGTCTACGACATCCTGCGCCGCGACACGCTCGTCCTGACGAAGGCTGCCGTCGACGCGCTGGAGGAGCGTTTCAAATGAGTGCCGATCCGCGCCACTACGACATCGTCGTCTCCCCGGTGATCACCGAGAAGGCGACGAACCTGACCGAGCAGAACAAGGTCGTCTTCCGCGTCGCCCCCAAGGCGACCAAGCCTCAGATCAAGGAGGCGGTTGAGAAGCTGTTCGACGTGAAGGTCACGGCCGTGAACACCCTTGTCACCAAGGGAAAGAAGAAGATTTTCCGCGGCCTCCGCGGACAGCGCTCCGACGTGAAGAAGGCGATCGTGACCCTGGCCGAGGGCCACTCGATCGACGTCACGACCGGGCTCTGAGGACGGGATTTAGGGATCCAAGCCGATGGCCTTGAAGACATTCAAACCGGTCACGCCGAGCCTGCGCCAGCTCGTGCTCGCCGACCGCCGTGAGCTCTACAAGGGCAAGCCGGTGAAGGCGCTGACGGAGGGCAAGTCGTCCTCCGGCGGCCGGAACAACCTCGGCCGCATCACCGTCCGCTTCCGGGGCGGCGGCCACAAGCGCGTGCTGCGCAACGTCGACTTCAAGCGTCGCGAGCAGCTCGGCGTGGCCGCCACGGTGGAGCGGATCGAGTACGATCCGAACCGCACTGCGTTCATCGCGCTGATCAACTTCCCCGACGGGAAGCAGAGCTACATCCTGGCCCCCCAGCGCCTGCAGCCGGGCGACAAGGTGGTGGCCGGCGAGAGCGTCGACATCAAGCCGGGCAACGCCGCTCCGGTCGGCTCGATGCCGGTGGGCACGATCGTCCACAACGTCGAGCTGAAGATCGGCAAGGGCGGCGCGATCGCCCGCTCGGCCGGCAACTACGCGCAGATCGTCGGCCGCGACCAGGGCTACGTGACGCTCCGCCTGAACTCGGGCGAGCAGCGCCTGGTCCATGGTCAGTGCTTCGCCAGCGTCGGCGCGGTTTCCAACCCGGACCACATGAACATCTCGCTCGGCAAGGCCGGGCGCAACCGTTGGCTCGGCAAGCGCCCGCACAACCGCGGCGTGGCGATGAACCCGGTCGACCATCCGCACGGCGGCGGCGAGGGTCGCACCTCGGGCGGCCGCAACCCGGTCACGCCCTGGGGTGTGCCCACCAAGGGGAAGAAGACCCGGTCCAACAAGCGGACCGACGTGTTCATCCTGTCCAGCCGCCACAACCGCAAGAAGTAATCGCTATGGCACGCTCTCTCTGGAAGGGGCCGTTCGTCGACGGCTACCTCTTCAAGAAGGCCGAGGCGGCGCGGGGATCCTCGCGCTCCGAGGTCATCAAGATCTGGAGCCGCCGCTCCACGATCCTCCCGCAGTTCGTCGGGCTCACCTTCGGTGTGCACAACGGGCAGAAGCACATCCCGGTCTACGTGTCCGAGGAGATGGTCGGTCACAAGTTCGGCGAGTTCTCGCCGACCCGCACCTTCCCGGGCCACGCGGCCGACAAGAAGGCGAAGAGGCGCTGAGATGGGCAAGCAAGCCACCCCCCGCGCGCTCCCCGAGAACGAGGCGAAGGCCGTCGCGCGCATGCTGCGCGTCAGCCCGCAGAAGCTCAACCTCGTGGCGCAGATGATCCGCGGCAAGAAGGTCGACACGGCGCTGGCCGAGCTCCAGTTCTCGCGCAAGCGGATCTCGACCGAGGTCAAGAAGTGCCTCGAGAGCGCCATTGCCAACGCCGAGAACAACCACGATCTGGATGTCGACGACCTCGTCGTCTCCCAGGCCTTCGTGGGCAAGGCGCTGGTTCTCAAGCGCTTCCACGCCCGCGCCCGCGGCCGCGGCGCGCGTATCCTGAAGCCCTTCTCGAACCTCACCATCGTGGTTCGTGAAGTCCGCCGTGCCGAAGCGGCTTGAGGAGGAACTGATGGGCCAGAAAGTCAACCCGATCGGTCTCCGGCTCGGCATCAACCGGACCTGGGATTCCCGCTGGTTCGCCAACAAGGGCGACTACGCGAAGCTCATGCACGAGGACGTCGCGATCCGCGCCGCCCTCATGAAGCAGCTCAAGCAGGCGGCGGTCTCCAAGATCGTCATCGAGCGCCCGCACCGGAAGTGCCGCGTCACCATCCACTCGGGTCGTCCGGGCGTGGTGATCGGCAAGAAGGGCGCGGATATCGAGAAGCTGCGCAAGCTCGTCGGCACCATGACCAAGGCCGACGTGACCATCAACATCGTCGAGGTGCGCAAGCCCGAGATCGACGCCACACTGGTGGCCGACTCGATCGCCCAGCAGCTCGAGCGCCGCGTCGCCTTCCGGCGCGCCATGAAGCGGGCCGTCCAGTCGGCCATGCGTCTGGGCGCCGAGGGCATCCGGATCAACTGCTCGGGCCGTCTCGGCGGCGCCGAGATCGCCCGCCAGGAATGGTACCGCGAGGGTCGCGTCCCGCTGCACACGCTGCGCGCCGACGTCGATTACGGCACCGCTACGGCGTTCACGACCTACGGCACCTGCGGCATCAAGGTGTGGGTGTTCAAGGGCGAGATCCTTGAGCACGACCCGATGGCCCAGGACAAGAAGGCCCAGGAAGAGGGCGGCCGCTCCGGCGGACGCCGTGAGCGCGATGGCGAGGGCGGCCGCGAGCGCGGACGCCGCGAGCGCGAGCACGCGTAAGGTAGGAAGCCATGCTGCAACCGAAAAAGACCCGCTTCCGCAAGCAGTTCAAGGGCCGCATCCACGGTGCGGCCAAGGGCGGCTTCGAGCTGAACTTCGGCCAGTTCGGTCTGAAGGCGGTGGAGCCCGAGCGCGTCACCGCCCGCCAGATCGAGGCGGCCCGCCGCGCGATCACCCGCGAGATGAAGCGCCAAGGCCGCGTCTGGATCCGGGTGTTCCCGGACGTGCCGGTCTCGCCGAAGCCGACCGAGGTCCGCATGGGCTCCGGTAAGGGCGCCCCGGATTATTGGGCGGCCCGGGTCCATCCCGGCCGGATCATGTTCGAGGTCGACGGCGTTGCCGAGAACATCGCCAAGGAGGCGCTCCGCCTCGGCGCCGCGAAGCTCCCGATCCGCACGCGGGTCGTCCAGCGCATCGCCGACTGAACGGAGGATATCGTGAAGTCGACCCAACGAGTGTCTGATCTCAAGGCCCTGTCGCCGGATCAGCTGAATGACGAGTTGATCAACCTCAAGAAGGAGCAGTTCAACCTGCGCTTTCAGGGGGCCACCGGCCAGCTCGAGAACGTCGCCCGCGTCCGTGAGGTCCGCCGCGACATCGCCCGTGTCCGGACTCTGCAGCGTGCCAAGACGCTGCAGCAGGCCAAGGGCTGAGGCGGGTTTTAGGAGACAACCATGCCGAAGCGCATCCTGCAGGGCACCGTCGTCAGCGACAAGGGTGAGAAGACCATCGTGGTGAAAGTGGAGCGTCGCTTCACCCACCCGGTGATGAAGAAGACCGTGCGTCGCTCGAAGAACTACCACGCGCACGACGAGGCGAATGTCGCCAAGGTCGGCCAGACGGTGTTCATCGAGGAGTGCCGCCCGTTCTCGAAGACCAAGACCTGGAAGCTGGTCGAGGGCGACGCGACGGTGCAGGCCGAGGCCGGCGAGGCTGCCTGATTGGGCGGCGGTCGGGGTCTAAGGATCCTGGCGCATCCCGGGCCGACGTTGGGTCCTGTCTGATCGCTGGGAGCCTCGCGGCAACGCGGGGCTTTCGCGTTTTCGCCGCCAGGATGGTTCGATGTCTGCCTCGCACGGCGCGGGGCTTTCGGATCGCTCCGTCTGCACCGGTGGTGGTGGCGAAGCCAGGGACCGTTCCGGGATCCAGGAAGGTGCCGATCGCTACACGCGATAGCACGTGTCGGCACGTTGTTCGGGCATCCATCCCATCTTCCTCATTCTGAGATGACCGCGCTGCGGGCCTCGAAGGAGGGCTCCAGCCAGCCCTGCGATCCCTGGAGGGCTCCTTCGAAGCCTCCGCTTCGCTCCGGCACCTCAGGATGAGCTGGTGGCTGGGACGGCCGCCGGGATAGCGCCACGTTGACGTGGCGCGCGCTGCCCTGGGTTCCTGCGCTGCGCTCTTGATGACGCGGGACCCGCTGACCGAAGCCTTCAACTGGCAACCGTACCGGGCGCCGTCAGCGGCTAGGCTTGCGGCGCGGCCGGTTGGCCAAGGGAACGCCGGGCTGTCTCAACTCTGGAGCGATCCGCCCCAAACCGTTCCCTCGCACTTGCCGGATGAGAACAAAACAGGTACATAAGGCGGGTGTTGAAGCGCGTTGTGAACGGCGCCCAACCCCTTCATAAGGAGCCCGCCAGATGGCCCAGCCCGCATTGAAAGTGGTCGACATGCCCCCGGTGGACAAGGACAAGTCCAAGGCCATTGACGCCGCCCTGGCCCAGATCGAGCGTGCCTTCGGCAAGGGCTCGATCATGCGGCTCGGCAAGAACGACAAGGTGCAGGAGGTCGAGACCGTCTCCACCGGTTCGCTCGGGCTCGACATCGCCCTCGGCGTCGGCGGCCTGCCCCGCGGCCGCGTCATCGAGATCTACGGTCCTGAATCGTCCGGCAAGACGACGCTGGCGCTTCATACGATCGCCGAAGCCCAGAAGAAGGGCGGCGTCTGCGCCTTCGTGGATGCCGAGCACGCGCTCGATCCGGTCTACGCCCGCAAGCTCGGCGTGAACCTCGGCGACCTGCTGATCTCGCAGCCCGACACGGGCGAGCAGGCCCTGGAGATCACCGACACGCTGGTGCGCTCCGGCGCCATCGACGTGCTGGTGGTCGATTCGGTCGCCGCGCTGACCCCGCGGGCCGAGATCGAGGGCGAGATGGGCGAGAGCCAGCCCGGCCTCCAGGCACGCCTGATGAGCCGTGCCCTGCGCAAGCTCACCGGCTCGATCTCGCGCTCGAACTGCATGGTCATCTTCATCAACCAGATCCGGATGAAGATCGGCGTGATGTACGGCAGCCCCGAGACCACCACGGGCGGTAACGCCCTGAAGTTCTACGCCTCGGTGCGCCTCGACATCCGCCGGATCTCGACCCTGAAGGACCGCGACGAGGCGATCGGCAATCAGGTCCGCGTGAAGGTGGTGAAGAACAAGGTCGCGCCGCCGTTCAAGCAGGTCGAGTTCGACATCATGTTCGGCGAGGGCGTGTCGAAGGTCGGCGAGCTGATCGACCTCGGCGTCAAGGCCGGGATCGTCGAGAAGTCGGGCGCCTGGTTCTCGTACAACAGCCAGCGCCTCGGTCAGGGCCGCGAGAACTCGAAGGGGTTCCTGCGCGACAACCCGGAGATCGCGTCCAAGATCGAGGCCTCGATCCGCCAGAATTCAGGCTTGGTCGCCGAGAAGATCCTGGAGAACGCCACGCCCACAGCGGACGACCTCGGCGAGGGCGAGGCGTAAGCCTCCCCACCGCGGCCAGAACGGGCGCGGCTGGTTCATCGACGCGAGACATTTGGCGGCCCCGGAGCTTCTCCGGGGCCGTCTGCCGTTCCGGAGCTGCCCCACAGTCCGACCTGCTCAATGCGGCCGTCGCAGGCGTCCGCAGCACGCCGCCGAACCCCTCGTGCCGGGCAGGTCGCCGGCAAACTGCCGCCGCCTCAATCCGCCATCGTCTTCTTCACCGTCTCGACGAGTTGCTTCAGGCTGAAGGGCTTGGGGAGGAAGTTGAAGGTCTCACCCTCCGGCAGGTTCTTGCGGAACGCATCCTCGGCGTAGCCGGAGACGAAGATCACCTTCAGGTCGGGCTGATGCTTGCGCACCTCCCGCAGCAGGGTCGGGCCGTCCATCTCGGGCATGACGACGTCGGAGACGACGAGGTCGATCTCTTGAGCCCCCTCGCGCACGATCGCCAGGGCCTCGAGGCCCGAAGCGGCCTCCAGCACCGTGTAGCCGCGCGCCGAGAGCGCCCGGCTGTTGACCGCCCGGACCGGATCCTCGTCCTCCACGAGCAGGATGGTCCCCTGCCCCGTATGGTCGGCCGCCGGCTTGCGCGGCGCCGGTGCGTCGATCTTCGCTTGGGGCTTGGCCTCGGATTTGGCCTCGGCGCGCGCGGCCGACTCGCCCGCGGGGGGCGCTGCGCCGCCGGCCCGATCCTGCCCGGACGGCGACGGCAGAGCGGCCGCTTCGGTCCGCGGCAGGGCCGGTGTGGCGGTTACGAGCGGCGCCTCCTCGTGCTCGGCGACGGGGACGTGCCGCGGCAGGTAGATGCGGAAGGCGGTCCCCTCCCCGACGGTCGATTGCACGTCGATGGTGCCGCCGGACTGCTTGACGATACCGAACACCGTCGAGAGGCCGAGCCCCGTGCCCTTGCCGATCTCCTTGGTGGTAAAGAACGGTTCGAAGATCTTCTCCATCAGCTCGGGCGGGATGCCCTGCCCGGTGTCGCGAACCTCGATGAGGATATGATCGCCTGCCGGCGCGCCGCCGCGCCCGTCCGCCACCGCCGCAGGGCCCGGATCGGTCACGTTCTCGGTCCGGATCATCAGCTTGCCGCCGTCCGGCATGGCGTCGCGGGCATTGACCGCGAGGTTGACGATCACCTGCTCGAACTGGTTGACGTCGGCCTTCACCGGCCAGACCTCGCGGCCGTGCTTCAACTCCAGGGCGACGCGCTCGCCGAGCAGGCGCTTCAGCAGCAGGGTCAGCTCGGAGAGCGCCTCCCCAACATTCATCACCTCCGGACGCAGCGTCTGCCGCCGTGAGAACGCCAGGAGCTGGCGGACGAGGCCCGCCGCCCGGTTGGCGTTCTGCTTGATCTGCATGATGTCCTGGAAGGCCGGGTCGGTCGGCCGGTGGCTGGCCAGCAGCAGGTCCGAGTAGCCGATGATCGCCTGCAGCACGTTGTTGAAGTCGTGCGCGATCCCGCCCGCGAGCTGGCCCACGGCGTTCATCTTCTGCGCCTGCGCGACCTGCTGCTCCAGCTGCCGCTGCGCCGTGGTATCAAGGGCGTAGAGGATGACGCGCTCGGCCTCGTCGGTCTGCTGAACCGGGTCGCCGCCGTCGGCCGGGCTGAGCCACACCCGCGCCGAGCGGCCGCCCGGGCCGTTCAGCTGGACCTCGATGGGCTCGGGATCGGTCAGGCCGCTTGTCGCGCGGGCGAGGCCGGCCTCCAGGGCGGTGCGGTCGGCGACCGAATCCGCGACGTTGGGCTCGGCCCGCGTCGCGCCCTCGACGCCGATCGCGCCGTCCTCGACCTGGCGCGGCACCGTGCCGAACAGCCGGGTGAAGGAGGCATTGGCCCGGGCGATCCGGCCGGTCCGGTCGAGGGTCGCAATGGCGATGGGCGAGTTGTTGAGGAAGCGGGCGAGGCGCACCTCGGCGGCGCGCTGCGGCTCGTCGGTCTCGGCGCCGGCGGAGCGGTTGATCACGAAGGTGCGCGAGGAGCCCGGCTTGCCGTCCTTCCCGAAGGCGACGCGATGATAGAGCCGCACCGGCAGGGTGTGGCCGTTGCGGCGGCGCAGGTCGAGGTCGAACCGGTCGGTGCGCACCTCGCCCGGCAGCCCGGCGGTGCGCACCAGGACGTCCGCTTCGGGGGCGATCTCGGTGAGGTGCGGGCCCCCGGGGCCGACGCTCGCCGGTCGTAGCCGAGCCAGGCGGCAAGCGTCGCGTTCATGTAGACGATGGCGCCGGCCGGATCGATCGACAGGAAGCCTGCCGGGGCATGGTCGAGATAGTCGATCGCGTGCTGGAGTTCCTGGAAGACGTTCTCCTGGCGCTCGCGCTCGGCGGTGATGTCGGCGACCGTCCAGAGCGCGGCGGCCCGGCGCGGGCGCAGGAGCGGACGGACCGAGACCCGGTACCAGCCGAAGCTGCGCTCGCCGGCGATCGGGCCGAGCGGCGGCGACATCCGCACTTCCTCGGTATGGGCGCGGGCGTCGCGCGAGGCCTGCGACAGGCGGTAGACCGCTTCGGAGACCTCCGGCGAGCCGACCAGGATGCGCTCCACCGGGACGAGGTTCGAGAAGGTCTCGCCGCCGGCGATTCGCAGGTAGGCTTCGTTGGCGTATATCAGCCGGCCGCTATCCTCGGCGACCAGCGCGCCGTCCGGCGAGGCGTCGGCGATGCCCTTGGTGATGTCGTCCCGGGCGGCGCTGCCGCTGAGCTGGAGCGCGCCGATCGCCAGGGCGAACAGGAAGAACACGCCGGCCATGGCCAGCAGCGCCAGCAGCCACACGATCAGCGACTGGGCCTGCTCGTTCGCCACGAACGACAGGCCGATGGCAGCCCCGACCAGCAGGCCCGCCAGGACCAGCAGCAACCCGACCCGGCCCGGCTGCTCCGAGCGGTCGATCGACCCCGTCCCCTGCGGGACCGGACCCTGGGCGCCGGAGATCGGCAGTCCAGAATTCTGCGGGCCCCCGGCGGGCGCCGGAGGTCCAGTGACGTCGGCCATCGGCTTCATTCCAGAACGATCCCCCGGTTAGGCCTGCCGGCCATATCAGGGCAAGGGCAGCGCGGCACCACTGACGTCGCGCCAAGCCTCGGCACAGCCTCGCGAAAAAAGGTGGACGAAGCGTGGCTTTCCCGGCCGATCGTCCGGCCGCCGCTGCGGCCGGGGCTTACGCGGCCCTCCGGCGCAGGCGCAGGACGAACCCGATCACCTCGGCCACCGCCCGGTAATGCTCGGCGGGGATCTCGCGGTCGATCTCCACGGTGGCGTGCAGCGCCCGGGCCAGCGGCGGGTTCTCGATCACCGCGACGCCGTGCTCGGCCGCCACCGTGCGGATCCGCAGAGCCAGCGCGTCGACGCCCTTGGCGACGCAGATCGGCGCGGCCATGCCGGCTTCGTATCGGAGGGCCACCGCGTAGTGGGTCGGGTTGGTCACCACCACGGTGGCGGTCGGAACGGCGGCCATCATCCGCTTCTTCACCCGCGCCATGCGCAGCTGCTTCATGCGGCCCTTGACCTCCGGATTGCCGTCCGACTCCTTCATCTCCTGCTTCAGCTCTTCCTTCGTCATGCGGTGGCGCTTGCGCCAGCGGAACCGCGCGTAGAGCGCGTCGCCCAGGGTGATCGCGAGGTGCATGCACAGCATGCCGGCGAGCAGCCGCAGGCTCAGGGACAGGATCGCCGGCAGGCACGCGGTGGGGTCGAGCTGAACGAACACCTCGAGCCGGTCGCGGTCGTTCCACAGGAGCACGGCGCCGACCACGCCCACGATCGTGATCTTCGCCAGTCCCTTGCCGAACTGGAACCAGGCCTCGATGCCGAGCAGGCGCTTCAGGCCTGCCATCGGTGACAGCCGCTCGAATTTCGGCATCAGCGATTCGGTGCTGAACACCAGCGGGTGTTGGAGCAGGCCCGCGGCGAGACCCGCGACGATGGCGAGGCCCACCGGCACGGCCACCGCCTGGAGCCACAGCCAGAGCCCCCGCGTCGCGGCGGCCTTCATGGCGGTGGCGTCGTCCGGGAGGGTGTGGGCGTTCGCCAGATAGGCCTTCAACCCGTACAGGAGGTTCTGCGCGATGCTCGGGCCCGCGACCATCAGGGCGAGGGTGAAGGCGGCCAGCAACGCGAAGGTGTTGATCTCGGTGCTGCTCGCGACGTCGCCGCGCTCGATCGCCTGATCGAGGCGCCGTTGGGACGGCTCCTCGGTCTTGTCCTCGTCATCCGCGCCGTCAGCCATCGCGCATCGACCTCAGCGCGTGCCGAAGCGGCGGGGGGCGGGCACGGTCATCGGCCGACATACGCGCCGAGATACCGGCCGATATCGTCCAGAAAGACTCCCATCATGACGCCGAGGGCGCCCATCAGGATGACCATTCCGGCCAGAACTGAGGCCGGGACCGCCAGGAAGAACACCTGCAATTGCGGCATCAGGCGCGACAGCACGCCGAGCCCGAGATTGAACAGGAGACCGAAGGCGATGAACGGCCCGGAGATCTGGACCGCCAGCGTGAAGCCACGGGCGAGCGCCCGGGTCGCCAGCATCAGCGCGTCCGAGAAGGCCGGCACACCGTCCGGCGGCAGCACGACGTAGCTGCGGGCCAAGCCCTCGATGGCCAGATGGTGCAGGTCGGCGGCGAAGATCAGCGTGATGCCGAGCAGCGACAGGAAGTTGCCGATCGCCACCTGCTGGCCGCCCTGGCTCGGATCCACCGTCATCGCGTAGGACAGGCCGAGCTGCGCCGAGATGATCACCCCGGCGGTCTGCAGGGCGGCGAGCACCATCCGCACCGTGAGGCCGAGCACCAGCCCGACGATCGTCTCCCCGAACAGCAGCCCGATCAGCCGGGGCCCGGCCAGCCCCTCCGTGCCGCCGAGCAGCGGGCGCACGGTCGGAAACAGCACCAGCGTCGTGAGCACCGCGAAGGCGAGACGCAGCCGCGGCGACACCGTCTGCTCGCCGATCCCGGGCATCAGCATGATCAGCGTGCCGACGCGCGCGAAGGTGATCAGAAAGGCCGACGCGATCCCGGGCACGAGCAGGTTCATCGCCGCCCCTATGGCACGCGAATCTGGCCCCTGTCGCGGCGGGATTGTGCATCAGCCGCCCGCCGCGATCCGGGCGGCGATGCGGACCATGTAGCCGGCCATGGCGTCACCGATGAAGGGCAGCATCAGCAGCAGCGCGGCGAACACCGCGACGATCTTGGGCACGTAGATCAGGGTCTGCTCCTGGACCTGGGTCAGGGCCTGGACGAGCGAGACGGCGAGTCCGACGGCGAGGGAGACGAGCATCAGCGGTCCGGCGATCTTCAGGAAGACGAAGATGCCGTCGCGGGCGATGTCGAGAATGGCGAGGCCGGTCATTGGGGGCCGTTGGTACCGGGGTTCTGGAGCGGGACGGCCGATGCAGTCCCCGCGCGGCGCGGGGGCTCGCCGGCGAGCGGTTTGGACGGTCCGATCGATCGGACGCAGAACGGATCCGCGTCAGATCTGCATCCGCATGATCTCCTCGTAGGCGGAGATCATCCGGTCGCGCACCGCGACCATGGTCTGGAGGGCGGTCTCGCTCTCGGCCACCGCGGTGACCACGTCGACCACGTTGGCCTTGCCGGACGCGGCCGAGACGGCCTGCGCGTCGGCCCGCCGCCCGGCATCGCCGACGCTGTCCAGCGTCTGTCCGAGAAGCTGCATGAAGTCGCCGCCCGCCTCCGCGGCCGGCTGCACCCGGGGGTGGGCCGACCGGAGGCCGTGCCCTGGACGGCGGCGTAGGCGCCCGCCGCGAAGTTGCTCGAAGCCATGGCCAGAGTCCTTGCTGTGCGTCCCTACGCGGTCACTTCAGGATCGCCAGCGTCTGCGCCAGCATCTTGCGGGTGGACGTGACCATGTTGAGATTGGCCTCGTAGGAGCGCTGGGCCTCGCGCAGATCCATGTTCTCGATGAGCGCGTTGACGTTGGGCATCTGCACCTCGCCCCGGGCGTTGGCCGCCGGGTTTCCAGGCTCGTGCTTGGTCCGGAATGCCGACGGGTCGCGCCGGATGCGGCCGGCCTCCACGAGCCGGGCCCCGGTCTCGCCGTCGAGATGGCTGGTGAAGGTCGGGATCTTGCGCCGATAGGGCTCCGCTCCGGGCGATGCGGGCGCGGAATCGGCGTTGGCGATGTTCTCGGCGATGATCCGCATCCGGCCCGACTGGGCCTTGAGGCCGGCCGCCGCCACCGTGAGCGACTTGCTGAATTCCATGGTTCAGGCCCTCCGCGCCGTGACCGAATAGCCTTTGTCCCGGATGCTCAGCTCTTGCCGACTGCGATCTTCAGGGTGGTCAGGCTGTGCTGATAGAGCGAGGCGGCGAGCTGGTAGTCCGACTGGTTGTCGCCGGCCTTCATCATCTCGTCCTCGAGGTTGACGGCGTTGCCGCTCGGGCGCGTCTCGAAGCCCTTCGCGCGCTTCGACGCGGCGTCGTCCGCCCCCTGCCCGGCCGGAGCGATGTGGGCCGGGCTGGTCAGCGCCAGGGTCGTCGACGATGAGACCAGGGTGCCGGTTGCCCGGTCCATGCGGGGCTCCACGAGATCGCGGGGCTTGAAGCCCGGCATGTCGGCATTGGCCACGTTCTCGGCAATCACGCCCTGGCGCGCCTGGGCCCATTGCATCCGGGTGCGCAGCATGCCGAGCACGGGCAGATCTGTGAGGGCCAAGGTCGCCTCCGGCAGGGCCGCGCCGAAGCCGGCGGGCTCGGCAAAATCTGCCGCGTGCATGGTTAACGGTGCGTTAAAGATGTGGGTGGGCCAGCAACGACGGGTGGCCACGCCGCCGACCGGTCAGGCCGCCCCTTGCCTGATCGCCTCTGATGGTGCGGTCGCGGGCCGGCATGTGCAGGCTGCGGCAATCCGGTTCCCGATGGGCCCGCGCGAGACCCACTTCACAACCTATTGTCTTGATAGCGTTGGTTTAAAAGGTCTGTTAACGAACTCTTAACGTCATTTGCCTTGCAGCCCTGCCGGCGTGGTATGGACAAGCCGTGCCGGTCGCGGACCAGCGGCGGCCGGAACGTGCGAGTGCGTAATTTTGCGATGGCTGCAATCCGTGTTCGGTTCTGACGGCTCCCCCATCGTCCAGTACGTCGTGATTTTCGCCGTCATCTTCACGGCGCTTGCGGCCATCGTCTTCACGGTCCGGCGGCTCACGGGACGCAACCTCGCGTTGCCGGGGCGCGCGGGCGGCCGCGGTCGGCAGCCCCGGCTCGGGATCGCCGATGTCTACGAGCTTGACCGCGCACGCCAGCTGATCCTGCTGCGCCGGGACAATGTCGAGCACCTGCTCCTGGTGGGCGGCCCCAACGACGTGGTGGTCGAGCGCAACATCCAGCGCACCCAGCGCCCGCTGCCGGAGGCGAGCCTCCGGTCCGAGCCGGCCCCGGATGCCCTTGACGAGCCGCTACCCGATCCCCTGGTCCAGGGCGGGCGCCTGCCCGAGCCGCCGCGCGCCCTGGCCGAGACGGCCGGTCGCCGCGCCGAGCCCCTGTTCGATCCGGGCTTCGCGATGCCGGTGGTCGTGCCGCCACCCGTGCCGCGCTCCGCAGCCGCACCGCCCGTGACCCTGCCGCTCGACGCCGCCCTGCTCGGCGGTGATGAGCCCGGCCAGGATGTCTCCGCGCCCCTGGCGCCGGATCCGGTCGCGGAGGCACCCATCGCGCCGCCTCGGGCGCCACGCGAGTCGACGACCCCGCGGCGGATCCTGAGCCGGACCGCGCCGCCGCTCGCTGAGTCCCCGCCGCGCCCCGCCTCCGAGCGGAAGGCCGAGGCCGAGCCGGCCGAGTCGGGAGCGGCGCAAGCCCCGAGCCTCGCCGTCCCGTCCGAACGCCGCTCGGTCGATCCGGCGATCCTGTCCGACATGGCCCGGCAGCTTCAGGCCGCGCTCTCGCGCCCGTCCTCCGCCGTCACGCCCGCCCCGGTGCCCGCCGCGCCGGAGGGTGTTGATCCGGTGGCGGCCGCCATGGCCTCCACCCCGCCGGCGCCCGCGCCTGAGCCGATGCCTGCGGCTGCGATCCCGGACAGGCCGGCGGCTCCGGTCACGCCGAAACCTCCGGTCGTGCCGCCCGCACCGTCGACAGCGCCGGAGCCGGTCCCGGCTCCGCAGCCGCCCGCGCCGCCGCCGGCCCAGCCGGTGCTGCCGAAGGCCGCTCCGACGTTCGAGCCGCCGGTCGCCCGGTCCGACGCGAAATCAGCCGGCAATCCGTTCTCGGTGGAGGAGATCGAGGCCGAGTTCGCCCGATTGCTGGGCCGACCCCTCGACAAGCGGAGCTGAGCGCTCCGGATTCGGTCCCGGCCCGTCGCTCCGGCCAGGATGTGCGCTGTGACGAGGCTTAACGCCCGGCCCGCGCGCCGTTTACGTGCCGTTAACCCTCTGCTGGAACGTTCGGCCGCAGAGGAGGTCCCGATGCTTGCCCTGAACGCCGATACCGCCCGTCGCAGCCGCGCCTACCGGGCGTTCAAGCTCGACCGCGCCGGACGCGTCTTCTCGGCCGAGGTCGTGTCGGCCGAGGATGACAGCCGTGCGAAGCGCCAAGTGCGCGTGATGCTGGAGCGCAACACGATCGAGCTGTGGGAGCGGACGCGGTTCCTCGGCCGGTTCGAGCCGGAAGCCGGCCGGGCCTAGCGCCGTTCCCGATCGGGTTGCAACGGCCTGGACGACAAGCGTCTCCTGCCGAGACAGCCGCGCCATGCCCCTTCTCCCGTGCGGGAGAGGGTTGGGGTGAGGGCTAGGAGGCTTCACGGTGAGGCGCCCGCGCCGCGGGGCCTGGTTGCGCCTCGCCTGGGCAGACCTGATGCCTCACCCGGCTCTCTGCGCGGGCACACCGCTCCCGCACGGGAGAGGGACCCTACGCCTCGTCCGGCACGGGTATGTTCATCGACCCCGTCCCGATCCGATCCGGAACGGCTCTAGCGGCCCGACGTTTCCGGCATCGCCAGGACGGCGATGAAGCTGAGGGTCGCGGCGACCGCCAGGTAGATCCCGACGAAGCCGATCCCGCCATAGGCCGCGAGTTCCTGGGCGATGTAGGGCGCTCCGGATGCGCCCAGGATTCCCGCGAGATTGTACGTGACCGAGGCGCCGGTGTAGCGCACCCGGGTCGGGAACAGCTCCGGCAGCAGGGCGCCCATCGGGCCGAACACCCAGCCCATGGCCAGGAGGCTGAGGCACAGGAAGCCGAGGACCGGCGGCCACGTCCCGGTGCCGGCGGCCGTCCCTAGCATCGGCCCCATGAGGAAGCCCAGCAGGAACACCGCGGCCATGCCGGAGAGCAGCACCGGCCGGCGCCCGAACCGGTCGGCGGCGGCGCCCGAGATCACGGTGCCCAGCGCCATGAAGCAGACGGCGATGCACTCGAACAGCAGGAAGCTCGGCCGCGTGTAGCCGAGCGTGCCGGTGCCGTAGCCCAGGGCGAACACGGTCGACAGGTAGAACACCGCGTAGACCGCCACCATGGCGAAGGTGCCCATCAGGACCGCGCGCCCGTGCTGCGTCAGCATGGTGGCGAACGGCACGCGCTCCGGGCGGGCCTGGCTCAGCGCGGCCTTGAAGGCGGGCGTCTCGGTGAGCTTCAGGCGCACGTAGAGCCCGACGCCGACCAGGGCGGCGGAGGCCAGGAATGGCAGCCGCCAACCCCAGGCCTGGAAGTTCTCGGGCGACAGGCCGAAGCTCAGCGCCAGGAAGCCGAGATTGGCCAGAATGAAGCCGACCGGCGCGCCGAGTTGCGGGAAGATCCCGTACCACGCGCGCTTGCCCGGCGGTGCGTTCTCCACCGCCAGCAGAGCCGCCCCGCCCCATTCCCCGCCGAACCCGATGCCCTGGCCGCAGCGCAGGATGCAGAGCGCCGCCGGGGCCCACCAGCCGGCCGTGGCGTAGGTCGGCAGGCAGCCGATCAGGACGGTGGACAGGCCCATGATCAGCAGGGACGCCACCAGCGTCGCCTTGCGGCCGACCCGGTCGCCGAAATGCCCGAACAGGGCCGCACCCACCGGCCGCGCGATGAACGCGATGGCGAAGGTCGCGAAGGCGCTGAGCTGCTGCACGCCCGGCGCGCCGGCGGGGAAGAAGACCGGTCCGATCACCAGGGCGGTGGCCGTGGCGTAGATGTAGAAATCGAAGAACTCGATCGCCGTCCCGACGAAGCTCGCGGCCAGGATCCTCCCAGCGCTCGGTGCGGTGCCTGTGGCGCCTGCGGTCTCGACGGTCTGCAGCATGATCTGGACGGGGACGGTCTCGGTTCGATTGCGGCGCTTTCGCACGGGGCGGCCCGGACGGAAACCCTGAATCCGACATGGTGCCGACGGGATGGTCGAGGTCGCTGTGCGGCGCACCCATGGCGGCCTTGCGTTCCCGAGTCCCCTTCGCCAAGCTGAACGGCCATATTCCGCGACGGCTGCCGGCCGCGGCGCCGTCCACACCATTCGAGTATTGCGATGAGAGTCACTGTCGAGCGCGCGGCCCTGCTCAGGTCGCTCGGCCACGTGCACCGGGTCGCCGAGCGCCGCAACACGATCCCGATCCTGTCGAACGTCCTGCTGCGCTCGGAAGGCGCGAGCCTCCAGCTCCGGGCCACCGATCTCGACATCGAGGTCACCGAGGGGGTTCCGGCCGACGTCGCCGATGCGGGCGCCACCACGGTGCCGGCGCACGTGATCTACGACATCGTGCGCAAGCTCCCCGACGGCGCGCAGGTCTCCCTGGAGACCGGCGGCGAGGCCGGCCAGATGACGATCCGCTCCGGCCGCTCTCGCTTCGCCCTCGGGGCCCTGCCGGAAGGCGATTTCCCGGACCTCGCCGCCGGTGAGATGCCCCACGGCTTCGAGATCGCGAGCGCGGATCTCAAGCGCCTGATCGACAAGACGCAATTCGCGATCTCCACCGAGGAGACGCGCTACTATCTCAACGGCATCTACCTGCACACGCTGGAGACCGAGGCCGGCCCGGTGATGCGGGCCGTGGCCACCGACGGCCACCGGCTCGCCCGGGTCGAGATCCCGGCGCCGCAGGGCAGCGTCGGCATGCCCGGCGTGATCGTGCCCCGCAAGGCGGTGGCGGAGATCCAGAAGCTCCTCGACGACGGCGGCGAGACCGTCGCGGTCGACCTTTCGCCCGCCAAGATCCGTCTGCGCTTCGCTGGCGGACTGACCCTGATTTCCAAGCTGATCGACGGGACCTTCCCGGATTATCAGCGGGTGATCCCGGCCAACAACGACAAGCGGCTGACCGTGGAGCGCGACGCCTTCGCCAAGGCGGTCGACCGGGTCTCGACCATCTCGTCCGAGCGCGGCCGCGCAGTGAAGCTGGGGCTGGCCGAGGGCCGTCTCGCCCTCTCGGTGAACAACCCGGATTCGGGCAGCGCCACGGAGGAGCTCGACGTCGATTACGAGGCGGCCAACCTCGATATCGGCTTCAATGCCCGCTATCTGCTCGACATCACGGCGCAGCTCGAGGGCGACACCGCCCTGTTCAAGCTCGCTGATCCGGGCTCGCCGACGCTGATTCAGGACCGCGAGGGTGCCGCCGCGCTCTACGTGCTGATGCCGATGCGGGTTTAGGACTGCGTCGGCCCTTCCAGCTCCCGCCCTCGTCCTGAGGTGCCGGAGCATCGCGGAGGCCTCGAAGGAGGCCTTCAGGTGGCGCCACGGATTCTGGAGCCCGCCTTCGAGGCCCGCCGATGCGGGCACCTCAGGACGCGGTGGTTGTACGGGATGGCAGATGAGAGGGGAGTGTTGAGCGCCGTTCGGCTCAGTCCTCCGGATCGCCGATGAGCACTCCACTCGATCCGGAGATCGGGTCGAACGAGCCGGTCCAGCGCATCACCCGCCTGATCGCCCGCGACTTCCGCAACCACGCCGACCTCGAACTCGCGCCCGAGGCCCGGTTCGTCGCGCTGGTCGGCGAGAACGGCGCCGGCAAGACCAACCTGCTCGAAGCCATCTCCCTGTTCGTGCCGGGCCGGGGCCTGCGGCGGGCGGACTTCGCCTCCATGGCGCGGACCGAGGGACCGGGCGGCTTCGCCGTCTCGATCACCCTCGACCGGGACGGCGCCGAGCACCGGCTCGGCACCGGGCTGGAACCCCCGGGCCGGACGGGCGGGCAGGCCGGCTCTGCCGCATCGACGGCGCGCCGGCCTCCTCGCCGGTGGCCTTCAGCGAGTTCCTCCGGGTGGTCTGGCTGACGCCCGACCTCGACGGGCTGTTCCGCGGCGCGGCCGGCGACCGGCGCCGGTTCCTCGACCGCCTCGTTCTGGCGGTCGATGCCGGGCACGGGGCGCGGGTCTCCGCGATGGAGCGGGCCCTGCGCTCGCGGAACCGCCTCCTGGAGGATCGCCCCGACGACGACCGCTGGCTCGACGCGGTGGAGCGGGAGGTGGCCGAGCTCGGCGTCGCGGTGGCGCTGGCCCGGCGCGAGACCGCCGAGCGGCTCGACCGGCTGATCGCCGAGACCCGGGACGATGCGCAGCCCTTCCCCTGGGCCTCCATCCGCCTGGAGGGGGACCTCGATGATCTCGTCGCGGTCTGGCCCGCCATCGAGGCGGAGGACCGGTTCCGGCTGGCCCTGCGCAATGGCCGCCACCGCGACAGGGCCGCCGGCCGCACCCTGATCGGGCCGCAGACCAGCGACCTCGTGGTCCGCCACGGTCCCAAGGACGTGCCGGCCGGGACGGCGTCCACGGGCGAGCAGAAGGCGCTGCTGATCGGCCTCGTCCTGGCCCATGCCCGCCTGGTGCGGGCCATGAGCGGGATCGCCCCGGTGATCCTCCTCGACGAGGTGGCCGCCCATCTCGACCCGCGCCGGCGTGCGGGCTTGTTCGAGGCTCTGGAGGCCCTGCCCGGTCAGGTCTGGATGACGGGCGCCGATCCGGCCGCCTTCGCGCAGACCGGCGACCGGACCGAGGTGGTGCGGGTCGGGGCCTGAGCGGGGCTCTGACAGGAGCCGGTTGAAGGCCGCGATCGGCTTTGCCCGCGCGGATGGCTTGGCTGTGCGCGCAGAGACGGCCCGGCACGTCCGGGCCCTCTGCGAAGCCGCCCTCAGGCCGCCCGGACCGTCGCGAGGAAACGGGACACCTCCGCGCCGAGATGCTCGGACTGGCGCGACAGCTCGCCGGCGGCGCCCAGCACCTGGGCGGCGGCCGCGCCGGTCTCCTCGGAGGCCCGGGCCACGCCGGTGATGTTGCTCGTCACCTCGTCGGTGCCGGTCGCCGCCTGCGCGACGTTGCGGACGATCTCCTGTGTGGCCGCGCCCTGCTGCTCCACGGCCGCGGCAATGGTGGTCGCGACCCCGTCGATCTCGCGGATCCGCGCCGCGATCGTGTCGATGGCCGAGACCGCTTGGCCGGTCACGCCCTGGATCTGGCCGATCTGCTGGCCGATCTCCTCGGTGGCCTTCGCCGTCTGCGCTGCGAGCTCCTTCACTTCGGCGGCGACCACCGCGAAGCCCCGACCCGCCTCTCCGGCGCGGGCCGCCTCGATCGTGGCATTCAGAGCCAGCAGGTTGGTCTGTCCGGCGATGCTCGAGATCAGCCCGACCATGTCGCCGATGCGCGTGGCCGCCTGGGTCAGCGCCTGGACGAGGTGCTGGGTCTCGTCGGCCTCGCCGACCGCCGTCTGCGCGAGGCTGGCCGAGCCGAGCACCTGCCGGCCAATCTCCTGCACCGACGAGCCGAGTTCCTCGGCCGCGGCCGCCACGGTCTGAACGTTGGCGGAGGCCTCCTCGGCGGCCGACGCCACGGCGGTGGATTGGTTGGCCGTCTCGGTGGCGCTGGCCGTCATGGTCTGGGCGGTGGCCTGCAGTTCCGTGGCCGAGGACGAGACCATCCCGACGATGCTCCCGACCGCCTGCTCGAACCCGTCGGCCAGCTCCAGCATGGTGCGCTTGCGCTCGGCCTGGGCGGCCTCGTCGGCGATGCGCCGGACCTCGGCCTCCTCGGCGGCCTTGCGGGCCACCATGGCCTTGATGCCCTCGACCGCCTTCCCGACCGCGCCGACCTCGTCCCGACGGACGGCCTCCTTGATCTCGGCGTCGATCTCGCCCTGCGCCATACGCTGCAGGACCGACACGAGGCGCGAGAGCGGGCGCGTGATCCCCGCCACCGCGATGAACACCGCCGCGGCGAGCCCGGCGAGCATGCCCAGGGCGCTGAACAGGATCAGGCTGTAGCGGGTCGCGTTGGTCTTGTCGGTCAACTCGTCCGACGCCTTGGCGACATAAGCGCCGATGTCGTCGGCGATCTTGTTGCCGGCCTCGATCATCGCCGAGAAGGTCGGGTCGATCGCCGAATGGACCAGCACGAGGGCCTTGTCGTTCTGGTTGGTGGTCCCGAGCCGGCGCACTTCGCCGACGTTCTGAACAAAGCGTTCGATGCGCTCGCCCTGCGCGTTGATCGCGGTCGCGAAGGCCGGCGCATGCGCGCGGAGAGCCTCGATTGTCGGCCTCACCTTCGGAAGAGCGGCCTCGAAGCCTCGGTTGGCGCTCTGCATCTGCGCCTCCTCGGTCTCCGCGATGATCCGGTAGACCCAGTAATTGAGCTCGAACATGAGGCGGTTGAGGCGCCGGGCCTCGACCGCCGCCACCGTCTCGTTGCTGAGAAAGTCGCTGTAGGCTTGGTCGATCTCGCGCATTCGGCCCTGTCCATACCAGACACAGGCGCCGACAATCTCTGATGACAGCAATGACGGCGATCAGCTTGGGCAGAACCTTAAGATTTGACAGCCTTACCACAGTCTTCATGTCCCGGATTGAAAATCGATATGGCCGTTCTGGATGGTCGTTCGAAGGATTGACTGTGAGAAGTAAAAAACGAATTAATCTCTCTTGTCTGTTATGACGTATAAACCTCGATTTTACAAGTCGACTTGTTTGATATGTATCGGCTTATCAAGTGGTATATTTGAATAAATAATACTCATATTCGGGAATTTGACCTCAGAATTTGTCCTTGGAAATTTGTATTGGACGACGTGCTATTGCGCTCAAGCGCAAGCGTCGGTTCGCAGGAGAAGCCGGTCGACCGGAGCTGGTTCGTCGCGCCGCGCGTCGCTGTCGCGCAGGTCTTCGCGGCGCTCGGTCTTTTCAGGGACGGGTCGGAGCGCCACATGGGGTGGATCCTCCACCTGTCGCCTGCTCACACGGAACCGGAGACGCATGTCCAAGCCCGTCCACGCCATGATCCGGGTCCTTGAGGAGCAGCGCGCGCGTGACTACTACGCCCGCGCCTTCGGCCTTGAGGTGTCCGACCGCTACGACTTTCCCGACTTCACGCTGATCTACCTGCGCGACCCGGCCTCGCCGTTCGAGCTGGAACTCACGGTCAACAAGGGGCGCGACACGCCCTACGATCTGGGCGACGGCTACGGGCACATCGCCTTCGTGGTCGATGACGTGGAGGCCGAGCATGCGCGGCACCGGCGCGAGGGCTTCACGGTCACGGATCTGAAGACGCTCAAGCACGGCGAGGACGTGCTGGCCCGGTTCTTCTTCGCCACGGATCCGGACGGCTACAAGATCGAGGTCATCCAGCGCGGCGGGCGTTTCGCCTGACACGCCCGGAACCGACGCAGCCGGCCCCTCGATAGACACATCCGAGTTCCATGCAGGACAAGACCCGAATCGTCTGCCTCCGCCACGGCGAATCGACGTTCAACGCCGCGCACAAGCTCGGGCGCGGCGATCCCGGGCTGCCCGACGCCCGGCTGACCCCGCGCGGCCGTGCCCAGGCCCGGGACGCGCGGGAGCGGCTGCGGTCGGTCCCGTTCGATCTGGTGGTGGTGTCGCCGTTGACCCGCGCGATCGAGACCGCCGCGATCGTGTTCGGCGATCATCCGAGCGAGCCCCGCGTTCTGGTCGAGGTGCTGCATCGGGAATGCCAGGAGAGCAGCTGCGACGTCGGCCGTGCGGCCTCGGAGATCGCGGCCGAATTCCCGCATCTCGACGTCGGCCACCTGCCCGAGATCTGGTGGCACGCGGAAGCCGGTTGCGAGGTCGGCGGCTACCCGGTCGAGCCGCGCCACCTGTTCGACGCCCGGGTCGCGGCGTTCCGCGACTGGCTGCGCACCCGGCCGGAACGGACCATTGCGGTGGTCGGGCACGGCACGTTCTTCTATCACCTCACCGGCACGTTCCTGGAGAATTGCGGTACGATCGAGCTCGATCTCGACGCCGCGCCCGTGGCGGCCTGATCAGGCCGGGGCCAGGGCGCGCGCCGCGTCGAGCCGCTCCCGGGCTCCGGCCAGGGCGATCTCCGGCGCCTGCCGGCCGAGACTGAGGGCCGCGTCGAGGATCGCGCAGGCTTGGCTCCAGGTCCCGGCCACGAAGGGCGCGGCCCCTTCGGCGACCTCGGCGGCGCAGCGCGCATCGTCGCCGGAGCGCTGCGCGGCCGTCGCCGTCCGAGACACCGCCGCGGTCAGCGCGCCCTCGCGCCAGCGCCGCCCCCGGGCCGCCGCCTGCGCGAGCGCCCCGCCCCGCCAGGCCGCTGCCTTCGCGGCCGCCAGCGCGATGGACCAGTCCGGGGCCCCGGCGCAGGCCTCGGCATCCTCGGCCATGCCGGCGAGGGTGCAGAGCGGCGCCAGGATGCGCCGCACGCTCTCCAGCGCCAGCCGCGCTGTGCGTGCGGCCTCGACCTCCGGCGTGTCGGCGCTGCCCGAGAGCCGCAGCACGAAGGCCATGAGCTGCGGCCGGATGTCGTCCGGCATGGCGTCGTTGAGGCCGAGGGCGTAGGCGGCGATCGGCCGCGAGAAGCAGGGCGGGCAATCCGCGCTGGAGCGGATCGCCCGGTACGGCAGACCGGCCGCCACGATCGCGGCCTCGTTGATACAGGTTCCGCCATCGGGGCCGGGGAACGGGTGAGACCCGGCGAGCAGGCGCCAGTTCAGGATCGGCTCGAAGTCGGGATGCATGGGCGCGCTCTCCGTCTCGGGTGCGCAGCGTGGCACGCCGCGTTCCGGAAGGCGAGGCCCCCTCAGCCGCCGAGCCCGGGCGCGAGGCCCGAGAGCATCGCGGTGCCGAGGACCAGCACGAAGGCTGCGGCAACAAGTTCCAGGCCACCGAGCGCCAGGAGCCCCGCCTTGCCCCGGCCGCCCGCGAGGCGCAGGGCCGCGCGCTTGGCGAAGACCGCCAGACAGGCCAGCGCCGTCGTGGTGAGCGCGGTGCCCAGCGCCATCGCCAGGATCGCCAGCACGCCCGCCCCGGGCACGCCCTGCGACACCGCGAAGACCAGGACCAGCACCGCGCCCGCACAGGGGCGCGTGCCCGCCGCCAGCACCACACCGGCCCGCTCGCGCCACGTGTCGTGGGTGTCGAGGGCCTGCGGCTCGGGCAGGTGGCTGCAGCCGGGGCCGCAGCCGGCGCCGAGATGCGCGAGGCGCCCGGCCTTGCGCCACGTCAGCACCAGCCCGATCAGGGCGACGAGGGCGAAGCTCACCGTCTCGATCAGCGTGCCGGCCCGGGTGATGCTCGCTGCCGTGGCGTTGAGGACCAACGTGCCGAGGCCGACGATCGCCCCGGCCATGCAGGCCTGGAGCAACGCGGCGCAGACGCTCAGCATCGCGCCGCGCCGGATCGCCCGCTCGCCCGCCAGGATATAGCCCGCGATCACCGCCTTGCCGTGGCCGGGGCCGGCGGCGTGGAACACGCCGTACGCGAAGGCGAGCCCGACCAGCGGGCTCCAGCTGCCGCCGCTCCGGAGCGCGCTCACCGCGGCGTTGAGGCTGCGCGAGAAGCTCGCCTGCAGAGCCAGGATCACGCCGCCGATCCCCGTCGCGGCCGGGGCAGCCTCCCGGAAGCCGATCCCGAACGGCGAGCGCGGCGGCGGCGCGACGATGCCGGGCGCGACGAGCCACGCGATCGCGGCCGCCAGCAGGGCGGCGAGCCCGATGGCCAGTACCATGAGGCCGAGCCGCAATCCCAGCCGACCCGGTTGGGCCGGCGCGGCGATCCCGATGCCTACGGACATGCCACGAGAACCCGGCTGGCGAACTGGACCCCGTAGCTGGAGGCCGCGGTCAGCGCCTCGAAGAACGCCTCGGTCATTCCCGAGGAGCCGGCCTCCGCCGTCTTCGGCTGCTCGGTCTTCGGGCGGGTGACGGTGGCGGCGCAGCCCTGCGGCGCGCCCGCGAGGGTCGCGGCTTCGGGTCCGTCCGCGAACGAGAAGGCCACGAAGTAGGTCGGGTCGTAGACCTCCAGGGCGGCGACTCCCCGCCCCTGCAGGACCGGCGTCTTGAGCGGCAGCAGGAAGGTCATGACCAGAGCCTTGTCCTCCATGCGGGCCGCCGGCTCCCTGGGATCGGCGAAGGCCTGCTCCTTGCCGCCGACCTTCAGCTTCGTGAAGTAGCCGAATTCGGCGAGGTTGGCGGTGTTCTCGGCCGCGAGCCCGGCGAGTTCGTCGGGGCTGAGCGTGCCGTCCTTGTTGGTGTCGAGGCCCTGCGTGACGTAGGCGGTGTATTCGGGGTCGAAGCTCCACGTGTCGCGCACGCCGACGAGCTTGCCGCCCTCGTAGACGAGCTGCGCCTTCGCGGTCACCCAGACGTGCGGGTGCGCGGACGCCTCCGAGGCGGCGCAGGCGAGGAGGGCGGCCAGCGCCAGGGCGCGCGGCTTCGGGCAGTGCGCGGCGATCAGCATGGGCGGAGGCACGCTCGCGGCGGGAGGGAAGCGGTCAGGGCGGGTCTTCCTCGCGTGCCGGTTGGGCGAAAGCGAGGCGCGCGGGCGATCGCGCCCGGCAGTGAGCCGCGCCATCCGCTCCGTCATTCCGGGACGCCGGAGGCGGACCCGGAATCCAGACGCACTGTCAGTGCTTATTCTTGGAGCCTCGGCGTGTCTGAATCCCGGGCTCCGCTGCGCGGCCCCGGGATGACGCCGTGGATGCGGCGCTCACTCGCCCGCGTCGAGACCCATCAGCTGGAAGCTCACCCGCAGGTCGTTCGACATCGGGATGTCGAGGCGCTCGCCGTTGGGCAGGCGCTTGAGGAACCAGCGCTCGTAGGTCCAGCGCAGCGCGCGGGACTCGGCGAGGCGCGTGAAGGTCTGCTGCACGAGGCCGGCGAGTTCCGGGTCGTCCTTGCGGAACATGATGCCGTAGGGCTCGTAGGAGAGCTTGTCGGGCAGCACCGTGTAGTTCGCCCCGTCCTGCGCGTCGGTGGCGATCAGCCCGTAGAGGAGCACGTCGTCGGTGGCGAAGGCGTCGGCCTTGCCGGCCTTGACCATGGCGTAGGAGGCGGCGTGGTCGGGGGCGGTCACCAGCTGGGCGGCGATCTTCAGCCGGGTGAGCTGGTCGCGCACGGCCTTCTCGTTGGTGGTGCCTGCGGTGACCACCACGGTCTTGCCGCCGAGATCCCGGTAGGACGCGATGCCCGATCCGCGCTTTACCAGGAGTTGGGTCGCGCTGATGTAATCCACCGGCGAGAAGGCGACCTGCCGGCGGCGCTCGGCATTGGCGGTGGTCGAGCCGCATTCGAGGTCGATCTTGCCCGAGGCCACCGCGTCGATGCGGGTCTCGGCGGTGACCGGCGCGTAGCGGATCTTCACCGGGCGGCCGATCGCCGCCTGGACGTCGTCGGCGATCTCGCCGCAGAGGTCGATGGCGTAGCCGATCGGCCGCGGGCTGCCGTCCGGCTGCTTGCCTTCCACGAAGGAGAACGGCACCGAACTCTCCCGGTAGCCGAGCACGATCTCGCCGCGCTCGGCGACGCTCTTGAGCGTGCCGGTGAGCACCTCGATGGCGGAAGCCGGCGACGCGCCAGCCAGCGCCAGGACCAGAAACGAGACGAGCCGCATCGTCATCACCCGCCCTTTCGAGGCGCACCTTTGGGTGCCAGCAAAGTCACGCATCGCGGTCTGACGCCAACGCCTTGAGAACAGACACTTTTCCCCTCCCCCTTGTGGGGAGGGGTCAGGGGTGGGGGTGGTGCAGACGGCACCGCATCGCTCGATCTTGCGCGACCCCCACCTCCAACTCCTCCCCGCAAGGGGGAGGAGAGCGCGTCACCGCCGACGATCTGCAACCATCTTAGCCTGTGGATCAGCCCCCACCACGAGGACTCTCCCCTACTCCGCCGGCGAGGGCACGGTGCCGACATGGTCGAGGCGCTGGTCGGTCGTGCTGAGCTGGCCCTCCCACTTGGCGACCGCCACCGTGGCGACGCTGTTGCCAAGCACGTTGGTGGCCGAGCGGCCCATGTCGAGGAACTGGTCGATGCCGATGATCAGCAGCAGGCCGGCCTCCGGGATGTTGAACTGCGTCAGCGTCGCCGAGATCACCACCAGCGAGGCGCGCGGCACGCCGGCCATGCCCTTCGAGGTGACCATCAGCAGGAACAGCATCGTGAGCTGCTGACCCCAGGTCAGCGGGATGTTGTAGGCCTGAGCGATGAACATAACCGCGAAGGTGCAGTACATCATCGAGCCGTCGAGGTTGAACGAGTAGCCCATCGGCAGCACGAACGAGGTGATCCGGTTGGGAACGCCGAACTGCTCGAGGTTGGTCAGCATCTTCGGGTAGGCCGCCTCGCTCGACGCGGTCGAGAAGGCGAGCACGAAGGGCTCCTTGATCAGGTTGATCAGCCGCATGATGCCGCCGCCGCCGAGCAGCAGGAAGCCGACACCCATCAGCAGCGCCCAGAGCACCGCGAGGCCGATGTAGAACTCGATCAGGAACTTGCCGTAGGTGATGAGCACACCGATGCCCTGCGTGGTGATCGTCGCCGCGATGGCGGCGAACACCGCTACGGGAGCGAACAGCATCACGTAGCCCGTCACCTTCAGCATGACGTCGGCCACGCCCTCGATCCCCTTGGCGAGGAAGTGGCCCTTCTCGCCGAGAGCCGCGAGCGCGACGCCGAAGAAGATCGAGAAGACCACGATCTGCAGGATCTCGTTGTTGGCCATGGCCTCCACGGCGCTCTTGGGCACCAGGTGGGTCACGAATTCCTTGAGCGAGAGCGAGGCGGTCTTCAGGCCTGTGCCGGCGCCGACATCGGGCAGCGGCAGGTTCAGGTTCACGCCCGGCTGCATGATGTTGACCAGGATCAGGCCGAGCATCAGCGAGCAGAACGAGGCGCCGACGAACCAGAGCAGCGCCTTGCCGCCGACGCGGCCGACCGCGGCGGTGTCGCCGAGATGCGCGATGCCGACGACCAGCGTCGAGAACACCAGCGGCGCGATGATCATCTTGATCAGCCGCAGGAACACGTCGGAGATCAGCGCGATATAGCCGGCGATCTCCTTGGCGGTCTGCGGATCCGGCCAGGTGATACTGCAGGCGTAGCCCACCGCGATCCCGAGGAGCATGCCGACGAAGATCATCGTCGTGAGCCGTGAACCTGCCATCGGTACTGCTCCTCGCCAGCGCCCGGGATGAGCGAGCATTAAAGTTCGTTAACGTGAAGCACGAACTACGCCAGACGCAAGCCCATTCAGGCCCGGTTACTGGTGCGGTCGACTGTTTTCACGCGACGCTCGGGCGGCGATGAAACCGGTGGCCGGTTGGCTACGCTTGCGGTACGAGACTTGCGGCGACGATCCGCCCGCGCTCGGCGCGGGCAGCACAAAAAACGAGCGCGCGCGGGAGTCCATGGACGTTTTCGTACAGCAGTTGATCAACGGGCTGACGCTCGGTTCGATCTACGGCCTGATCGCCATCGGCTACACCATGGTGTTCGGCATCATCGGCATGGTGAACTTCGCCCACGGCGACGTCTTCATGGTCTCCTGCTTCATCGCGCTGATCACCTTCCTGCTTTTGACTGTCTGGCTCGGCGTCAGCTCCATCGCGCTGGCCTTCCTGGTGGTGCTGGTGGTCGCCATGGCGCTCACCGCCCTGTGGGGCTGGGCGATCGAGCGGGTGGCCTACCGGCCGCTGCGCGGCTCGTTCCGGCTGGCGCCGCTGATCTCGGCGATCGGCGTCTCGATCTTCCTGTCGAACTTCGTGCAGGTCGTTCAGGGCGCCCGCAACAAGCCGACGCCGCCGATGCTGTCGGGCGGCATCACCCTGTTCGAGCGGGACGGCTACGCGGTGTTCCTGGCCTGGAAGCAGGTGCTGATCATGGCGGTCACCGCCGTGCTGCTCACCGGCTTCTGGTACCTCGTGCAGCGCACGCCCTTCGGGCGGGCGCAGCGCGCCTGCGAGCAGGACCGCAAGATGGCGGCTTTGCTCGGCATCGACGTCGACCGCACGATCTCGCTGACCTTCGTGCTCGGCGCCGCGCTGGCCGCGGTCGCGGGGGTCCTCTACCTCATGTATTACGGCGTCGTGTCCTTCTCCGACGGGTTCGTGCCCGGCGTGAAGGCGTTCACCGCCGCGGTGCTCGGCGGCATCGGCTCCCTGCCGGGCGCCGTGCTCGGCGGCCTGATCATCGGGCTGATCGAGACCTTCTGGTCCGCCTACTTCTCCATCGAGTACAAGGACGTCGCCGCCTTCTCGATCCTGGCGATCGTGCTGATCTTCATGCCCTCGGGCATCCTGGGCCGGCCCGAGGTCGAGAAAGTCTGATGGCCGGTTCCCAGACTGCGCTCCCGGGCTCCGCGATGGCCGGCATCCTGCGCGACGCCGCCCTCTACGCCCTCGTCACTTTCGGCCTCTGCGTGCCGATCATCGCCTACCGCACCGATCCCGGGCCGGGGAGCGAGCTGGTGCTCGTGCCGCGCTGGGGTCTGGTTGCGGCGCTCTGCCTGGCGATCTTCGTCGCCCGCATCGTGCAGCGGCTCGTGCTCCTGCGCCGGGACGCCCGGCGGGCGCTGACCCCCTCCCCGGTCCAGGCCACCGAGGCGGTTCACGGCGAGCCCGACGCCGGCCAGAAGACCTCGAAGGTCGGGCTCTACAGCTTCATCATCATCGCCCTGACCCTGCCGATTCTCGCGGCGCTCGCCACCGGCGACCTGTCCTCGGCCCGCTACTGGATCGACCTCGGCATCCTGATCCTCACCTACGTGATGCTCGGCTGGGGCCTGAACATCGTGGTCGGTCTCGCGGGCCTGCTCGATCTCGGCTACGTCGCCTTCTACGCGGTCGGCGCCTATTCCTACGCGCTGCTGTCGACCACCTTCGGCCTGTCGTTCTGGATCTGCCTGCCGCTGGCCGGCCTGTTCGCCGGCCTGTGGGGGATGATCCTCGGCTTCCCGGTCCTGCGCCTGCGCGGCGACTACCTCGCCATCGTGACGCTGGCCTTCGGCGAGATCATCCGCCTCGTCCTGATCAACTGGACCGACGTGACCGGCGGCGGCGCCGGCATCTCGCCGATCCCCCGGGCGACCTTCTTCGGGATCCCGTTCACCGCCGGCGATGACGGCTTCGCGGCCACCTTCGGCATCCCGTACGACTCGATGCACCGGCTCGTGTTTCTCTATTACCTGATCCTCGCGCTCGCCCTCATCACCAACTTCGTCACCCTGCGCCTGCGCCGCCTGCCGATCGGCCGCGCCTGGGAGGCCCTGCGCGAGGACGAGATTGCGTGCCGCTCGCTCGGCATCGACACCACAGCCACGAAGCTCACGGCCTTCGCGCTCGGCGCGGCCTTCGGGGGCGTGGCCGGCTCGTTCTTCGCCGTGCGCCAGGGCTTCATCAGCCCGGAGAGCTTCAACTTCCTGGAGAGCGCCATCATCCTGGCGATCGTGGTGCTCGGCGGCATGGGCAGCCAGGTCGGCGTTGCGATCGCCGCGGTGGCGATGGTCGGCGGGCCGGAGATGCTGCGCAACCTCGGCTTCCTGAAGGCCGTGTTCGGCGAGGGTTTCGACCCGAGCGAGTACCGCCTGCTCCTGTTCGGCCTCGCCATGGTGGCCATGATGGTCTGGCGCCCGCGCGGGCTGATCTCGGTGCGGTTGCCCTCGGTGTCGCTGGGCGAGCGTCGCGCCGTCTCGGGCGCCCATGTCAGCGAGGGGCACGGCTGATGGCGACGTCATCCTCGCCCCGCCGGTGCTCGCGGTCGAGCACCTGACCATGCGGTTCGGCGGCCTGACCGCCGTGTCCGACCTGTCGTTCGAGGCGCGCCGCGGCGACATCACCGCGCTGATCGGCCCGAACGGGGCCGGCAAGACCACGGTGTTCAACTGCATCACCGGCTTCTACAAGCCGACCGAGGGCATGCTGACGCTGTCGCATACGGATGGCACCACGCACCTGCTGGAGCGGCTGCCTAACCACAAGGTCAACCGCACCGCCCGGGTGGCCCGGACCTTCCAGAACATCCGCCTGTTCCAGGGCATGACCGTGCTGGAGAACCTGCTGGTCGCGCAGCACGCGCCGCTGATGCGGGCCTCGGGCTACACGATCCTGGGGCTCCTCGGCCTCAAGACCTACCGGGACGCGCAAGGAGCCGCGATCGAACGCGCCAAGGCGTGGCTCGAGCGGATCGACCTGATGAGGCGCGCCGACGACCCGGCCGGCGCCCTGCCCTACGGCGCGCAAAGGCGCCTGGAGATCGCCCGGGCGATGTGCACCGACCCGGTGCTGCTCTGCCTCGACGAGCCGGCCGCCGGCCTCAATCCGCGGGAATCGGCCGAGCTGAACGGCCTCCTGCGCCACATCCGCGACGAACACGACACCTCGGTGCTGCTGATCGAGCACGACATGTCGGTGGTGATGGAGATCTCCGACCACGTGGTCGTGCTCGATTACGGCGTGAAGATCGCCGACGGATCCCCCGCCGAGGTCCGGGCCGACCCGAAGGTGATCGCCGCCTATCTCGGCGTCGAGGACGAGGAGGTCGAGGCCGTGGAGGCCGAGGTCGGGATCACCGTGCCGCACGCCGACGCCCAGACGGGAGCCCCGGCATGAGCGTCGCCGGCATCAACGTCCTGGTCGAGGAGACCCGGGCGATCCAGGCGGGGGGCAAGCCCCGCTCCTCGCGGTGCGCGACGTCTCGACCTATTACGGCAGCGTCGCGGCCCTGCGCGGGGTCGATCTCGACGTCGCCGAGGGCGAGATCGTCACGCTGATCGGCGCCAACGGCGCCGGCAAGTCGACCCTGATGATGACGATCTTCGGCAGCCCCCAAGCGCGCTCGGGGACGATCACCTACGACGGGCGGGACATCACCCGGCTGCCGACCCACGCCATCGCCCGGCTCGGCATCGCCCAGTCGCCGGAGGGCCGCCGGGTCTTCCCGCGCATGAGCGTCTACGAAAATCTCCAGATGGGCGCCGCGCTCCACGACGGGCGCTTCTTCGCCGAGGATCTGGAGAAGGTCTGCGTCCTGTTCCCGCGGGTGAAGGAGCGCCTGAACCAGCGCGCCGGCACCATGTCGGGCGGCGAGCAGCAGATGCTGGCCATCGCCCGGGCGCTGATGAGCCGTCCGCGGCTGCTGCTCCTCGACGAGCCGTCGCTCGGCCTCGCGCCGCTGGTGGTGAAGGGCATCTTCGACGCGATCCGCGAGCTGAACCGGACCGATGGCATGACGATCTTCCTCGTGGAGCAGAACGCCTACCACGCCCTGAAGCTCGCCCATCGCGGCTACGTGCTGGTCAACGGCCGGGTGACCATGAGCGGCACCGGGCGCGCGCTCTTGGACGATCCGAACGTCAAGGCCGCCTATCTGGAGGGGGGCCATGCCGGCCCGGTCGGGGCATGAGCGTGTTGCAGGGGATCCTGTACGAGGAGCCGTCGGCCTGGCTGTTCCTGCTCGTCACCGTCGTGATGGGCGGCTGGGCCGGCTGGATGGCGGCCCGCGGCATCGCCCGGGGCTGGCGGCCGTTCTGGCACTGCGCCCTGGCGCTGCTCCTGGTGGCGGCTGCCGTGCGCTTCATCCACTACGCCCTGTTTTCGGGCACGCTGCTGTCGCTGCACTACTATGCGGTCGACGCGGCCGTCGTCATGATCATCGGCGCGGCGGGCTTCCGCTACACGCGGACGCGCCAGATGACGAGCCAGTACCGCTGGCTCTACGAGAAGACCTCACCGCTGACCTGGCGTGCACGGGCGCCTGCGGCGGGCGAGGTCCGATGAGTGCGGCCGGATCCGCACGTGCGGTCCTGACACTAAGGGGAAGTACGCGATGAGATCGATTCTGCTGGCGGGGCTCGCCCTCGGCGCGATGGTGGCGGCCGCGCAGGCCGCCGAGGTCAAGCTCGGCGTCGCCGCGCCGATCACCGGCAACAGCGCCGCCATCGGCGCGCAGCTCAAGAACGGCGCCAGCCAGGCGGTCGAGGACCTCAACAAGGCCGGCACCCTCAAGGGCACGACGCTCACCGTCACGGTCGGCGACGACGCCTCCGACCCGAAGCAGGGCGTGTCGGTCGCCAACAAGTTCGCCAGCGAAGGCGTGAAGATGGTCGTCGGCGACTACAATTCCGGCGTCTCGATCCCGGCCTCCGACGTCTATCTCGATGCCGGCATCATCCAGGTCACCCCCGCCTCCACGAACGTGAAGTTCACCGAGCGCGGCATGTGGAACACGTTCCGCACCTGCGGTCGCGACGACCAGCAGGGCGCGGTGGCCGGCACCTACCTGGCCGAGCACTTCAAGGGCAAGAAGATCGCCTTCGTCCACGACAAGACCCCCTACGGCAAGGGTCTCGCCGACGAGACCCTGAAGGCCCTCAAGGCCAAGGGCGGCAAGGAGGCGATGTACGAGGGCATCAACCCGGGCGAGAAGGATTATTCCGCGCTCGTGTCCAAGCTGAAGTCGGCCAACGTCGATGTCGTCTATTTCGGCGGCTACTACACCGAGGCCGGGCTGATCCTGCGCCAGATGCGCGACCAGGGCCTGAAGGCGCCGATGATGGGCGGCGACGGCATGGTCGACCGCGAGCTCGTGGCGATCGCGGGTCCGGCCGCCGAGGGCACGCTGACCACCTTCCCGCCGGACGCCCGCAAGAACCCGAACGCCAAGGGCGCGCTGGCCGCCTTCAAGGCCAAGAACATCGATCCCGAGGGCTACACCCTCTACTCGTACGCGGCCGTTCAGGTCCTGGCCAAGGCCATGGCCGAGACCGGCTCCAGCGACGGCAAGAAGCTCGCCGAGTGGCTGCACCAGGGCAAGCCGGTGGACACGGTGGTCGGCCCGATCGCCTACGACAAGAAGGGCGACATCACCCGGCCCGACTACGTCATGTACGAGTGGAAGAAGGGCGCCGACGGCAAGATCGACTACAGCGGCAACGAGCTGACGAAGTAAGCCGCACGGGCCGCGACCACCGTCATTCCGGGACGCCGCAGGCGGGTCCGGAATCCAGAGCCGCCGTCATCGCCAGGGCTTGCGCGCCGGCGGCCATGGATCCCGGGTTCCGCTGCGCGGCCCCGGAATGACGGGGTGGTCGTTTGGTCCGATCACGCGCCAATCGGATAAGTGAAGTTCCGGGATCGGTGAGTCTCGGCGCGCTGTCGTTCTGTAAGTCTCAGTCCGTTTTCGCCTCGCAGGACTGTGCGGGGCGGCACTGTCGTTTTCTATGCCGTGGATTCGTCAGCCAAGTTGGCGGATCGGTCCTCTACACCGCGTGCGTACGCCTAAGAAGTGTGCATGATGCCGGCGGCGTGGGCGATGGGCCGGCTCGACGCCTGGGAGGAGGCCATGAGGACGGCGGGGATCGCGTCTGCGGACGTGCGCACGAGCTTGGCCGCGCCCTCTCCGTACTCGGCCGCAGCGCCGCGCGGCCCCTCGACCCGTCTCCCGGCACCATCATTGCAAAGGCGTCGCCCGAGCGGGCGGGCCCGCGTGCGCCGCCGCCAGCCGACACTGTTCGGCCTGATCCAGGAGTTCCGTACCGATGCAGTCTGATTTCACTCGCCGCGGCGTTGCCGCGGCGCTGGGCCTGACCTTCGCCCTGGCCCCGATGGGCCTGCAGGCGCAGGAGCTGACCGGCACCCTCAAGAAGGTGAAGGATTCCAACGCCATCGTCATCGGCTACCGCGACGCGTCCGTGCCGTTCTCGTATCTCGGTGCCGACCAGAAGCCGGTCGGCTACGCGATGGACATCTGCTTCAAGATCGCCGACGCCGTGAAGGCCAAGCTCAACCTCCCGAATCTCGAGGTGAAGCTGAACCCGGTCACCTCCGCCACCCGCATCCCGCTGATGGCGAACGGCACGATCGACCTCGAGTGCGGCTCGACCACCAACAATGCCGAGCGCGAGAAGCAGGTGTGGTTCACCAACTCGCACTTCCTGACCGCGACCCGCTACGTCTCGAAGAAGTCGGCCAACCTGCACACGATCGAGGACCTGAAGGGCAAGACCGTCGTGTCGACCTCAGGCACCACGAACATCAAGCAGATCAACGAGGCCAACACGGAGCGGAAGCTCGGCCTGACGATCCTGCCGGCCAAGGACCACGCCGAGGCGTTCCTGATGGTCGAGACCGGCCGCGCCGCCGCCTTCGTCATGGACGACGTGCTGCTCGCCTCGCTCGCCGCCTCGCCGAAGGACCCGTCGGCCTACGAGATCTCCACCGAGGCCCTGTCGAAGCCCGAGCCCTACGGCATCATGCTGCGCAAGGACGACACGGAGTTCAAGAAGGTCGCGGACGACGCCACCGCCAAGCTCTACACGAGCGCCGAGGGCAAGGCCCTCTACGACAAGTGGTTCACCAAGCCGATCCCGCCGCGCAACATCAACCTCAACCTGCCGATGAGCGCGGAGATGAAGAAGCAGTTCACGACGCCGATCTCCAGCCCCGATCCGGCGGCCTACTGAGATCCGTTCGGTACGCTTTCATGCCATGATGCGCACCGCGGGCTCCGGCCTGCGGTGCGTCTCTATAAGTTCACAGTAGAAGCGGCGCGATGAACTACAACTGGAACTGGCGGATCTTCTTCGACGCCTCGCCGGAGGGCAACGGCACGTATCTCGACATGCTGCTCTCGGGGCTCATGTGGACGATCACGACCGCGCTCTGCTCCTGGGTGATCGCGTTCTTCTTAGGGTCCCTGATCGGCGTGCTGCGGACCCTGCCGTCGAAGCCCGCGAACGCCATCGGCACCGCCTACGTGGAACTGTTCCGCAACGTGCCGCTGCTGGTGCAGATGTTCCTCTGGTACTTCGTGCTGCCCGAAGTGATCCCGACCCGGATCGGCGACGCGATCAAGCAGCTGCCCGACGCGCCGTTCTACACGGCGGTGGTCTGCCTCGGGTTCTTCACCGCCTCGCGCGTCGCCGAGCAGGTCCGCGCCGGCATCCAGTCGCTGCCGCGAGGCCAGCGCATGGCCGGCACCGCCATGGGCTTCACGACCTACCAGACCTACCGCTACGTCCTGCTGCCCAACGCCTACCGGATCATCCTGCCGCCGATGACCTCGGAATTCCTCAACAACCTGAAGAACACGTCGGTGGCGCTGACCATCGGCCTTCTCGAGCTGACCGCCCGCGCGCGCTCGATGCAGGAATTCTCCTTCCAGGTGTTCGAGGCGTTCACGGCGGCGACGATCCTCTACGTGATCATCAACCTCGTGGTCGTCACGGCGGCGACCTTCCTGGAGAAGGCGGTGGCGATCCCCGGCCAGCGCTGACGGCCGCCCGCTTCCGCCCCGCCACCCCGCCCGACGGCCACCGGTAACAGGCCCCGATGCTCTCGAATTTCGATTTCTCCGTCATCGTCTCGTCCCTGCCCTACCTGTTCGGTCAGGGCATGGTCTTCACCGTGACGCTCACTGCCATGGCGGCCTTGGGCGGCGTGATCATCGGCACGCTTCTGGCGATGGCGCGGCTCTCGGGCATTCCCGGCGTCAGCCATCTCGCCAAGGGCTATGTCGAGCTGTGCCGCTCGCTGCCGCTCGTGCTGGTGATCTTCTGGTTCTACTTCCTAGTGCCGTATATCGGCGCCTACGTGACCGGATCGGCGACGCCGATCCAGGTGGGCGCCTTCCCGTCGGCGCTGATCACCTTCATGGCCTTCGAGGCCGCCTACTTCTCGGAGATCATGCGGGCGGGCATCCAGTCGATCCCGAAGGGGCAGACCGCCGCCGCGCAGGCGCTGGGGATGAACTACTGGCAGACCATGGGCAACGTCGTCCTGCCCCAGGCCTTCCGCAACATGCTGCCGCTGCTGCTGACCCAGACAATCGTGCTGTTCCAGGACACGTCCTTGGTCTACGTCCTGTCGCTCACAGACTTCATGGGCGCCGCCTCGAAGGTGGCCCAGCGCGACGGCCGTCTCGTCGAGATGTATATCTTCGCGGCCGTGGTCTATTTTGCGATCTGCTTCTCGGCCTCGTTCCTGGTGCGCCGCCTGCAGCGCCGCGTGGCCATCATCCGCTGACCGACACTGGAGACCGTGTCATGACCTCGTCCCCGATGCCGGCCCCCACCGCCGCCGAACCCGTCGCCGATGCGGCCCACGCGCCGAAGGATGCCGGCCTGCAGTCCGGCAGTCTGATCTCCGGCGCGCCCGTCGCGGAGCCCGGCGAGACGATGATCGCCATCGACAACATCAGCAAATGGTACGGCGACTTCCAGGTGCTGACCAACTGCACCACGAAGGTCGCCAAGGGCGAGGTCGTGGTCGTCTGCGGCCCGTCGGGCTCCGGCAAGTCGACCCTGATCAAGTGCGTCAACGCCCTGGAGCCGTTCCAGAAGGGCCAGATCACGGTGGCGGGCACCAAGGTCGCCGACAAGGCGACCAACCTGCCGAAGCTCCGCTCCCGGGTCGGCATGGTGTTCCAGCACTTCGAGCTGTTCCCGCACCTGTCGATCACCGAGAACCTCACCATCGCCCAGCGCAAGGTTCTGGGCCGCGGCGCCGAGGACGCGAAGAAGCGCGGCCTCGACCTGCTCGCCCGGGTCGGCCTCGGCGCCCACGCGAATAAGTTCCCGGGCCAGCTCTCGGGCGGCCAGCAGCAGCGCGTGGCGATCGCCCGGGCGCTGGCCATGAACCCGGTGGTGATGCTGTTCGGCGAGCCGACCTCGGCGCTCGACCCCGAGATGGTCGGGGAAGTGCTCGACGTGATGGTGGAACTCGCCAAGGAGGGCATGACCATGATGGTCGTGACCCACGAGATGGGCTTCGCCCGCAAGGTCGCCGACCGGGTGATCTTCATGGATCGCGGCGAGATCGTCGAGGACGCCCGGAAGGACGAGTTCTTCGGCAGCCCGCGCTCCGAGCGGGCCCAGACCTTCCTGTCGAAGATCCTGCAGCACTGAGGGTGCGGGTGGGGGGCCGAAGACGGCCGGGTGCTAGGTCAGCGCCTCCTGCGCGGCCCGGTATTCCCGGCCGTGCTGGCAATAGCCCTCGACGATGCGGATCATCATCGCGCGCTTCTCGGCATCGAGGGGCGCGAGGATCCGCGCGGGGCGGCCGCCCCAGAGATAGCCGGCCTCCAGGATCTGGCCGGGATCGGTGGTGGCGCCGGCCGCCAGCATGACGTCGTCGGCGATCAGGGTGCCGGACGTGATGCTCGCGCCGATGCCGATCAGGGAGCGCGCGCCGATCCGGCAATCGGCCATGCGGACATTGTGGGCGATCGTCGTGTCCCGCCCGATCACGACGCCCTCGCCCCGGGTGCGGATCACCGTGTTGTCCTGGATGTTGGTGTCGGCGCCGACCACGATCGGCCCGACCTCGGCGTTGAGATCGCAGCAGAACAGCACGCTCGTGCCCGCCCCCAGGCTGACGCGCCCGCGCAGATGGGCGGTGCGCGCCACGAACACGCTGGCCTCGATTTCCGGCGCCTCTCCGGCCGGGAGCGTGGGACCGTCGCCCATCCGCTCGCGCAGCCGCTCGGCGCGCTCGGCAACCTCGTCCGGCCCCACCGGCCGGCTCTGCCGCGCGGGGCTGCCGGCATAGGCGTGGCCGCCGGCTAGGTTCGCCCGCGGGAAGACGGTCGATCCCGCCTCGATCACCGTCCCGTCGCCGATCATCGCGCCGTCGAGGATCACCACGTCGTCCTCGATCACCACGTCGGAGCCGACCGTGCAGGCATGCACGACGCTGTTGCGCCCGACCGTCACCCGGTCGCCGACCTGCGTCCCCTGCGCGAAGGTGGCGATGTGGACGGTCGAGCGGTGGCCGAGCCAGAAGCGGTCCCCCAGGACGACGCTCTGCCCGTCGGCCCGGATCACCGCCTCGTCGCCGATCCAGGCCTGCGCGCCGATCCGGGCCGCGCCGATCACCGTGCTGCCGCGGCCGCACCAGACGGGTCGGCTGGCGAAATCGGGCTGGACGCCGTCGTAGGGCAGGATCAGGTCGGGAGTCACACGGATATCCTTCTCCACCGCCGGCCGGATCACGCGCGGTGATCCGGACAACCGCGCACGACGCGCCGGACACGCGGGGACCGCATGGGACGGCGTCCTGCGGGGCGGCAGGGCGCGGCAGACCGTGTCATATAGGGGCACGGCCCGGCGTGACAGGCGCGGGGCTGGCCCACAAAGCCGCGAAAACCTATGGATCGCACCATGAGCGCGACCGTTCCGAGCATCGACATCCAGGCCGAGCCCTTCGACACCGCGGCCGAGATCGCCCGGATCGGTGCCGAACTTGGCGGCCGCGCCGGCGCCGTCGTGACCTTCACGGGCCTGTGCCGGGACGAGGACGGGCGCTTGGCGGCGCTCGAACTGGAGCATTATCCCGGCATGGCCGAGGCGGAGATCCTCCGGGTCGCCGAGGAAGCCGTGGCGCGCTGGCCGCTCCAGGCCCTGCGGGTGATCCACCGGCACGGGCGGGTGCGCCCGGGCGACGGGATCGTGCTGGTGGTCACCGCCTCCAGCCACCGGGTCGCCGCCTTCGAGGCGGCGGACTTCCTGATGGACTACCTCAAGACCCGCGCCCCGTTCTGGAAGCGCGAGCACTTGGCCGACGGCACCACCGGCAGCTGGGTCGCGGCGACCGCCCAGGACGACGCGGCGGCCGGCCGGTGGGGCTGAGGCGGCCTACACGATCAGGGCGTTCAGCAGCACGGCCACGGCCGCGCCGGCGACCGCGATACCCAGGATGATCACGCTGCTGAGCTGGTCGCCGTTATCGACGGTGCGGCCGGGGCCGAGGGAGCGGGTCGGGGTCTCGCCGTACGGGCTGCTCATGTCGGGCTCTCCTGAGGGACCAACCCCCATCGGGCCGGCCGTCACGCGGGCGGACAACGCGCGACGGGCCGTCCGGTCCCGCCGCCTCTGCGCACAGGCCGCGCGCCGACCGCACTTGACCCCGGCGGGTCCGCGGCGTTCGTGAGCCCGCGGCGCAGGAGCGATGATGTCAGACGGAAAGATTCAGGATTTCGAGGGCCCGGTCGGGCCCTGGCGCGGCGCGGCGCCGCTCGCCGTGTCGGGCATCGCGGTCGTCTGCTTCGTGGCGGCGCTGGCGCTCGCCTGGATGTCGGTGGGCACGCTCCTGCTGATCTTCGCCGGCGTGCTCCTCGGGGTCTTCCTCGACGGCCTGACGCGCGGGCTCGGCCGCGTCCTGCCCCTGCCCCGGGGCGCGCGGCTGACCATCGCCAGCCTCGCGGTCGCGGTCGCGGTAATCGGCTTCGCCAGCTACGGCGGCGCCACGATCGTGCAGCAGGGGCGCGACCTCGGCACGACGATCAAGGATCAGGCCGGCACGGTGACCGGCTGGCTCGCCGAGCGCGGCATCGACGTCCCGAACCTGTCGCAGCAGGGCGGCGGCAAGGACGGCTCGACGGAATCCGGCCAGCGCGAGGGTGGCCTCGGCGGCCTCGCCAACGGTTTGCTCAAGGGCGGCAGCTCGTTCGTCTCCGACGCGGGCAGCGTCCTGGGCCCGGCGGCCACGGTGATCCTCGGGCTGTTCGACGCTTTGGGCAACGTCCTGGTGATCGCCTTCCTCGGGCTCGCCTTCGCGGCCGATCCGAAGGCCTACCGCGACGGGGCGGTCCGGTTCGTGCCGCCGCAGGGGCGCTGGCGGGCGACGCAGGTCCTCGACGGGGCCGGCGAGACCTTGCGGCACTGGCTGTTCGGCCAGCTGATCATCATGGCGGTGATCTTCGTGTGCACCTGGGCGGGTCTGGCCTTCCTGGGGATCGGCGGGGCGCTGATCCTGGGGCTGCAGGCGGGCCTGCTCGCCTTCGTGCCCACGGTCGGGCCCTTGGTGGCGGGCATCGTGATCGTGCTCGCCGCCCTCGCCTCGGGTACCAAGGCGGTGATCGGCGCCGTGGGCGTATACCTCGCCGTGCAGTGCCTGGAGAGCTACGGCCTGACGCCGTTCATCCAGAAGCGGGCGCTGGACATCCCGCCGGCGACGATCTTCGCCGGGCAGCTGATCCTGGGCGTGATCTTCGGCCTGTGGGGGATCGCCCTCGCCCTGCCGCTGATGGCGGTGATCAAGGTCCTGCTGGAGCAGCTCTACGTGGAGGACACCCTCCACGAGCAGCCGAGCAGCTGAGCGCCGTCGTTCCGGGGCGCCGCAGGCGAGCCCGGAACCCAGAGCCGCTGACGGATCACGGCGCGAACCACCCGTGCGTCTGGATTCCGGGCTCCGCTTCGCGGCCCCGGAATGACGGGCGCGGCCGGTCAGCCGCGCAGGGCGTCCTCGATCATGCGGGCGACCGCCAGGGCCCGGCCGTCGTCGCCGAACCGGCCGATCACTTGCACGCCCACCGGCAGCCGATGGCCCGGCACCGGCACGTTCACGCACGGCACGCCCATCAGCGTCCACAGCTGGTTGAAGCGGGGATCGCCGGTGAAGGCGAGCGTCGCGGGCGCCGGGCCAGGGGCCGAGAAGGTCAGGATCGCGTCGTAATCCGCGAACAGGCTCTTGAGCACCCGCCGGGCGCGATGGGCGTGGCGACGGGCATCGTCGTACTGGGCGGGGCTGAACGCCTCGCCCGCATCGAGATGCTCCCGAACCCGCGGCGGCAGCGCGTCGGCCTGGGTGTCGTACTCCCAGGCGAGCGCCAGCCGGCCCTCGTAGTTCTGGATGATCCGGTGGCGCTCCCAGGCCTGCGCCAGCTCCGCCGGCAGCGCGAGGTCCGTGACCCGCGCGCCCGCCCGCTCGGCCGCCTGCCGAGCCCGCGCCAGCGCGGCCTCGGCGGCGGGCTCAGGGGCTTCGGCGAAGTCCTGGCGTACGAGACCGATGCGGGGCGCCGAGCCGGCCTCGGCGCCCTCGATCTCCGGCCGGCCGGTCACCAGCGCCAGGGCGTGGGCGACGTCCGCGACCCCGGCGGCGAACAGGCCGACCGTGTCGAGCGCCCAGGAATAGGTCTTCACCCCGACGGTCGGGATCAGCCGGAACGACGGCTTCACCGCCGCGCAGCCGCAATAGCTCGCCGGGCGGATCACCGAGCCCGCCGTCTGCGTGCCCAGCGCCAGGGGCAGCATCCCGGCCCCGACGGCGGCGGCCGAACCCGCCGAGGAGCCGCCCGGCGTGTGGCCGGGATCGTGCGGGTTGACCGTCTCGGTCGGATCGCTGCTGGCGAAGGCCGTGGTGGTCGTCTTGGCGAGCGCCACCGCGCCGAGCCGCTTCAGCCGGCTGACCACGGCGGCATCGCCCCGGGGCGTCCAGCCCGCGTAGATCGACGAGCCCATCTGGCTCGGCAGGCCGGCGCTGTCGATGATGTCCTTCACGCCGACCGCGATGCCGGCGAGGGGGCCGGCCTCCGGGATCGCGGGCGCCGGATCGAGTGTGACCAGGGCGTGCAGGTCCGGCTCCCGCGCGGCGATCGCGGCGCGACACAGGTCGATCGCGCCCGCGGGCGTCAGGGTGCCGGCTGCGATGCGGGCGCGAAGGTCGAGGAGCGAAAGCATAATGCATTCAGTCCGCGGTCCGGCGCGCTGTCAACCGAGCCGCCACAGGCCGCGTCATTCCAAAAACGCCGTTGACGAACGCTTTACGCGAAAGTGCGCATCGTCCGTGTCATGTGGCGTGGCGTATCCCTGTTCTCGGCCCTGGCGCTGTTCGGCGCGGGCCTCACCGCGTGCTCGATCAACCGTTTCGAGCGACGCGACCCGTGGCGCGATCAGGCGGAGCAGGTCTGCCTGGCAAAGAAGCTCGTCGAGCCGTCGGAGTTCATCACGCCCATTGCGGCGATGGACGGTCCGGGACCCTGCGGGATGCAGCAGCCCTTCCGGGTGACGCGGCTCGCCGGCGGTTCCGTGGTGTTGAAGCAGCGGATGACGCTCGGCTGCCCGGCGCTGGCCGAGGCCGAGGCGTGGCTCGCCGATACGATCCAGCCGGCCGCCAACCTCTATTTCGGCGTGCCCGTGGCCGAGATCAACGCCGGCTCCTATTCCTGCCGCGGCCGCAACAACCAGCCCGGCGCCAAGCTCTCCGAGCACGGCTTCGGCAATGCCATAGACGTGATGTCGATCAAGCTCGCCGACGGTCACGTGATCACCGTCAAGGGTGGCTGGCGCGGCACGGAAGCCGAGCAGGGCTTCCTGCGCGAGATTTTCCTCGGCGCCTGCCAGCGCTTCACCACGGTGCTGGCGCCCGGCTCGAACGTCTTTCACTACGATCACATTCACGTGGACCTCGCCCGGCACGACCCGCGCGGGCTGAAGCGGATCTGCCAGCCGCTGATCAAGTTCACGCCGCAGCTCGGCACCGGCGTCGAGCGGCCCTTGTCCCGTCCGGTCCCGCCCCCGCGCCAGCCGGCCGCCCCGCAGGCGCCCGTGGATGTCGAGGAGGACGATCCGTACGGCGTCTCGCCGATGTCGCGGGCCGCGAGCCCGACCCAGGTCGCCCGCGCCCCGGCGCGCCTGCCGGCGGCCTCGGCCTACACCGCGGCGCCCCCGGCCCGGCCGGCGCCGCGGGTCGCGACCGTCGCCCCCGAGGAACCCGAGGAGGTGTCCGACGAGCCGCTCCAGCTCGGCGCGCCGCCGAGCAACGGGCCGATCTACTAGGGCCGCGTCCGTCCGGGTTGCGCCTTGCTTCGCGAGCGGGACGCATGCTGGCGGGCTGCGATAAGGAGCGTCTGTCCCATCTCCGCCCTCATCCTGAGGTGACGGAGCGCAGCGGAGGCCTCGAAGGAGGCCTCCAGGGATCGCGCGGCTGGCTGGAGCCCTCCTTCGAGGCGGCTTCGCCGCACCTCAGGATGAGGTCGCGGAGGGGTGATGCGACCGGGCTCCAGCAACCAGTTTCCTGCCGTCGGCCATCCCCACGTGATCGGGAACGGCCCTGAAGGACGCAGAAGGATCTCGAGACACTGACGCCCACGGGCCCCGCAATGCTACGCTCCGCGCATGCGGGCGGGGGTGAACTGGGCGGGACGGCGCGGCGGACTTGCCCGCTTCCTGCTCCTGTACGCGGCGCTCTACGGAGCCTATGGCGGCCTGTCGCCGATCCTTCCGGCGTTCCTGGCGGCGCGCGGCCTGGATCCCGGCGCGATCGGCGTCCTGCTCGCCGCCGCGGGCGCCCTGCGCCTCGTGATCGGCCCGCTGGCCGGGTCGGTCGCGGACCGGCGCGGCGCGGGCCGTCCGATCCTGGCGGCGAGCCTCGCGCTGGCGGGCCTGGCCACCCTGGCCCATCTCCCGGGCACCGGGTTCGCCCAGCTGATCGGCCCGGCCCTCCTCTACGCGGCGGGGACGGCCGCCCCGGCGCCGCTGGCCGACGCGCTCGCGCTCGCCGCCGCGCGGCGGGCGGGACCGCGTTCCAGTACGGCTGGGTCCGCGCCGCCGGCTCGGCCGCCTTCATCGTCGGGACCGGCGCCGCGGGCTGGCTGATCGGGATCGTGGATCTCGCCGCCGCCCTGGCGGCGAGCGGAATCCTGTTCCTGGCCGCCGCCGCGGCGGCGCTGGCCCTGCCGGCGGTTTCGGCCGCGCCGGCCGAGACCCGGCCGCCCCTGCGCGGCTTCGCCGACCTGGTCCGGCGCCCGCGCTTCCGCCGGACCGTGCTGGCGGCCGCCCTGGTGATCGGCGCCCACGCCCTGCATGACGGCTTCGCCATGATCCTGTGGCGCGCGTCCGGGATCGGGGCCGGCACGGCCGGCCTGCTCTGGTCGGTGTCGGTGGCGGCCGAGGTGCTGGTCTTCCTGTTGGTCGGGCCGCTCCTGCTGGCGCGGATCGGACTCCCGGCCGGCGTCGCGGTGGCGGCCTGCGCCGGCGCGCTGCGCTGGGCGGTGCTGGGCTCGACCGTCGCCGTGCCGTGGCTGGCCGCCGCGGAAGCGCTGCACGGCTTGAGCTTCGCGCTGCTGCACCTCGCCTGCCTCGGCCTGATCGAGGAGTCGACGCCGTCCCACCTGCGCGCGACCGCGCTCGCGCTCTACGGCACCTTCGGCCTCGGCCTGTCGGGCGTGCTGGCGACCCTTGCCTCCGGGGCGCTCTACGGATCCTTCGGCGGCCGGGCCTTCTGGGCGATGGCCGCCCTGAGCCTCGCCGCGCTGCCGCTGGTCCCCGGGTTGCGGCGTCGCTGAGGCGGGGGTTCTTTTCCCGAGCCTGTGGTACGGACCCGGAACGGAGCCGCCCGAAAAGCCCTGCATGCCCATCGTCGCCGAGATCCTGATCCCGCTGGCCCTCGATACGCCCTACAGCTACGTGGTCCCGGCCGGGCTGGAGCTTGCCGCCGGCGACGTCGTCCAGGTCCCGCTGGGTCCGCGCGAGATCGTCGGGGTCGTCTGGGGGCTGGCCGAGACCGCCGGCGGCTCGAACCTGCGCCCGGTGACCGGCCGCCTGCCCTACCCGCCGCTCTCGGAGCCGCTGCGCAGCCTCGCCGACTGGATCGCCCGCTACACGCTGGCGCCGAAGGGCTCGGCGCTCGCCATGGTGCTGCGCCTGCCCGACGAGGCGGCCGCCGCCGAGACCGTCCGGGTCGCCGTGCGGATCACCGACAAGCCCCCGTCCCGGCCCACGCCGGCCCGGACCAAGGTGCTGGCCGTCGCCGTGGATGGCGCCCTGCGCGGGAAGAGCGCGCTGGCCAAGGAGGCGGGCGTCTCGCTCTCTGTGGTCGACGGCCTCATCGATGACGGCGTCCTGGAGACCGTGGCCGTGGAGCCCGAGCCGGTCGCGCCGCCGCCCGACCCCGACTCCCCGCGGACGCCGCTCTCCCCAGCCCAGGCCGAGGCCGTGGCGGCCCTCATCGAACCGTTCCCCTGGCCGCCGTCCCTGTCCGCAGATCGCGCCGAGCCCGCGGAAACCGACCTCAGGCCGGTCCTGCTGGAGGGCGTCACCGGCTCCGGCAAGACCGAGGTCTATTTCGAGGCGGTCGCCGCCTGCATCCGGGCGGGCCGGCAGGCGCTGATCCTGATGCCGGAGATCGCCCTGACGGCGCAGTTCCTTGACCGGTTCGCGGCCCGGTTCGGGGTGCGGCCGGCGGCGTGGCATTCCGGGATCGGCGGCAAGCGGCGCGAGCGCCTGCGGGCCGCGGTGGCCGAGGGCGAGGCACTCGTGGTGGTGGGCGCGCGCTCGGCCCTGTTCCTGCCCTTCGCCAGCCTCGGCCTGATCGTGGTCGATGAGGAGCACGAGACCGCCTACAAGCAGGAGGACGGCGTCCACTATCACGCCCGCGACATGGCGGTGGTGCGCGGGCGGCTGGAGGGCTGCCCGGTGGTGCTGACCTCGGCGACGCCCGCCATCGAGACCCGGGTCAATGCTGCCCGGGGGCGCTACCGGCACGTGCGGCTGCCCGAGCGATTCGGCGGACGGCGGCTGCCCGACATCGCCGCCATCGACATGCGCCTCGACCAGCCCGAGCGCGGCCGCTTCCTGAGCCCGCCGCTGGTCAGCGCCGTGAAGCACACCCTGGAGCGTGGCGAGCAGGCGCTGCTGTTCCTCAACCGGCGGGGCTACGCGCCGCTGACCCTGTGCCGGGCCTGCGGGCACCGCTACCAGTGCAAGAACTGCTCGACCTGGCTGGTGGAGCACCGGTTCCGCCGGGCGCTCGTCTGCCACCAGTGCGGCTACGCTGAGCGCCGGCCGGAGGCCTGCACCGAGTGCGGTACCTTCGACAACCTCACCGCCTGCGGGCCGGGCGTCGAGCGGATCGCCGAGGAAGCCGCTGCGCTGTTTCCGGACCGGCGCGTCGTCGTGCTGTCGAGCGACTTTCCCGGCGGCGCCGAGCGCCTGCGGCAGGAACTCGACGCGGTGGCGGCCGGGGAATGCGATGTCGTCATCGGCACGCAGCTCGTGGCGAAGGGCCACAATTTCCCGTTCCTGACCCTGGTCGGCGTGCTCGACGCCGATATCGGCCTGACCTCGGGCGACCCGCGGGCGGCGGAGCGGACCTTCCAACTGCTCCAGCAGGTGACCGGCCGCGCCGGTCGCGGCGAGAAGCCCGGCCGGGCCCTCGTCCAGACCTACCAGCCGGACCATCCGGTGATCGCGGCCCTGCTGTCGGGCGACGCCGAGCGCTTCTACGCCGAGGAGATCGAGGCCCGCGAGGCGGCCGGCCTGCCGCCGTTCGGGCGGCTCGCGGCGCTGATCGTCTCGGCCAGCGAGCGCGAGGTGGCGGAGGCGCACGGGCAGGCGCTGGCCCGCGCCGCCGAGCCGCCCGAGGGCGTGATGGTCCTGGGGCCCGCCGAGGCGCCGCTGGCCCTGGTGCGCGGGCGATACCGGTTCCGGCTGCTGGTGAAGACCGAGCGCAACGTCGACCTGCAAGGCTACCTGCGCGCCTGGATCGCCCGCGGCCCGAAGGTGCGCGGCAACGTCCGGGTCGCCATCGATGTCGACCCGCAGAGCTTTTTGTAGGAGACTTCGCGGGCTTCCCGGCGAAGCCGAATCCGGATCGCCCGCCGGAAGTATGAGAGCAGGGGTTCAGAGCCGTGTCCGATCGCGGCGCGATCGGGTATGGCTCTTGCCACGGGCGGCGGACCCTGGCCGGAGACCGGCGACGGGACGCGGGCGGTTCCCGGAGGAGCGATCAGTGCTGACCTACACCAAGACGCCGGATTCCAATGTCGCCGAGATCGTGGTCGACGGGAAGATCACCGACGAGGAGATGAACGCGGCGATGACCGCCATGAAGGCCGACCTCGACAAGGGCGGCAAGATCAAGCTGCTGGAGGATATCCGCGCCTTCGAGGGCATGGAGCCGGCGGCCTTCTTCAAGGACCCCCGCGTCGGCTTCTCGATGATGAAGAGCGTCAGCCACGTCGCCCTGGTGACGGACGCACCGTGGCTGAAGGCACTTGCCGAGACGTTCAACTTCGTCTCGCCGACTCAGATCAAGGTGTTCGAGCGCGCCCGCCTCGACGAGGCGCGCACCGGCTCGCCGCGGCGGCCTGAGCGCCGTCAATCGGCCTGCGCGGTGCGGGTATCGCTGCGCCACGCGGTCCAGTGGCCGGAGCAGAGCGACGACACCTTCCAGGTGCCCGCGCCGCTGCCGGACTGGAGCCGCCCGGTCCCGGTGCCGCTCGCCGTCCCGTTGCTGACGGTCAGCCCGACGCTGCCGTCGGCGCCGACATGCCCGTTCACCCGGGCGCCCGCGCCGCCCGAGATGAGCTGCACCTGCCCCTCGCGGATGGCGAGCGCGTAGGTGTACCGGGCGCTGCACAGGCCGCTTTCCGTCACCAGCTCCACCGACCAACGCCCGTTATGCGTGCTCGGCTCCGCGCTGGCGGGCAGGCATGTCGGAAGGGTCAGGCCGGCGGCGAGGGCCGCGACCGCGGTCAGCTTGATCATGCGGGAAAACTCTCGACGTTGTGCGCGCCGCCTCGTGCAGCGCGCGTGGTCAGTCTCGTTGATGAAGGATGACGCGAGCCTGAACGAAAGAAACGGCGAGAGTATGACCGCGAGCGGTTCGATGACGACTGGCATCGGCCGGCGCGATGACGCGATGAATAGTCAAGCTCGCGTCGGCCGATGCTGGGACTTGATCTCGGAAGCCGGACGTTCTTCCACCGCGCCCCGGCTTCTCATCTGAAGCGCGGCCGGCCCTATCCCACCGGCGGCCGGCGCAGGTGCCAGTCGGTCGCGCGCTGGTAGGCCTGCCCGATCCGCAGGGCCATGGCCTCGTCGTAGCCCCGGCAGACGATCTGGAGCGAGAGCGGCAGGCCGGAGGCGGTGAAGCCGTCCGGCAGAGCCAGGGCGCAGAGATCGAGCAGGTTGCCGAACCGGGTGAAACGGGACGGCAGATGCGCCTCGTCGACCTCGGACAGAGCCACGGCCGCGCATTCGGTCGTCGGCGTCAGCAGGGCGTCGATCCCGTCCAGGGCGGCCGCGTAGTGCAGCTTCATCGCGGCGCGGCGGTGGAGCGTGCCGAGGTATTCCTGCGCCGAGACCTTGGCGCCGGCCAGGATCCGGGCCCGGACGGCGTCACCGAGCTGCGCGGCCGGATCCTCGGCCAGCGCGCCGTTGACGAAATAGGCCTCGGCATTGGTGATGCCGCTCATCGCCACGCAGTCGCTGAACCGGAACGGCAGCGCGACATCGACGATCTCGGCCCCCTGTGCGGCCAGGATCTCCAGAGCCGCGTCGTAGGCGGCCAGCATATCGGCGGCGACGCCCTCCCGCTCGGCCGCCGGCATGCGCCCGAGCCGCAGGCCGCGCACGCCGCGGTTGAGCGTCGCCCAAGGCGCGTCCGGCTGGATGCCGCGGGTAGACGGATCGAGGGGATCGGGTCCGGAGATCGCCTCGTAGAGGAGTGCGGCGTCCTCCACGGTGCGGGCCAGCGGACCGGGCGAGTCCAGGGTGGTCGAGAGCGGCACGATCCCCCAGGTCGAGACGCGCCCGACCGTCACCTTGAGGCCCGTCAGCCCGCAGAAGGCCGAGGGCAGGCGCACCGAGCCGCCGGTATCGGTGCCGATGCCCCAGGGCGCCATCCGGGCCGCGACCGCGACGCCGGTGCCGCTGCTCGACCCGCCGGGCGTGCGCGGCGTCTCGAAATCCCAGGGGTTCCAGGGCGTTCCGAGATGCTGGTTGGTGCCCCAGCCACCGTAGGCGAACTCCACCGTGTGGGTCTTGCCGAGGACGATCATGCCCTGGCCGATCAGCCGCCGGGCGATCGTGGCCGTGCGCTCGGCCCGGCGCGCCCGGTGGGCGGCGGAGCCGCCCATGGTGATCCGGCCGTCCAGGTCGATCAGGTCCTTGAGCACCACCGGGACGCCGTGAAGCGGTCCCACCGCGTGGCCCGACCGGATCGCCCGGTCGGCGCCTTCGGCGGCGAGGCGCGCATCGGCGCCGAAGACTTCCGTGAAGGCCTGGAGCTTCGGTTCCAGCTGTTCAACCCGGCTGAGCAGCGCGTCGACCGCGTCGACCGGCGAGAGGCTGCGCGACCGGATTGCTTGGCCGAGCTCGGCCGCGGAGGCGTGGATGGGATCGATATCGGGCATCGGACTTACTGCACGCTGACGAGGGTGAGGTCGACGAACCAGGATTGCGGCGAGACGAAGCCGTGGATCTTCTTCGACATCCCGCGGGGATTGAGGTCGTGGACGACGAACAGCCACGGCGGATTGTCCACGAGGCGCTCGTGGGCGATCTTGGTCTGCGCGTCGATCACCTTGGCGTCGGTGGTCTCGGCGAGCGCCTTGAGGGCGGCGTCGAACTGGTCGTCCTTCCAGGTCGGGAAGTTGAAGCCGTTCGGCGGGAACCGGTCGCCCGCGAAGTAGCGCGCCATGACGGCGGCGTCCGACGAGGGCGAGGACACGTTGAGCGCCATCGCGCCCTGGAGGCTCGGCGCGTCGGGCAGTGCCCGGCCGCCGTTCAGCAGCACCTGCCACTCGACCACGTTGAAGCTGACATCGACGTTGCAAGCCTGCTTCAGGTTCTCCTGAAGGTACTCGTTCATCGGCATCGGCAGCATCTGGCCCGAGCCGGACGAGGAGATCATCACCTTGAGGCTGAGCGGCTTCTTGTCGGTGTAGCCGGCCTCGGCCAGAAGCGCTTTCCCCTTGGCGGCGTCGAACGTGTAGTGATTCTTCGGGCTGCCGAAATTCGGGTCCTTGTCGTTGAGCCAGCCCGAGGCTGGCTCGGCCGTGCCGTTGAGCAGTTCGGCGATGCCGGCCCGGTCGATGCAGTAATTCAGGCCCTGCCGGACGCGCACGTCCTTCAGAGGGCTGTCCTTGGCGCCGATGTTGAAGAAATACGGCCAGACATGCGGGTACGAGCCCGTGGTGATGGTGAAGCCCGCCTGCTTCAGCGACGGGATCGCGTCGGGCGCCGGGACCTCGATCCAGTCGACCTGACCGGCGCGGAGCGCCGCCACCCGGGCGTTGGCCTCCGGGATCGGCATCAGCCGGACCTTGTCGACCTTGGCCATCCGGTTCGGGTCCCAGTAGCCGTCGTTTTTGGCAAGATCGACAGCCTCCCGCGGCGCGACGCGGGTGATCCTGAACGGGCCGGTGCCGGCCGCCGGCAGCGCGGCCACCTTGCTCCAGTCGCGGCCGGCCTTCTCGAACGAGGCCGGCGAGGTGAACAGCAGGTAGACCACCATGTAGGGGAAGTAGGACGCCACCTGCGTGGTGGTGATCTGGACCGTCGCGTCGTCGATCTTCTTGTACGATCCGACCAGCGGCGCCCGGGCGCGGGAGATGCCGGCGCCCTGCGCCTCGAATTGCGGGCTGTCGTTCTTGAAGTAGCGGTCGAGGTTCCAGATCACCGCATCGGCGTTGAACGGCGTGCCATCATGGAATTTGACCCCCTGGCGCAGGTGGAAGGTCCAGACAGCCTTGTCGTTCGGATCCTGCTCCCAGCTTTCGGCGAGCGCCGGGACGATGCCGGCGAGCTTGGTGGTACTTTTGAGATCCCACTGCACCAGCCCCTCGAAGATCGGGTAGCCGAGGAAGCGCATGCCCTCGAAGCCGTTGTTCGGCATGCCCGTGGTCGTGGGGATGTCGGACGCCGTCATGGCGATGCGCAGCACGCTCTCGGCGCTGGCCGGCGCGGTCAGAGCAACGGTACCGGCCAGGGCGGCGGCAATCAGGCGGCGAATTGTCATGTGCTTCCATTCGTCGAAGTTGCGGCGCGCCAACCGCAAATCCCGCGCCACGCTCAGGCTTAGGCCCTGCGTCCGGCGAACAGAAGAGGCCGGACGTCGCCCCTTGCGCGTGGCGCCGGCTGCGCCACGGTAATACAAAATGCGAGTCACCGGCCGGCTGGGCCGGCGCGCGAGGGAGCTGCCCGTGAGCGATGGAACGCCGAGCACCATGAACGGAGCCGAGAGCCTCGTCCGGACCCTCGTGGAGGGCGGGGTCGAGGTCTGCTTCACCAATCCCGGCACCTCGGAGATGCACTTCGTCGCCGCCCTCGACCGGGTCGAGGGCATGCGCTGCGTCCTGTTCCTGTTCGAGGGCGGAGCGACCGGCGCGGCGGACGGCTACGCCCGAATGGCCGACAAGCCGGCCTCGACGCTGCTCCATCTCGGGCCCGGCCTCGCCAACGGGCTCGCCAATCTCCACAACGCCAAGAAGGCGCGCACCCCCGTCGTCAACATCGTCGGCGAGCACGCGACCTATCATCGGGAGTACAACGCGCCGCTGACCTCCGACATCGAGGGTCTGGCCCACCCGATGTCGTCCTGGGTGCGGACCGGGATGAGCGCCGGCGAGATCGGCCCGGACGGCGCCGCCGCCATCGCGGCCGCCCGCACCGCCCCGGGTCAGGTCGCGACCCTGATCCTGCCGGCCAACACCGCCTGGGATCCCGGCACCGGTCCGGCGCCCGTGCCCGACGTCCCCGCGCGGGCGAAGGCCGGCGACGACGCGATCGCGGCCGCCGTGAAGGCGCTGCAAAGCGGCGAGAAGGTGCTCCTTCATCTCGGCGACCGGGCCGTGCGGAGCGAGGGCCGGGTGCTCGCCGACCGGATCGCCCGCAAGACCGGCGCGCAGATGCTGGCGATGACCTCCAATGCCCGGATCGACCGTGGCGCCGGCACCGTGCCGATCGAGCGCCTGCCCTACCCGATCGACCAGGGCATCGCGGCGCTGAAGGATTTCCGCCACATCATCCTGATCGGCGCGACCCCGCCGGTGGGCTTCTTCGCCTATCCCGGCAAGCCGAGCCTGCTGGCGCCGGAGGGCAGCACGACGATCACGCTGGCGACACCTGAGGAGGACCAGATCGACGCCCTGGAGCGGCTGGCCGAGGCCGTCGCGGCCCCGCCGGCCGAGCCGGTCGCCGTCGGGCCCCGCCCGAAGCTCCCGACCGCCGGCCCTCTCGACCAGGATACGATCGGGCAGGTGCTCGGCGCGCTAATCCCGGAGGGCGCGGTGATCTGCGACGAGTCGATCACCACGGGCCGCAACTTCTTCGCCCTCACCCGGGACGCGGCGCCCCACACTTGGCTCCAGCTCAGCGGCGGCTCGATCGGCCTCGGCATCCCGATGGCGACCGGCGCGGCAATCGCCTGCCCGGACCGCAAGGTGATCAACCTCCAGGCCGATGGCAGCGGGCTCTACACGGTGCAGGCGCTCTGGACCCAGGCCCGCGAGCGCCTCGACGTGGTGACTCTGGTCTGGTCGAACCGGTCCTACGCGATCCTGCGGGCCGAGCTCGCCAATGTCGGCGCCCTCAATCCCGGCCCGAAGGCGCTCGGCATGCTGAGCCTCGACGAGCCGGCGGTGGATTGGGTGAGCCTCGCCAAAGGGTTCGGGGTCGAGGGACGGCGGGTCGCAACGCTCACCGACTTCATCGCGGCGTTCGAGCACGCTCTGGCCAATCCGGGGCCGCACCTCATCGAAGTGGCTCTGTGAGCGGGACACGCTACCCGCTCCCCGGGCTGGATGGCCCGGTCGAGATCCGGGTCGATCGCTGGGGGCTGGCGCATATCCGGGCCGGCACTGCCCTCGACGCCTTTCGGGCGCAGGGGTTCAACGCCGGCCGGGACCGGCTCTGGCAGCTCGACCTGTGGCGCAAGCGCGGCCTCGGCCTGCTGGCGGCGGATTTCGGGCCCGGCTACCTCGCCCAGGACCGCGCCGCCCGGCTGTTCCTCTACCGCGGCGATATGGCGGCGGAATGGGCCGCCTACGGGCCGCAGGACACGCAGGCGATCGTCACGGCCTTCGTGGAGGGGCTGAACGCCTACGTGGCGCTCACCGAGGCACAGCCCGAGCTGCTACCGCCGGAATTCGACCTGACGGATACGCGCCCGGGCCGCTGGCGGCCGGAGGACGTGGTGCGCATCCGCAGCCACGGCCTGGTCCGGAACGTCCTCTCCGAGGTCGCCCGCGCCAGGGTGCTGGCCTGCGCGGAATCCTGGGAGGCCGGGCTTGCCGCCGACGATCTGCGCAAGCGCGTCAGCCCGCTGCACGAACCGGTCATCCCGGACGGGCTCGACGCGGCGGACTGGCCGGACGACCTCCTCGGCGATTTCCGACTCGCCACGGCGGCGGTCGGGTTCTCCCCCGAGCGCCTGGCGGCCGCCCGCGACGATGCCTGGGCCTGGAGCAAGGTCGATGCGCACGGCGCCGTCACCCGCGGTCCGCGCGCCGCCCCGAAGGAGCCGGCCGAGGGCTCGAACAACTGGGTGGTCGGGCCCGCCCGCACCGAGACCGGCCGCCCGATCCTCGCGAGCGACCCACACCGGGTCTACCTGCAGCCGTCCCTGCGCTACGCGGTCCACCTCACCGCCCCGGGGCTCGACGTAATCGGGGCCGGCGAGCCGGCGCTCCCGGGCATCTCCATCGGCCATAACGGCCATGCGGCCTTCAGCCTGACCATCGCGCCGATGGATCAGGAGGATCTCTTTGTGTGTGAGACCGACCCGGCCGATCCCGATCGCTACCGGTCTGGCGATGGCTGGGAGAGGATCGCGCGCATCACGGAGAACATCCCGGTGCGCGGCGGGCCGGACGAGACCGTGGTGCTGGGCTTCACCCGGCACGGGCCGATCATCCGCGAGGCGGGGGGCCGCGCCTTCGCGCTGCGGACCGTCTGGTCGGAACCGGGCGCTGCCGCCTATCTCGGCAGCCTCGCCTATCTCGACGCCACCAGCCCCGAGGCCTTCGGCGCGGCCCTGCATCACTGGTCGGCGCCCTCGGTCAACCAGCTCTACGCCGACGCGACCGGCCGGATCGCGTGGTTCATGGCCGGCAAGGCGCCCGTCCGGCCGGCCCATGACGGCCTGCTGCCGGTGCCGGGCGATGGCCGCTACGACTGGGCCGGCTTCCACGATCCAGCCGCCCTGCCCCGCAGCCTCGACCCGGACGCGGGCTGGCTCGCCACCGCCAACGAGATGAACCTGCCGCCGGACTTTCCGGCCGAGGATCGCAAGGTCGGGTTCGAGTGGGCCGAGCCCTGGCGCGCCCGCCGCATCCGGGCGGTGCTCGGCGGGCAGACACGACACAGCCTCGCCGACTCGCAGGCGCTCCAGGCCGACGTCGTCTCCGAGCCGGCCCTGCGTCTCGCCGATCTGATCCGGGCGCTGCCGGCGCCCTCGGATCCCGATATCGCCTCCGCCCGGGCTTTGCTGGCCGCGTTCGACGGGGCGCTGCATCATGACTCCGCTGCGGCCGCCCTGATCGAGGTCCTGTGGGTCCACCACCTGCGCCCGGCGCTGCTCGGCGCGCTGGTGCCCGATGCCCGAACGCGCCGCCTGCTGCCGCCGGGCGACACGCATAGCCTGATCGAGCGGCTGGAGACCAGTCTCGACCCGGCGGTGCGCGACGCGCTTTTGGCGGAGGCTTTGGGTGCCGCGTTCCGCGACTGCCTGGAACGGATGGGGCCGGATCCCATGGACAGGCTCGCACCGGAGGCGGCAGGCCCTGTCACGCTCTCACCCGCAGAGGGGGGCGAGAGTGATGTGGGGACGACCGCGCGTCCCGAACCCCGCGCCGGCTGGTCCTGGGGCCGCCTGCACCACGCGCTGTTCGCCCATCCCCTCACCGCGCTGAAGCCCGAAACCCGCTGGGATGTCGGGCCGCTGCCCGTGGGCGGATCCGCGGCATCAGTCATGCACGCAGAGTACCGGACCGACTCGTTCCGGCTCACCCACGGCGCCTCGTTCCGCATGGTCGTGGACGTGGGGGACTGGGACAAGTCGGTCTTCATCAACGTCCCGGGTCAGTCGGGAGACCCGCGAAGCCCGCACTACGCGGACCTCGCCCCGATCTGGGGCGCCCAGGACCATGTGCCGATGCTCTACGGCCGCGCGGCCGTGGATGCAGCGACCGAGACGATCATCACCTTGAGCCCGTGCGCGTCCTGACCGGGCCGTCGGGACGGATTGGGACAGACCCTTGAAGATCTTCATCGCGGGCCTCGCCACCGAGACCAACACCTTCGCGCCGCTGCCCACGGGCCGAGCGGCGTTCCGGGCCGATTACGCGCGCCGCGACGGGACCCGGAAGCCGCCGAGCCTCAGCAATATCGGCCTCAAGGCCTGGCGCGACATGGCCGAGGCGGACGGGCACGCAGTCGCCGAGAGCCTCTCGACCTTCGCGCAGCCCGGCGGGATCACCCTGCGGGCGGTCTACGAGGAGCTGCGCGACGCGCTGCTGGAGGATCTGAAGGCCGCGATGCCGGTCGACGCGGTGCTGCTGTTCATGCACGGCGCCATGGTCGCCGAGGGCTATGACGATTGCGAGGGCGACACGCTGGAGCGGGTCCGCGCCATCGTCGGGCCGGACGCCACGATCGGCGTCGAGCTCGACCTGCACTGCCATCTCACCGAGACGATGCGGACCAGCGCCGACGTCATCGTGATCTACAAGGAATACCCCCACACCGACATCGCCGACCGCGCTCGCGACCTCTACCCGCTGGTGGTGCGGACGGTGTCGAAGGAGATCCGGCCGGTCATGGCCTATGCCGATTGCCGGATCATCAACATGTGGCGCACCAGCCGCGAGCCGGTGGCGGGCTTCGTGCGCCGGATGGAGGCGCTGGAGGGTCGCGACGGGATCCTGTCGGTCTCCTTCGGGCACGGCTTCCCGTGGGGCGACGTGGCCGATGTCGGCGCCAAGATGCTGGTCGTCGCCGACGGCGATGCCGGCAAGGCGCAGGCGCTCGCGGACGAACTCGCCGGCGCCGTCTGGGCCATGCGCGAGGAGGCGGCGAGCCGCTGCGACACGATCGACGCAGCGATCGATCTCGCCCTCGCCTCCGACGACCCGCGCCCGATGGTGCTCGCCGACTTCGCCGACAATGCCGGGGCGGGCGCGCCCTCGGACAACACCGCGATCCTCGCACGCCTCGCCGAGCGGGGCGTCAAGGACGCGGCGCTAGGCTTGATCTGGGATCCCGGCGCGGTTGGCATCTGCCACGAGGCCGGGCTCGGGGCGACCTTCACGCTCCGGATCGGCGGCAAGTGCGGCGTCACCTCGGGTAACCCCGTGGACCTGCGCGTCACCGTGCGCGGCCTCTCGGAGGATCACAGCCAGACCGGGCTCAGCGGCGGCCGGGCCCATCTCGGCCCCGCGGCCTGGGTGGAGGCGGACGGGATCCACGTCGTGCTGACCCACAAGCGCCAGCAGGCCTTCGCGCCCGACGCCTTCACGGGCCTCGGCCTCAGCCTCGACGACAAGCGCATCGTCGTGGTGAAGTCGATGCAGCATTTCTACGCCGCCTTCGCGCCGATCGCGAGCGAGGTGCGCTACGTCGCGGCGCCCGGGGCGGTGCCGCCGGATTACGGGGCCATCCCCTACACCAAGCGGTCGGGCACCTACTGGCCGCGGGTCGCCGATCCGTTCGCCGAGGAGAAAGCCCGATGATCCCGGACCTCCACTTCGACGCGCGCGAGATCCTCGCGACCCTGCGCCCCTGGGTTGAGTGCGAGAGCCCGACCCACGATGCGGCGGCGGTGAACCGGATGATGGGCGTGGCCGCCCGCGACCTCGCTCTCCTGGGAGCCGCCGTCGAGACGATCCCGGGCCGGATGGGGCTGAGCGACTGCGTCCGCGCACGGTTCCCGCACCCGCGGCCGGACGTGCCGGGCATCTTGGTGCTCGGCCATCTCGATACGGTGCATCCGGTCGGCACGCTCGGGAGCCTGCCCTGGCGGATCGAAGGCAACCGCGCCTACGGGCCGGGCATCCTCGACATGAAGGGCGGAAACGTGATCGCGCTGGCGGCGCTCCGCGCCCTGGCGGCCGCCGGCATCGCGACGCCCCTGCCGGTGACCGTCCTGTTCACCGGCGATGAGGAGGTCGGCAGCCCCTCGACCCGGGACCTGATCGAGGCCGAGGCCGCCCGGCACGCCTTCGTGCTGGTGCCGGAGCCGGGTCAGCCCGAGAACGGCGTCGTCACCGGACGCTATGCCATCGCGCGCTTCGATCTGGAGGCTCTGGGCCGGCCGAGCCACGCCGGATCCTCGCCGCACGAGGGCCGCTCGGCCATCCGCGCGATGGCCCGCATGATCCTCGCGATCGACGCCATGTCGGATGCCGACTGCACCTTCTCCACGGGCGTGGTCTCGGGCGGGCAATGGGTGAATTGCGTTCCGACCGTCTGCCGCGGGCAGGCGCTCAGCATGGCCAAGCGCCGGCCGACCTCGACCGCGGCGTCGCGCGGATGCTGGCCCTGTCGGGTGAGGCGGACGGCGTCCGCTTCACCGTGACCCGGGGCGTGACCCGGCCGGTCTGGGAGCCGGATGCCGGCGGCCTGGCGCTCTATGAGCGGGCGCGCCGCTTGAGCGAGGCGCTCGGCCACTCCCTGCCCCACCGCAGCGCCGGCGGCGGCTCCGACGGCAACTTCACCGGCGCCAACGGCATCCCGACGCTGGACGGCCTCGGGCCGCTCGGCCAGGGCTATCATACCCTGGAGGAGCACCTGCTGATCGACACGCTGGCCCAGCGGGCGCAGCTGTTCGCGGCTCTGCTGACGGATCTGGGTGCAGCGGCGCAGGCCTGAGCCCGCGTCCGCTGCGGCCCGCTCCCGTCAGGCGGGATCCACCGGCATGTCCGGCACCCCGCCGGCCTCGATCGCCGCGCCCGCCGCGAGACACAGATCCTCCCGGTAGCGCGCGGCGACGAGCTGCACGCCCACGGGCGTGCGCCCGACGAGGCCCGTGGTGACGGTGAGCGCCGGGATGCCGAGTGGGGCCAGGCCGACCTGCAGCAGGTTCGCCTCGAAGGCCCGGGCGATGCCGGCATCGCCGGTGCGATCGAGCCCGTCCGGGAACGGCAGCTCGCCGGAGACCGGCACGAGCAGCACCGGGTTCTCGGCGAGGAACAGGGACCAGTCCCGGGCGAGGGTCGCCCGCCGGGTGAGGGCCAGGGCGATCGCGTCGGGCGTCATCGTCTCCGCCCGCGTCCGGAAGCTTTCCAGAAGGCCGATCGCGGCCGGGTCGCCCTCGCGCTCCGCGGCGGCACGGACGGCCGCGTAGCCGTCGCCCAGCCAGAGCTGGAGCTGGAGCTCGCTCGCCTCGCGGATCGGCGGCGTGTCGGCGATCTCCGTCACCGTCCAGCCGGCCTCGGTCAGGCGGCGCGCGGCGTCCCGCAGCGCTGCCTCGACCTCCGGGACCACGGCGAGACCGCCCGGCCGGACGCAGAGCGTGGCCCGCCGCGGGCATTCCGGGCCCACGAGGGGTGCGGGGACCCACCAGGGGTCGCGCGGATCGGGCGCTGCCATGACCTCCAGGCCGAGGCGGATATCCGCGATGCTGCGGGCGAGCGGTCCCGACACCGCCATGAGCTGCGGCCCGATCCCGCGCTCGGGTGAGGACGGATTCCAGGCCGGGATGCGGCCGAGGCTCGGCCGAAGGCCATGGACCCCACAGGCATAGGCAGGATAGCGCACCGAGCCGGCGATGTCGGTGCCGTGGGCGATCGCTCCAATTCCAGCAGCGACGGCGGCGCCCGCCCCGCCCGACGAGCCCCCCGGCGTCAGTGCCGGATCGCGCGGGTTCTTGGTCTCGCCGTGCAGCTGGTTGGTGGTGAACCAGCGCAGCGAGAAGGCCGGCGTGTTGGTCCGCCCGAGCAGCACCGCGCCGGCACGCCGGAGATTGGCCACCACGGGATTGTCGTTCTGGGCGACCAGATCCCGCTGCAGGCGCAGGCCGTTCGTCGTCGCGAAGCCGCGCTGGTCGACGTTCACCTTGACGGTCACCGGCACGCCCGCGAGCATCCCTGCTTCCGCACCGCGCGCCCGCGCCGCGTCGACGGCATCCGCCTGCTTCAGCACGTCCTCGGGACGATGCTCGACCACGGCGTTGATCCGGCCATTGACCGCGTCGAGCCGCGCGAGGGCATCCTGCGCGGCTTCCCGGGCCGAGACTTGGCCGGCGCGGATCAGGGCCGCGAGATCGGTCGCCGTCAGACGCCAGAGCTGCATGGGGGTTCCTTTCGCCTGGCCCGACAGGGCCGATCCATCCTGCGATTCGCGGCGCCTCGGGCGCTCCGCGAACCTAATTCAATATGCAAGCGAGCGGCCGCTTTTTTATGCATCTGGGGATCGTCAGGGCCCGCAAGGGTTTGCCGCGCTGCAGCAGAATTACCTAAGCATTCGTCCGGATCGAGCCCTTGCCAGCCCGTAAACGACGGCTAACCTAGTCGTCGTTCGCGCGTTCGACCCGCCAATCCAGCAAAAAGGACGATCTCCTCAGACGAAGGCAGGCAACCTCCAACAAAGGCAGGCTCCCATGGCAGAGGTGATTCGCGTCAAGCCGACACATGACGGCACTTACACCGTGTATCGCGGGGCACTCGCGCTGATCTGCGGCCTGACACGTCTTCAGGCCGAGCGCTACGAAGCGAGTCTCAGCCGGCAACAGCGCGCCGATCTCGCGGCGGTCGGCGTCTGATCTCCCACGGACGACCATCGGCGATCATCAGGCCGGCGCGACCGAGGACGGGAGCCGTGCCGGCCGATCATCTCAGGCGAGGTCGACGGGCCCAAGGTCACCCATCGCCCCCGCTGCATCGAGGCCCCGGCGCCGGGCACTGACCGCGTAGCCGTTTCCGGCCGGAGCGATCTCGTACAGCAGATAAGAGGCCCGGCGCGCGGCGATCGCCCCGTGTCCGTCCGGGCGGGCCGAGGCCGAAGGCGCGCCGACGACCGGCACGCCGCGCCCGTCCGGACCCGGGATGACGGCGCTGCTGGTGACGTGGTTATGGCCGTGCAGGATCAGGTCCGCGCCGGCCCGCCCGATCATCGCCGTGAAGGCGGCCGCGTCCTTCAGCTCACGCCCCGGCGAGGCCCCTCCCGGTTGCGGCGGGTGATGGATCATCACCACGCGGAACGGCCGGCCCGGCTCCGTGGCCAGCGCCCGCAGCAGCACCTCGGCGGCGGCGAGCTGCGGTGCGCCGAGCCGTCCGGTGGCCACGAAGGGCTTGGTCGGGATCGCGCTGGAGAGGCCGACGAGGGCGAGCGGCCCGCGGCGCCGAAGATAGGGGAAGCGTCCCGAAGACCCGGTATCGTCGCCCGTGTAGCGGCCGCAGGCGGCGAGCAACCCCTCCAGGGAGCCGCGGACATAGGCGTCGTGGTTGCCCGGGACGAAGCTCACCGTTTCGGGAGGGCCCAGGGCTTCGAGGAAGGTCCGCGCCGTCTCCCACTCGCTCGGCAGGCCGATGTTGCACAGGTCGCCCGTGCAGGCGACGTGACCCGCCCCCTGCCCTTTCAGGTCGGCGACCAGGGCCTCCAGGACGGTCATGTCGTGACTGCGCGAGCGGCCGCGCCGCCAGTTCGCGTAGCCGGTGGCGCGCTTGCCGATGAGCTGGTGCAGGCGCACGCGACCGAGGGGGCCGACATGCGGGTCGCTGAGATGGGCGAGGCGGAAGGTCAACGCCGGAGGTCACCCTCGAGACGGCCACGGGACGCGCTCCGCATCGCGGGCGCGGGGCCCGTCGTCAAGCGCTACCGATGAGGATCCCGGCAGCCAGCACCAACGCGCCGCCGAGCATCACCTGCATCGCGGCCCGCCAGAACGGCGTCGCCATGAAGCGCGTGCGGATCGCCGCGATGACGACGAGCTCGACGGCCACCACCAGCACGGCGAGCGTCGTGGCGAGGAGAAACGGATTCGGCCAGCCGGCGGGAAGCGTGTCGGGGATCGCGTAAGGCACGGTGTGGCCGAGGCCGCCGAGTGTCGTCATGGCCCCGCAGACGAGACCGCGCATCAGCGGGTCGCCCCGCCCGGTGACGCTGCCGTCGTCCGACAGGGCTTCCGTGAATCCCATGCTGATCCCGGCGCCCACCGAGGCGGCCAGGCCGACCAAGAAGGTCGCGCCATTGTGACCCGTGGCAAAGGCCGCCGCGAAGATCGGCGCGAGGGTCGACACGGAGCCGTCGATCAAGCCGGCGAGGCCGGGCTGGACGTAGCGCAGGACGAAGGTGCGATGGGCGTCCGCGGCCGCGCCGCCGGAGCTTTCGAGAACGGCTGCCATGGAAGGGATTCCTGTTTATATCAATTCCAATCTATAGTTTGGAACTTATCTAAACAAGGGGCCGTGCCGTGTTTTTGCCGTGCGGCGGGAGCAAGCGCTGCCCCGGGACGGCCGCCCCGGCGGGCCGGTCACAAACGTCTGGTTGTGGACGAGGCCGGTTGTTTCGGCTTCGGCGCGGGAGCTAGACCATGCGCGGTCAAATTCGATCCGGAACCGATCGGGCGCCGGCTTTCCGGCCGCCCCAGGCGTGACATGAGCCTCGGCAAGCGTTTTCTCCGACATCCCCTCGTGCAGCGCGGTCTCGGGCGCCTCGCGGCCTCCTATCTCCGGCTGGTGCAGCGCACGAACCGCTTCGAGATCCATGCCGGGAGCGCGCCTCAGGGGGGCGTGGATGCCTGGATGGATGCCCACATCCCGCTCATCGCCGGGATGTGGCACGGCCAGCACATCATGATGCCGTTCATGAGCCGTCCGAAAGATCGGGTGGCCACGATCATCTCGAAGAATCCGGACGGCAACATCAACACCATCGCGTTGGAGCACCTCGGCGTGCGGGTGATGCGGGCGTCCGGCGCCCGGGGCCGGAACCGGGCGACCGACCACCGCGCCAAAGGCGGGGCCGAAGGATTACGGGGCATGCTCCGGGCCCTGAAGGACGGTGAGTCGGTCGCTTTCAGCGCGGACGTGCCGAAGATCTCGCGTCGCTGCGACGCCGGGATCCTGACGCTGGCACGCCTTTCCGGCCGTCCCATCGTCCCGGCCGCCGTGGTCACGAGCCGGCACCTGCGATTCGGATCCTGGGACCGCGCCTGTCTCGGCCTGCCGTTCGGGCGCGGCGCGATCGTGCTCGGCGATCCCATCTACGTGCCCCGCGACAGCGAGGGAGACGCCTTCGAGACGCTGCGCCGCTTCGTCGAGGCCGAGATGAATCGCGTGCATGCGCGCGCCTACGCGCTGGTCGGGCGCGCCGACCGCGCGGCGCTCTACCGGGATCCGGCCCCGACGGCCGCCCCGGCCTCGGTGGGAGACGTCGCGTGAGGCGTCCCTCGGTGACCCTGCCGCTCCAGGCCTACCGGGCGGGCCTGCGGATCGGCGAGCCGGCGCTGACCGGGCTCCTCGCGTGGCGGGCGCAGCGCGGCAAGGAGGATCCGCTGCGCCTGCCCGAGCGGCGCGGGCTGCCGGGCCGGGCGCGCCCGGTCGGGCCGCTGGCCTGGATGCACGGAGCCAGCGTCGGCGAGGCGCTGTCGCTGATCGGCCTCGTCGAGGGCATGATCGCCCGCGGCTTCTCCGTGCTGGTGACCACGGGCACGCGCGCGGCCGCCGAACTGATCGGCTCCCGCCTGCCATCCGGCGCGGTGCATCAGTACATGCCCCTCGACGCCCCGCGCTGGATGGCGCGCTTCCTCGACCATTGGCAGCCGGACCTGGCGGTGATCGCCGAGTCGGAGATCTGGCCCAACACCATCCTCGCCCTGGACGACCGCGAGATCCCGCTGATCCTGGTCAATGGGCGCATGTCGGAGCGCTCCTTCCATGGCTGGGAACGCTGCCCCCGCACCGCCAAGGCGCTTCTGTCGCGGATCGCGATCTGCCTGACTCAGACGCAGGAGGATGGCGAGCGCTTCGCCAAGCTCGGCGCGCCGCGGGTGAGCATCGCGGGGAACCTGAAGTTCGACGCGCCGGTGCCGCCGGCCGACCCGCAGCAGCTCGCCTATCTCGGCGCCATGCTCGCCGGCCGCCCGGTCTGGGTGGCGGCGAGCACGCATCCCGGCGAGGAGGCGATGGTCGCCTACGCGCACGCGGTGCTGAAAGCCCGGTTCCCGCAACTCCTGACCATCATCGCCCCGCGGCATCCGGCCCGGGGCGCCGAGGTGGTCGCGTGCGCGGACGCCCTCGGCCTGCGAAGCGCCCGGCGCTCCACCGGTGGACGGCCCCACCCCTCCGTGGAGGTCTACGTCGCCGACACGATCGGCGAACTCGGCCTGTTCTATCGCCTGGCCCCTCTGGTGTTCCTCGGCGGCTCCCTGGTGTCGCGCGGCGGCCAGAACCCGATCGAGCCGGTGCGTCTGGACACGGTCGTCCTGCACGGCCCGCACACCGAGAACTTCGCGGTGATCTACAGCGCCCTCGACCGGGCCGGCGGCGCGCTGCCGGTGCGCGACGGCGTCGAGCTGGCGGCGGTCGCCGGCGAACTCCTGGGCGATCCGGGACGCTTCGGCGGCATGATGCAGGCCGGGCAGAGTGCCCTGCAGCCCTTCGAGGGCGCGGTCGCGCGCACCCTCGCGGTGCTCGATCCGTTCGTCGCGCAGATGAAGCTTCAGCGTCTCGACCGCGGCGGTCCCGTGCGGCCGCTCGCGCGGGTCTGATGCGGCCGCCGGCCTTCTGGGCGGCGGGGCCGGATCATCCGGCCGCCCGCTGCCTCGCGCCGCTGGGGGCCGCCTACGGGGCGCTCGTGGCCCGGCGCATGGACCGGCCCGGCGCGCGGGCGGGCTGCCCGATCCTGTGCCTGGGGAACTTCACCCTCGGCGGCGCCGGCAAGACGCCGGCCGCCTTGGCCCTGGCCGCCCTGCTCGCCGCCCTCGGCCGCACGCCCGCCTTCCTGTCCCGCGGCTATGGCGGCCGAACGGCCGGCCCGGTGCAGGTCGATCTCGGCCGGCACGATGCGGACGCGGTCGGCGACGAGCCGCTGCTCCTGGCGCGCCGGGCGCCGACGGTGGTGTCCCGTGACCGGCCGGCCGGAGCCGCCCTGTGCCGGGCGCTCGGGGCCGACACCATCGTGATGGATGACGGGCTGCAGAACCCGAGCCTCGTGAAGGATCTCGGCCTCGCCGTGATCGATGGTCCCGCCGGCCTCGGCAACGGTCTGCCGGTCCCGGCCGGCCCGCTGCGCGCGCCGCTCGACCGCCAGTGGCGACACGTCGCCGGGCTAATCCTGGTCGGCGACGGGCCGCCGGGCGAGGCGGTCGCCCGCGCGGCGGAGGCCCGCGGGCTGCCGGTCCACCGGGCGCGCCTCGTCCGGGAGACGGACGATCTGGCGGGCCGCCGCTGTCTCGCCTTCGCGGGGATCGGCCGACCGGACAAGTTCTTCGCAACGCTCGCCGCGGCGGGGGCGGTGATCGCGGCGACGCGCCCCTTTCCCGATCATCATCGCTATCGGGCCGGCGAGCTGGCCACCCTGGCCGCCGAGGCGCAGCGGCTCGGCGCCGAACTCGTCACCACCGAGAAGGATGCGGCGCGCCTGCCGCCCAACTTCGCGGCTCAGGTGCGCGTGCTGCGCGTCCGGCTCGCCTTCGGCGACGCGGGGGCTCTGCGCCGACAGGTTCAGGGCGCGCTCGCCGGCGCGCCGTGACGGTCAGGGGCGGCCGGTTTCCTTGAGCCGCTTCAAGATCGCCTCGGGGGAGATGTAGGCCTCCTGCCGGACCGCGCTCCAGTAGCGCAGGGCGTCGAGCGGGATCGGCTCGCCGGTCACCGCGCAGCGCACGAAGCTGCCCGGCTTGACCACCCGCATGGTGCCGTCGCCGTACTCGGCGACCGCCTCGCCGTTGTTCGCGCGTTCGTAACGACCCAGCACATCCGCCTCCCGATCGATGTCGGCCTTCTACACGATCCGCGCCGGCCGCGCTGCCTCTGGAGAATCAGGTCAGCATCGACCGGGTTTCATCGCTCGCCAGCAGGGCCCGCGCGGCGGATGCATCGATGTGCATGCGCGCGACCAGGGCGTCGGCGCTGTCGAACCGTTCCTCGCCGCGGATGTAGCCGACGAATTCCACGGCGATCTCCTGCCCGTAGAGATCGCCGGAGAAGTCGAACAGGTAGGTCTCCAGGAGCGGGGCGCCGTCGTCGAAGGTCGGGCGGCGCCCGTAGCTCGCAACGCCATCGTAGAACTGACCGGACCCGAGGCGGACCCGGACCGCGTAGATCCCGTGGGCCAGCCCGCAATCCGGCAGCCGGACATTGGCGGTCGGAAAGCCGAGCTGGCGGCCGCGCTTGTCGCCGTGCTGGACCGGGCCGAGGACGAACCAGCGATAGCCGAGCAGCGCGTTGGCGCGGGTCACGTCGCCGGCGCCGAGGGCGGCGCGGATCGCGCTCGGCGAGACCGGCTCGGTCTCGCCCCCGAGGGCGACCGGGTCGACGATCCGGCAGCTCATCCCGGCCTCGCGGCAGAGTTCGGCCAGGATCGTGGGCGTGCCTTCGCGGCCACAGCCGAAATGGAAATCGTGACCGACGACCACGCCGGACAGGCCGAGCGCCCCTTTGAGGAAATCGAGCACGAAGGCGCGCGCGCCCGTGGCCGCCAGGGCGCCGTCGAACCGGCGCACGATCAGCCCGTCGAGGCCGAGATGGGCGAACACGATCTCCTTGGCGGCGAGCCCGGTGAGGCGGAACATCGGCGCGTCCGGCATGAAATAGGCCCGCGGATGCGGCTCGAAGGTGAGCACCGCCGCCGGCCGTCCGGCCTCGGCGGCGGCTAGGCGCACGCTCTCGGCGAGCACCCGGTGACCGAGATGGACGCCGTCGAAGTTGCCGATCGCCGCCACGGCCCCCGCCAGGGCCGGCGGCACCGGCGCATCGGCGCGGCAGATCGTGAAGGGCCGCGCGGCCGTTGCGTCGCCTGAGGCCATCGTTCCGGGGTCGGATGCTGGGAAGGGTCGGATGGGTTCGCCTGACATGTCCGCGAGGGGCCCGACGCGGCCGGACCCTGCCCAAAGGCGCCCGGAGGGTCAAGCGAGGCCTTGAAGCGGGCCCCTGCGACCCGACCATGGAACGCGGCCGTGACGCCGGGCCATGCGCCGACCGCGCCGATTAACGGCTTCGCAATGCGCGTGCGCTATTTAAAATGACGAGCAGCGCAGCTAAATTGCCGCGTTAGCGAAGCGTTAATCTATCCGGGAGCCGGCGCGGCTTCCCGCCGGGCAATACGGAGCAGTTGTTCGATGGCTCTCGATCTGAGCATGCCGATCCTCGTTGTCGGCGATTACCAGACGATGGTCCGCATTATCCGTAATCTTCTGAAGCAGCTCGGATTCGAGGAAGTCGATGATGCTTCGGACGGCACCGAAGCTCTTGCGCGCCTCAAGGGTCGCAAGTACGGCCTCGTGATCTCCGACTGGAACATGGAGCCGATGACCGGGTACGAGCTGCTCCGGCACGTGCGCGCGGATGAAAATCTTCGGACGACGCCGTTTATCATGGTGACGGCCGAATCGAAGACCGAGAACGTCATCGCCGCCAAGAAGGCCGGCGTGAACAATTATATCGTCAAGCCCTTCAACGCCGCCACGCTGAAGTCGAAGATCGAGGCGGTCTGCGGGAGCTGATCGGCCCCATGCAGCGCCCCCGCGCCGACCCGCCGGATCACCGACGCGCCGCAAGGCGCGCGGGACCGGCACGGTCGGCCAGGACGGTCATCGATCCCAGGAGGAGAGCATGTCGTTAGCCGTCGCGCGGCAGGCCGATTTGCGGATGCGGGAGCCGCAGGCCGTCATCGCCGAGTTGATCGAGATCGCGGATTATATCGCCCACCTGCGCGAAGAGATCGGCGCGTTGCGGGCGAACGAGATGAGTCGCGACCGGATCCCCATGGCGCATGAGGAGCTCGGCAGCGTCGTCGCGGCGACTGCCGGCGCCACCAACACCATCATGGAAGCCGCGGAAGCGATGCTCGGGCTCCCGGACGGCCCCGGCTACCGGGACGCAGTCGAAGAGCGGATCAACACGATCTTCGAGGCCTGCGCGTTTCAGGACATCACCGGCCAGCGGATCGCCAAGGTGGTGGAATCGCTCAGGCTGTTCGAGCAGCGCCTGGCTCGGTTCGTCGGGGCCGTGAAGGCCCGCGACACGGGCGCCCTGGACCCGGCCGAGCGCGCCCGCCGCGCCCGGGCCGAGGATCTGCTGCTCAACGGCCCCCAAGCGGTCGAGGCGACACCCTCCCAGGACGACATCGACGCGCTCTTCGCCTGATGCGCCGCGCCGGATCGCCGGTCCGGGCGTCGACTCGGTGGCCACGCTCCGGTTAGATCGCCATCCGTAACCGGTTGCCGCACGGCGCCGGCAGGAGGCCTCTGCAGGGTATGGCGGCGCGGCTCTGGTCCGACCTCACCACGAACGACTTCGCCCGTCGCGACATGCGGCGGGCGATCGCGGTGCTGCCGGTGGCCGCCATCGAGCAGCATGGTCCCCACCTGCCGCTCTCGACCGATTGCGACATCGCCGAGGGCTACCTCGCCCGCGTGCGCGCGCTGGTGCCGGCGGATCTCGACGTGCTGCTGCTGCCCGTGCAGGCAGTCGGCAAGTCCGACGAGCACGACGCCTTCCCGGGGACGCTGTCCCTGGACACCGGGACAGCGCTCGCGGCCTGGACGGGGCTCGGCGCTGCGATCAGCCGCGCCGGCTGCCGCAAGCTGGTGATCGTCACGAGCCATGGCGGCAACAGCCCGCTCATCGACTTGGTGGCGGGTGAGCTGCGGTCGCGCTTCGGCATGGTCGCGGTGACGACCTCCTGGGCGCGGTTCGGCTATCCGGACGGCCTGTTCCCGGCCGAGGAGATCGCCCACGGCATCCATGCCGGCGGCATCGAGACCGCGCTGATGCTGGCGCTGCGCCCCGATCTCGTGCGGACCGACCGGATCGCCGATTTCCCGCCGCGGACCCGCGCGATGGTCCGCGATTTCACTCACCTGCGCGCCGGCCGCCCGGCCGCTTTCGCCTGGAAAGCCGAGGATCTCCACCCCTCCGGCGCCATCGGCGACGCGCGGCTCGGCACGGCCGAAGCCGGCCACGCCGCGCTGGAATACGGGGCGCAGGCTTTCGTGGCGCTCCTGCGCGACGTCGACGCGTTCGAACTCGACGGGCAGGAACCGGCGTAACCGCCGCCACCGTGCCGCCGAAAGAGCCGGTACGCCGGGCCTGAGGGCCGGCGCGGGAGCCCCGGCCATGCGTCCTGTCATCGGTCCAATCTGGCGTCCTGCGGCGCTGATCGCCGCCCTGATGTGCGCGGCCGCCGTCCCGACCGCGGCGGAGGCGCGTCCCGTCGTGGTCGAGCTGTTCACCTCGCAGAGCTGCTCCTCCTGCCCGCCCGCCGAGGCGCTGCTCGGCCGGCTGGCGCGGGAGCACGCCGACATCCTGCCGCTCGCCTTCCACGTCACCTACTGGAACCACCTGAACTGGCGCGATCCCTACGCCCTGCCCGCTGCCACCGCGCGCCAGGAGGCCTACGCGGCCCGGCTCGGCGGCGGCGCCTACACGCCGGAAGCGGTGATCGACGGCCGGACCGGGCTCGTCGGCTCCGACGAGCCCGGCCTGCGCGGCGCGATCGCTCAGGCCCGGGAGGCCGGGCCGGCGATCCCGGCGACGCTGTACCGCGACGGCGACCGCGTCGCCGCCCAGGTCGGGGCCGGCCGCGGCACGGCCCGGGTCCTGCTGATCGGATACGATCCGAGCCACACCACCCGGGTGCTGCACGGCGAGAATGCCGGGCGCACCATCGAGCAGGCCAACATCGTCCGCTCGATCCGCGAACTCGGTCCCTGGTCCGGCACGGCCGCGACCTTCACGGCCGCCCTGCCGGAGGGCGAGACCGCGGCCCTGCTCGTGCAGGCGGAGGACGGGCGCATCCTCGGGGCCGCCCGCCTGGATCGGCCCGGCACCGCGGCGGACCGGGAGGCGCTGCGATGATGCTGACCCTGCCGGGCGCCGATGCCTGCAGCTGGGCGCTGGCGCCGGGACCCGAACGCGGGCAAAAGACGGCGCGTGCCGGCGGACGGAACGGCGGAGCCCGGATGGCGCTCGAAGAGGATCTTGCAGCTCTGATGGCGGCGGCGCAGGGCGGCGACGCGGCCGCCTATCGCGCCCTGCTAAAGGCCTGCCTGCCGGTCGTGTCGGCGATCGCCAGGGGTCAGGGCGTGCGCGGCGAGGCGGTGGACGACGTCGTGCAGGATACGCTGATGACGGTCCACCGGGCGCGGGCGAGCTACGATCCTACGCGCCCGTTCCTGCCCTGGCTGCGCGCAATCACCCAGCGGCGGGTGATCGACCGCCTGCGCCGTTCGGGGCGCCGGCCGCGGGAGGTCAACGATCCCCTGGCCTACGAGGCCGAGGTCGATCCCGCCCCCGCCCCCGGCCACGGCCTCGAGGCCCGGGACCGCGCCGCCGCCCTGGCGCGCGCGGTGGCGTCCCTCCCCGAGGGGCAGCGGCAGGCGGTGGAGCATCTCGGCCTGCGCGAACTCTCGCTCGATGAGACCGCGGCGCTCACCGGCCGGAGCAAGGGCGCGCTCAAGGTCAATCTACACCGCGCGCTGAAGGCGCTCCGGGCCAGCCTGACGCAGGAGAGGGAATGATGCCCGAACGCGTCGGCTGCAGCCTGTCCCGCCACGAGCAGCTCGTCGAAGACCTCGCGGGCGACCTCGAACCCGTGCGGCCGCTCCCGGCTCCGGGCCTGCGCGCGGCCCTGTGGCTCGGCTCGGCCCTGCTGATCGGCCTTGGGCTGGCGGCCTGGTTCGGCACCGGCGGGTTCATGCTGCGGATGCGCGTCCCCGATCTCGCCCTGGCGGCTGTGGGCGCCCTGCTGACCGCCGCTGCGGCCGCGTTCGCGGCGTTCGCCACCAGCGTGCCGGGTCGCTCGGCCGGCTGGGCGTTCCTGCCCGTGCCGCCGCTGGCCCTGTGGATCGGGGCGAGCGGTCTCGGCTGCCTGCGCGAGTGGGTCGCGCCGGGATCCGACATTCCGGGCGCCCACACGGTGACGGGCTGCTTCAGCTTCCTGATCTGCGTGTCGGTGCCCCTCTCGGCTCTGATCGTCGTGATGCTGCGACGCGCCTGCCCTCTGCGGCCGAATCTCACGGCGGCCCTGGGCGGCCTCGCGGTGGCCGCGGCGGCGGCGGCGCTGCTGATGCCGGTTCATCCGCACGACGCGACGGCGACCGACCTCCTGATCCACGCGGCGGCGGTCGCCATCGTCATCGCCCTGAACGGGCTGGCCGGGGGCAGGCTGATCGGCCGCGATGCCGGAACCGGCTGAGCGCCTGTCCCGGCCTCAATCCCCGTAGGGATCGCGGGCCGGCCAGTCCACGATCCGGTCCGGCAGCTCGTCCTCGGAAAATTCCTCCTCGTTGCCGGAGAGCCGGCCGCGGACCGAGATGCCGGCCTCGTGGACGCTCGAGGCCCGTCCCGAGATCAGGGGGTGCCACGGGTACAGCGGCTCACCGTCCCGCACGAGTCGGTAGGCGCAGGTCGGCGGCAGCCACGCGATCGTGCGCACCGCCTCGGGTGTCAAACGGACGCAGTCCGGCACCCGCTTCTGGCGGCGCGGGTAGTCGCGGCAGCGGCAGGTGAGCCCGTCGAGGAGCGTGCAGCCGACATCCGTGTGGTGGACCTCGCCGGTATCCTCGTCCTCGAGCTTCATCAGACAGCACCGGCCGCACCCGTCGCACAGGCTCTCCCATTCGGAGGGGCTCATGGCGTCGAGGGTCTTGGTCCGCCAGAACGGCTCGACGGCCCCGCGGCGCGGCGCCTCGGGCTTGGGCATCTTTCAGGTCTCTCGATTGGGAGGTGCGTCTCTCTGCCCGAGCCGCGGGACCGCTGCAAGCGTAGCCGCCGGCTCACGAGGGTGCGGATTTCCGGCGATGCGTGTGGCCGCGCCTTTCACGACCAACGCCGTCATTTCGGGACTGCGGAGCAGGGCCCGGAATCCAGAGCCGCAGCCGGAGCCATAGAGGCGGCCGTCGGCGGTTCTGGGTTCCGGGCTCGCCTTCGGCGTCCCGGACCGACGGGGGTCGATGGGCTCCAAGCCCGTTCGGCACAGCGGTGCGACCCGATCGCACCCTGGCGCGTTATGCCCAAGCTCGTCCGCGGCAATTCGCGAGACTGCGCAGAGCCTCGCCGACGGTTCCGGATCCTGCTATGGACGGGAGCGCCGCGCGGTGGTCCGGGCGCAGGCTTCGCGCCGGCGGCGCGGGTGCGTCACCATCCGCCGCAGAGGCGCTCGACAAGCCGGGTTCGACATCGTGCGCCTGCCGACGCTCACCGAGATCAAGATCCGCTTCGAACGCGCCGCCCTCGCGTTCGACGCCTGGGTCAATGCCAGCCTGTACGACGGCGGCCAGTCCACCGGCGAGGCCTACGAGCGCTTCCAGCGTGTCATGAGCCGCTTCGCGGTGCGCGGTTGGAAGCGCGTCGCCCTCGACCTCACCAGCGAGGCCGTCACCATCGGCACTGGAGGCGCCGTACTGATGCTGGCACTGGCGCAGCCCGCCTTCCAGCTCACCAGCGAGAACTGGCTGAAGCAGCAGGACCTCGCCGTCACCTTCCTCGACCGCTACGGTACCGAGGTCGGGCGCCGCGGCATCAAGCACGATGACTCGCTCAAACTCGGCGAGTTTCCCGACATCATGATCAAGGCCCTGGTCTCAACGGAAGACCGGCGCTTCTACGAGCATTGGGGCATCGACCCGATCGGCACCCTCCGGGCGCTCGTGAACAACTCGAAGGGCGGCGGCGGCACGCAGGGCGGCTCCTCGATCACCCAGCAGCTCGCCAAGAACCTGTTTTTGACGAACGAGCGCTCGCTCGAAAGAAAAGTGAATGAGGCGTTCCTGGCGCTCTGGCTCGAGAGCCATCTGACCAAGAACGAGATCCTGAAGCTCTACCTCGACCGGGCCTATATGGGCGGCGGCACCTTCGGCGCGGTGGCGGCGGCGGATTACTATTTCGGCAAGCCGCTCAAGGACATCAGCCTCGCCGAGGCCGCCATGCTGGCGGGCCTGTTCAAGGCGCCGACCAAGTACGCCCCGCACGTCAACCTGCCGGCGGCCCGCGCCCGGGCGGCGGACGTGCTGCATAACATGGTCGAGGCCGGCTTCGTCACCGAGGGCCAGATCCAGACGGCCCTGCGCAACCCGGCGACACCGGTGACCCGCACCCGCGACATCACCGCAGACTACTACCTCGACTGGGCCTTCGGCGAGATCAAGGGCATGGCCGACGCCGGAAAGCTGCGCAACGACCGCGTGCTGACGGTGAAGACGCCCCTCGACCTCGCGGTCCAGAAGCGCGCCGACGAGGTGGTGGCCGACATCCTGCGCAAGTCCGGCGACGCCATGGATGTCGGCGAGGCCGCCATGGTCATCCTCGACCCCGACGGGGCGCTGCGCGCCATGGTCGGCGGCGCCGATTACGGCGAGAGCCAGTTCAACCGTGCCACGGACGCGCTGCGCCAGCCCGGCTCATCGTTCAAGCCCTACGTCTATTCCGCAGCCCTGGCCTCGGGCCTGTTCAAGCCCGACACGACGGTCGTCGACAGCCCGGTCTGCATTGGCAACTGGTGCCCGCAGAATTACGGCCGCTCCTACGCCGGCCGAGTGCCGATGTGGCTCGCCGTGGCGAAGTCGATCAACACCATCCCGATCAAGATCTCGATCGCGCTGGGCAAGGCGATGGGCATCAGCCACGAGGCCCGGGCCGCCAAGGCCGGGCGCGCGAAGATCACCGAACTGGCCCACAAGATGGGCATTACCTCGAACCTGATCGACACGGTCTCGATGCCGATCGGCTCGGACGAGGTGACGGTGATCGATCAGGCGGCCGGATACGCGGTGTTCGCCAACGGCGGCTTCCGGGCCAAGCCCTACGCGGCCATGGAGGTGAAGAACTCCTCGGGCGAGGTGATTTACCGGCACGCCGACGAGGCGCCCGAGCGGGTGCTCTCGCCTCAGGTCGTGGCCGACATGAACTTCATGCTCAACAAGGTCGTCGAGGAAGGCACCGGCAAGCGGGCGCAGCTCGAGGGCGTGAAGGTCGCGGGCAAGTCCGGCACCACGAACGCCTACCGGGACGCGTGGTTCGTCGGCTACACCGGCAATTACGTCGGCGCGGTCTGGTTCGGGAACGACGACCACACCTCGACCAACAAGCTGACCGGCGGCTCGCTCCCGGCCCAGACCTGGCACGATGTGATGGAGCCGGCCCACCAGGGCATCGAGATCAAGGGGCTGCCGGGCCTGAAGGACAGCCCGCGCGCCGCCCAGCAGCAGGCCTCCGGCGGCCCGACGGCCCCGACCGACCCGAATGCCAGCGCCTACGGCAAGCTCTCGCGCCGCTCCTTCGAGGTCATCAGCGGCCTGAACGGCCTGTTCCGCACGGTCGACCGTGCGCCCGCCGCGGATCCCGCAGCTCGGTCCGGCGCCGCGGATCCGAAGTCCGGAAAGAAGCCCGACGACCGGGCATCGGCCGGGCCGGTGGGCCAGCCGCGTGCGGTCGCCGAGGGCGGCCGCTCGGCCGGCGGCTTCATCGAGATGCGGTGAGCGCATGAAGCTCGCGATTCCCGAAGCCCTCGGCCGCATGTCGGCGGTCGAGGGGCCCCGGCGTAGCGGCGCCGTGCGGCTCGTCGCCCGCCTCTGGCGCAAGAGCTCCGTGGCGGGACTGGCCGTCTACGCCCTGGCGCTCGGCGGCGCCCTCGGCCTCGCCACAGCCGACTGGGCCACGAGCGGCGGCTATCCGTTCGGCGGCGTACAGGTGGGCGCCTGGACCGCATGGCCCCGGGCCGGCGCGGCGAATGCCGATCCGTACACGCGGGCAGTGAATGCCCGGCGGGGCGAGATCCCGCTCGCGGTCGGCGAGGGCCTGCTGATGACGGCGGCGGTGGACGATACGGGCCGAGCCCTCGATGCCACCTGCACCTACCAGATCGGCGGCGCGACGCCCCCGGCCCGCGCCTGGACGCTCACGGTGGCGGGCCGCGGCCCGCGCGAGCCCGGTCGTCCGCCGGTGCGCGAGGGTTTCACCTCGACGGAGGTCCTGCGGACGCCCGATGGACGATTCACCGTGATGCTCGGGCCCGATGTCCAGCCCGGGAACTGGCTCCCGAGCCCCCGGGCGAGCGGCCCGGTGCGGCTGGCGCTGCGCCTCTACGACACACCGGCCGCCGCGAGCGTCGGATCCCTCGACCGCACCTCGGTGCCGGCCATCACCCGCCTGGGATGCGCCTCGTGAGCCTGCGCTTCGTCTACGCCACGCTGCTCGGGCTCGTGATCGCCGGCATCGTCCACATCGCGGCGGTCCTGGCCATCCCGCACCTGTCGGAGACGGATGCCGTCTCGCGCGCCCGCACCAGCGAGAGTCTGGAGCATCCGCAGCCGATCTACACGGTCGCCACCGGCGACGACCCCTCCCCGCCAGAGGCCTGGCTGCCGATCCCGGATCCGGCGGTGGCGGTGGGCGTCTGCGCCTACGACCTGACCGACGGTCCCATGCGCGTCTCGGCCCGAACCGGTCCGCTGTCGCTGTCGCTCGCCGCCCATGCGCGGCGCGGCGCCTTCTATGCGGTGACCGATCAGGCGGCGGTCCGCGGCGCCCTCGACCTCGTGATCCTCACCCGCGCGCAGTTCGACGAGGCGCTCGCCGACGATGACGAGAACGACCCGAGCCGCGACGTGCGCATCGTCGCGCCGGACAATCGCGGCTTCGTGGTGGTGCGGGTGATCGCCGGCCTGCCGAGCCAGCGCCCGGCCGCCAATGCCGCGGTCCAGGCCGTCTCCTGCTCGACCGACACGGCGACGGATGACACGTCGAAGGACACGTCCGGCAAGGGCACCGGCCGCTAGCGGCGGCTTCAGTCCTTCACGACAAGCGGGCCGGCCTGGGCGACCGGGAGCGGGACAGGTTCCAGGCCGCATCGCGCCGCGGCGTCGGGCGGCAGGAGCGGGTCGAGCAGGTTGCGGCGGGCCGCCAGCATCGTCAGCGACCGCTCCGCCCCGACCGACTCGGCGGCCGGCGCCTCGGCGAACAGGTGCTCCAGGGCGAACCGGTAACGCGCGAGCCGAAGCCCGGCCTCGACCCGCACCCAGGCGATGAGGCAGCGGTTCTCGGCGACGCGCTGCGCGGCCAGCCGGATGTCGGCATCGTTCAAGGTCTTGGCGAAGGGCAGGCTGCGCAGCCGGGCGGCATCCGCGTCGATGACCCGGGCCGCGAGCGCCGTGAAGATCGGGATCAGGCGGGCATCCGCGGTGGCGTCGTCGCCGAGCTGGCGATAGCGGGAAACGGGCGAGCGGGACGGCGCGGCGGTCAGCGTCGCGTAATAGGCGCCGACCTCCTCGACGCGCCACGTGGCCGGCGTCGCATGGGCGCTCGCGAGGCCGAGCACGGCGTCCTGGAAGGCCGAGAAGGTGCTGGCGGGCTGCACGAAGCGCCAGGCGCGGTCGCGCAGCGCCTGCTCGTCGTCGGTCAGGCCCGAGTCCAGCAGCAGGCGTCCGCGGTCATGGGTGCTGAAGCTGCCCGTGGTGTCGATGAGGCCGTTCCAGACGCCCGTCCGCGGCCGCCCGAAATCGCCGCTCTGCGTGCAGGCCGCGAGCAGGGCCAGGGCTATGCCGGTCGGCAGGAGGCAGGCTGCCGTGCGGAAGCGGGTGATACGCCTTCTGTCCGGGACTGGCATGAGAGAACCGTGGGAGACGTCGCGCGGCCGTCCGGGCATCCGCCCGCTCAGGAGGCGAGGCGCTCGTAGCGCACGCCGAGGAACAGCAGGATCTCGCCGCGCCGCTCGCCGGAGCGCGGGATGCGGCAGGTCCGTCGCGCCTCCGGGCCGGGAAACGGGATGAGGACCGCCGAGGCGGCTGCGGTCGATTCGCGCATCGGGCCGATCGCCTGTGCGGGCAGACGGGGGCAGCCGATCTCCTGTGGTTTGAAAAGCGTCATGGTCTCCGGCTCCTGTCGGCGGTCCGAGCATCCGGCCCGGGCCCTGCGGAGGGCGTCGGCAAGGGCTACGGAAACAATCCAGCACGCCATGGTTAACGGAGTCTTTCCGGGGCTCGACGGCTCGGACCAGGGTCCAGACGGGCGTGCAGGCGAGTTGGCGCGCGACTTGCGACTGTGGATCTGCCCATGGCGGGCGTTTCCTCCCTTCGACTTCAAGGCCCTGCCCGGTCCCGGGCGGGGCCTTTTTCTCGCCGGCGCGAACCATCCTGCGTCCTGGAGGGCACAGCCCGGCGAGCCGCGGCCGCAACGGCCTCGTGCGGAACCCCTGTGGACCTCCGGTGCTTGCCTAGCGCCTGTCGCGACCGATATGCCGGACGCGGGTGGAGGGGGGACCGCCACGTCGGTTCTCCGCCCGAGCGAAATTTGAGGACACCGCTGGATGCGACTGGTTCCGGAACGATCCCTGCGCTTCTCCCGCCGCGGCCTGGCCACGGCGGCGCTGGCGCTGCTCGCGCTCAGCGCCGGCCCCGCCTACGCCCAACGCGAGGACCAGGGCTTGCAGCTTGGCTGTGCGAATGACTACTTCCGCCTCTGCGCCGGCGTCGACCCGAACAGCCAGGACGCGGACCGCTGCATGATGCGCAACCGTAAGCGCCTCTCGCCCGAATGCCGCTCCGCCATCGGCGACTACGACAAGCGCACGGGCAGCAAGTCGCTGTCCGACGATTGAGGCGGCGCGCGGTCGAGGATCCCGCCGCCGGCAAGGGGCGTATTGGATGAGCCTGACCGTCGCCGTTCAGATGGACCCGATCCAGAATATCCGGATCGCGGGTGACACCACCTTCGCCCTGCTGCTGGAAGCCCAGCGGCGGGGTCATTCCCTCGTGTACTACACGCCTGACCGGCTCTCGATGCAGGGCCGGCGCGTGACCGCGCGGGTCGAGCGGCTGACCGTCCAGGACGTCGAGGGCGCGCATTTCACCCTGACGCCGCCGGAGCGGATCGACCTTGCGGAGACGGACGTGGTGCTGATGCGCCAGGATCCGCCCTTCGACATGGCCTACATCACGGCCACCCACATGCTGGAGCGGATCCATCCGGAGACGCTGGTCGTCAACGATCCGTTCGAGGTCCGCAACGCCCCCGAGAAGCTGTTCGTCCTCGACTTCCCCGAGCTGATGCCGCCGACCCTGATCAGCCGCGACAAGGCGGAGATCGAGGCGTTCCGGCTGGAGCACGGCACCGTGGCGATGAAGCCGCTCCATGGGCACGGCGGCGCGGCCGTCTTCAAGGTCACCGAGAAGGATCCGAACTTCGGGTCCATGTTCGACCTGTTCGCCACGACCTTCCGGGAGGCCTGGGTGGTGCAGCGCTACCTCGACCGGGTCACCGAGGGCGACAAGCGCATCATCCTGGTGGATGGCGTCCCCATGGGCGCGGTCAACCGCGTCCCGGCCGCCAACGACATCCGCTCGAACATGGTCCGGGGCGGCGCCGCCTCGGCGTCGGAACTGACCGAGCGCGAGCGCGAGATCTGCGCGACGATCGGCCCCGCGCTGGCGCGCCGCGGCCTGATCCTGGTGGGGATCGACGTGATCGACGGCCACCTCACCGAGATCAACGTGACCTCCCCCACCGGCATCCGGGCGATCCAGCGGCTCGGCGGCCCAGACCTGTCGGTGGCGGTATGGGATGCGATCGAGGCGCGGGTCGCGGCCCGAAAGGGCGTTTGATCGCCCTGCGCTGCGCGATCGATCCGCGCCGCCCTCACGTCTCCGCGCGCGGCGTCGCGCTGAGCTCGGCCCAATCGAACTCCTCCTCCAGCAGGAAATAGGCGTCGTCGCCGATCCGGCCCTTCCGGCGCAGGGCCAGCACCGCGTCGCGGGCCGCCTCGACCGCTCGGCGCCGGGCGGCATCGGCCGGCAGGCTTTCGGGCGCCAAGCCTTCCTCGTGTTCTTCGGCCTCGGCGAGCGCCGCCCGGAATTCGGCGCGCAGCGCATCGGTCGCCGGCTCGTCCTCGGCGTCCGCGAGGCTGTCCAGGGCGGCCTTGTAGGCGGCGGCCCGGGCGCGGCCGGTCTCGCGGCCCACCGGATCGTCGTCTTCCAGCCGCAGGTGGGCCAGCAGCGGCCGCAGGGTCAGTCCCTGGACGATCAGGGTGCCGAGCACGGTGAAGAAGGCGGTGAACACCACGAGATCCCGGTGCGGGAATTCGGCGGGCAGTGCCAGGGCGGCCGCGACGGTGACGATGCCGCGCATGCCCGCCCAGGACATCGCGAGCCCGGGCCCGAGGCGCGCCGGAGCCCCCGCCTGGCGGATGCCGAGGCCGCGCATCCGGGTGGTCGGCAGCACCCAGGCGAGGCGCGTCACCACCACGGTGGCGAAGGTCGCGGCCGCGAGGATCAGGGCCTGCCACGCGTCCCCGCCGGTCAGCCGGTCCCGGATCGGGTCGATCTGGATGCCGATCAGCACGAAGGCCAGGACGTTGAGCACGAAGACCGCCGTGTCCCAGACCGCGTAGGAGATCACTCGGGCGCGCGGCGCCGTGGTGCCCGGCGCCCGTCGGGCGACCGTGACCGCGAAGCTGACGATGGTCAGCACCCCGGACAGTTCCAGCCGCTCCGCGGCGAGCCAGATCCCGAAGGCGACCACGAATTGCAGCACGATCGCGCTCGCCGGGTCCGTGACGCGCCGCGTGACGGCCACGAACAGGAGGCCGAGACAGGGGCCGACGATGAGGCTCGCCACCACGCCGAGCAGGAAGATCGGCGCCACCTCGGCCGGGTGGAAGCTGCCGGCCATCGCCGCCGCGACGCCGAGCCGGTAGATCAGCAGCGAGGCCGCGTCGTTGAGCAGGCTCTCGCCGCGCAGGATCGTGGCGAGGCGATGGGGCATCGGCGCATGCTTGAGCACGGCCAGGGCCGCCACCGCGTCGGGCGGGGCGACCACGGCCCCGAGCACGATGCAGGCGGAGAGCGGCATGTCGGGCACGACGAGCCGCGCCACGAAGGCCACGGCGAGCGTCGTCACCACCACGGCGCCGACCGCGAGCCCGAGCACCGCCCGCCAGTTCTCCTTCATGTCCCGGACGGAGGCGTCGAAACCGGCATCGAGCAGCACCGGCGCGAGGAACAGCGCCAGCGCCAGCTCGGGATCGAGCTGCAGGTTGGGTACGCCTGGGACGAAGGCGAGGGCGACGCCCCCGAGCGCCAGGAAGGCCGGATAGGGCGCCCCGAGCCGCCGCGCCAACCCGGCCAACAGGACCGCGCCGAACAGCACGCCGACGACCCACTCGAAGATCAACATGCCTCTGAAAGAGGCGGGGTCGTGCGAGCGTTCCCGGTCGAGCCGTCGCAGGCCGGCTCAGTACTGGACGGTCGCGCGCAGGCCGAGCACCGCCGCGTTGCGCAGCCGCCGGCCGTCCGGACCGGCAATGCCGGCGCCCGGGCGGATGACGTATTGAGCATCCGGCTGCACCGTGAAGCCCGGGACCACGACGGCCTGATAGGTCGCTTCGATCACCGCCTCGGCGCGGCGGCGGGGCATTGGCAGGCCCGTATAGAGGATCGTGTCCCGGTCGGCCCGCTGGGCCTCGTCGCTGATGCGGGCGTAGGCGAGGCTGATGCCGATGGTGTCGTCGTCGCGGCCGTCGAACAGGCCCTTATAGGCGAGGCCGGTATCCAGGTAGGCGTCGATCAGGCTGGAGCGGGTCGGCGACCATGCGGCCCGCACGAAGAAGCCCAGGCCCTCGTCGTCCTTGCCCGATTCCCGATAGAGCGTCTGGTCGTAGATCGCGTAGAGGCCGGCATTGCCGCGCACCGGCCGCCCGATCCCGGTGGCGTTCGGGTCCGCGAGCGGCACGCCGGTGATGTCGAAGCGCAGGCTGTCGAACCGGCCGAAATGCTGCCAGCCGCCCAGGGTGATGTCGCCCGGCAGGCCCCTGGATTCGGGGGCGATGTTGTACGCGTAGGTCGCCTCGGCGATCAGCAGGGCCGGGTCGTGGAGGCGGAAATTGGTGCCCGTCCGGTCGAGGCGCTGCGCCTCCGGGTCGTCCCCCGGACGGTTCGCGCCGGCCGGATCTCCGTCGTAGAGCCCGACCTGCAGCGAGAAGCCGTTGCCGGGCACGTACTTGGCGCGGATCGCCGGCGCCGCGAGCGGATAGGCCGGGCCGCCGCTCGGCAGGTTGAGCCCGGTGATGGCCGGCCAACCGAAGGTGGAGTTCACGAACAGGGTCGCGGTCTGGCTGACGAAGAACTCGGTATCGGCGGCCTGCTGGCCGATCCGGATTCCGAGCTGGCCGTCCATCAGGCTCTGGTCGATCCAGAGCACGTAGAGCCGGCTCGACGGGAGTGCCTCGATGACGCTGGTGGTGAGCAGGTTGCCCACATAGTAGCGCGACAGGCCGGTGCCGTGGATGAAATAGGCGTTGGCGTGGATTGTGGCGCCCTGCCAGCCCGCGAGCCGGTCGAGGTCTAGGTTGAGCCGCAGGTTGAGGCGGTCCTCGACGATCGCACCTTGCCGGACTCCGCCGACCGGGTTGCCGAGCACGTCGGCGATGTAGGTCAGGCTGTACTCGATGCCGCGTTCCTTCAGAACGGGGCGGATCCCCAGCGGGTCGCCGAGCGGCCCGAGATAAGGCTCGACCGAGCGGACATAGCCGCCGGAGGCGGCTGGTGGTCTCCGGCTGGGAGACCGAGACGCGCGGATCGGCGCCCGCGCCCTCGAACGCGGTCCGGACCTGCTGCTGGGCCATGGCCGGCGTGACCAGAAGGCCAAGGCCAACCGCGAGACGGGTCGGGAGCGTGCGGGCGCTGTTCCGGCGCGCGTTGCTGGACTCCGCGATGCGAGCTTCGCCGGTGAGGGAGCCGGCGGATCCAGTCCACCCCTTCATCCTGGGGTGCCGCGGCGCAGCGGAAGCCTCGCAGGAGACGTCCGGACGGCGGAGCGATCCTTGAAGCCCTTCTTCGAGGCCGCTGCGCGGCACCTCAGGATGAGCGAGCGGGTTGGACGGATCGACACCCCACGCTCCGCCGCTTCGGCAATCGATCCCGACATGAGCACAGCATAGCACGGTGCACAGCCCGGATACGTCCGGACTTTGCAGGATGCACAAGCTCGCCTAACCCTGCGGCTGGTACACCACAGGACCGCCGATGCCCGAGACCCCCGTCTTCTCCACCGCCGCCGTCGCCGCGCCGCACAGCCTGGCCGCCCAGGCCGGCCAGACGGTGCTGGCCCAGGGCGGCAACGCCATCGAGGCGATGGTGGCGATGGCCGCCTCGATTGCGGTGGTCTACCCGCACATGAACGGCATCGGCGGCGACGGTTTCTGGCTGGTGCGCGAACGCGGCGGCCGGGTGCGCGGCATCGAGGCCTGCGGCCCGGCCGGGCGCCTCGCCACGATGCAGCGCTACCGTGAGAAGCAGTACGACGCGATCCCCGCGCGCGGCCCCGACGCCATGGTGACGGTGGCCGGCGCGGTCGGCGGCTGGCGCCTCGCCCTGGAGCTGGCCCGGGCGCTCGGCGGCCGGCTGCCCCTGGAGACGCTTCTCGCAGATGCCATCAAGCAGGCGCGGGACGGCGTCCCGGTTTCACCCTCCGAGGCGCGCTACGTGCCCCAGGAACTCGACACCCTCCACGACGCGCCGAATTTTTCGAAAACCTTCCTGAAGGACGGAAAACCCTACCCGGCCGGAGAGATCCGGACCCTTCCCCGGCTCGCCGCCACCCTGGAACAGCTCGCCCATGCGGGCCTCGGCGATTTCTACCGCGGCGATATCGGCCGGGAGATCGCCGCCGATCTCGAACGCCTCGGCGCGCCGGTGACCCGGGCGGATCTCGAGGCCTTCGCGGCGGCCGAGCGGGCGCCCCTGTCGATCCGCCGCCGCGACGCGACGCTCTACAACTTCCCGCCCCCGACCCAGGGGCTCGCGGCGCTGCTGATCCTCGGGATCTTCGACCGGCTGAACGTCACGGAGCCCGAGACCACCGCCCACTATCACGGCCTGATCGAGGCGACGAAGCGGGCCTTCGCGATCCGCGACCGGGTGGTCACCGATTTCGGCCGCCTGCGGCACGACCCGGCCGCCTTCCTGACCCCGGAGCGGCTCGCCCGCGAGGCGGCGCTCGCCGATATGGGCCGCGCCGCCCGCGTGCCCCTGCCCGATCCGGGCCACGGCGACACGGTCTGGATGGGGGCGATCGACCGGGGTGGCCTCGCCGTCTCCTACATCCAGTCGGTCTACTGGGAGTACGGCTCCGGCACGGTGCTGCCGGCCACCGGCATCTGCTGGCAGAACCGCGGCATGTCGTTCTCCCTCGACCCGAAGGCCGTGAACCCGCTGGAGCCGGGCCGGCGGCCGTTCCACACCCTGATTCCCGCCATCGCCGCCTTCGACGACGGACGGGTGATGAGCTACGGCAGCATGGGCGGTGACGGGCAGCCGCAATTCCAGGCCCAGATCTTCACCCGCTACGCCGATTACGGGATGTCGGTCGCCGATGCCGTCGACGCGCCGCGCCTCCTCTACGGTCGGACCTGGGGCGCGCCCTCGCTCAGCGTGAAGGTGGAGGACCGGTTCGATCCGGCCTGCATCGCGGCGCTCGGCCGCCTCGGCCATGACATCGAGGAACTGGGCGGCTCCTACATCGACTCCCTCGGGCATGCGGGGATGCTGGTCCGGCATCCCCGCGACGGGCGGATCGAGGCGACCCACGATCCACGCTCGGACGGCGGCGCGCTGGGGCTCTGAGACCGTTTCCGGTCGGTTCCTTCGGCGCGTGTCACGCGCTCCGTCATCACGTCGTTCCGCTCGCAAAGACGGTCGGCTCGACGCAACGGCCCAGACCGAATGAATTAGCAGCGCAGAATCTATTCGGCCTGAACGAGCCAGCAGGCGGCGCGCAGGCGCACGGTCCCGCCTGCAGCGTGACCGCGGAGGATTTCGGTCACCGCCGCTTCGGCCCGCGCCCGCAGATCCGGCGCGGCCTCGCGGACGAGGTGCGAGTTCGGACCGAGGTTCAGGGAGACGTGGGTGGCGGCCGCTGTCGCCGCCGCGTCGGTCTCGCCCTGTCCGAGGACGATGTCCCGGTCGACCGCATCGCAGGTCACGCTGTCGAAACCGGTGCCGCGCAGCAGGGCGACCAGCGGGTCGGGATCGGCGAAGCGGAACGGCCCCGGCGTGTCGTGCTCCGGCGGCGGCGGGATCTCCGCCAGCAGCGGCAGCACCGCGTCGCGCGGCACGCTCACCCACAGGTTCTCGGGCAGGGTGCGCCAGCACAGGAAGGTCAGCCGGCCGCCCGGCTTGAGCATCCGGCGAACGTTCGCGAAGGCGCGGGCTGAATCGGGAAAGAACATAATGCCGAAGCGCGAAAGACTATGATCGAAGCGGCCGAGATCGACGGTCTCGACATCGGCCTCGATGAACTGGATTGCGGCGCCTCCGGGGGCCTCGGCCGCCGCGCGATCCCGCGCCACGGCCAGCAGGGGCGCCGAGATGTCGGCGCCGGTCACGCGGCCGCCGGGCCCGACCCGGCGCGCGACCTCCAGGGTCGTCGCCCCCGCGCCGCAGCCGATGTCGAGGACCGACGCCCCTTCGCGTAGCGCCAGCGGCGCGAACAGGGCCTCGGTCAACGGGACGAACATCGCGTCGAGGACCGCCTGGTTGCGCGCCCAGCGGGTGCCGACCTCGCCGTTCCAGTACTCGGTCTGGGTGATGCCGCCCGCCATGATGCCCTCCGCTCTCAGGTCGTGGTCGTGGCCACCGACAGCTCGGGCTTGTGGTTCAGGGTCTGGAACACCACGCAGTAGCGTTCGGTAAGCTTGAGGAGCTGCGCGAGCTTGTCCTCCGGTGCGTCGGTGTCGAGTTCGAAGAACAGCCGGATGCTGCGGAAGCCCACCGGCGCCTCCTTGTCGACCCCGAGAGTGCCGCGGAAATCGAGGTCGCCCTCGGCGCTGACCGTGCCGGCGCGCAGCGGGATCTCCAGGGCGGTCGCCACCGCCTTGAGCGTCACGCCCGCGCAGGCGACCAGCGCCTCAAGCAGCATGTCGCCCGAGCACAGTTCCGCGCCCGATCCGCCGGTGGCCGGATGCAGGCCCGCCTCCGCGAGGGCGCGGCCGGTCTCGACCTTGCAGGCGATCTTGGTGTCGTCCAGCGTGCCCTTGGCCTTCAGGGTGATGACCGCGGAATCCGGCGCGGTGCGGTACTTGTCCTTGATCGGAGCCTGAAGGGCCCGCAGCGCGCTGGCATCCATGGCGTCGTCCTCTCGATCCTGCTCGCCCGTTCGTCGGTGACGGGTGTTGCGGAACGCCGCGCGCTCCGCCGGAGCCCGGTATAGGTGCCGGCGGGGCTGACGGGAAGCGGCCGTCAGGCGCGGCCGGTGAGGGCCGCCACCGCCGCCGCGAGGGCATCGACCTGTGTCTCGTCGTGGGCCGCCGAGAAGGCGACCCGCAGCCGCGCGGTCCCCGTCGGCACGGTCGGCGGGCGGATCGCCACGACGAGGAAGCCGGCGGCCTCCAAGGCCGCCGAGATCTCGAGCGCGGCTTGGGCCTCCCCGATCAGGACCGGCACCACCGCGCTCTCGGCCTCGGGCAGGCCCAGCCGGGCGGTGAAGCGTCGGGCGAGGGCCAGGGGCCGGGCACGCCGCTCGGGCTCCGCCTCCAGGATCGCCAGCGCCTCCAGGGCGGCGGCGGCCGAGGCCGGGGGCAGGCCCGTGGTGTAGACGAAGCTGCGGGCGCGGCTCGTCAGCAGCTCGATCACCGGGCGCGAGGCGCAGAGGTAGCCGCCGTAGGAGCCCAGCGCCTTCGACAGGGTTCCCATCTCGAGCGGCGCCCGCGGCCCGTCCTCGACCACCCCGATCCCGTGCGCGTCGTCGACCAGCGTCCAGGCGTCGAAATCCTGCGCGACGCCCAGGATGTCGCCGAGCGGCGCCCGGTCGCCGTCCATGCTGAACACCCGCTCGGTGAGCACGAGGGCGCGTCCATGCTGGGCGCGGTGCTCGGCGAGCGTCCGCGCGAGGTCGCCGGGATCGTTGTGGCGGAAGGTCAGCACCCGCGCCCCGGAGAGCCGCGCCCCGGCCCACATGCAGGCATGGGAGAGGTCGTCCAGCAGGACGAGGTCGCCCCGCCCGGCGAGCGCCGGGGTGATGCCGAGATTGGCGAGATAGCCGCTGCCGAAGACCAGGGCGGCCTCGGCGCCCTTGTGGCGCGCGAGCCCCGCCTCCAGCGCGCCGAGATACGGATGATCGCCGGTCACGAGCCGTGAGCCGCCGGCGCCCGCGCCGTGGGCCGCGACCGCCGCCTGGGCGGCGGCGATCACGCGGGGATGGTGCGAGAGGCCGAGATAGTCGTTGCAGGAGAACGACACGAGCGTCCGGCCGCCGCGCGCCGCCGCGGCGCCGGGGCCGCGCTCGGTCGGCGTCAGGCGACGCCGCAGGCTGCCGGCTTCAAGGGCGTCGAGTTTCCCGCGGGCGAAGGCGTCGAGGCTGTCCATTGGATGGGCGATGGGCCGCGCGCGTCGGCGGATGTCAAGGTGACCGGCCCTCCTCCCGTGGCCGCATGGGCGCTAGCGACGTCTTCCTGGCCGCGGCACGCCTCCCCGCCCCTCGCCGGTTCCGATCGAGGTCGGGTCGCGATTCGACGGGCCCATCGTCGCCGACAGGTAGATGAAGAGGCCGGCCGCCAGGGCGAGGATCGGCCCGAGGGCCATCAGATAAAGATCGGACCAGCTCATTCCCGCAGGCTCCCGAGCAGGTATCGCGCTGTCAGATGTAGGATGCCGCCAACGGCAAGCCAAGCGAACGCGAACAGCGTGGTCGTGAATGCCCCGCGGGCGCCCGCGCCGGGCACGCCGAACGACACTGCGGCCAGCGGCGTGATGAAGCCGGCCGCGATCGACGCGACGGCCGTGCCGTTCAACGCCGTGGCCGAGAGTTTCGTGCGCTCATTGTGGATCAAGCTCATCGCTGATGATGCGACCGGGAATCAGACCTCACGCTCCGGATCGTAGCGGATCCGTCGGTAGGCGGGAGCCATTGAGGCCTGCTTGACCGATGCTGCTCAAGCCGCGCATCCCCAGGTCATGGCGCTCGATTCGTCTCGCACCCATCTCTGGCGGCCCTACACCCAGATGCGCGTCGCCGCCCCGCCCCTGGAGGCGGTGGCCACGCACGGCAGCCGCGTCGTGCTCGCCGACGGCCGCGAACTCGCCGACGGCATCGCCTCCTGGTGGACCGCGGTGCACGGATACAACCACCCGCACATAGCCGGCGCGGTGGCTGACCAGCTCGCGCGCATGCCCCACGTGATGTTCGGTGGCCTGACCCATGCGCCGGCCGAGCGGCTGGCGGCACGGCTGGCCGCGCTTCTGCCCGGCGACCTCGACCATGTCTTCCTCAGCGATTCGGGATCGGTGGCCGTGGAGGTCGCCCTGAAGATGGCCGCGCAGATGTGGCTCAACCGCGGCGTGAGCGGACGGACGAAGGTGCTGAGCTTCCGCGGCGGCTATCACGGCGACACGATGGGGGCGATGTCGGTCTGCGATCCCGAGGAGGGCATGCACCGCCGGTTCGGCGCCTACCTGCCGACGCAGCTGTTCTGCGACCTTCCGCGGACTCGGGTGCAGACCGAGGCGCTCGATGCGGCGCTGGCGGCGCATCGCGAGACCCTGGCGGCCGTGATCATCGAGCCACTGGTCCAGGGCGCGGGCGGGATGCGCACGCACCCCCCGGAGGTGCTCGCCACCGTGGCCCGGCTCGCCCGCGCCCACGGTCTGCCGCTCATCGCCGACGAGATCTTCACCGGCTTCGGGCGCACCGGCACCCTGTTCGCCTGCGGGCAGGCCGGGATCGTGCCCGACATCCTGTGCCTGTCGAAGGCGCTCACCGGCGGCACGATGGCGCTCGCCGCCACGATCGCCCGCACGGAGGTGTTCGAGGCGTTCTGGTCCGACGATCCGGCGGCCGCGCTCATGCACGGGCCGACCTTCATGGCCAATCCCCTCGCCTGCGCGGCGGCCAATGCCAGCCTCGACCTGTTCGAGACCGAGCCGCGCCTGGATCAGGCCCGCGCCATCGAGGCCCGGCTGCGGGACGGTCTGTCGCCGCTGCGGCAGGTGCCCGGCGTGGCCGAGGTCCGGGTTCTCGGGGCGATCGGGGCGGTGCAGTTCGCGCGCCCGCCCGAACTCGCGCTCCTGAAGGCCCGGCTCCTCGACAGGGGCGTCTGGGTGCGGCCGTTCGGCGACATCGTCTACCTCACGCCGGCGCTCACCATTCCGGGCGCCGATCTCGACCGGCTGATCGACGCGGTCGCGGCGGTCGTGACCGAGCAGGCTTCCGCAATGGCCTGACGTCGGATTGTTCCATCGATGGGGTGCGGGCGCCGGACTCGGCTGCAACCCGGGACCGTTTCTGCCGTTGGGCCTACGGCTGAAGACGCGTGCGGCGGCCCGCGCGGCCGGACGCTGCCAGAGGGAGTACACAGTGGCGAGCGAGCAGACGGGTTCAAGCGGCGATCGGCCGGTCATCCTCCTCGTCGAGGACGAGGCGCTGACGATCATGGACCTCGGGGACGTTTTGGAGGAAGGCGGCTACGACACCGTTCAGTGCGCCTCCGCCGAGCGGGCGCTCAGCATCCTGCAGGCGCGCCCGGATATCTGCGGGCTGGTCACCGACGTGCAGCTCTCGGGCAAGACGGACGGCTTCGACCTCGCCAGCTCGGTGGCGGAAGCGCGCCCGCAATTGCCGATCCTGATCGTCTCGGGGCGGGCGGCACCGGACCCGGCCCGCATGCCCGAGCACGCCGATTTCATCGCCCGGCCCTGCACGGGCGAGGATATCCTGGACCGGCTCCAGCGCCTCATGCACTGCTGAACGGCCGGCTGGTCCGGTCCCGTCATCGCAGCGTCACCGGTCGTCGCCACAGGGTCTGGGGCGGCCGGTGACGGGGGCGGACGGTGCAGATTCAGGATCATCCGGCGGCCGCCGGCACGAACTCGGGCGCTCCGGTGGGCGACAAGCATAAACGCGATCGTCAGGATGGGGATGGGGCGACCCCGGATCTGTCCTCCAAGCGGATGCGGCCGCCGGGCGTCCGCTCCATCGGCTGGGCGCTCGTGCAGGCGGCGCGCCTGCACCGAGCCCGCACCGGCGACCGGCTGGCCAAGCTCGGCCTGTTCGCCGGGCAGGAGCAGGTGGTTCAGGCTCTGGCCGCGGCCGGCACGATGACCATGGGCGACCTCGCGGCGCTGCTGCGCGTGCGACCCCCCACCGCCTCGAAGACCGTGACCCGGCTCGCCGCCCTCGGCATCGTCGAGCGCCGGGCCGAGTCGGGCGACGGCCGCGTGGTGCGGGTCCAGCTCACCGAGGCGGGCTTGGCGAAGGCCGAGGCGATCGAGCGGATCCAGGAGGAGGTCGAGGCCGAGCTGCTCGACCATCTCGACAAGACCGACCGTCGCCGTCTCCGCAAGCTCCTGCGCAAGGCCGCCCGCGGTCTGGCGGAGGCGGCGGGTGCGTCCGGTCAGGTGACCGAGGCCGACGCCGAGATCGAGGCCGAGGACGAGACGGAGGGGCTGCCGGCCTGACCGGCGCCGCCAAGCCGGGCCGGCTCCGCGCCGCAGCGGCCAGACACCGCCGGCAGGATCGGCGTCCCACGCCGTCATTCCGGGACGCCGCAGGCGTGGCCGGACCCGAAGCGATCCACCGAAGGCAGGCCATCCGGAGCCGACGACGCGCCACGACATCGTGCGCCCGGCGAGTCTGGATTAACGGACTCCGCTCGGCGGCCTTGGGGTGACGCGCCGAGACCGCGTCAGACGATCCGGCGTCGAAGCCATCGGACCCGCATATCGCGGTGCTCGACCGATCCGATCGCCCCTCCGCCAAGCACCCCTTGTTGCAACGATGTAACGTTTCTTCACGCCATCGATGTCCGGCCGGATTGTCCCTTGCGTCGGATCAGAGCGCCAGAACAATGAAACGATATAACACTCTGTGAGTCTCGATGCCTCTCGCGCGCTCCTTCGGCTTCCTGGCCGGTACGGTCCTGTCCTCGACCGTCGGCATCGGCCTCATGGCCTCGTCCGCTGCGCGGGCGCAGCAAGCCGTCGCGCTCGACGAGATCAGCGTCACCAGTCCGAGCCCGATCCAGGCCCCACGCACGGCGCCGATTCCGGATCCCTCGGTACCGGTCGGGATCCTGCCGGTGGCGACCAACACGTTCTCGCCGGTCACCGTGGTGACGCAGGACCAGATCGCCCGCGACCAGCCGCGGACGCTGGGCGATGCCCTGTTCGATCGCCCGGGCATCTCCGGGACAACCTACGCGCCGGGCGCGGCGTCCCGCCCGATCATCCGGGGCCTCGACAACGCCCGCGTGCGCATCCAGGAGAACGGCATCGTCAATGGCGGCGTGTCGGATCTCGGCGAGGACCACGCGGTCCCGGTAAACCCGCTGGTCGCCGACCGGATCGAGGTGATCCGCGGCCCCGCAACCCTGCGCTACGGCTCGGGCGCCATCGGCGGCGTCGTCTCGGCCGACAACAATCGGGTGCCGACCTTCATCCCGGCGAACGGGGTGCAGGGGCAGGTCACCAGCGGCTTCTCCAGCGTGGATAACGGCCGGCTCGGGGCGGCCACCGTGGATGCCGGCGGCGACGGCGTCGCGGTCCATGCCGATGGGTTCCGGACCGCCAACGACAGCTACGCGATCCCCGGCGGGATCCAGCGCAACTCCTACAACGAGTCGCAGGGCGGCGCGGTCGGCATCTCGGCGATCGGCGACCGCGGCTTCGTCGGCATCTCCTTCAGCCATTACGACGCGGTCTACGCCATTCCCGGCGGGGTGGCCGAGCAGGATCGCACCCGGCTCACCCCGAACCAGGACCGCGTCCTGTCCCGCGGCGAGTACCGCCCGCTCGACGGCCCGTTCGAGGTGATCCGCTATTGGGCGGGCTACTCGGTCTATCGCCACAACGAGGTCGGCTTCGGCGAGGATGGGATCGAGGGCGTCCAGGCGATCTTCAAGAACCGCGAGGCGGAAGGCCGCCTGGAGCTCCAGCACGTCCCGGTCTTCACGGAGTTCGGCAAGCTGACCGGCGCGCTCGGCTTCCAGTCGGACCGGCGCGTGATCAACACGCAGCTCGAATCCTTCCTGCCCAAGACCGAGTCCCGCGCCAACGCGGTCTACCTGTTCGAGGAGCTGGAGCTCCGCCCCGGCACGCGGCTGCAGGCCGCCGGGCGCTACGAGGTCGACCGGCTGTCGAGCACGGCCGCCCAATTCCCCGCCGATTACGTGCCGGTCGACGGGGAGGAGCCGTTCCAATACGCGCGGACCCGGCGCTTCGCCCCGAAGAGCGCCAGCCTCGGCGCCCTGCAGGACCTGCCCTACGGGTTCGTGGCAAGCCTGACCGGCTCCTATGTCGAGCGCGGGCCGACCGGCTACGAGCTGTTCTCGCAGGGGCCGCACGACGCCACCGCGACCTTCGAGATCGGCAATCCGAATCTGAAGAAGGAGCGCGCCCGCACCCTTGAGGCCAGCATCCGGCGCGCGGAGGGACCGCTGCGCCTCGACGCCACCGGCTACTACACGCGCTACACCGGCTTCATCTACCGCAACTACACGGGGCTCACCTGCGACGACGACTTCGCCTCCTGCGGCACCGGCACCGAAAACCGGCAGATCGTCTACCAGCAGCAGAACGCCACCTTCTACGGCGCCGAGATCATCGGCCAGTACGATCTCGTCCCGGTGGGCAACGGCTTCGCCGGGATCGAGGCCCAGTTCGATTTCGTTCGCGCCAAGTTCGACGACGGCACCAACGTGCCGCGGATCCCGCCCTACCGCCTCGGCGGCGGCGTCTACCTGCGGGCCGACGGGTGGTTCGCCCGGGTGAACCTGCTCCACGCGTTCGACCATCTCGCAACCGCGGTGTTCGAGACCCCGACCCCAGGCTGGGACGACCTGCGCGCCGAGGTCAGCTACACCAAGGCCGTCGATCCAGCGGTGTACGGCGCGAGCGAGATCACCCTCGGACTCCAGGGCCGCAACCTGCTCAACGACGACATCCGCAACTCGACCTCGTTCAAGAAGGACGAGATCCTGCTGCCCGGGCGGAACGTCCGGCTGTTCCTGACCGCGCGGTTCTAGGATTTGACGTCAAGCCGCTTGATTGTGGTGTTGTCCGAGACGGGTGGATTTCGGCCTGTCTGCTTCCGGACGGGGTTGGCATCGAAGCGGGCATCGCTGTTTCGCCCGCTCTCTACTCTTCGCAGAAGCGTGGAGCGTCCGCTTGTCGGTTGCTTGGTGAAGCAGGGATCTACAGCAGGGACGGGCGGTCACGCTGCTGCTGCCAAGCCATGCAATCAGGAGTTATTTACGAACAAATTTCACGTGCCGTCATGAATTGGGCCGCATATTCCTCGCTATTCGAGGATGGTTCAAGATGTTTAAGCGGCTCGCGGACCGCGTTTCACTGCGGCGTCAGATCAGCCTGCTCGCAGGCGCGATCAGTCTCGCGATCGTCGGCGTGACCACGATCGGATCCGCCCTGCTGGCGCGCGGGCAGGCCACCGACATGGCCCAGAACGCCCTTTTGCAGGTCGCCCGGTCGATGGCCGATCGGCTCGATCAGGACATGGCCGAGCGTCTGCGGGAAATCCGCAACGTCGGTGCGTTTGAGCCGCTGCAGCCGCACTGGATGGAGAAGACCGGCAGCCTGCGCAAAGTCCTCGAGACGATGCAGAGGACGCTGCCGGATTACGCCTGGATCGGGTTTGCCGATCGCGACGGCCAAGTGCGTGCTTCCACCGGCGGCCTTCTTGAAGGAGCGAGCGTCAGCCAGCGCCCCTGGTTCATCAATGGCCTTCGGCAATCCGCGGTCGAGGACGTGCACGCGGCGGCCTTGCTGGCATCCAAGCTTCCTCCCAACAGCGATGGCGCGCCGTTCCGGTTTGTGGATGTGGCCGTTCCGGTCATTGACGCCGCGGGCCGGACCCTCGGTGTTCTCGGCGCTCATCTCAGCTGGCGATGGGCCGACGTCGTCCGGCGCGAGGTGCTGTCGTCTCGCAGACCCGAGCTGAAGGAGGACGTCATCGTCCTCGATCACACCGGACAGGTTCTGCTCGGATCGGAGCTCGGGGTGACCCCGTACACGGCCGCAGATCTCGCATCCGGCCATTTCATCGTCCACAGCGCTGAAGGCGATCGTCTCGCTACGGCCGCCGCCACGCGCGGACGGGGTGACTACCCGGGCCTGGGCTGGATCGTCGTCGCGCTGCAGCCGGTCGACACCGCACTGGCCGGGGCGAACCGTCTGACCGGCCTGATACTCCTGCTCGGGCTGTCCACGGCTGTACTGGGCATTGCTGCGATCTGGTGGGTCGCGGCGCGCCTCTCCCGTCCCTTGACGCAGCTCACCGAGGCCGTCGACCGCATCGGCCGCGAGCCGGATGCGCGGATGACGCGCCATGTTCACGGCTCGCCCGAGGTCTTGCGTCTGTCTGCCTCGGTCAGATCGCTTCTGAGGCGCATTGGTACGGCTGAGGCGGATGCGCGCCTCATCGAGGCCGAGGCGACCAACGCAGTCAATGCCGCGGAGGACCGCGTCAGACGCATCGGGGCCGACCTCCATGCCATGCAGGTTCTGGCCGACACCGACGCGCTGACAGGCCTGCTCAACCGACGCGCGTTCCTGCCGTTGGCGAGCGACGCGATGAGCTACTTCAAGCGCTATCGGCGTGCGATCTGCATCCTGATGATCGACATCGATCACTTCAAGCGCGTCAACGACCTGTACGGGCATGCCGCGGGCGACGAGGTCATCCGCCAAGTTGGACGCATCGTCAGCGAGGCGATCCGAACCACCGACAAGGTCGCGCGGTTCGGCGGCGAGGAGTTCGTGGTCCTGCTCCGCGAGACCGACCTGAAAGGCGCGGCCATCTTCGCGGACCGGATCCGACAGACGGTGGCAAACACCGTGTTCGAGCCTGACGGTCCGTGTCTCAGGGCGACGATCAGCATCGGCATGGCCGAGGCTGAGTTCACCGACGGTGATGTCGACCACACGATCGAACGGGCCGACCGCGCCCTCTATGCGGCCAAGTCTGGCGGGCGCAACTGCGTGCGCTCGTTCGAGGCGTCGAGAGCACCCGGCCTACGGGCGGCCGCGTAGTGCGGCCGAGAGAAAGAGACGCATTGCACCGGAAGACAGAACAACGATGAAGCATGTTCCGCCATGTTAGCTCTCATTCTCGGCGACGCGGAGATGAACAACCTGGTGATCGTGGCCGCGCTTCGGCCGCTCGCCGGGTGCACCCCGCGCGACTTCACCGCACCGGAAGAGGCACTCGCCTTCGCCGAGGCGCACGCCTGCGAGATCGGGGTGGTGATCACCGACTACGAGATGCCCGGTATGGACGGCATCGCGTTCATCCAGGCGCTGCGGCGCATTCCGGAGCTTGCGACCGTGCCGGTTGTCATGGTCACGAGCTTCGACCAGCGCAGCCTCCGTCGCGCGGCGCTGGAGGCCGGGGCGACCGACTTCCTGGCCAAGCCCGCCGACCCGGTCGAGATCCGCGCACGCGTGTCGAACCTTCTGGCCCTCTCCACCGCTCATCGCGTTCAGCGCGAGCACGCGGCGCAGCTCGCCCGCGAGGTCGCGACCGCTGTGGCCATGGTTGAGGAGCGCGAGCGCGAGATCGTCTCGACCCTGATGCGGGCGGCCGAACACCGGGATGCGGATACCGGCGACCACATCGTCCGGGTCTCCGCCTATGTGGGGCTGATCGCGGAGGCGCTCGGCCAGTCCGCGGCTGAGTGCCGGCAGCTGAGTCTCGCCGCAACCATGCACGACGTCGGCAAGATCGCCGTGCCGGATTCCATCCTGCTCAAGCCCGGTGCGCTCACGCCCGAGGAACGCCGGGAGATGGAGCTCCACGCCGAGCGCGGCCAGCGCATCCTGGGCGGCAGCGCCTCGTCGGTGATGCGGCTCGCGGCCGAGATTGCGGTGAGCCATCACGAGCGCTGGGATGGGGCAGGATACCCGCACCGTCTCAGAGGTGAGGCGATCCCGCTGTCAGGCCGGATTGTTGCGGTGGCGGACGTCTTCGACGCGCTCACGACCGAGCGCCCCTACAAGGAGGCCTGGACACCGGAGCGTGCCCGGGCTCACATGGCCGAGAATGCCGGTGCTCACTTCGATCCCCGCGTCGTGGAGGCGTTCCTCAGCCGCTGGGACCAGATCGAGGCCTTTCTGACGATAGGCCGGCAGCACCGGCATGTGCCTCACGCAGCTTGAATCGGTGGACACGCCGCTCGATCGCCGATGTGAGAGACGACCTGTCCGCTTACGGACCAGCAGCCGATGGCAGGATCCCACCCTGAGCCTACGTTGCCGGCCCACCGACGAAGGGCCGCTTCGGAGAAGCGCGGACCGTGGTCTCAGCGGTTGTGTTGGGTCGGAATCTGCCGCCGTGCCGACCTCAACCGCTCGACGGAACATGCGGAGCGAGGCTCAGGCCGACAGCGTCCGCCGCAGCCTGCGCCAGCCCGCCATGACCCCCGTGATCGCGATGCCGCCCGCCAGCATATTCAGGACCCACTGCGCCGCATCGTGCAGGGGCCGGTTGCCGGTAAGTCCCGGCAGGTCGAGCCGATGCGGGGCGTCGAACAGCCAGCGGTTGATCCGGCCGGAGCGGTCGAGGCGCTGGAGGATCGTGCCGTCCCGGGGATCGACGTGAAGCCAGGTCGCAGCCGCGTCGCCGAAGCGCAGGCGCAGCACCGGGAGCGGCCGCGGATCGGTGCCGTGGGGATACCAATAGGCGTCGTAGGCCGTCATTTGGCGCATCGAGCGCAGCGGGCCATCCGCGAAGCCCTCCGCGGCTGCAGCCGCGATGGTGCCGGCGTCGAGCGCCGATGCACCGTCCGCCTTGACCGCGCGGCCACCGCCCGTCGCTTCGGCGATGACCCACCAGGCTCCTCCGATGGCGGCAAACCGCAGGGCGCGGGTTTCCGGCGCAGCGAAGGCACGTAGGCGCGGCGGGTCGAGCTTGAGCGCCGGCGGACTGTCGGCATAGGCGGCGCGCAGGTCCGCGGGCGGGCTGGGCGCCGCAAACCAGCGGTTCGGGTTCATCGAGATCCAGCCGCTGAGGATGAAGGTGCTCAGCCCGAGCCCGCCCGCGAGGCCGAGCAGGTGATGCCATCGCGCGAGCCCGCGATAGGGCGTCACCGCGCAGCCCGCATAGCGTCGGCGAAGGCGCAGGCGCCAGATCCCGATCGCGAACCCGCTCACCGCCCCCAGGGCGGCGAAGCCCGACAGCCACAGCAGGAATGTCCGCCACAGCTCCGCGCGGGCGCGCACCGGCGTCAGGTAGATCCAGTGCGCCACTGAACCCACCCAGTTCCAGGCCCGCTCCGACCGGGTCGTGTCGAGGGCGATGGCGCCGGTGACTTCCGAGACGTAGAGCTCGGTCCCAGCGGCGTCGCCCAGGGCGACCTTCAGGAAGGGCCGCAGCGGGTCGTACCGGGCGGTGACGGTCCACTGGTCGCGCTCGACCGGCGTAACACGGGCGTTCGCGGATCCCGGGGCCGCGAGCTGCAAGGCCGCTTCGGGCGTCACGGGCCCGAGCCGCTCACCGGTCCGCGCTGAGATCGTCGCCCGGCCGCCGTCGCGGCCGGCGATGCGGTAGACCGGCTCGGCGCCCCGCATCTCCAGGTCGAAGGCGGCCGGGACGCCCGAGAGGCCGACGGCGCGGAGCGCCTCGTCCGGCGCGACCGCGACGTGGTCCCAGACGAGCGGCGGAAGCCGCGCCAGACGCTCGGCCTCGGTGAGCGTCGGGAACGGCACGTAGAGCATCACCAGCCCGGAGCCGATCCATACGGTGAAGAGCAGCCCCAGGGCGATCCCGGACCAGCGATGGAACAGCAGCAGGAAGCGCCGGCCCGCCTTCCCGAGCCGCCGCGATAGCTTCACCACGTCACCGTGTAGGCGACCTCGACCGAGCGCGGCCGCCCGAGCAGCCAGTTGGTGCCGGCCCCGTTCACGGCGTTGCCGCTGATCGCGTAGACCTTGTCGAACAGGTTGTAGACCCGCAGGGACAAGCGGGATTCCGCCGTGACCTGATGGTCGAGGACGAGGTTGACGAGGTTGTAGGCCGGGCGCCGCGCCGTGTTGCCGAAGTCGCTGTAGACCTGGCCGACGTTCTGGAGTCCGACACGGGCGGTCCAGTCGCGCGCAACGTCCCAGGTCAGCCAGAGGTTGGCCACCCGTTCGGGCACATCAATCGGCTGATTGCCGGCATACGAGATTGTGGCACCGTTCACCGACTGATCGAACTTGTCATACTGCGCGTGCAGGAGCGCGAGGTTGCCGTCGAGCCGCCAGCCCGGCGCGAAATGCCAGCCCAGCGCCAGCTCGAACCCGTGCGACGATTGCTGGCCGACCTGCGTCGAGAGGGTCGGCTGCCCTGGCACGGCCGAGATCAGGTTGTCCTTGACGATGCGGTAGCCGGCAACGGTCCATTCCAGCGCGCCGTCGAGTGCGAGCCCCTTGGCGCCGACCTCGACCTGCGTGCCGGTGGCGAGCTGGAACCCCGCGAGCGACTGCGACAGAGTGATCAGGCTGTTCACCGGGTCGGTGGCGAAGCTGTACTGGGCGTAGAGCGCGCTGTCCGGCGTCGGATTGTAGACGAGGCCGAACCGGTATCCCAACGCCCGGTAGGTCTTCTCGAAGCGCGAGCCCGTCTGCAGATCCTCCCGGTGCAGCGTCGGCACGTCGAGGCGCACGCCCGTGAGGAACGACAGCTTCTCCGACAGGATCACCCGGTCCTCGGCGAAGACCGAGGCCTGGCTCGTCTGGGTGGCATAGGCCGGACGCGCCCGGCCGTTCTGCGGGAAGAAGCCCGGATCGTAGCCGGTGAGCGGTACGCTGGTTGTCGGAGCGTCGAAATAGAAATTGTTGGTGTGCCGGAAGTCGATGTGGTTCACGTCGAACCCGGCGACGAACTGGTTGGCGAAGCCGAAGAGGTTGCCCCGGAACGTCGCGTTGAGCCGGTCCCCGACCTGCTCCTGGCTGTGGTAGATCTCGAGATAGTCGCCCCGGTCCACCAGCCCGGTGCCGCGATTGTAGGAATACTGCTCGACGTCGAGCCAGTGGCGACGGCTGGTGAGCCGGTAGGCGGTGTTGCGCACCGTGATGTCGGCCGAGGGCGACCACTCGGTCTTGAACTGGGTCCAGTTGTCGGCCCAGGTGATCTTCGCGTCGCGGACGTTGTAGTTGTTGAACCGGATCAGGTCCGGGATCCGCCCTTCGACCAGCGGCGTGCCCCAATAGCGGGCCGGCTCCTGGTAGCCGAGATCGTGGCTCAGCGTGAACGTCAGGTCCGGGCTCGGCTGGAACAGCAGGGCAGCCGAGACCGCGAGGTTGCGGAAATCGCCCTCGGGGCGGATCCAGCCGTCGGCGCGGTTGCCGCTGACGTTGAGGCGGTACGCGAAGGTGTCGCCGAACTCCGCTTGGCCAAGCGCGCCGCCGGAATCGAGGGCGAGGCGCGCGACGCCGTCGGTGCCCACCACCGCGCGCGCGGCGTTGATCGGCACGAAGACCGGCTTCTTGGGCACAACGTTGATGACGCCGCCAATGGCGCCGTCGCCGTAGAGCACCGAGGACGGCCCGCGCAGCACCTCGATCCGCTCGACGTTCCAAGTATCGAACGGGAAGGTTACGGTGTTGGCGCCCACGTAGAAGCGCGTGCCGTCGTAGAGCTGCTGGATCGAGTTCGGGCCGGCGAAGCCGCGGGACGTGAACGCGCCGTTGCCATTGCCGGGGGCGGCGATCGTGGTGATGCCGGTGGCGTCCTGGGTCACGGCCTCGGCGATCGTGTCCTGGCCGCGCAGCCGCGCGGTCTCGCCCGACACGATGTCGAGGCTGGCCGGCGTCTCCAGGGGCGTCAGGCCGATCCGGCTCGCGGTCCGGTCACGGATGCGCAGGTTGAGGCTGTTCGGGACGGCACGGTCCGAGCCGCCACCCTCCCCCTCAACCGAGAGCTGGTCGAGGGCAACGGTTTCCTGCGCGGCGGCCGGGCTCGCGAGGAGCGCGACGAGCACGCCGCAGAGCGGTGCGGGCCCGCCCGATCTTGGGCGATTGTTCGTAGGTGACATGGCAGAGGAGGTCCGTGCGCGGCGCGGGCCAGCCGGCTCGTCCTACAAGCATTGTAATAACATTACAATTGCTCGGCCGCATCGGAAGCTCGGCGGCCACAGGCGCGTGGGTGCGCGCGGCGGCCGCGACAATGATCGATACGGTGAGGACGGGCATCGGGAGCGGTGTCGCGGGCGCGCTTGCTGTGGCACGTCACCGCGAACGAGGTCTCGCCGACCGCGCGGATGCACGGGCGTCTCGACACCCGCCAGGACAACCCCGCCCAGCGCGTTTCGCGTGTGACCACGGCTGACGGCAGGTCTCCTGGCTCGCGGGTCGCCGCCCTCGCACCGTCTTCCCGGGCCAGCGACCCAGTGACGTGGTGGTGAAGGGCTCGCCGCTTACAGTTGCGGGGACAGCCGCGGCCTCGGGGCGAGCCCCTCACCGCGTTCCCTTTTGATCCCCGAAGGGAACCGTCGCCAATAAGCTTGGCCTTATGGTTCGTCCGCGTCAAGCCGAACGAGGTGGTGGCGTGGTCTGAGAACCCCCGTCGATTCTCATCGGGGCAGATCAGACGGCGATGGCGGGCTTGGTGCCCGCGGGGCGCGCGAGGGTGAAGAGTCGCCTATTGATAGTAAAACTATGTCTATAATGACAATCTATCCCAAATACGAGCGGCATATCGAGTATTTGTTCATTTCAAATTAAAAATTTAGTCGTTCGATCGCGCGGGATGATCTTGGAACTTTTTTACGTGCTGCTGCGTACTGAACGCGTGTCGTGCCGACGGAAGCATCGGGATCATCCGAACACAGGTCTCGGACCAGAGCAGATCGGTAGCGCTTTCGAGCGGGGACCAGTAAAGGAGGGCCGATAGAGATGAGCTATAGATTGGAAAATCCTGGCCACCCGGGTGGGTATGTGCGGCGGAATATCGTCGAGCCGCGCAACTTGACCGTTATGGACGCAGCCGGATTGCTTGATGTGCCGCGTCAAACGCTGTTCGATTTCCTCAATGAGGAGGCCGTGTTGTCTCCGGAATTGGCTCTGCGGATCGAGGCGGTGTTCGGGGTCGAAATGGAGACCTTGATGGAGATGCAGACCCAGTTCGACATCGCCGACATGCGCAAGCGCTGTCAGAACCTCCAGAGCGAACTCGCCGCCAAGGCGAGGTCCCACTTGGTTGCATCGGAGGCTCAGGAAACGAGCGCTCCGCCCCCGACGATCATCCGACGCGGGCACGTGTTCGGCTGAGGCTCATCCCGGCCCTCGGCGCAGAGACTCCGCCGGAATCGGCGCATTTTCGGCGCGGACGGACGTGACCGGTTTATTCAGGCCGCCCCGGTCCCTCCCTCCGCCTTTGCCGCTGCGCCGGGGCGATGCTACAGCCGGGCAACCCCATCGGTCCCGACGTCCGCGACGCCGCGGCCTATGCGCCCGGACGTCCCGTCCGAGGCAGTGACGGGTGCCGGCGGAATCATGAACACACGACCTCCCAGAAGCGGCGGCCCGAAGGGGCGTAAGCCACAGGCCGGCAAGGTTCAATCGGGCGGCCGCGCCCGCACCGGCCCGCGCACCAGCGCCCGCGACGCTGCCGAGCGCGCCGCCCGCAACCGCGGCGACGATGCCGGCGCGCGCGATCCCTGGGGCGGTGCGGCACCCGCCGCGCCTGCCCGGGCTCCAAAACCCCGTGCTGCCGCGGAGGGTGCGCAGGCACGCCACACGGCGCCGGCCGGGCGCGGTGCGCCGAGCGCCAAGCCCGGGCCGAGACCTGCGCCGAAGCGGCACGAAGGACCCGCTCCAGCCCCCACCCCCGGCCCGACCCGCCGCGAGCAGCGCGCCGCCGCTTCCGCGACCCTCGCCTCCGGCGTGCAGACGCTGACGGTCGAGCCGGACGAAGCCGGCATGCGCATCGACCGGTTTCTCACCGCTCGCTTCCCGCTCCTCCCCTTTACTCGGGTTCAGAGCATCGTCCGCAAGGGCGAGCTGCGGGTCGACGGCAAGCGCGCCAAGCCCAACGACCGGCTGGAGCCGGGGATGAGCGTGCGCGTGCCGCCGCTGCGCCTCGACCAGCCCTCCGAGCGCCCGCGCAACGCCGCCCGCGAGCAAGACGACGCCGAATTCATCCGGTCGCTGATCCTCTACGAGGACGCTGACATGATGATCCTCAACAAGCCCTTCGGCCTCGCGGTCCAGGGCGGATCCGGCACGGTCCGCCACGTCGACGGCCTGCTCGCCGCGCTGACCGGCCCGGACGGGCAGAAGCCCCGCCTCGTCCATCGGCTCGACAAGGACACGGCCGGCTGCCTGATCATCGCCAAGACCCGGCTCGCCGCCGCGACGCTGGCCAAGAGCTTCCGCTCCCGGGCGGCGCGGAAGATCTACTGGGCGCTCACCGCCGGCGTGCCGCGGGTACGGCAGGGCCGCGTCTCGACCTATCTCGCCAAGGAAGAGCCCACCGACGCCGATGCGCGCATGCGCGTCGCTAAGCACGGCGACGAGGGCGCGAGCCACGCCCTGACCTACTACGCGATGGTCGATCAGGCCGCTCAGAAGCTGTCCTGGCTGTCGTTCAAGCCGGTCACCGGCCGCACGCACCAGCTGCGCGCCCACGCAGCCCATATCGGCCACCCGATCGTCGGGGATCCGAAATACTTCTCCGTGGAGAACTGGGAGCTGCCGGGCGGCATCCAGAACCGGCTCCACCTGCTCGCCCGCCGGATCGTGATCCCGCACCCGCGGACCGGCAAGCCGGTGGACGTGAGCGCGCCGCTGCCGCCCCACATGGCCCAGAGCTGGAACCTGCTCGGCTTCGACGCCGCCCGCTACGACCCGATCGTCGAGGCGCCGGAGGCCTGAGCCAGGAGCCACGGCACGATCGCAGCGGCGAGGGCGTCGGGCGCTTCAAGCGGCAGCATGTGCCCCGACCCGTCGATCACCGTCAGGGTCGCGCCGGGGATCCCGTCCCGAAGCTCTTGCGACTCGTCGAGGCCGCGCAGCGCGTCCTGGGCCGCCGCTACGACCAGCGTCGGGCAACGGATCGCGCCGAGCCGGTCGAAATCGCTCGCGCGGGCTTGGCCGGCCTGACGGAGGAAGACCGGTCCGCCGAGCCGGTCGCCCATTCGCCGGATACGCCCGATCAGGTCGGCGTCGCCCGCCCGCTCGGGATGTACCGACTGGAGGATCGCCCCACGACTGAGGCCGGTGAAGCCCTGCTCGCGGACATGTGCGACGGCGATCGCCTTCCGCGCCGCCTGGGCGCGGGTATCGGCCCGGGCCGAAGTGGCGATCAGGACCAGCGCCCGCACCCGCTCCGGCGCAAGGCGGGCGATCTCGCGGGCCACGTAGCCGCCCATAGAGAAGCCGACCAGGGCGAAGCGTTCGGGCGCCTCCGCTACCACCCGGGATGCCATGTCGTCGATCGCGGCGTCACGGCTCAGATCGGCGTGGTGGATCGCGCCGACCCGCGCGAGCTGAACCTCCATGTCGGTCCAGAGGTCGGAATCAGTCATGAAGCCGGGAAGAAGAACGAGGTTCATCGCCGGATCGCGACCCCTGCCGCTGGAGAGCCATTGCGCGCCTGGTCGACCGCGCTACGCTGCCGCCGGTAAAGTTCGCGCCATCTTCCGAGAGTCTCGCGCCGCGCATGCCTTGGCAACCGGTCGCCCCACCTCATATGCTTCGCCATGCCCCGCCGATCCGTCGCGGGGCCGGTTCCCCGCGGTTTGAGACCCTGACGCATGAAGCTCGCGATGCTGGCCTGCCTCGCCGCCCTGTGCCTCACCGGGCCGATCGCGCACGCCGCGCCGGGCGAGCAGGCCAGACCCGCCCTCCCGGCGACCGCCCCTCGCCCGACCGAGGCGGCGGCCCCGCATCCGGCTACGGGTCCCGGAGAGGCCGCGGCACCGGCGCAGGCCAGTCCGCGCCCGGCCTCCGCCGGCCGGGCCGAGCGTCGGCGTCGCTCCTACGCGGCTTGCAACCGCGCCTCGCACCAGCGCGGCCTGCGCGGCGGCAAGCGTCGGCGCTTCCTGATCCGGTGCCGGCTCGGCTACGAGCGCACGCGCGCTCAGGCGGTGCAGCCCGCCCCGGCCGGCCAGCCGGTGCAGCCGGCCCGCAAGCCGTGAGCGCGGATAATCCGCGCGCGGCCTCAGGGCGACCGCGAATCCCCGGCGGCCGATGAGGCTCGTGGTCTTCGACGTCGACGGCACCCTCGCCGACAGCCAGCACCTGATCGTGGCGGCCCAGGGCCTCGCCTTTGCGGAGAACGGCCTGCCGGCCCCCGGCCGGCGGGAGGCTCTGTCGGTGGTCGGCCTCTCGCTGCCGCAGGCGTTCCGGCGCCTCGTCGGCGAGGACGGACCAGTCGCCGCGCTTTCGGAGAGCTACAAGGAGGCCTACAACCGGCTGCGGGTCGACCCTGCCTACGAGGAACCGCTGTTTCCCGGGATGGCCGAGCTGCTCGCCACGCTGAAAGCCCGCGACGACGTGCTCCTCGCCCTCGCCACCGGCAAGTCGCGGCGCGGCGTCGACCGGCTGATCGCGCATCACGGCTGGGACGACTGGTTCGTGACGACGCAGAGCGCCGATGATGCGCCGTCCAAGCCCGATCCGGCCATGCTGCGGCAGGCCATGAGCGAGGCCGGCTGCGAACCGGAGGCGACCGTGATGGTCGGCGACACCACCTTCGACATCGCCATGGGGGTGGCGGCCGGCGCCGCCGCCGTGGGGGTGGCCTGGGGCTATCACCCGCCAGAAGCGCTCTATGGAGCCGGCGCCGTCACGGTGGTGCCGAGTGCTGGCGCGCTGGAGGCGCAACTCCTCGACGGTGCGGATACGATCCGCTGAGACTGCAAGGCTCGCGAGCACACGCGAAGGCTCGCGCGCGAGGCCGGGAACGCCTATCTCGTGTCCATGAGCGATGAGACGACGGACTGGCTCGGCGGACCGGGCGAGAATGAGCGACCGGATCCGGTGCGGGCAGCCCGCGGCCATGCCAAGCCCGCCCTGCCCCGGCGCTTCTACACCGAGACCGGCTTCTCCGAGGAGGCGGGCGGGTTGCGCCTGACTCTGGACGGGCGTCCGGCGAACACGCCGGCCCGCAATCCGCTGCGCCTGCCCAACCGGGCGCTGGCCGAAAAGGTCGCGGCCGAATGGGCGGCGCAGGACACGCAGATCGATCCGGCGCGGATGCCGCTTACGCGGCTCGCGAACACGGCCATCGACGGCGTCGCACCCCGGCACGCGGCCGTGGTCGGCGATCTCTGCGCCTATGCGGGCACCGACCTCGTGGCCTATCGCGCCGGGGATCCGGAGCGGCTGGTGGCCGCTCAGGGGGCGGCCTGGGACCCGATCCTCGCCTGGGCCCGGGACGAACTCGGCGTGCAGGTGATCCTGAGCGAGGGCATCCGGCACGTGGAGCAGCCGCCCGCCACCGTGCGGGCGCTCTCCGACGCTGTGGCGGCCGTGACCGATCCGTTCCAGCTTGCGGGCCTGCACACCCTGACGACGCTCACCGGATCCCTGCTGATCGCGCTGGCCGTGCTGCGCGGTCATCTGACCCCGGCCGAGGCCTGGGCGGCTGCCCATGTCGGCGAGACGTACCAGGCGGAGGTCTGGGGCCGGGATGCCGAGGCCGAGGCGCGTCTCGAGGCCCGCCGCTCGGAATTCGAGGCTGCGGCCGACTTCGTCGGTGCCCGCCGCTGACGAGGTCACAAGGCCTGGGCCGATTGCGCAGATGCAATTGCGCAACAATCCCGAACTCGCGGTGAGCGGCCTCCGCTGCCGGCTGACTCTGCACGAAGACTGAATTAGGGTCCGACTCTGTTGTGTTCAGGTCGCCCATGCGCAGAGATCAGTCCGTTAAATGCAGATTCGAAGGTGAGCTGGCGGCGCTTATTGCGCCTCTGCGGACGTGTGGCGACGAGCGTGCCCGCCATGCGCTGTTCGACGCGCTCATGGACCTCGAAGGCCGGGCGCGGACGGAGGGTGCCTCGGACCTGACCTTGCGCAAAATCGCGGAGATCCGGTTCCTCACCGGAATCCTGCGCGAGGCCGTGCGTCCATACCGGACGGTGCCTCTGCGGACGATCCTCCGCGTACGTGAGCGCATGAACGGCCGCACGGTCGTCCGGGCTCCGGAGGCCGCCGAGATCGAGGATTGCTGACGGGTACAGGCGTCCTATCGGGGCGCCGCGAGGGCGGCTTCGATCCGCGCCTCCAGGGCGGCCGGCTTGGTTCCCGGTGCGAAGCGGGCCAGCACCCGGCCGTCCCGGCTGACCAGGAACTTGGTGAAGTTCCACTTCACCGCGCGCGTGCCGAGCAGTCCGGGACGCGCGCTTGTGAGATGGGTGTAGAGCGGGTCGGCTCCAGGCCCGTTGACGGCAACTTTGGCGAGCACTGGGAAGGTGACGTCGTAAGTGAGCGAGCAGAAGCGCTCGATCTCGGCGGCGTTGCCCGGTTCCTGGGCACCGAACTGGTTGCACGGAAAGCCCAGAACCGTCAGGCCGGCCTCTCTGTGGCGGCGCCAGAGAGCCTCGAGGCCCTCATATTGTGGAGTGAAGCCGCAGCGTGAGGCGGTGTTCACGATGAGCAGCACTTGGCCGCGATGCTGCGCGAGCGGATAGGGTGTGCCATCGGCGGCGGCGACGGTGAGGTCGTGGAGTGTTGTCATGCCCGATCCCTTGGCCAAAGGGACCGCGCATGCAAGGTTCATGGCCCGGTCCGCCCCTGTGCGCCCGCAAGACCGACGAAGCGCCCTTGGCTGTCTAAGCCGAGCGATGCATCAAATTTTAATGTGGATTATAGCCGATACGGTACATCCAGCATACAAGCTCGACAATCGCGGCGACACTTATCGGCACGGCCGCGAGTGAGGGTTGGCTGCATCCCCCTGCCTAGACTTGACCGGGGTGCGTGGATGCCGCGCTTTCACTTCCACGTCCACGACGGCTATTCCGCGCTGGATGTCGAGGGCACCGAGTTCGCGGACTGGCAGGCCGCCCGGTTGGAGGCCATCCGCCTTGCCGGCGACATCCTGAAGCACGACGCACACCGCATCGCCCTGGGTGAGGACTGGCGCATCGAGGTGACCGACGGCGCCGGCCTGATCCTGTTCCAGATGACGTTCCTCGTGATCGAATCCCCGGCCATGCGCAGGGAGCCGGTGCGCGGTGCTCAGCCGAGCTGAGGGGCTTGGTCGCTGGTCGCCGCAATCCGCCAGCGCTCCGGGTCTGGATCGCGGGCATCGGTGCGCTGCAACGGGGCGGCGTGGGAGCGCGAGTCCGAACGCCCGTCGCCTTCAGGCAGGAACCTTCTGTACGTCGAAGCTCGGTCCCTGCGGAGTCATCCTGTCGTGGGATACGATGCGTTCGTCGGCACCCACCACTCCGAGGCTGACGTCCCGGTCCGGCAGGATGACGGTGGTGCTCTTGTTGATGTGCACCAGCACGTGCCGCCGCAGCGGCACCGAGGCCACGGCCCAGCGCTTGAGCTGGCCGTAATAGGGTTCGCGCCGCCAGGCGTTGGCCTGCCCGGGATCGACCTGCACGTTCATGTTGCGGGTCACGGGATCGAGGCTCAGCACCATCTTGGCCCGGTCCGGCTTCCATTCCGGCCCGAGCCAGCCCTCCGTCATCCACAGGCAGTGGAATGCCCGGCAATGGTCGGGCCGGGTGGCGTGGATCGCGCAGCCCTGGCCGGCCTTGGTATGGCGGCACCATTGCCCCGCGACGCTCTCGACCGCCGGGACGTCGTAGACCTTGCAGCAGAGCGTGCAGGCGCCGCAGGTGCGGCCGGGCGCGGGCTGCGCGACGAAAGCTTCGGGATTGAGCATGGTTCGTGCGTCGCGAGAGGCAGTCGCTTCCGGCATGCGTCCGGCAACGGCCGGCCGCGGATCCGCCGGACTACCTGCACGGGCATCGGGTCGGTAGTGTGGCGGCCGCTCTCCCCTCCGCAAGAGGACCGTGCGATCCATGTTGTCGAACCTCGCAACCCGCGACGTCGAAACCCTGCTCCACCCCTACACGAACCTGTCCACGCATCGGCACACCGGCCCGCTGGTGCTGGAGCGTGGCGAGGGCGTTCACGTCTACGACACGGAGGGCCGTCCCTACATCGAGGGCATGTCCGGCCTGTGGTGCACGGCGCTCGGCTACTCGAACGCGGAGCTCGTCGAGGCGGCCCGGGCGCAGATGGCGCGGCTGCCGTTCACGCATCTCTTCTCGGGCCGCAGCCATGATCCGGGGATCGAACTCGCCGAAACCCTCAAGGAGCTGATGCCGGTCCCGACCTCGAAGATCTTCTTCACCTCCTCGGGTTCGGAGGCGAACGATACGCAGGTCAAGCTCACGTGGTACTACAACAACGCGCTGGGCCGGCCGAAGAAGAAGAAGATCATTGCCCGCCAGAAGGGCTACCATGGGGTCACGGTGGCCAGCGCCTCGATGACCGGGCTCGCGGCGAACCACGCCGACTGGGACCTGCCGCTGCCGGGCTTCCTGCACGTCGCGCCCGCGCACCATTACCGGGGCGCCGGGCCCGGTGAGACCGAGGAGGCCTATTCGGCTCGGCTCGCCGCCGAGCTGGAGGAGACGATCCTGCGCGAGGGACCAGAGACCGTGGCGGCGTTCATCGCCGAGCCAGTGATGGGCGCGGGCGGCGCGATCGTGCCGCCGCGGGGCTATTTCGCGGCCATCCAGGCGGTGCTCGCGAAATATGACGTCCGCCTGATCGCCGACGAGGTGATCTGCGGTTTCGGCCGGCTCGGCACGTGGTTCGGCAGCGAGGCTCTGGGCGTCCGGCCGGACTCAATCTCCTTCGCAAAGGCGCTCACCTCCGCCTACATGCCGCTCGGCGGCGTGAGTATCGACGAGCCGCTCTACGAGGCGCTCATCGCACAGAGCGAGAAGATCGGCACGTTCGGCCACGGAACGACCTATTCGGGCCATCCGGTTGCGGCCGCGGTGGCGCTGAAGGCGATCGAGATCTATCGGCGCGACCGGGTGATCGAGGGCGCCGCCGAGAAGGCGCCGCAGTTCCAGCGCCGCCTGTCAGCCCTCGCCGAGCACGCCATCGTGGGCGAGGCCAACGGCATCGGGCTGATCGGCGGCCTGGAGATCGTCGCCGACAAGGCCAGCAAGCGGCAATACGACCCGAAGGCGGGCGTCGCGGCCCGATGCGTTGCTTTCGCGCAAGGCGAGGGGCTGATCGTGCGGGCGCTCGCCGGCGACCGTGTAGCCGTCTGCCCGCCGCTGATCATCACCCCGGACGAGATCGACGCGCTGTTCGATAGGCTCGGTCGGGCGCTGGACCGCACCCGCGACTGGATCCGTGCCGAGGGGCTGGAGGCGATGCCGGGGTAAGAGGCATCTGCCGCGCGCTTCGGAGATTGGGGAGTCCAACGCCGTCATTCCGGGCTCCGCTTCGCGGCCTCGGAATGACGGCGTTCAGTGTGGCAACGCGCATCAAGAAGCCGGCCGCAGAGAAGGCCGCGCTCACATCGCGTCGCGCTGCGCCTCAGGCTGGCCCGCCGCCTGGAGCCCCGCCGGGGTCAGCGGCGTGATGCGCAAGGTCGTGATCCGGTTCTTGGCCTTCCGCAGCACCTGGAACCGGAAGCCGTGGAAGTTGAAGGCCGTGCCCTGATCGGGGATCGTGCGGGCCTCGTGGATGACGAGGCCCGCGATCGTGGTGGCCTCCTCGTCGGGCAGGTTCCAGTCCATGGCGCGGTTGAGGTCGCGGATCGGCACACCGCCGTCGACGTTCACCGAGCCGTCGCCCTGCGGACGCACGCCCGAGACGGTGACGTCGTGCTCGTCGGCGATGTCGCCGACGATCTCCTCCAGGATGTCCTCCAGGGTCACGAGGCCCATCACCTCGCCGTACTCGTCGACCACCAGGGCGAAATGGGTCTTCTTGGTCAGGAAGGCCTTGAGCTGGGCGCGCAGCGACGTCGTGCCCGGCACGAACCACGTCTCGAGCGCCAGCGCCTCAACCTTGAGGCCCGAGGCGTCGCCCCCGGCGGCGTCGAGCGCCCGCAGCAGGTCCTTGGCATGGAGCACGCCGACGATGTTCTCCGGCGTGCCGCGCCACAGGGGCATCCGCGTATAGGGCGAGGACAGGACCGCGCGCACGATGTCCTCGGACGGCTGGTCGGCGTCGATCGCCCGCATCTTGGTGCGGTGGACCATGACGTCGGAGACCGTCAGGTCCGACAGGTCGAGGAGGCCGCCCAGCATGTCGCGCTCGGCCTTGGCGACACCGCCCTCGCGGTGCATCAGCGCCACCTGCCCGCGCAGCTCCTCGGCGGCGGTGAGGATCGACTGGTGCTCGCCGATGGTGATCCCGAAGGGCTTCAGCATCAGCCGCACCACCTGCTCGATCGCGAGCGCCAGCGGGCCCATGAGCGCCACCGCGAAGGCCACCGGCCGGGCGGTGAGCAGCGCCGCCTTGTCGGGCTTGGAGATGGCCAGCGTCTTCGGCAGCACCTCGGCGAAGACGATGACCAGCACCGACATGCCGACGGTGGCGTAGATCACGCCGCTCTTGCCGAACAGGGCGGTGAGCACGCTGGTGGTGAAGGCGGAGGCGCCGATCGCCACGATGTTGTAGCCGATCAGCATCGCGCCGATGAACCGCTCGCGGATCGCCAGGATGCGGTTGACGATCGCGGCCCGGGGATCGCCCGCCTGTTCGAGGGCGTGCATCCGCGCCCGCGACGCGGCCGTGAAGGCGGTCTCGGCCCCCGCGAAGAAGGCCGAGAGCAGCAGCGAGATCACCACGATGCTCGCGGCGAACCACAGGTCGATATGGGTTTCCATCGGGTCCGTCAGGGGGGCGCCTTTTGTGGCGGGTCGGCCGCCCATATAGCGGGTCCCGCGGCTTATTGCGCGTCGATCCGGCGCACCGTCCACGTCGCCCAATAGACCGGGCGGCCGTAGAGGCTCGATGTGTCGCGGCCCGCGGCGGTCGGCGCCAGCCGGTCGAGCCAGGTCAGGAAACCGGCCTTGCCCGGGTAAATCGACGGCGTGTCGAGGTTGCCCTCCGCATCCGTCATCCAGAAATGCGCGCTCCGGTCGTAGCGGCCGCTGCCGTCGCCGCCCGAGCGAAGCCCGAGATAGGCCGGCGAGCGACCGGCCTCCACGGGATCGGCGTACAGCTTGAGGGCACCGATCCCGTCGAGATTCATGTCGGCCGTGTATTGCAGGCAGATATCGGCGACCGGGCCGCCGGGGGCATTGGCCGGGCGCTGGCAGGTATACGCGATCGCCCAGCGCTGCATGCCCTTGCCGCGCGCCATCCGCACGAGGGTCCCGGGCGGCAGCGGACCGGCGAGCTTCCGTGCCGCGGACCAGACCTTTGGCCCCGCCGGTCCTGGGCCGTGCGCAAATAGAGCGCGGTGCGGCGCTTCTCGGGCGCGAGGCCGCAATCCTCAGGGAGCACGTCGGTATAGATGTAGTGGTAGGTGCGATCGGCGATGCTGATCGAGCCGGCGAGGCCGTGCGTCTCGAAGGCCGGCGCCGTGCAGGCCGAGGCCACCGGCTTGCCGGTCTCGTCGATCACCGCGGCCGGGGTGGGCGGATCGCTCCGTCCGCGACCCGAGCCGGCCTCGAACGGCGTCCAGGTCAGGCCGTACCCGTCGGGGGTACGGGTGCGGATCTCGAAGGTCTGGAAGTCGAGGGTCCGGGCCTCGATCTGAACGCGGCGCCGGACATCGGCCGGGCCCGCGCCGCCCTCGTCCGCCTCGGCCTGCCGGCGGCCGCGTCGCCGACGCCCCTCCGGCGCGTCGTTTCCCGGGGCTGCGGCACCCACCCGCTCCTGCCCGAGCAGGAAGACGTAGCTGTAGGCTTCCCCGGCCCAATCCCGGCCTGAGACGGCGATCGGATCGCGCGGGCCGATCCCCTCGGCCGAGGGCGTCGGCTCGGACCAGCCGCGGGTCTGCGCCCGCTCCTCCGGCAGATCGACCCAGAACCGGTCGGCGGAGGGCGGCAGCGTCGTGGCGAGGGCTTCCAGGTTGCGGCCGGTGCGCAGCGAGCCGCCGTCGCGACTGTCGGTGGCGCGCCGCTCCGGGCAGGGCTCGTCGCGGCGGCGGGACGCGATCGGGGTCTGGCCCTGGAAGATCGCCTGCAGCGGGCCGGGCGCCTCGGACCGCCCGAGCCGCAGGATCTGGACGCCGCGGGCGAAGGCGCAGGGGGCCGGCGAGATCAGGACGCCCTCGGCCTCCGAACCTTCGCGGCAGATCTCAAGGTTGCCGCCGCCGGTGATGAAGCAACTCGGCGCGCTGCCCTCGTAGGTGGTGGGGCGGGCCGCGGCGGGCTGCGGCGAGACCGACGCGAGCGCGGTCAGGGCGCAGAGTGCGGATCCGGCTGCCAGCAGCGCGCGCGGCGCGCCGCCCCGGGACTGGACGTCGCGTGATGCGGGTTCGACGGTATCGGCAGGCGACGCTTCGGTACTCTTTGAAGAATCCACGTCTATCGCCGGTGTTGACACGGGTGTCGGAGAAGTCTCGCAGCCTCTAGCGGAAGGTCGTTGAGCCGGGAAGGGGCGCGGACCACGCAGCCCGCCTTCGATGGGGAAGGCGGCGAACCCGTTGCCCCGCTCGTCCGTTGTCGCGGCTTGAGGGCCCGATCGGCCCGACCCCGTCAGCGTTCGGAGACCCGCGCATGGATATCGCCGTCGAAACCGTCATCGACATCGTCATGAGGCTGCGCGCCATCGAGGTGAAGGAAGGCAACACCGATCCGGATTCGGGCTCGAACCCGATCGATGACGGAGCCACGGATGTGCTGATCTCGGGCACCGACGATGCCACGGAATCGGAGGTTCGCAGCTTCATCACCGGGCTCGGCGATGATTCCCGCGCGGAGCTTCTGGCCCTGTTCTATGTCGGGCGCGGCGACATGGAGCCTGAGGAATGGGGTGAGGCGGTGCGCTTTGCCCGGGAACGCGAGGCTGCCGGCGAGGGCACGGTGAAGACCCTGTTGGGCTCGCCGATCGCGGGTGACATGCTCGAAGAGGGCCTCGACGCGCTGGGGCTCAGCCCCGAACTGCCGCAGGCCTGAGCGGCCGTAAGGGTCGCGGATGCGATGGCCTCACGCGTGCGCAGGGGCGTCACCAAGGCGCTACGGGTCCTCATCCGGCCGGTCCGGCGCGCGCAGGGCTATGGCGGCAAGGGCCGGGGTGGGCTCGTGGTCGAGCCCTACCGCGGCTACGGCTCGCACGACGAGATCTTCCTGATCGGCCGGGTCTTCCGGCAATCGCCCGGCATACCCGGCGAGGATCCCGAATCCCTCCGGGCCCAATGGCGGGACCTGCGCCGCCGCATCGCCCGGCGGAAGGTGGCGGGTGCCGCCGTCACCGCCCGGTTCGGCGGTGATGCCGCCCGGGTCGAGACCGACCGCGACGGCTATTTCCGTCTGAACCTGCATCCCCGCGGCCTCCCGACCGGTGCAGGTGAGTGGCATGGGGTCGATCTCGTGCTCGAGGCAGACCCGCCGATCCCGGCCCAGGGCGCAGTGTTCATTCCGCCCAGTGGCTGCCGGTACGTCGTCGTCAGCGACATCGATGACACGGTCATGCGCACCGGCGTTGCCAACAAGCTGAAGATGCTGTGGCGGCTGTTCGTCGAGGACGCCGAGAGCCGCGTGGCGTTTCCCGGAGTCGCTGCCCTCTACCGCGCATTGCATGCCGGGGCCGGCGGCGAAGAGGGCAACCCCATGCTCTACGTCTCCCGCGCGCCCTGGGGCCTCTACGAGATGCTGTCCGAGTTCTTTCAGCGCCACGGCATCCCGGCGGGGCCGGTGCTGTTCCTGCGGGAATGGGGCCTGTCGTGGACGCACCCGCTGCCGCGCCGGGCGACCGACCACAAGCAGGCGTTGATCCGGCACATGCTCGCCCTCTATCGCGACCTGCCCTTCGTGCTGATCGGCGACAGCGGCCAGCACGATCCGGAGGTCTACGCGCAGATCGTCGAGGAGAATCCGGGGCGGGTGCTGGCGGTGTATATCCGCAACGTGTCGCGCGACGCCGGCCGGATCGAGGAGATCGTCCGGCTCGCCGGAGCCGTGGCCCGGGCGGGCTCGAGCCTCGTTCTCGCGGCCGACAGCGTCGCGGTGGCCGAGCACGCGGCCTCCCTCGGCCTGATCGCGCCTGAGGCCGTGGCCGGCGTCGCCGACGAGCACGCCGCCGACGCCGAGACCGGGCCGCGTCGGGAGACGGCCCGGATCATCCCGGGGCCGCCGGGCTCTGACGGCGACGCGGTCGACACGCCGATCGCACCGGAGGCGATCGCGGACGCGTTGGCGGGCGACGGCACCGTGCCGGCGACCGTCGTGGTCGCGCCTGAGAAGCCGGCCGTCCTCCCGGGCCTCGAATCCTGACCTGGGCCGTTATCGGCGCTGTTGTCCTTCCGGTCTTGCGCGAACAGCTCGGCAGACTTGCGCCGAGCTTGCGCTCACGAAATGGTGCAACGCAGCATCGCGATCCGAAGGGTTCACATCCCGGTCGCGATGCCTAGGTTCGGGCGCTCGCATGCTGGTCCATGCCTGTCGCGTTCGCTGGAGCCCACTCGTGCAAACCTACACCCTCGCGATCGCCGACGGCGTCCTCTTCGCTTGCCTGCCCGACGAGGCCGACATCACGGCCGCGATCACGGACGCGACCGCCACCAATTATGGGTTCGGCCTCAGCCTCGACATCGTCCGCGGCGCGACTCTGACCAACGCTGCGCGACCCGATGACGAGGTCGTCTGGCAGGAAGGTCCTGACAGCGAGCTTCTGGACGCGCACGGTCGCCGCTATCGCTACGCGGTCCGCCGCCTGAGCTGACAGAGCGCGGCCTTATATGGCCCCGCATCCGGATCCGGCGGCCCAGTGTAGCGGCCGCGCCGCACCCTCCGCCAAACGACGGCCCAACGGCGGCCCTTGGGCCGCTGACGCTTGACTGACGGGTCTGCGAGGCCATCGTTCCGGGATGCTGGACCGCACACCCGCCGAGACTCGCGCCATGCGCCCGATCCTGAACGGCCTCGCCCTTGGGCTGGCCCTCCTCTCCCTCGCTCAGCCGGCCCTCGCCCGCTCGGCGCGCGAGGATATCGAGCCCGCCGAGGAGCGGGAATTCCCGTTCGACGCGCAGATCCCCGGCTGCCAGGACCCGTCGGTGCTGGAACGGGTCTCGACTAACTTCGCCGAGAAGGAGGCGAAGTTCTGGAACTCGCCGATGACGATCGTCTCCTTCGACAGGATCGAGCGCACGGCCTGGCGGCCCTGGGGGCTCGACACCTATCCCCGGCGCTTCTGCACCGCGACCGTGACCACGTCGGACGGCTTGCGCCGGAAGGTCGACTATTCCGTGCGCGAGAGCCTCGGCATCATCGGGGCGACCTGGGGCGTGGAATTCTGCGTCCACGGTCTCGACCGCGACCTAGCCTACGCCTACGCGACGGCCTGCCGGATGGCGCGGCCCTGATCATGCGCGGCCTCGCCGCCTGCCTCGCCGGCCTGCTGCTCGCCGGCCCGGCCGCCGCGCAGGATTACGGCGGCTTCGCCCGGCGGGGCTCGCCCGGCGATTTCGACTTCTACGTGCTGGCCCTGTCGTGGTCGCCGACCTATTGCGCCGGGGCGGGCGAGCGCCGTGACGACGTCCAGTGCGCGCCGGGGCGGGGTCTTGGCTTCGTCCTGCACGGGCTGTGGCCGCAATATGCACGCGGCTATCCCGAGAATTGCTCGGCGGTCGCGCGCCAGCCGACCCGGCAGGCGATCGAGGTGGCCGGGCAGGTCTATCCGAGCGAAGGCCTCGCCCGCTACGAGTGGCGCAAGCACGGCACCTGCTCGGGGCTCGACCCGGCCGCCTATTTCAACGCGGCCCGGGAGGCCCGGCTCGCCGTGACGATCCCGGAGAGCCTCAAGGGCGGAGGCCCGGCGCAGAATCTGGCGCCCATCGAGATCGCCCGGCAATTCGTGGCCGCCAATCGCGGTCTGCGTCCCGACATGATGGCGGTCACCTGCACGCGGGGCCAGCTGCAGGAGGTCCGGATCTGCTTCGGCAAGGACCTGCGCGGCTTCACCCCCTGCCCCGAGGTCGCCCGTGCCAATTGCCGCGCGCCGGAGATCACCCTCGACGCCGCGCGCTGAGATTTTTCGGCGGTTTCGGCGCGCGGCGCTGGACCCGAGACGCGGGATCGGCTTGAGCGGGTCTCCATGAATTATCGGCACGCCTTTCACGCCGGCAATCACGCCGACGTCCTCAAGCATCTCGTGCTCGCGCGCGTGCTCGACCACCTGCGCCTCAAGGACAAGCCGTTCCGGGCGCTGGACGCCTTCGCGGGCCTCGGCGTCTACGATCTGGAGGCCGACGAGGCGTCGCGCACCGGCGAGTGGCGGGACGGCTGGGGCCGGATGGATACGCCCTTCGCGCCGGACGTCGAGGCGCTGCTCGCGCCCTACCGGGCGGCGGTGGCGGCGGTCCAGGCACGCTACGGGGCGACGGCGTATCCCGGATCGCCCGCGATCATCCGCGAGGCGCTCCGCCCCGGCGACAAGGGCGTGTTCGTCGAGCTGCATCCGGCGGATGCGGTCACCCTCGGGGCGCGCTACGAGCGCGACACGCGCACGAAGGTGCTGAACCTCGACGGCTGGATCGCGGTCAACGCCCAGATTCCGCCGCCCGAGCGGCGCGGCCTCGTGCTGATCGATCCGCCTTACGAGGTCCCCGGCGAGATCGAGCGGTTGGGGACCCACCTCGCCCGGGCGGTGGCGAAGTGGCCGACCGGCCTGTTCCTGGCCTGGTACCCGATCAAGGACGTCGCCGCCCTCGAACGCATGGTCCGGGACCTCGATGCTGCCCTCCCCCGCCCAGCGCTGCGCCTCGACCTGCTGATCGACCGGCCCGACGACCCGACGCGTCTGACCGGCAGCGGCCTGATCGTCGTCAACCCGCCCTGGCGACTCGCCGAGGAAGCGGCGACCTTCCTTCCAGCTCTTGCCGAACGATTGGCCCGCCATGAGTTCGGAGGATTTCGTTGCGACCCGATCGGTGCGGCGGCCTGACGCGACAGCATTGGACAGGTCTCGCCAAGCTGTTCGGCGCTCATCGCAGTCAAGGCAAGCGGCCGACAGGGCAAATGTGGCTGCAAAGTCACATTTCCTGGGCGATCGTTGTGCGAGATATCGATCTGCTCAAAAAATATGCAAATGCTCTATGTTTAGTTTTGTGTCAAACGCAACGCGATGTCAGCTTGGCCGTGAGCGAACCCGAACGAGCTGCGACACCATGCTGAAGCGATCCACCCTGGCCGGCCTGGCCACCGTGCTGCTGTCCTCGACCAGCATCCTCGCGGCCGATCTGGCCGCCCCGGCTCCGACGCCCGTTCCGCCCCCGCCGAACCGTGCAAGGCTACGCTCCTCGGCCCGGTCTACAGCGGCGTGATCAAGGCCAACCCGAACCCGACCTGCTTCGCCGCGGGTCCGCTCGGCGACCTTTACGTAGGCGGCGCCATCACGGGCTACGGCTACACGCAGACCAACCCGTTCGCGTCGTTCTCGACCCCGGCGGCCCCCAACGACCGCGACCGGTCCGCGCGCTTCGATTTCTCGAACATCCAGGGCATCATCCAGAAGCCCGAGGGCGCGTTCCAGTTCTACATCCAGGCCGGCGGCTACTCGATCCCGCAGCTTGGCTTCCCGACCCTCGGGACCTTCACCCAGACGGACCTGCTGTTCGGCCCGGTGCCGGTCGCCTACGGCAAGATCCAGATCAACGATGAATGGTCGATCCAGGGCGGACGGATGTTCACCCTGATCGGCACCGAGCTGCTCTTCACCTACCAGAACCTGAACATCAACCGCGGCCTCCTGTTCGTGCAGGAGAACTTCATCAACCAGGGCGTTCAGGTCAATTACAGCAGCGGCCCGCTCTCGGTCTCCCTCGCCGGGACCGACGGGTTCTTCTCCAACGAGATCACGTGGTTCACCGGCAACGTCGCCTACAAGCTCGACGACTACAACACGATCGGCGTCAATGGCGGCCTGAACGTCGGCCGGACCAATGCCCTCGACCGGAGCGCCCGCTACCAGTTCGCCACGCCGAACGCGCAGCAGAACAGCGGCATCTTCAATATCAACTACACCTACGCGAACGGCCCCTGGATCATCTCGCCGTACTTCCAGTTCACCAATGTCGAGCGCGACCTGCGCGTCGGGATCGGCAACACGGCCTCGACCTATGGCGGCGCCCTGCTGGCGGCCTACTCGTTCACCGACAATTTCTCGCTGGCCGGCCGCATCGAGTACACCGAGCAGACAGGCGTCCGGGGTTCGGGCGGGACGAACCTGCTGGGCTTCGGGGCCGGCAGCAACGCGTTCTCGGTCACCGTCACGCCGACCTTCACGTTCGATCGCTACTTCTTCCGGGTGGAGTACGCGCATGTTGAGCTCGGCGGCATCACCCGCGGCAACCTCGCGGAGGGTACGCTGGGTACCGGTTTCGGCCGGGACGGCAACCGCACCTCGCAGGACCGCTACATGGTCGAGACCGGCATCACCTTCTGATCCGGTCTGACGGCCGGCCTTCGGGCCGGTTCCGGACAAGCCCTCGGCTCACCGCCGAGGGCATTTTTATTTTCTTTGCCGGTCGGTCCTCGGCAAGAGAAGCATCGTCTGCCGCTGCGCGGGCGCGCCGCGGCCTGCGTGACGCTTCCGGCGATCAGGATCGCCGGAGCAGGCGGCGCCCCGGCCGGTGGCCCTCCTCCCCGGTATCGCGGAAGCCGAGCTTCTCCAGAAGGCCCCAGGACGCGACGTTGGCCGGGCGGCACTCCGCCACGACACTGCGTGTCGGGAAGCGCCCGCCGAGGAAGGTGATGACCGCCGAGACCGCTTCGAAGGCGTAGCCGCGCCCGCGGGCGGCGCCGCCGATCCAGTAGCCGATCTCAATCACGCCGGCGCCGCGCAGATGGGTTCCGACCACCCCGACGAGGTCGCGCGCCGCCGACGCCTGCGGCGCGCCGGTCCCGCCGGTCTCCCGCGTCCAAGCGCCGAGGAAGCGGTCCTGGCCGCGGGAGCCGCTGCGAATCAGATCCTCGGCATCCTGAAGGGTGAACGGGGTCGGCAGGAAGTCCACCGCCGCGGTGATCGCCGGATCGTCCGTTAGCCGACGGAGGGCCTGTGCATCCTCAGGCCGGAGTCCCGCGATCGACAGGCGCGCGGTCTCGATCGCGGGCAGATCGGCAAGGCTGTCGCGGGCGGCGCGGATGGTGAACATCCCCTCGATGTGGGGTGCCGGCCGGGACGGAAAAGGCACGAAGCCGGCCCGTCGGATCATCCCGCGCGCTGCGCGAAAGACCGAAGAAGTCTTCGCGCCACGGTCGCAGACATGCTGAACGGGAACGGTTGCTTAACCTGAATCCGTCTTCATTGGCGCATCAGGTTGCGTCAGGCAAACGGGTGCGTCGATGCGGGTGCGCGGTACGGGTCAGATGTTGCGGACGCTGTCGCGGGTCGCCCTCATCGGCATCATTGGCGGCGCAGCTGCCGCCTGTTCCTCGGACGCGTCGCGCCTGAGCAACCCCTTCTCGAACCCGTTCGAGTCGGAGCCTGCTGCCACGGGGAGCCTGCCGGATGGCAGCCTCAAGTCCGTGCCCGCGATCCGCACCGGCCGCATCCAGTCGGAGGCGCTGAGCCCGCCCGGCGCCCCGCGCCCGGTCGCGGCCGCCACGCCGGCTCAGACGCACGCCGCCGCACCCACGACCCGCGTCGCCTCCACCGGCCCGGTCGGCTGGAGCGCTCAGGGCGGCACGCAGATCACCGTGTCGCAGAACGACAGCCTGAACCAGATGTCCACCCGCTTCGGCGTGCCCGCCTCGGCGATCCTGGCTGCCAACGGCCTGACCAGCGCGAGCCAGATCACCCCGGGTCGGCAGCTCGTGATCCCGGTCTACAACGCCTCCGGCATGAACCCGGCCGCGGCCCCGATGACCGCTCGCCCGGCCCGCGCGGCCGAGGAGAAGCGCGAGGACGCCAAGCAGGTCGAGAGCAAGCTCGCCGCGAAACGCGAGGAGGCCAAGGAAGCCGCCAAGCGCGAGGAAACCAAGCAGGCCGCCAAGGAGGCCGCGAAAGAGGCGACCAAGCGTGCCGCCGCCGAGAAGGAGGCGGAGCGCAAGGAGGCACTCGCCCGCGACGCCGCGGCTCGGAAGGTCGCCGAGGCCAAGACCCGCAAGGACAGCGCGTCGAAGGACGACGAGAAGCCGCGGCACGTGCGCCCCGGACAGGTCGCCAAGGCCGACGAGAAGAAGGCGGATCCGAAGGCCGAGGCGAAGGCCAAGGCTGAGGCGAAGGCGGAGGCGAAGGCGACGGAGGCCAAGGCCGAGGCGAAGGCCGCCGCGAAGGCCGAGGCTGCGCAGAAGCTCGCGGAAGCCAAGGCCGCCAAGGAGGCTGCGCAGAAGGCGGCCGCCGCGGAGAAGGCCGAGAAGGTCGCCGCCAAGGAGGCTCCGAAGCCGGTTGCGGCGGTGGCGCCCACGGCCCCGGCCAAGCCCGAGCCCGCCACCACCAGCTCCGTGGCCGACGCGACGCCGTCGGAGAGCTTCCGCTGGCCCGCCAAGGGCCGGGTGATCGCCGGCTACGGCAGCTCCGGCAACGAGGGCATCAACATCGCCGTGCCGGAGGGCACGCCGGTCAAGGCGGCCGAGGAGGGGACGGTCGCGTATGCCGGCTCGGACGTGAAGGGCTACGGCAAGCTCGTGCTGGTGCGTCACGCCAACGGCTACGTCTCGGCCTACGCCCATAACGGCGAGATCGACGTGAAGCCCGGCGAGAAGGTCAAGCGCGGCCAGACGATCGCGAAATCCGGCGCCTCCGGCAACGTGACCTCGCCGCAGCTGCACTTCGAGATCCGCAAGGGCGGCTCGCCCGTGGATCCTATGTCCCAGCTCGCCAGCAACTGAGCGGCGCGGAGCTGATTGTGACCGGCGGCGGTCCCGAGAGGGGCCGCCGTTCGCGTTTGCGGCACAGGCTCGACCGAAACCGCTTCGCGTCGGCGATCCAGGGCGCAGGGGATGCCGGATCCAGACGGTTTCCGGCTGAAGACCTCGGGTGGTGTACTCCTCGTCGTCATGAGCGCAGCGAAGTGACCCAGGGAAGTACGACTTCAGGCGTCGTCGCGCCGACTGGATTGTCTCGCTCCGCTCGCAAGGACGGTGCTGCCGGAGCGATCACCCCAGGAATGGCGGCAGACCCGTCAACGCGATCTCCGACGCCTATCCGCCCGACCGGCCGCGAGAACAGGTGCGCTCAGGCGTTCGGCGCCTGCAGGGTGCCATCGGGGCTGTGGCGGTCCACTGCCTCCGGCAACGCCTGCGCCAGGGTCGGGAACAGCTGATCCATCGGGATGCCGAGCTTCTGCGCGATCTGGCGGACCTGATCGTTGTCGAGGACCTTGCGCAGATCCTCCGCCGTGATCGGCTCATTCGGTCCGCGGCCGAGCCAGGAATTGACCTGGCTCTCGTAGCCCGAGCGGCGGAGCTGATCGACCAGCGCGTTGAGACCGCCGGGAAGAACCTGCTGGATGACACCGGGCAACGCTTTGAGCGCGATCTCCCCGAGGGAATTGAGCAGGCTCATGCGGGTCTCCCGTCGTGCAACGTCGGCGGCGATACTAGAGCACATCGCCCCAAGAGCGAGAGACCTGCGGCGCGACCGGTCTGCGTGAACCGCAATTTAATCGACAGTGGTTCGGCCGTGGCCCGGAATGACGGCCCGCAACACGTCCGACAATCGCGCGGTCATGAGACTCCCGATCCGATCGCTGGTCCTGCCCCTCCTTGCCTCGGTCTGGTCGGGTGCGACACCGGCGGCGCCGCCCGAGACGACCCGGCTCGCGGAGGCGCGTCCTCTCACGGACGCGGTCTTTGTCCGGCCGCTCTTCGGCACGTACCGGCATTGTGGCGGGGCCTGCCTCAAGAGCGGTGAGCTTTCCTGGTTCTGCTTCGCGAAACAGACCTGCTACCTGAGCTGCGCGACCGCGCCGCCGCTGATGAAATGCGCGACCCCTTAAGCAGCGCCGGGCGCTGATCGCACCTGCGTGCTGAAGTTCAGCTGCGGTTTCAGCTGCCCGTTCTCACTCTGCTCCGCCACGGCGGCCGGCAGGAATTCCGACAGGACGACGGCCACGCGGCCCTCCGGCACACCCAGGTCATAGGCGAGACGCTCCGCGACCCCCTCCGGCAGGCAGCTTGCGATGGCGGCCGCCGGCACCGGCTGCCGCGCCTCCGGCCCCGCCCCAGCGGCCAGCCAGGACGCGACGGCGTCGCCGTGACCGGTTTCCCGCAGGCGGTCGAGAAAGGCGGTGAGACCGCCGGGATAGAATTTCGCCATCGTCAGGGCTAGCTTGCCGCTTCCGGTCTGCTCCAGGATCCGGTCGGCTGCAGCAGCGACGTCGCCGATCAGATTCTTCGCACCGTCAAGCAGGCCCATCAAACTCCTCCGTCGCGTTGGTCGATCGCGCGGGAAGGTCGGGCGCGGATCGGCGCCGGCAAGCGCGTGCGGCAATTGCACGGGGAGTGATTAGGATCCCTGTCTCGGCATCGCGGGAATCGTCCATGAAGCGTGTGCAGGCCGGCGTCCTCGACGTTGCGTATCTGGAATTCGGGCCGCCGGACGGACCGCCCGCCGTGCTGCTCCACGGCTTCCCGTACGACGCCCGCGCCTGCACCGCGGCGGCCGAGCGGCTCGCCGCCGCCGGGGTCCGCTGTCTCGTCCCCTATCTGCGCGGCTACGGGCCGACGCGGTTCCTGGATCCGGCAACCCCGCGCTCCGGCGAGCAGGCGGCGCTCGGGGCCGACCTGCTGGCCTTCCTGGACGCCCTCGGCATCGCGCGCGCCGTGCTGGCCGGCTACGATTGGGGCGGACGGGCGGCCTGCGTGGTCTCGGCGCTCTGGCCGGACCGGGCCAAGGGCCTGGTGAGTTGCGGCGTCGGCTACAACATCCAGAACATCCCGGCCTCCGGGCGGCCGGTTGCGCCCGAGGCAGAGCACCGGCTCTGGTATCAGTACTACCTGCACGGCGAGCGTGGTCGCGCCGGCCTCGCGGGCGGCCGGCACGCGTTCTGCCGCCTGCTCTGGCAGCTCTGGTCGCCGACCTGGGCCTTCGACGCGGACACCTACGCGCAAACCGCTCTGTCCTTCGACAATCCCGACTTCGTGGACGTGGTGGTGCATTCCTACCGCCACCGCTTCGGACTGGTGCCGAGCGACCCGGCGCTGGTCGAGATCGAAGCCCGGCTCGCCGCCCAGCCGGCGATCGCCGTGCCGTCGATCGTGCTGCTCGGCGCGGACGGCGTCGCACCGCCGTCCGCGACCGACACGGCGGCCCGCCACTTCACCGGCCCGTACCGGCGTGAGATCGTCGCGGGGGTGGGCCACAACTTTCCCCAGGAGGCACCCGACGCCTTCGCGGCTGCGGTGCGCGCCCTGCTGTGAGGCCGCCGCCGATGCCCGTCGCTTCGACGTTGCTTTCGGGAAGCCCCTGGCTATAGTCCGCGCGCTTTTCGACAGGTCTGCCCACGCCGAAAACCGGCGGCAGGCCCGATCGCCATTTGCAGGAGACGCTCGTTGATCACCCCGCCTTCGCGCAAGGGGCCGGTACGGCCGCTGGCGGAGCGGAGATCGCCTTTCAGGTGATCCCGTTCGTCCTGATCTTCGTGATCATGTACTTCCTGATCCTGCGGCCGCAGCAGAAGCGGGTCAAGGACCACCAGACCCTGCTCAAGTCCGTGCGCCGGGACGACACGATCGTGACCAATGGCGGCCTCGTCGGGCGCGTGACCAAGGCGGCCGATGACGCGGCCGAGATCGAGGTGGAGATCGCCCCCAACGTCCGCGTGCGCGTGGTCCGCACGATGATCTCCGAGGTCCGCGCCAAGGGCTCGGTGAAGGCCGCCTGAGCTTCCGTTTGAACTGGCCGGCGTAACGCGCCGGCCCACAAGAGAAAAAGACGGCCGATGCTGCGCTTCTCCCGTGCGAAGATCATCGCGACGCTGGGCCTGATCCTGGTGGGGCTGATGCTCGCCGTGCCGAGCTTCTTCTCGCCCGAGCAGCGCAAGGGCTTCGTCGCCAGCCTGCCCTCCTGGTTCCCGAGCTGGGTGGTGCCGACACGCGCCATCGTGCTCGGCCTCGACCTCCAGGGCGGCTCGCAGCTCCTGCTCGAGGTCGACCAGAACGAGCTGATCGCCTCCCAGGCCAAGGCCCTGCGCGACGACGTTCGCCGAGTGCTTCAGCAGGAGAACGTCCGTGCCGACGGCGGCATCGGCCTGCTCCAGCGCGGCGTCCAGGTGAAGGTCGCGGACGACGCGGCCCGGGCCAAGGTCCTGCCGAAGCTTCAGGAACTGTCGCTGCCGATCACCACGTCGCTCGGCCAGACGGCGGCCCGGACCCTCGACGTCTCCGAGCAGCCCGGCGGCGTGATCCGCCTGACGCTGACCGATGCCGGGATCACCGACCGGACCCGCCGGGCGGTGAGTCAGGGCATCGAGGTCATCCGGCGCCGCCTCGATTCCACCGGCACGACCGAGCCGTCGATCCAGCAGCAGGGCGCCGACCGGATCCTGATTCAGGTGCCGGGTGAGCAGAACCCTGAGCGCCTGGAGAAGCTTCTCGGCTCCACCGCCAAGCTCGAGTTCCGCATGCTCGCCGACAGCCCGTCCGGCGACGTCGACATGCTGCCATCGAAGGACGAGAAGGGCGCCAAGGTGCCGGTCGAGCGCCGGGTCATGGCCGATGGCGGCGAGCTGACCGACGCGCAGCCGGCCTTCGACCAGCAATCCCACGAGCCGATGGTGAGCTTCAAGTTCAACCTGCGCGGCGCGCAGCGCTTCGGGCAGGCGACCTCGGAGAATGTCGGCCGCCGCATGGCGATCGTGCTCGACAACGAGGTGGTCTCGGCGCCCGTGATCCGCTCGGCGATCACCGGCGGCTCGGGCCAGATCACCGGCAACTTCACGGTCCAGCAGGCCAACGACCTATCGGTGCTGCTCCGGGCCGGCGCGCTGCCGGCCAAGTTCACCGTGGTCGAGCGCCGCGTCGTCGGACCGGGTCTCGGCCGCGATTCCATCGAGGCCGGCAAGCTCGCGACCCTGGTGGCGGCGGCCCTCGTTGTGGCGTTCATGTTCGCGACCTACGGGACCTTCGGCTTCATCGCCAACATCGCCCTGATGGTCCATGTCGGGCTGATCCTGGGTCTGATGTCGGTGTTGGAGGCGACCATGACGCTCCCGGGCATCGCCGGCATCGTGCTGACCATCGGCACCGCGGTGGATTCCAACGTGCTGATCTACGAGCGCATGCGCGAGGAGAGCCATGCCGGACGCTCGCTGATCTCGGCGCTCCAGGCCGGCTTCGACCGGGCCTTCGCCACCATCATCGACTCGAACTCTACCATGGCGATCGCCGCCCTGATCCTGTTCTTCCTCGGCTCGGGCCCGGTGAAGGGTTTCGCCGTGGTCTTCATCCTCGGCATCCTGACGACGGTCATCACCGCCGTGACGCTGACCCGGATGATGATCGCCGTGTGGTACAAGACCTTCCGGCCCAAGGCCCTGCCGTTCTGACGACGGGGTCGTCGCACACCCAAATGCTTTTTCAGGAGGTTGGCGAAGCGTCTCTCGTCTGATCGCCCGTCCGGGCGGCCCACCCTGTCATCCCGGGGCTGCGCAGCGAGCCCGGGATCCAGACTCGCCGACGGCGCCGGCCCTGGCGCGGCCGCGGTTCTGGTTTCCGGGCTCGCCCTTCGGGCGCCCCGGAATGACGGCGGATCAGCGAGACCGTACAGCGGCCCCGCCTATCGAGACCGACCATGCGCCTGCTCCGCCTCTGGCCCGACGAATCGCATTTCGACTTCATGCGATTCCGGCGTTTCACCTTCCCGCTCTCGGCGCTGCTCTCGCTCGCCACGGTGGCCCTGTTCCTGACGATCGGGCTGAACTTCGGCATTGACTTCAAGGGCGGGACCCTGGTCGAGCTGCAGGCGAAGTCCGGCACGGCCGACGTCGCGTCGATCCGGCACACCGCCGCGGGCTTCGGCTTCGGCGAACCGGAGGTGCAGGAACTCGGCAACCAGGGCACCGTGCTGGTCCGCCTGCCGCTCCAGCCCGGCGAGCAGGGCCAGACCGCGGTGATGAACAAGGCGCACGCCGCCTTCGACAAGGATTACGATTTCCGCCGCACCGAGACCGTGGGCCCACGCGTCTCCGGCGAGCTGGTCCAGTCCGGCACGCTCGGCGTCGTGCTCTCGGTCGTGGCGGTGCTGCTCTACCTGTGGTTCCGGTTCGAGCGGGAGCTGGCGCTCGGCGCCATCGTCGGCACCCTCCACGACATCGTGCTGACGGTCGGCGTGTTCATCATCACCCGCATCGAGTTCAACATGACCTCGATCGCCGCGATCCTGACGATCGTGGGCTACTCGCTCAACGAAACGGTCGTGGTGTTCGACCGGACCCGCGAGCTCATGCGCCGGTACAAGACCATCCCCACCGTCGACCTGCTCAACCTGTCGATCAACTCGACCATGTCGCGCACCGTGATGACGTCGATCTCGTCGTCCCTGTCGCTGCTGGCGCTGGTGCTGTTCGGCGGCGAGGCGATCAAGGGCTTCGCCGTGGTGATGCTCTGCGGCGTCCTGATCTGCACCTACTCGGCGATCTTCATCTCGACGCCGGTGTTGATCTACCTGGGGCTGATGCTCTCGGGCGCCCGCGCGGCGGCCGAGCGGTCGAGCGTCCCGCAACCGGCGGAGTAGTTTGTTTCGGACATGGCCGAGCGGGAGACCCCGAAGAGCTTCGAGTCCGGCTTCGTGCCGGGCCGCCACATCATCGACACCTACGGCAATGGCGGCTTTCGCTTCGCCGGCATGTCCCATCGCGGCTCGATCCTGATGCTGCCCTCGGGGGTCCGCGCCTGGGACGTCACCGAGCCTCGGGCGATTGATCGGTCGGCGCTCCGCCCGGTCCAGGCCGAGGCGGCGGGGATCGAGCTGCTTCTCGTCGGCACCGGCCTCGACATTGCGGCGATCGACCCGGCGCTGCGGGGCTGGCTCAAGGATTTCGGCGTCGGGCTCGACGTGATGCAGACCGGCGCCGCCGCCCGCACCTACAACATCCTCGTGGCCGAGAACCGCAAGGTCGCGGCCGCGCTGATTGCGGTGGCCTGATGCCGGAGGCCGACGGCAAGACGGCGGAGACCGGGCTCGCCTTCGCGCAGTCCCACTGCGAGGATCTCGTGCGGGCCGGCGACCCGGACCGCTACTACGCGACCCTGTTCGCCCCGGCCGCCGCCCGCCCCCACCTCTTCGCGCTCTACGCCTTCAGCCTGACCGTCGCGCGGGTGCGCGAGGCGGTGTCGGCCCCCATGGCCGGTGAGATCCGCCTGCAATGGTGGCGCGACGCCCTCCAGGGCGAGGCGCGGGGCGACGTGCGGGCCAATCCAGTGGCCGCCGCCCTTGAGGAGGCGATCCGGGTGAACCGCCTCGGGCGCCAGCCCTTCGTCGACCTGATCGATGCCCGTGTGTTCGACCTCTACGAGGACCCGATGCCCCGGGTGAACGACCTGGAGGGCTATTGCGGCGAGACCGCCTCGGCCCTGTTCCGGCTGGCGAGTCTCGTGATCGCCAACGGTACCGAGCCGGGCGGCGCGGGCGCGGCCGGCCATGCCGGGGTGGCCTACGGGATCACCGGGCTCCTGCGCGCCCTGCCCTGGCATGCCCGCTCCGGGCAGGTCTACCTGCCGGCCGACATCCTCGGCCGCTACGGCGTCACCCGCGAGGACATCGTCACGGGCCGCGGCGGGCCGGGCCTGCGCCGGGCCTGCGCCGACCTGCGCGCCCTCGCCCGGCAGCACCTGAAGGCTTTCGAGGCGGCGCGCCCGACGATCGCGCCGTCGGCCGGGGCGGCGTTCCTGCCCGTAGCCCTGGTGGAGCCCTATCTCGCCGCCATGGATCGGGCGTCCTATGACCCGCTCAACACGCCCATAGAGCTGCCGCGCTGGCGGCGGCTGTGGCGCCTCTGGCGGGCGGCGCGGCGGGTGAGATAGCCGCGGCTTCGGCGTCCTTGCGAGCGGAGCGAAGCAATCCAGCGGCGCCACGGTCACCGATGTCGCGCTGCCCTGGGTCGCTTCGCTGCGCTCGCGATGACGGAGCGTTGTCAGAGAACGCGCGCGAGCCCCGGCACCAGCGCCGCGAGACGGACCGGTGCGCCCGGCTCTGCATCGGCCTCCGGCGAGGCCAGCACGGCGGCCCGGCAAAGCCCGTCGCCGCTAAGCCCCGTGACCAGCCGCCCGCCCGGTTCGAGGGCCGCGCGCCAGTGCGGCGGGATCGCCGCGACGCTGCCGTGGACCAGGATCCGGTCGAAGCCGCCATCGGGCAGTTCCGGGGCGAGCCCGTCCGCCCGGACGACATGCACCTCGGCGAGGGCCGCCAGCTGTCGCGTCGCCATTCCGGCCAGCGTCGTGTAGCGCTCCAGGCTCAGCACCGCGCCGGCGCCGAGCTGGGCCAGCAACGCGGTCACGTAGCCCGAGCCCGTGCCGATCTCCAGGACGCGCTGGCCCGGCTCCAAGCGCAGCAGCGCCAGCATCAGCGCCACCGTGGACGGTGCCGTCATTGACGCGCCGCAGGGCAACGGCAGGGCAATGTCGCGCCGCGCATGCTCGCGATGCGGCTGCGGCGCGAAGGCGTCCCGCGGCACCTGCTCCATGGCCCGCAGCACCGCGGTGTCCCGCAGGCCCCGGCCCCGAAGCGCCATCACGAAGGCCGCGTTGCCGGCGGCCGCCTCCAGGCTGCCCAGATCGATCGACGTCCGTTCGATCACCCGGCGAAGGCCTGCGCGAAGCGCGTGAGCGTCGGCTCGTCGGTGAGGTCGAGGCGCAGCGGCGTCACCGAGATCCGCTTCTCGGCAATGGCCTTGAGATCCGAGCCGTGGCCCGGCTCGAACCGGGCCTTGGCGAAGGCCAGCCAGAAATACGGGTTGCCGCGCCCGTCGACCCGCGCGTCGATCGACAGCAGCGCCTGGTTGCGGAAGCCCTGTGCGGCCACCGCGACGCCCTGCACCTCGGCCGGCTCGCAGTCCGGAAAGTTCACGTTGACCAGGATGCCGGGCTCGATCCCGGTCTCCAGGATCTTGCGGACGACCCTCGCGCCGTGTGTCCGGGCGCAGTCCCACTTGAGCGCGCCGCGCCCGCCGGCGCCGTAGGCCTGGCTCAGCGCGATCGAGCGGATCCCGAGGATCGTCCCCTCCATGGCGGCCGCGATCGTGCCCGAATAAGTCACGTCCTCGGCGACGTTCTGGCCGCGGTTGACCCCCGACAGGACGAGGTCCGGGCCGTGATCGCCCAGGATGTGACGCACGCCCAGGATCACGCAGTCCGACGGCGTGCCCTTCACGGCGAAGCGCTGCTCCGAAACCTGCCGCAGCCGCAGCGGGTCGTTGAGCGAGAGCGAGTGCGACACGCCGGACTGGTCGCTCTCCGGCGCCACGACCCAGACGTCGTCCGAGAGCTCCCGGGCGATCTCCTCCAGGGTACTGAGCCCCGGCGCGTGGATGCCGTCGTCGTTGGTGACCAGGATGCGCATCAGCGGGTGCCCTCGATCCGATTGAGCCCGCCCATGTAGGGGTGGAGCACCGACGGGATCGTGATGCTGCCGTCCGGGTTCTGGTAGTTCTCCATCACGGCGATGAGCGCGCGGCCGACCGCGACGCCCGAGCCGTTGAGGGTGTGGACATAGGCCGGCTTGCCGTCCTTGCCGCGGTAGCGGGCGTTCATCCGCCGCGCCTGGAAGTCGCCGCAGACCGAGCACGAGGAGATCTCGCGGTGGGTGCGCTGCCCCGGCACCCAGACCTCGATGTCGTAGGTCTTCTGGCTGGCGAAGCCCATGTCGCCGGTGCAGAGGGTCATCACCCGGTAGGGCAGATCGAGCTTCTTCAGCACCGCCTCGGCGCTGGTCAGCATCCGCTCGTGCTCGTTCGCGGATTCCTCCGGCGTCGTGATCGAGACCAGCTCGACCTTGCTGAACTGGTGTTGGCGCAGCATGCCGCGGGTGTCCCGCCCCGCCGCCCCGGCCTCGGCCCGAAAGCAGGGGGTGAGCGCGGTGAAGCGCAGAGGGAGTTCTTCCTCGCGGAGGATCGACTCGCGCACGAGGTTCGTCAGCGGCACCTCGGCGGTCGGGACGAGCCAGAAATGCTCGTCGCTGACCGGCGCGGAATCCGCGCCCGCCTGCCCCTGCAGCGCCTTGACGTAATCGAGGCCCTTGAAGACCGAGAACTGGTCGTCCTCGAACTTCGGCAGCTGCGCGGTGCCGAACATGGCGGCGTCGCGGACAAGCACCGGCGGTGCCACCTCCAGGTAGCCGTGCTCCTGCGTGTGCAGGTCGAGCATGAACTGGCCGAGCGCCCGCTCCAGCCGCGCGAGCTGGCCTTTGAGCACCACGAAGCGCGAGCCGGACAGCTTGGCCGCCGCCTCGAAATCCATCAGGCCGGCGGCCTCGCCGAGCTCGAAATGTTCCTTGCCCTCGGTCAGCCGCTCGCGGGTCGCGGCGTGGCTGCGGTAGAGGACGTTGCCGTGCTCGTCCGCGCCCTCGGGCACGTCAGGCTTCGGCCGGTTCGGGATCGCGGCGAGCCGGTCGGCCAGGGTCTTGTCGGCCGCGTCCTGCGCGGCCTTCAGCTCGGGTTCGGCGCCCTTCAGGGCCGCGACCTCCGCCATCAGGGCCGCGGCACGGTCCTCGTCCTTGGCCTTCTTGGCGCCGCCGATTTCCTTCGCCAGCGCGTTGCGCCGCTCCTGATTGGCCTGCGCGGCCGAGACCGACGATTTCCGCGCCTCGTCGAGGGCGATCAGCTCGGCCGAGAGCGGCGCGAGGCCCCGGCGGGCGAGGTCGCGGTCGAAGGCGTCCGGGTTCTCCCGGATGGCGCGGATGTCGTGCATCGAGTCGGCTCGGGTCTTCTGCGCGGCGTCGAGCGCGCGGGCCCCGCTTTGCCGCATCGCGTCCGGTGGGACAAGCGCGGGCGTCGGACCGGTCCGACTCGGATCGGCATTCTCTCTCCCTGGCATTCCAGGGCGCCGGAGGCGAGCCCGGAATCCAGAACCGCGACGCGCGCCAGAACCGGGCGCGTTGGTGCGTCTGGATTCCGGGTTCCGCTGCGCGGCCCCGGGGTGACGATGCCTATGAGCCGGCCGTCACGCCTTCGGCGGCGCGAGCTTGAGCTGGTCGATCGCCCAGAGCCACGTCCCGTCCGCCTGCTCGCGGGCGACCTCCACCGAGAACGCGCCCTTGGGCAGCTGCGCGAAGGTCATGGCGAGCGCGCCGTTGCGCAGGGGCGGCGGCGTTTCCGGCGCCCGGAAGTCGGATTTGCGCGCCAGCAGGTCGGCGTAGAAGGTCCGGATCTCGGCATGGCCGGTGGCGACGACGCGGCCGGCCGCCAGCACCGCATCGGGCTCGTAGAGGGCGACGAGGCCCTCGACGTCGCCGGCATTGGCGCGTCGGTTGAACAGGGCGGCAAGCTCCTCAGGGGCGCGGGCGGGCTCTCGCGTCTGGTCCGACATGGCGTCTCCTCGTCCGGCCCTGGCGGCCGGTTGATCCTGCGGAAATGCGCCGGGCCGCCGATTTTTCCCCCGCCTGGGTCATTTCAGGCGCGTCCCGTCGCGGTCCGTCACCGAGACGGCGACCGGGATCCCCGCCTTCACGCTCTCCGAAACGGTGCAGAACCGCTCGAACTGCTCCAGCACCCGGTCGATCCGGGGCATCTCGGCGGCGGCGGCCCCGAGCTGAATGTGGACGCCGATCCCGGTGACCCGCAGCCGCCCTTCGGCGTTGCGCTCCACCCGGCAGGACGCCTCGGCCGCCACACCCCGCGCCTCCTGGCGGAACTTGCCCAGGGCGAAGACGAGGCTGGCGCAGAGGCAGTTCGCGACCCCGGAGATCAGGAGCTGCTCGGGGAACGGCCCGGTCCCGCCGCCGATCGGCGGCGCCTCGTCGGTGATCAGCGCCGGCAGGGCCGAACCGAAATCCACCGTGAAGACGTAATCGGCGACCTGGGTGATCCGGATCGTCGGTCCTGTTTCCATCGTGCTCCCCGGCGTCATGGCGCCCACCCCGCCGGGAGACTCAACGTCCGATCCGGGTTCGCGTTCGGAAGACCTGCGCCATGCGTCCGGATACGGATGATTTCCCGGAATCTTCCCCGTAGAACCGGCCGCCTGACCGACCTGCACGCGAACCCCCCGATCCGATGACGAGCCCCGCGACCCTCGACACCCTGATGCCGCTCCTGGAGCGCATCGCCACCGCGCTGGAGCGGGCCGCGCCCGCAATCCCGCCGGCCTTCGACCCGAACGCCGCCGACGCCTTCCTGTGGGGGCCCGAGCGCCGGCTGACCCCGGTGCCGCAGGTCGCCCGGGTCGAGATGGGCCTGCTCACCGGCATCGACCGCGCGCGCGACACTCTGGTGGAGAACACCGAGCGCTTCGCCCGCGGCCTGCCGGCCAACAACGCCCTGCTGTGGGGGGCCCGCGGCATGGGCAAGTCCTCGCTGGTCAAGGCGGCCCATGCCGAGATCAACGCCCGCCGGCCTGCCGGCAGCCTGCCGATGAAGCTCGTGGAGATCCACCGCGAGGACATCGAGGCCCTGCCGGACCTCATGGCCCTGCTGCGGCCCGACCCGCACCGCTGGCTGGTCTACTGCGACGACCTCTCCTTCGACGCCGACGACACCTCGTACAAGTCGCTCAAGACCGCCCTCGACGGCGGCATCGAGGGGCGGCCGGGCAACGTGCTGTTCTACGCCACCTCGAACCGCCGGCATCTCCTCGCCCGCGACATGATGGAGAACGAGCGCTCGACGGCGATCAATCCCGGCGAGGCCGTGGAGGAGAAGGTCTCGCTCTCGGATCGGTTCGGCCTCTGGCTCGGCTTCCACAAGTGCAGCCAGGACGAGTACCTGGCGATGATCCGCGCCTATGCCGACCGCTACGGCCTCGCCGTCCCGCCGGAGCAGCTGCGCGCCGAGTCCCTGGAATGGGCCACCACCCGCGGCTCGCGCTCGGGCCGCACCGCCTTCCAGTTCATCCAGGATCTGGCGGGGCGGCTCGGCAAGACGCTGGACTGAGGGGCGGCCTAGCGTCCGCTCGACCCGAACCCGCCCGCGCCCCGCTCCGAGCCGGGGCCGGGCGCGCCCTCCAGCACGGTCAGCACCGGCCGGGTGATCCGGGTGAAGACGAGCTGCGCGATCCGCTCGCCCGGCTCGATCCGGACGGGCTCGGATTCGTCCCGATTCCAGGCGGAGACCATCAGCGGGCCCTCGTAATCCGCGTCGATCACCCCGGTGCCGTTGCCGAGCACCAAGCCTTCCCGGTGGCCGCGGCCCGAGCGGGGAAGATCAGCCCGCACCAGGCGGGATCGCGGATCAGCACGACGAAGCCGGCGGGGATCAGGACCGGCTTGCCCTGAGCCGGCAGGACCAGAGGCGCATCGAGGCAGGCATGCAAGTCGAGGCCTGCCGCGGCCGACGAGCCCCAGCGCGGGAAGCCCCAGCCCGGCAGGCGCGGGTCGAGCAGCCGCAGGCCGACCTCGGGCAGGTCGCTCACGCGGAGAGCCGCGCGATCGCCTGGGCCATGGCGAGCGTCCGCCGGGCCGCCTCGACATGGAGGCGCTCGACCATCTTGCCGTCCACCGCGATCACGCCGCGCTCGCGGTTCTCCGGCGCGTCGAAGACGTCCATCAGCCGCCGCGCCTGCGCGATCTCCTCGTCACCCGGCCCGAAGGCCGCGTTGGCCGGGCCGATCTGGCTCGGGTGAATCAGCATCTTGCCGTCGAAGCCGAGGTCGCGCCCCTGGACGCACTCGGCCTCGAACCCGGCCGCGTCCTTGAGGTCGGTGAAGACGCCGTCGATCGCCTCGATCTCGTAGGCCCGGGCGGCGGCCAGGACGTTCATTAGCCAGGGCATCAGCGCGGCCCGCCCGGGCGGTCGGATCCGGGAGGCCTTCAGCAGGTCATTCGGACCGATCACCAGGGCGCCGAGCCGCCCGTCCACGTCCCGGGCCGCGCCCGCGATCTCGGCGGCGTTCACCACCGCCATCGGCGTCTCGATCATCGCCCAGACCCGCGTCGCCAGCGGCGCGCCAAGGCGGCGCAGCCGGGAGCCCACGGCGATCAGCGCATCTGAGGCGCGGACCTTCGGCACCAGGATCGCGTCCGGGGCGGCCGGCGCGAGCGCGACGAGGTCGGCCTCGCCGTCCTCGGTCTCGGGCGGGTTGATGCGGACCACGACCTCGCGCTGGCCGAAGCCCCGCGCCGCGACCGCGGCGGCGACCTGCGCGCGGGCCTGAGCCTTCACTGCGGGTGCGGTGCCGTCCTCAAGGTCGATCAGGATCACGTCGGCGGGCAGCGTCCGCGCCTTTTCCAGCGCCCGGGCGTTGGAGCCGGGCATCGCCAGCACGCTGCGGCGGGGACGGATCTCGCTCATCACGCTTCTCCCGGGGCTGCGGCGCCCGCCCGGGCGCGGATAGCTTTCCGCGCCCGGGCGGGCAAGGCAGACAAGACCATCGCGGGCTCCGGGTTCCGGGCCAGAGGCGCGGCGCGGGATCGGCAGAGGGAGCGAGGATGGCGCGCTGGATCGCGGGGCTGGACGGTTGCCGGGGCGCCTGGGCGGGCGCGCTACTCGACCTCGGCGACCCGGCTCGCCACCGCTGCGCCTTGTTCCCCGACGTCGCCGCGCTCCTCGACACGCCGGAACAGCCGCTGATCGTCGGAATCGACGTGCCGATCGGATTGCCCGACCGGATTGTCGGCGGCGGACGGTCTGCCGATCGCGCCGCCCGCGCGCGCCTGGGGCCGGCGCGATCCTCGGTCTTCCCGATGCCGCCCCGGGCCGCCGTGTACGCGCCGGACTACGAATCCGCGAAGGCGGCCTCCCGCGCCGGCAGCGAGCCGCCCTACGCGCCCTCAATCCAGGGCTTCAACATCTTCCGCTACGTCCGCGCGGTGGATACGCTCCTGCGGGAGCGCCCGGAGGCGCGCGACCGGCTCCACGAGGTCCACCCGGAGGTCGCGTTCCACGCGCTCAACGGCGACCAGCCCCTCGGCCTGCCGAAGAAGGGCCGGAACGCGCAGGCGGGTCTCGCCTCGCGGCGGACACTGCTGGCTGCCGCCGGCCTGCCCGAGGCGCTGATCGCCGGCCGGGTCAAAGGCGTCCCGGAGGACGACCATCTCGACGCCCTCGCGGCCTTGATCGTCGCCCGCGACATCCTCGACGGCTGCGCCGTGCCGCTGCCGGCGCGGCCGGAGCGCGACGCGCACGGGCTCCCGGTGGTGATCTGGGCGCCGGCCTCACGGGCGGACGATCGAACCCCGCCGGAACGGTGATCATTTGCACCGAACCGGTGTTCATCGCGAACCGCGCGCTCTAGCTCAGCCGCCATGAGCGCAGAAACCCCGCTTCCGATCCGTCATATTGCCCGGGCGATCGTCCTCGATCCGCAGGACCGGATCCTGCTGATCGCCTACACGTCCGTCCACGCCAAGGGGCCGGACGGGGCGCCGCTCCGGTTCTGGTTCATGCCCGGCGGCGGTCTGGAGCCCGGCGAAGACCACGTCACCGCCTGCCGGCGCGAGCTCGAGGAGGAGATCGGCCGCGCCGACGCGACCATCGGCCCGCAGGTCGCCGTCTGCGACGGCCCGTTCCACCTGTTCCGCCAGTCGCGGGACGCACGCGAGCGCTATTTCCTCGTCCGCCTGCCCGACGACCGGGTCGATACCAGCCGCCTCGCGGAGACTGAGGACAATCCCCTGATCGGCACGCGCTGGTGGCCGCTCGATGAACTGCGCGCCAGCGGCGAGCGCGTCGAGCCCGTAGGCCTCGCCGAGCTTGCAGCCGAAGTCGCGAGCGGGACTATTCCGGTCCAGCCGCGCGTTCTGACTTGGCAGGATCCTTGAGTTCCACTCCGCGCGACGCGGAATCCTCTAACCGGAGACGATTTGATGTTCCCCATCTACCTGACCGAAGGGTACCGGTCCTTCCTGCAGGACCGCTTCCCGACGGAGCGCCGCCGCTTCGCGCAGCTCGCCTCCAGCCAGAATCCCGAGATCCTGATCATCAGCTGCTGCGACAGCCGGGTCTCGCCCAGCGCGATCTTCAATGCCGGTCCGGGCGAGCTGTTCACGATCCGCAACGTCGCCAACATCGTGCCGGTCTACCAGCCCGACGGGCAGTACCACGGCACCTCGGCAGCTCTGGAATTCGCCGTCCAGGCGTTGGAAGTGAAACACATCGTCGTGCTCGGCCACGCCACCTGCGGCGGCATCAAGGCCTACGCCAACAAGGCTAAGCCGCTCTCCCCGGGCGACTTCATCGGCAAGTGGGTCTCGCTCGTGGGGCAGGCCGAGTCCAAGGCGGGCGATCCCGACGCGCCGGACTACCTGACCAAGCTCGAACTCGCCGTCGTCAAGCAGAGCATCGAGAACCTGCTGACCTTCCCGTTCGTGAAGGAGCGGGTCGGCGACGGCCGGATCGAGCTCCACGGCGCCCATTTCGGCGTGGCCACCGGCTCGCTGCTGGTCTGCGATCCGAAGACCGGCGAGTTCAAGCCGCCCCTCGACACCGCCGGGCTGGCGGTCCGTTCGGTCGCCGCCATCGCGTGCGACTGAGCGCGACGCGGACATGAAAACGGCGGCGGGCTCGCACCCGCCGCCGATAGGCCCGGCGCGAAGCCGGGCCTTGTGCCGGATCGTGTCTTACATCGCGCCCGGCAGACGCTGGGCCATCTGGAGGTGCATCTGCAGGGCCGGCAGGGCCTGCTGGGCGTAGTTGCGCAGGGCCGGGTTCGGGCCGCCCTGGGCGTAGGCCTGGGTCATCGCGATGCTCATCTGATGCGCCTGGATCTGCTGGGTCGCGTACAGGCGATCAAAGCGCGCGCCGGCCGGGGCGGCCGACAGCTCGGACAGCATCGCCTGCTGCTCGGGGCTCGGCGGCACGATGGTGGAGGCGCCGGTGGCCATGACCTCGCCGCGACCGATCTGGCTGCCCGCCGCGGCACCGCGCGCCGCGCCCGCACCCGCGCCCTCGAGACCGCCGACAGGGCCGCCCGCTAGGGTGCCGCCGACCACGCCGGTCGCCGCGCCGACACCGGCGCCGACCGCGCTGCCCGCCACGGCGACAGGGGCGGTGATCAGGCCGCCGAGGCCCGGATCGCCGGCCGCCATGGGGCCAGTCTGGCCGCCGGCGAGGGCGACGTTGGCGGCGCGGTGGTCACGCAGGACTTCCTGGGCGTAGGAGCGGATCCGCGGGTTGCGCGACTTGGACAGCGCGATCTGCGAGGACTGGATCTCGAACGCGTTCGCCTGCATCGACTGGACGCGGAAGTCGTTGGCGCTCTGCGCGAGAGCCGGCGTCGACAGCGCCAGGACGAGCGCGGAGGCAGCAGCATAATTCTTGAGCATCGGAACCTCTTGTCAAAGTGGACGCGCGAACGGGCATGGTACGCTGCACGCGGAGATCGCAGACCTCACGCCGGCGCGTTCGCGAATTGGTGCGTCAACGAGGCCATCGGCTTATGGTTCCTGCGGTTTTTGCTTCGCGCCGGGCAGGATCTACGATGGATTGGCGGCCTCGGAGACACGTGTCACCGACCCACCAGGGTGATGGATTCCGGGCTCGCTCCCGGCGCGCCGGAATGATGGCGCGATCGTCCGATGTCGGAAGGGCAGCTCGTCGCGACCGGGCCGCGGTCGCTGCATGAGCCTCGTCGCTGTCCAGATCCTGCGCGCCGCGGCGGCGCTGATGGTCGTGTGGCACCACGCGCGGCACGAGGCCGGTCTGCTCGCCGGGCGCGGCGCCGGCCCGGCCCTCGACCCCGGCACGCTGCTGCCCTGGTGGGGCGGGGTCGACCTGTTCTTCGTGATCTCCGGCCTCGTCATCGTCCTGGCGGCCGGGCGCCTGTTCGGACAGCCGGGCGGTCGGGGGCGCTTCCTGGCGCACCGGGTTGCCCGGGTGGTGCCGCTCTACTGGCTGGTGAGCCTCGCCTATCTCGGCCTCGCCCTCGCGCGTCCGGAGCTTCTCGGCGAGACCGCCGCGCTGGCTCATGATCCCGGGGCGCTGGTCGCCGGGTTCCTGTTCTGGCCGGCGGCCCGGCCCGACGGCACCGTCCAGCCCGTCTACGGCCTGGGCTGGACCCTGAACTACGAGGCGTTCTTCTACGTCCTCTTCGCGGCCGGACTCGGCTTCGGCCGACGTGGTGCGGTGGCGTGGCTGGTCCTGGTCCTAGCGCTTCTGGTGGCCGCCGGGAGGCTGATGCCGGACCTGCCGGTGCCGCTGCGCTTCTGGGCGGACCCGATCGTGCTGGAATTCGCGGCCGGCGCCGGCCTCGCCCTCGCCTATCGCGACGGATTTCGGCCTGGGCTGCCGGCCCGCCTCGTTCTCGCGGCGCTCGGCATCCTGGGTCTTGTCCTGGCGGCCCGCTGGCTCGCCGGCCTGGACGGGGCCGACGGGTTCCTCCGCCCGCTGCTCGTCGGCGTGCCGGCGGCGCTGCTGGTGGCGGCCGCGCTCGGGCCGGAGCGCGACGCCGCGCAGGTCTCACGCCTACCGGCCGCGGTGCGGGGCCTCGTGATCCTCGGGGACGCGTCCTATGCCCTCTATCTCGTGCATCCCTTCGCGCTGCGCCTCGTCCGCGAGGCGCTGCTCCGGCTCGGCCTCGCGCCGGCCGTGCACCCCTGGGGCGGGATGGCCTTCATGCTCGCGGGCAGCGTCGCGGCCGCCCTGCTGGTCCACCGCCTCGTCGAGCGGCCGCTCACCCGGTGGGCCCGGACCCGTCTCGATCCTGGCGACGCGCAAAACCGTGTGCGCGCCGCGCCGTGCCCGGTTCCACAGAGCGGCCGCCCGGATTAGCCTCGCCCTCCGAGGAGGACGCTGCCATGAAGACGCTGCTCGTACCCGTCGCGATGCACGACGCCCTGCCCTCCGTGTTCGAGACGACCCGGCTGGCGGCTTCGCGCTTCGGCAGCCTGATCGAAGGGGTGTCCCTGCGTCCGGCGCTGGCCGAATACGTGCCGGTCGACATGGTCGGGGGCATGACGTGGCTGCGCGACGAGGAAGCCGACCGGGCCGAGGCCGAGGAGGCGGGCGGCCGCTTCGTCGCCTTCATGGATGCGGCCGGCATTCCCCGGCATGCCCGTGACGGGCTGTGCATCCCGGAGCGGGTCGCAGACGCCGGACCGCGCTTCCGCTGGCGGCAGGACGTGCCGACCGGCGACGCTTTCCTGGGCCAGTACGCGCGGCTGTTCTCGGCCACGGTGGTCGGCCGTCCGGGCACCACCGACAACGCGCCGCGCATGACCACCTTTGAGACCGCCCTGTTCGAGAGCGGCCGGCCGATCCTGCTCGCGCCGCCGACCCCGCCGGCGAGCCTCGGCGAGGCGATCCTGATCGCCTGGAACGGCTCCACCGAGACCGCCCGCGCCGTCGCCTTCGCGATGCCGTTCCTGCGGAAGGCGCAGCGGGTGCTGGTGCTCAGCGTCGAGGGCGGCATGGTGCCGGGCCCGACCGCGCAGGATCTGGCCCAGGCGCTGGCCTGCGAAGGCGTGGACGCGTCGCACCGGGCGCTGCCGGCCGGTCGGCGCGCGCCCGGCGAGACCTTCCTCACCGAGGCGCAGGCCTTCGGCTGCGACCTGCTGATCAAGGGCGCCTACACCCAGAGCCGGCTGCGCCAGATGATCTTCGGCGGTGTCACCAGCCACGTGCTCGCCCACGCCGACATGCCGGTCCTGATGGCGCATTGACGGCCTCGACCTTGAGCGGCGGCCTCCGGGATAACAGGTCCGCGGTCGGGAACCGGGCGTGGTGCCTGACGTTCGGCTCCCGGACCTGAGCGACAAGGAGCCCGTGAGCCCCGTGAAACGCCTTCTCCTTGCCGCCGTGCTGGCCTTGGCCGCCACGACTGCCGTCCGGGCCGAGCCGATTTCGCCCCGGTTCCGCGGCACTATCATCCGGGCTGAGACTGACCGTCTGGAGATCCGGCGGTCCAGCGGCAGCACCCTGACCCTGCGGATGGGGCCGCGGACCCGGATCTACGCGGTGAACCAGTCGAGCCTGTGGTCGATCAAGCCGGAAAGTTACATCAGCGTGGTCGGTGCGCCCGGATCGGAGCCTCAGCGCGCCATGGCGGTGACGCTGTACTCGCCGTCCGAGCGGGGCTTCGAGGCGGGAAGCCAACCCTGGGATACCGCGCCCGGCGCGAGCCTGACGGCCGGCTGGGTGACCGACCTGCAGGTCGGATCGCCCCTGCGGGTGGCGCTGTCCTACACGGGCGGCCGATCCGCCTTCGAAGTCCCGCGCGACACGCCGGTCACCCAGCTGTCGCCCGGCGAGAAGGCGCTGCTCGAACCCGGCGCAGCCGTGACCATCTTCGCCCGCTCGGCCCCGGATGGATCGCTCGACGCCGGCACGATCGCGGTCGGGCGTCAGGGCGTCGTGCCGGGCCTCTGACCGGGCCGGCCCGCCGCCGCGCGTGCGCTGCGTCACCGTTCCGGCGAACGGACCGCGCGCCGCGGCCGGAGCTGCGCTACATCGGTCAGCGATGAGCGACTCGGACTTCACCCTCGACCCGCGCCTGGCCGCCGACACCGTCGAGGTCGGCGACCTCACCCTGTGCCGCGTGCTGCTGATGGATGACGCCCGGTTTCCGTGGCTGATCCTCGTGCCACGCCGTCCGGATCTCGCCGAGATCACCGATCTTTCAGAGCCGGACGCGCAGGCGCTCTGGCAGGAGACCCGCATCGCCGTCGGCGTGATGCAGGCCCTGTCCCGGCCCGACAAGGTGAATGTCGGGGCTCTCGGCAACGTCGTGGCGCAGCTTCACGTTCATGTCGTCGGGCGCTTCCGCTCGGACCCGGCCTGGCCCGGCCCGGTCTGGGGCGTCGGGACCCGCACGCCCTACCCGCTTCACGCCCGCGCGCAGCTCATCGAGCGCGCCGGCGCCCTGTTCTCCGCGGCCTGAACTCAACGCATGACCGATCCCCGCGCCACCCTCGGCTTCGTCCGGAACCGTCTCGACCGGCATTCGGCCGAGCAGCCCGAGGAAGCGGTCCCCACCCTCGACGCGCCGGAGGCGCGCCTCGTCCTGCTCTGCGGCGACCGGCTCGTCCTGCGCGGCGCGACGGCCCTTATCGATCCCGCCGACGCGGCCGGCCTGACCGACGGGATGCGGATCTTCCTGGGGCATCGGGACGGGCAGCCGGTCTTCGCCGCCGCGGCGCCGGCCGAGGCCGCGGAGCGGTTCGCCGACGACGGGGCCCGCACCCTCGACCTGCGCTCCATCGCCACCGAATCCGCCGTGGAAGCCGAGGAACTCGGGCTGCTGGCCGTGGCCAAGTCGATGCTCGACTGGCATGCCCGTCACGGCTTCTGTGCCAATTGCGGCACCGCCACCGCGGTGAAGGCCGGCGGCTTCCGGCGCGAGTGCCCGAACTGCAGCGCCCACCACTTCCCGCGGGTCGACCCGGTGGTGATCATGCTGGTGCGCCGGGGCGACGCCTGCCTGCTCGGCCGCGGTCCGCACTTCCGGCCGCACATGTATTCCTGTCTCGCGGGCTTCCTGGAGCCCGGCGAGACGATCGAGGATGCGGTCCGCCGCGAGGTGTTCGAGGAGACGCGGATCCGCGTCGGCGCGGTCACCTACCGGACCTCGCAGCCCTGGCCGTTCCCGTCGTCCCTGATGCTCGGCTGCGCCGCCGAGGCCCTCGACGGCGCCATCGTCACCGATCCGAACGAACTTGAGGATGCCCGCTGGTTCGATCGCGCCGCCGTCGCCGCGATGCTGGACGGCACCCATCCCGAGGGCATCCAGGCGCCGCCGCCCATGGCAATTGCCAATTACCTGATGCGCGCCTTCGTGGCCGGCGAGACCTGAGCCCAGCCCCCGATCGAAGGCTTCGGCGCTGCCCTCCTTGCGAGCGGAGCGGGTGGCCTTCGGCGAGAGCAGGCTCAGACCGCCACGCGATTCGGCTCTGCCTGGGCTGGAAGCGCGCCCCGCATCTCGGAGAAGGCTTCGCCCACCATCAGCAGGGCCGGCCCGTCGAGCCCCGCCGCCTCGACCCTGTCGGCGAGATCGATCGCCGTGCCGCGCAGCGCCGTCTGGTTCGGGCGCGTCGCGTTGAAGACGAGGAGCGCCGGCGTCGTAGGCGCCAGACCTTCTGCGACCGCGCGGGCGAGCAGCGCCCGCAAGGTACGCTTGGGCATGTAGACGACGGTCGTGACGCTGGGATCGGCCAACGCACCCCAGTTCAGATCGTCGGGCAGCGCCCCGCGTCGGTCGTGGCCGGTGACGAACTGGAGGCGGCGCGCGGCATCGCGGTGGGTCAGCGACACGCCGAGAGCCGCCGCGGCGCCCTGCGCGGCCGAGACACCGGGCACCACCGTCACCGGGATGCCGGCGGCGCGGCAGGCCTCGATCTCCTCGCCGGCCCGGCCGAAGACCAGCGGGTCGCCGGATTTCAGCCGCACCACCTGCTTGCCGGAGCGGGCGAGCTGCACCATCAGCGCGTTGATGTCGTCCTGCCGGCAGGACGGGCCGTGGCCGGTCTTGCCCACCAGCATGGTGCGGGCCTCGCGGCGGGCGTAGTCGAGGATCTCGGGGGCGACGAGGTCGTCGTACAGGATCATGTCGGCGTTGCGCAGCGCCCGCAGCGCCTTGAGGGTCAGCAGCTCCGCGTCACCTGGGCCGGCACCGACCAGGGTCACCGCCCCGCCCTTCGGGGCAGCCTCGGTCTCGCCGAGCAGCTCGGCGAGGTCGGTTTCGGTCGGCCTCCGGTCGGGTTCCGCGAAGGCGCGGTCGGTGAAGCGCTCCCAGAAGGCCCGGCGCTCGGCGAACCCGTGGAAACGCGCGGTGACGCCGTCCCGCCAGTCGCGGGCGGCTCCCATCCAGCGGGCGAACCCGCGAGGCAGCATCGCCTCGATCCGGGCGCGCACGGTCTGGCCGAAGACCGGGGCGGCGCCCTCCGTCGAGATGCCGACCACCAGCGGTGACCGGTTGACGATGGCGCCGAACTTCACGTCGCAGAGATGCGGCCGGTCGACTGCGTTGACGATGGCCCCGGCCCCGCGCGCCGCCGCCACGAAGGCGACGCACTCGGCCTCGTCCTCCATGGCACCGATGCAGAAGGCCGCACCCCAGAGGTCGTCGGGGCTCCAGGTGCGCTCGTGCAGCACCACCTGCCCGTCGGCGATCTCGCCCGGCACGGCGCGCAGCTCCTCGCTGGGCTCGGGGGCGTAGACGTCGACATGGGCCCCGGCCGCGGCCAGCACCTTCACCTTCCAGGGCGCGCCGCCGGAGGAGCCGGCCAGCACCACCCGCTTGCCGCGCAGGGGCACGAAGACGGGCAGCACCGCCAGCGGCTCCAGGCCAGCAGCCTTGGTCTCGCGGGGCGCGCGGGCGGCGCGCAGGGAAGTCTCGGTCACGGGCCTGTCCTGAATCGTCCTCGGTCGGTCCGGCCCGTCCGTCCCCTCATCCTGAGGTGCTGCGCAGCAGCCTCGAAGGAGGGCTCCAGGGATCGCGCGGCCGGCTGGAGGGCTCCTTCAAGGCCCGCCGACGCGGGCACCTCGGGATGAGGGGATCGGATGGGAGCACCCGGTCCGTCCTCTCCGGCGAGTGTATCAGAAAATCACGCGGCGCGGGCGGTCTGCCCGACCAGCATCTTGCGGATCTCAGGGATGCAGGAGCCGCAATTCGTGCCGGCCTTGCAGGCCGCGCCCACGGCCTCCACGGAGCCGGCGCCCCCGGCGATGGTCGCGGCGATCACGTCGGCGCCGACGCCGTGGCAGGCGCAGACCACCGGCCCCGCCGAGGCCGTCGCCGCGCGGCCCGAGAGCAGCGCCCGTCGCGCCGCGGCCTCCGGCTCCTCGGCGGCGAACAGCGCTTTCGCCGCCTCCCAGTCGGGCTGCGCCTCCGCGGGGCCGTAGGCGAGACAGGCGACGAGCCGGGAGCCGTCGTAGACGGCGCAACGGTAGCGGTCCCGGGCGTGATCGGCATACTCGGCCAGATCGCCGCCCGGGAGCGCGCCGCTCTGGATCAATCCACGGATCATCAGCGCGACGGCACGGGAGCTCGCCTCGGTGGCGAATTGCAGGCCCCAGCCGCCCGTGACCGCCGCCCGCGCCCACCACCAGCCGTCGGGCAGCGCCATCTGCTGCCGCGACAGGAGGAAGCCCCTGGCCCGGTAGGCCACCGGCGCGATGGCGACCGGGGTCGCCTTCAGCTCGGGTTGGCCGGACACCGGGTCCGGCACGCCGCGCACCAGCGCGCCGACCCGAGCCTGCGACGCGAAGGCGCCACCCCAGTGCATCGGCATGAACAGGCTGCCCGGCACCACCGTGTCGGTGACCATCACCTCCAGCTCGGCTTCGCCGTGCTCGGTGGTCAGACGGGCGATCCCGCCATCCGTGAGCCCTTGGATCGCCGCGTCGTCCGGATGCACCTCGACGAACGGGACGGCCCGGTGCGCCGACAGGCGCTGGCTCTTCCCGGTGCGGGTCATCGTGTGCCAGTGGTCGCGCACCCGACCGGTGTTCAGCACGAACGGGAACGCCTCCGAGACCGCCTGGGCGAGGCCCGGCGGCTGCACGGCCACGAAGCGGGCGCGCCGGTCGAAGGTGTAGAACCGGCCGTCGCCGAACAGGCGCGCCTTGCCCTGCGGCGCGCCCCGGAAGCCGGAGCGCTTCGGGATCGGCCATTGCACCGGCAGGGTCGCGTCGTAGGCGGCATCGCCGATGTCCGCGAGTGCGCCGAGGTCGAAGTCGCGGGTGCCGTTGTTCTCGTAGGCCGAGAGCCCGGCATGCTCCCGGAAGATCGCTGCGGCGGAATCGAACGCGAAGGCCCGGCCGTGGCCGAGGCGCCGGCCGACATCGGCCAGCACCGCCCAGTCGGGCCGCGCCTCGCCGGGGCTCTTCAGGAAGCGGCGCTGGCGCGAGATCCGGCGCTCGGAGTTGGTGACGGTGCCGTCCTTCTCGCCCCAGGCCTGGGCAGGCAGCAGCACGGTGGTCCTGGCCCGGCCCCTTGCGGTGTCGGAATCCGACACCGCCTCGGACACCACGTAGAGATCGAGGCCGGCGAGCGACTCGCGGATCGTATCAGCCCGCGGCATCGAGACCAGCGGGTTGGTGCCCATCACCCAGAGGGCCTTGATCTTGCCCCGGGCGATCGCCTCGTAGAGCGCCACCGCCTTCATGCCCTCGCCGGTGATGATCCGCGGGGCGCCCCAGTAGCGGCGCACCCGGTCCACCTCCTCGGGGGTGAAATGCATGTGGGCGGCCAGCATGTTGGCCAGTCCCCCGACCTCGCGCCCGCCCATGGCGTTGGGCTGGCCGGTCAGGGAGAACGGTCCCATCCCGGTCTCGCCGATGCGGCCGGTGATCAGGTGGCAGTTGATGATGCTGTTGCCCTTGTCGGTGCCCTGCGCCGACTGGTTCACCCCCTGCGAGAAGGCCGTGACAACCCGGCGCGTGCCGGCGAACAGGGCGTAGAAGGCCGCGATGTCGGCCTCCGGCACGCCGGTGACCGCGGCGACCGCCGCGAGATCCGGCGCGATCTGGCGGGCGCGGTCGAGGGCGCCGTCGAGGCCGGCCGTGTGGGCGTCCACGAAGGCGCGATCGCGGAAGCCGTTGTCGGACAGGTAGACGAGGAGGCCGGAGAAGAGGGCGGTGTCGGTGCCCGGCCGGATGCCGAGGAACAGGTCGGATTCCTGGGCGGTCTGTGTCCGGCGCGGGTCGATGACTACGAACTTGGTGCCGCGGCGCTCCTTGGCGTCGGCCATGCGGCGGAACAGGATCGGGTGGCACCAGGCCGTGTTCGAGCCGACCAGCACGATCAGATCGGCCTCGTCGAGATCCTCGTAGCAGCCCGGGACCGTGTCGGAGCCGAAGGCCCGGCGGTGGGCCGCGACCGCGCTCGACATGCACAGCCGCGAATTGGTGTCCACGTGCGGCGTGCCGATGAAGCCCTTCGCGAGCTTGTTGGCGACGTAGTAATCCTCGGTGAGGAGCTGGCCCGAGAGGTAGAAGGCGATCGCGTCCGGCCCGTGCTCGTCCGCCACCGCGCGGAGCTTGCCCGCGACCGTGTCGAGCGCCGCCTCCCACGAGACCTGGGCGCCGTCGACCTGCGGGTGGAGCAGGCGGTTCTCCAGCGACAGGGTCTCGCCCAAAGCCGAACCCTTCGAGCACAGGCGGCCGAAATTGGCCGGGTGCTCGGTGTCGCCCGCGATCGCGGCGCCGCCCTGCCCGTCCGGGGTCGCGAGCACGCCGCATCCGACCCCGCAATAGGGGCAGGTGGTCCGCACCGTCGGCGCCGCCACTGGCTGGGTCATGGCTGGATCCTCGCAGGGTCGTCCTGGGCGGGAGCAAGCTTCGCGCCGCCGTTCCCCTCCTCCTCGTGGGGAGGGGTTAGGGGTGGGGGTGGTGCAGAAGGCACCGCCCGAGCCCCATCCTGCGCCACCCCCACCTCCGGCTCCTCCCCACAAGGGGGAGGAGAGCAAGTTCCGGTTCAGTACACGTCGGCCTGATACCGCCCGGCCTTCTTGAGCGCGGCGAGATACGCCACCGCATCCTCGGGGCTCTTGCCACCGAACTGCGCCGCCACGTCGATGATCGCCCGCTCGACGTCCTTGGCCATGCGCTTGGCATCGCCGCAGACGTAGAAATGCGCGCCGCCCTCGAGCCACTTCCACAGCTCGGCGCCGTTCTCGCGCATCCGGTCCTGGACGTAGGTCTTCTCCGTCCCGTCCCGCGACCAGGCCAGTGACAGGCGGGTCAGCACCTTGTCGTCCTTCAGCTTGTTGAGCTCGTCCTTGTAGAAGAAGTCGCTGGCCTGACGCTGGTGGCCGTAGAACAGCCAGTTGCGGCCGGGCGCCTGCGTGGCAGCGCGCTCGCGCAGGAAGGCCCGGAACGGCGCGATGCCGGTGCCGGGGCCGCACATGATCACGTCCTTCGACAGGTCGGCCGGCAGCCCGAAGCCGTGCGCCTTCTGGAGATAGACCTTCACCTTGGTCTGCTCCGGCAGGCGCTCGCCCAGGTGGGTGGAGGCGACGCCCAGCCGCAGCCGCGAGCGGTGATTGTAGCGCACCGCGTCCACGGTCAGCGACACGCGGCCGACATCCATCTTCGGCGAGGACGAGATCGAGTAGAGCCGCGGCTGCAGCTCGTCGAGGGCCTCGAGGAAGACCTCGGCGTCGGGCCGCGCGCCCGGGAACTTGTGCAGCGCGCCGAGCACATCGAGATAGGCGGCGTCGCCGTCCGGATCCTCGCCGGAGGCGAGCGCCTGAGCCTTCTTGCGCGCCGCGCCCGAGGTGAGCAGCGACAGGAGCTGGTAGAGGTTGTCGGGCGCCGCGCCCAATGCGTAGTTGATCAGCAGGTGCTCGCGCAGGGTTTTTTCCCCGATCACCCGCTCGGGGCGGGCGCCGAGCTCCGCGATCACCGCGTCCACCAGCGCCGGGGCGTTGGCGGGGAACAGGCCGAGGGAGTCGCCGACCTCGTACTGGATCGGCGTGCCGTCCAGCCCGATCTCGATATGCCACGTCTCCTTCTCGCCGCCCGGATCGTTGAGGCGGCGGCGGGACAGGAACAGCGCCTCGACCGGGTTCTCGCGGCAATAGCCGAGCGGGCCCAGATCGGCCGCCGCCTTCGGGGCGTCGTCGTGCGCCTTCGGGGCAGCCGGGGCGCCTCCGGCGGCGCCGAACTCCTCGTCCAGCTTCTTGAGCATGCGCAGGGTCTCTTTGCCGCCGGGCTGGCAAAGGTTCAGGCGCGCCTCGTTCTTCAGGAAGATCGCGTTGGCGTAGTCGGCGCAATTGTAGCCGCACTGGCCGCAATCCTGTTGGGCCATGGCGGCCATCAGCTTCTGCGGCTCGGGCCGGTCCTTGGCCATCTCCATCCGGTCGCCGATCGGCACGGAGGGGTCGTGCCAGGGCGCATCGTCGTTGTCGGCGAGCTTCGGGCCGGTCGCCGGCGCGTCACCCGGCGCCAGCGCGGTGGCGCCCGAGACCGCAGGGCCCAGGAGGGCCGCGAAGTAGCCCGAGAGCCAGGCGCGCTGGTCCTCGTTGAAGGGCGCGGTCTCGGGGATCAGGACAAGGGAGGGCGAGACGTGCTGGGTCATGCGGCGGCCTTCAGGGCGGGCTGGTCCTCGGCGGCGTCGCGGAGCGCCTCCGCGCCGGTGCGGCTGGTGAAGGCCTGGAAGCTCTCCTCGGGCCCCTGGCGCAGGGCGAGATAGGCGCGCAGCAGCGCCTCGACGCGGGAGGGCGCGTCCTCGGCCTTCACGGCCTTCCAGATCTCGGTGCCGATCTTCGGGTTCTCGGCGAAGCCGCCGCCGACCACGACGTCGTAGCCCTCGACGGTGTCGCCCTCCTCCGAGACGACGACCTTGGCGCCGATCAGCCCGATATCGCCGATGTAGTGCTGGGCGCAGCTGTGGTGACAGCCGGTGAGGTGGACGTTCACCGGCACGTCGAGGTTCGGCAGCGCCTGCTCGATGTGGCCGGCGATGATCAGGGCGTGACCCTTGGTGTCGGAGGCCGCGAACTTGCAGCCGCGGGCGCCGGTGCAGGCCACGAGGCCGGAGCGGATGCCCGCCGCCTTCGTGGTCAGGCCGAGCGCGTCCACGCGGGCTTCGACCTCCGCAACCTTGGCGTCCGGCACGCCCGAGAAAATGAAGTTCTGCCAGACGGTGAGGCGGATCTGGCCGTCGCCGCACTCGGCCGCGATCTTGGCGAGCGCCCGGACCTGATCGCTGGTCATCTTGCCGACCGGCAGGACCACGCCGATCCAGTTGAGGCCCGGCTGCTTCTGGGCGTGAACGCCGACATGGGCGAAACGGTCGGTGGCCTTGCGCGGCGCGACGTGCTCCGGCGCGACCCGGTCGAGCTTGCGGCCGAGCTTGTCCTCGACGGCGGCGAGGTACTTGTCGAAGCCCCAGGCGTCGAGGACGTACTTCATCCGGCTCTTGTTGCGGTTGGTCCGGTCGCCGTTCTCGATGAACACCCGGATGATCGCGTCGGCCACAGCGTTGCACTGCTCGGGCTTCAGCACGATGCCGGTGTCGCGGGCGAGGTCGCGGTGGCCCGAAATGCCGCCGAGGACGAGGCGCATGTAGATGCCCGGCGGCACGGATGCGCCGTCCAGCACCTCCACCGCCTGGAAGCCGATGTCGTTGGTTTCCTCGAGCGTCGGCATCACGCCGCTGCCGTCGAAGGCGACGTTGAACTTCCGCGGCAGGCCGTAGAGCGAGCGGTCGTTCAGGATCCAGTTGTGCCAGGACTTGGCGAGCGGGCGCGTGTCCAGCAGTTCCTGCGCGTCGATGCCGGCGGTGGACGAGCCGGTGACGTTGCGGATGTTGTCGGCCCCCGCGCCCTGGGCGGTCAGCCCGATATCGGTCAGCCCGTCGAGGAAGGGCTGGGCGTGCTCGGGGCTGATCTCGCGCACCTGCAGGTTCGCCCGGGTCGTCACGTGGACATAGCCGCCGCCATGCTGGTCGGCGAGGTCGGCGACGCCCGCGAACTGCCAATGGTGCAGGATCCCGTTCGGGATCCGCATCCGGCACATGTACGAGACTTGGTTCGGTGCGACCCAGAACATCCCGTGGTAGCGCCAGCGGAAATTGTCCTCCGGCTTCGGCTGCTTGCCGGCGGCGGCCTCCTGGATCAGGCGGTTGTGGCCGTCGAACGGGTTCTCGGCGCGCTTCCACTTCTCCTGCTCGCAGAGCTTGCCGCCGTCCTTGACGGTCCGGTCCTGCGCCTTGATGTGGATCGCGTCCGGGCCGGTGGGCTCGGCAGGCGGCGCGGCCGCCCCCGCCCCGCCCGCGGCGAGGCCGCCGGTCAGCCGGACGGCGGCGATGCCGGAGGCGAAGCCTTCGAGGTAGCGCTTCTGCTCGGCCTCGAATGCGCCCGCGGCGCTCTGGGTGGTGGTCTCGGACATCCGCGCCTCCTCAAGCAGCCAGCGGCTCGGGCGCCGCGCGCCCGAACATCAAGTCGTCCACGCTCTCGATCGGATCGCCGGAGCGGATCAGCCCCTTGCAGGCGCCCTGCTCGGCGATGTCGCCGACGAACACCGCGCCGATCAGCCGGCCCTCGCGCACCAGCAGCTTGCGGTAGAGTCCGGCACCGGGATCGGAGAGCACGATCGCCTCGGCATCGTCGGGCGTATCCACGATCCCGGCCGAGAAGACCGGCAGGCCCGACACCTTCAGGCTCGTGGACAGAGCCGTTCCCCGGTACTCGGCCGGATGACCGGCGAGATGACGGGCCAGCGTCTCGGCGTGCTCGTAGGCGGGCTCGACCAGGCCGTAGATCTGGCCGCGGTGCTCGGCACACTCGCCCAGCGCGAAGATGCGCGGATCCGAGGTCGTCATCCGGTCGTCGACCGTGATGCCGCGGCCGATCGTCAGCCCGGCCGCCTGCGCCAGCGCCACCGAGGGCCGCACGCCCACCGACATCACCACCAGATCGGCCGGGAGAACGGTACCGTCGGCCAGGACGAGGCGCTCGACGCGGCCGTCCCCCTCGATCCGGTCGGTGTCGGCATTGAGCATGACCCGCACGCCGCGCGCCTCCATGGCGCGCTTCACCAGCCCGGCGGCGTGGTGATCGAGCTGGCGCTCCATCAGCCGGTCCATGACGTGGAGCAGGGTCGTGTCGACCCCGAGGCGCGCGAGCCCGACCGCGGCCTCAAGACCCAGCAAGCCGCCGCCGATGACGATGGCGCGGGCGTGCTGGACGGCGGCCTTCCGGATCGCCGCGACGTCGGCGAGGTCGCGGAAGGTGATGACGCCGGGAAGGTCCATGCCGGGCTTCGGCAGGCGGATGGGAAGGGATCCGACCGCGAGCACCAGCTTGTCGAACGGGAGGACGTGGGTCTCGCCCACGATCACCAGCCCGCTCTCCCGGTCGACCTGCGTCACCGGTGCGCCGGTGATCAGGCGAATGCCGTGAGCTGCGTACCAGTCGAGGTTGCGGAACGCGCAGGCCGCCTCGTCGACCTCGCCACCGAGCAGCGAGGAGAGCAGGACCCGGTTGTAGGCGGCAGTCGGCTCTGCGCCGATGCAGGTCACGTCGTAGCGACCGGGGGAGCCCTCGGTTAGGCGCTCCAGAAAGCGCAAGGATGCCATGCCGTTTCCGACCACGACGAGCTTCTCGCGCGGTGGACCGGTCTCGGCGCCCGTCTCATGGACGCGGGTGTGCGTAGGAGATATCGCCATCGCTCGATCGCGTGTTGGAACCTCGGATGCAGGATCGTTGGCGGACCGCCACGAAAAAGCCGCTGCCGGTCGTCTCTCGGCAGGGGGCTGCCTCAGGAGAACCGGATCAGCGGCCTCGCTGACGGCGCTGTCCGTCGCCGTTGACGGACATCAGGAAGGAAGCAGGCTTCGTGCCAAGCAGGATTGGCTCCGCCAAACCCCTCAGGGTACGGAGAAAAGTTCGATCACTGATGCGGATGGACGGTGCGCGGCTCTGCACGATGCGCTGCACAAAAAACAGGCGCGCGGCGGCTCAATCGGCAGGCGACGAGCGTGTGATGCGGTTTGGGATGCGCATCGCGGCCCGGCCTTCGCCGTGGCTCGGGCGCCTTCACGCGCGTTGCCAGTACAGGCCTGGGCGGCTTAACGGCGGCCCGGACGATACGGGCCGCATCCCGCATCACCCGCTACTGAGGTGAGGGATCGCCCAGCTGGTCAGGCGGCTTCAGATCATCGAGGACAGCATCGCCAGCAGACCCAGCGTCGGCATCACGCCGGCTGCCAGAACCCAGTACCACGCGTGGCCGATACCGGGACGGCGGTTGTCGTTGCACGCTCGGGGCGGCTTGGCGCCCCGGCAGACGTAGCGTCGAAGCTCGACCCGCATTTGCGGATGCGACGACGACGATCCAGTATCGAGTTTGCGGCATCCGGGCATGGCGGAGACACAACGGGCAACTCCACCCGACGTTCCAGCATTTGCGGGCCCGCCGTCGCACGAAAATGACGAACCTGTTCGTCTGTCTCCGGCCTCAAAGATCCGCCGCCGCGGCTCGGTAGAGGTCGGGCCTGTAAACCGTCGCGGCGGACCCTTCGAGGGCGCCCGATCTGACCTGCTGCGCGGCGCGCATCTGCGCCACCAGCCACTCGGCGTCTTCCAGGCGCGGCTCCTCGACGGAGGCACCGAAGCGCAGGAACAGGCCGGGCTCCGATCGCGCGTTGGGATCGCCCGCGAAAGCCCGTCCCACCAGAGCCGCGTCGAGGTCGAGATAGCCGCGGCGGGCGAGGCGGTGGATCAGCTCGGCGCGGTTCTCCGGATCGGCGCACCAGCGGCCGGCGCGCGCCACCGCCCGCACCAGCGGCAGGATCGCACCGTCGAGCCGCTCCGACACGGCCAGGACCTTCTCGGGGGCGTCGGGCGCGAGCGCGCCGCCTTGCACGGCGATGCGCCCGTGCCCGGCCGCGACCGCCACGTCGTTCCACGGAGCACCGGCGCAGAACCCGTCGGCGAGGCCGCGCGCCAGGGTTTCGACGCTGTATTGGGGCGGTACGACCACGGTGCGGAATGTTGCCGGGTCGAGCCCGCCGGCCTCGGCGAACAGCCGCAGCTGGTAGCTGTGGCACGAGAACGGATGGACGGTACCCAGCGTGAGCCGGCCGGCTCGGGCCCGCTCCTCCGCGGCCCGCGCGAAGGCGCGGGCGACGTCCGTCGGGTCCTCGCTCGCCGGATCCATCGCCGCCCAGAGGCCGCGCGACAGAGTGATGGCGTTGCCGTTGACGCTGAGCTGCAGCGGCACGATCAGGTCGGAGGGCGGCCCCGACAGGGCGAGCCGGCTGGCGAGCGCCAGCGGCGCCAGCATGTGGGCGCCGTCGAGGTGCCCCAGCGCCAGCCGGTCGCGCAGGGTCGCCCAGGACGGCTCGGCCGTGAGGTCGAGGTCGAGCCCCTCGGCCCGGGCAAAGCCGAGCTCGTGCGCGGCGATGAGGGGTGCGGCGTCGCAGAGCGGGACGTAGCCGAGCTGGAGCCTCATCCGAGCAGGTCCGCCGTGGTGACGATCGCCCGAGCGATGTCGGCGATCTTGCGCTTCTCGTTCATGGCCTTGCGGCGCAGCTGCTTGTACGCCTCCTCCTCGCTGAGACCTTTCAGGTTCATCAGGATGCCCTTGGCCCGCTCGATCAGCTTGCGATCGGCGAGTTCGCCCCGCGCCTCCGAGAGTTCGCGCTGGAGCCGCGCGAAGGCGTTGAAGCGCAGGATCGCGATGTCGAGGATCGATTTGATCCGTTCGGCCCGCAGCCCGTCCACCACGTAGGCCGAGATCCCCGCATCCACGGCGGCCTGCATCATGGTTGTGTCCGAGCGGTCGACGAACATCGCCACCGGCCGCTCGACTTGCCGCGAGACCCCCGACATCTGCTCCAGGATGTCCCGGCTCGGGCTCTCCAGATGGATCACCACCACGTCGGGCTTCAGCGCGGTGACGCGCTCCAGCAACTCCGCGGTGTCGGGGATGATAACGACGCGACCGACGCCGGCCGCGCGCAATCCTTCCTCCAGGATCGCCGCGCGGGCGCGGCTCGGGTCGATCACGGCGACGGTGAGGTTGGTTTCGGTCATCGGAGCCCGGTTCGGGGCGGGTCGTCTGGGCGGGGCAGCCCTGTCCGGGCTGCCTGAGCTAAGCAAGCTCTGTGCCCTCCGGATGCGGTGGCGGAAAGCCCCGTGCAGACGCATCCCGTCCTGAATCGGAGAGCTGGTTGAGGCGATATCAGCTCTGTCATCCTGGAGTTGCGCAGCGGAGCGCCGGATCCAGACACGCCGAGGCGCCACGCCTCTGCACCACCTCGGTTCTGGATTGCCCGGCTCCGGGCTCGTCTGCGGCGTTCGAAAACGACGGCGCGAGTCGTCGGCCCTGGGGAAGCCCTGCCGCGCCGCAACGGTCTGCAATCGTCGCGAAAAGAAATGGTCCAGCTTCCGCCGCAATGCTGGCCGCTGTTGGAATTCGTGAAGCGGTCATGGAGATCGGTGATTCGGATGCGCAGGCCAGATCAGCCCGCCCTGACGGAAACCGGCACCGGCCGTGTCTCGATGCCGTTCCTGCCGACGCTGGCCGTCGTGGCCGTTCTGGGCGTGGCCTCGCTCTATTGCCCCTCGTCCGAATCCGGCTCCGCCCGTCTCTCAGGCGGTGTTGTCGGAACTCGATCCCCTCACGACCGAGTCGATTGCCGCCCCCGCCGGGGCGGCTCCCTCTCCGACGGATTTCGCGCGGACGGCCGCACTCGTCCCGGTGCCCGGTCGTCTGCCGGCCTCGATGGCCTTCGCGGAAGCTTACCCGCTCGACGGTTCGGCCGTGAAGGCCGCAGCGGTTCATGGGGGAACGCCGGCGCGGCTGTCGCCGCGTCTCGCCGCGAACCGCCGCTCCTGCCCGGGCCGCCGCTGCCCGGAGGTTCCGCAACGGTCCGTCGACCCGTTCGCCGCCGCTCACGCGGAGGCTGCGGAGCCGGGCGGGGAGGGTTCGGTCCCGGAGCCGGCCCTGCCGTTCGTCGCGACGGTGGCCGAGTCCCTGGCGCCCGCCGCGCGGGTCGTCGGTGATGCCGCGGATCTCGTGCGCAGCGGTGCTGCCGCGGTGAAAGGGTCCGTCTCCCTGGCGGTGGCCGACTGCCTCCGCTGAGCGCCGGACGGCTTCCGCGGATCGGTCGAAGCGAGCCACGGTTGCGGACGGCCCTCCCTCTCATCGCGACATGCCTTCAGCAGGTCCGGGACCGAGCTGGGCCCCCCGTCCCGATGTAGCGCCCGGCCGTTCACGGCTCCCCTGGACCTCTCGATCCGCCGTCCTAGGTGCGTTGCAGCGGACGGTCCGGGCAGACGTCCGCGGACCGGAGCCAGGGCCGGATGGCTGCACGCATCGAAGATTACGCGCTGATCGGCGATTGCCGCAGCGCCGCGCTGGTCAGTCGGCAGGGCAGCATCGACTGGCTGTGCTGGCCGCGCTTCGACGCGGCGGCCCTGTTCACCAGCCTGCTCGGGACCGAGGCGCACGGCTTCTGGAAGATCTTCCCCGAGGCCGAGCAGGTCGAGACCCGGTGGGCCTATCGCCCGGGGAGCCTCGTGCTGGAGACGCGGCACGTCACCCGCCAGGGAGAGGTACTGGTCACCGACTTCATGCCGATCGGCGACGGATCGCACCTCGTCCGACTCGTCGAGGGCGTGCACGGGCGCGTCGCCATGCGGATGGAGATGGCGGTCCGCTTCGATTACGGCTCGGCGGTGCCCTGGGTGTCCCGCTCGGAACTCGGGGACCTGCGGGCCGTCTCGGGACCCCACAAGGTCGTGCTGCGCACCGACGTCCATCTGAAAGGCTCGGCGGCGCAGACCACGGTCGCCGAGTTTACCGTCCATGCCGGCGAGAAGCACCGGTTCGTCCTCAGCTACGGCCCGTCCCACGAGGACGACCCGGTGGCAATCGAGCCGCGCCGGGCTCTCGACGCGACGGATCAGCACTGGCGGTCGTGGTCGAGCCGCTGCGCCGGGGGGACGGCCTGGGACCGGATGCTGCAGCGCTCCCTGCTGACGCTGAAGGCCCTGATCTACGAGCCCACCGGCGGCATCGTGGCGGCGCCGACCGCCTCCCTGCCCGAGGGCCTCGGCGGCGAGCGCAACTGGGATTACCGGTTCTGCTGGCTGCGCGACTCGACGCTGACGCTGATCGCCCTGATGGACGGCGGCTACATCGACGAGGCCCGCAACTGGCTGGACTGGCTGCAGCGGGCGGTGGCCGGAAACCCCGAGCAGGCGCACATCCTGTACGGCATCGGCGGCGAGCGGCTGCTACCCGAGATCGAGCTCGACTGGCTGCCCGGCTACGAGAACTCGAAGCCCGTGCGGATCGGCAACGCGGCCGCCAGCCAGTTCCAGCTCGACGTCTACGGCGAGCTGTTCGACGCGCTTTATCAGGCCCATGCCCGCGGTCTGCCGGTCAGCAAGGACGGTCTGCGGGTCGGTCTGGCGATCCTGGGCCATCTCGAGAAGGCCTGGCGCCGGCCCGACGAGGGGATCTGGGAGGTGCGCGGCGGCCCGCGCCATTTCACCCACTCGAAGGTGATGGCCTGGGTGGCCTTCGATCGGGCCCTGCGCATGCACGAGATGCACGAATCCGGCGCCACCGAGGAACATGCCCAGCGTTGGCGCGCTGTCCGTGACGAGATCCATGCCGAAGTCTGCGAGAAGGGCTTCGATCCCGAACTCAACAGTTTCGTCCAGTCCTACGGATCAAAGGCGCTCGACGCGAGCCTGCTGCTGATCGCCCATACCGGGTTCCTGCCGCAGCACGATCCGCGGGTGATCGGCACCGTGGAGGCGATCGGCCGGGGCTTGATGCGGGACGGCTTCATCCTCCGCTACGAAACCGAGGGGCAGACCACCGACGGCCTGTCGGGCAACGAGGGTGCGTTCCTGCCCTGCACCTTCTGGTACGCCGACAACCTGATCGGCCTCGGCCGGCGGGACGAGGCGCGGGCCATCATCGAGCGCCTGATCGGGATCTGCAACGAACTGGGTCTCGTCAGCGAGGAATATGACGTGCAAGCCAAACGCCTTGTGGGTAATTACCCTCAGGCATTCACCCACGTCGCGCTCGTCAACACGCTCCTCAGCTATACGCGCGGCGAAGGGCCGGCGGATCGGCAGGGTGGTAAGGCCAACGGAGCTCCTCCCGCCGTCCTGCGGCAGCGCGAAGCCGCGAAGCGGAATGCGCGAGGCGAACTGGAAGACGCAAAATCATGAGCGGTGCTGACACTCCCGCCAAGGCGGCCCTGGCTGAGATCGATACGCTCAGCATCAACACGATCCGCACGCTGGCGATCGACGCGGTGCAGAAGGCCAATTCCGGCCATGCGGGCGCGCCCATGGCCCTGGCGCCGGTCGCCTACACCCTGTGGAACCGCTTCCTGCGCTACGATCCGGCGCATCCGCACTGGCCGAACCGCGACCGGTTCGTACTGTCCTGCGGCCACGCCTCGATGTTGCTCTACGGGCTGCTGCACCTCGCGGGTGTCGCCGAGAGCGATGGCGGCAACGCCCCGGCGGTGTCGCTGGAGGACATCAAGAAGTTCCGCCAGCTCGACAGCCGCACCCCGGGCCACCCGGAATATCACTTCACCACCGGCGTCGAGACCACCACCGGCCCGCTCGGCCAGGGAGTCGCCAACTCGGTGGGCATGGCGATGGGCAGCCGCTTCCTCGGCCAGCACCTCAACCGGCCGAACCTGCCGCTGTTCGACTACAACGTCTACGCGGTCTGCTCGGACGGCGACCTGATGGAAGGCGTCGCCTCGGAGGCCGCCTCGCTCGCCGGCCACCTGCGGCTCGCCAACCTCTGCTGGATCTACGACGACAACACCATCACCATCGAGGGCCACACGGAACTCGCCTTCGGCGAGGAGGTGGCGACCCGGTTCCTGGCCTATGGCTGGCAGGTGCTGCGCGTCGCCGACGCCAACGACGTGCACGCGCTGGCGGGCTCGATCGAAACGTTCCTCGCCACCAATGATCGGCCGACGCTGATCATCGTCAAGTCGGTGATCGGCTACGGCGCGCCCAAGAAGCAGGGCACGTCGAAGGCGCACTCCGACGCCCTCGGCGAGGACGAGGTCAAGGGCGCCAAGCGCGCCTATGGCTGGCCGGAGGACGCCCAGTTCCTCGTGCCGGATGGCGTGCAGGAGAATTTCCGGAACGGCATCGGCAAGCGCGGCGCCGGCCTCTACGACGCGTGGCAGGGCCTGCTCGCCAAGGCCAAGGAAGCCGACGCTGCTCACGCCGAGGATCTGAACGCCTTCCTGGAGGGCCGCCTGCCGGAGGGCTGGGACAAGGACATCCCGGTCTTCGAGCCGGACGCCAAGGGCCTCGCCACTCGCGAATCCTCCGGCAAGGTGCTCAACGCCATCGCCCAGCACGTGCCGTTCCTGCTCGGCGGCTCGGCGGATCTGGCGCCGTCCAACAAGTCGAACCTGACCTTCGAGGGCGCGGGCTCGTTCGGTCCGTTCTCGCCGGGCGGCCGCAACCTGCATTTCGGCGTCCGCGAGCACGCCATGGGCTCGGTCGTGAACGGGCTCGGCCTCTCCGGGCTGCGGGCCTACGGCGCGACCTTCCTGGTCTTCGCCGACTACATGCGCCCGCCGATCCGGCTCGCCGCGCTGATGGAGCTGCCGGTCTTCCACATCTTCACCCACGACTCGATCGGCGTGGGCGAGGACGGGCCGACCCACCAGCCGGTGGAGCAGCTCCTGTCGCTGCGCTGCATCCCGGGCCTCGTGACCCTGCGCCCGGCCGACGCCAACGAGGTTGCCGAGGCCTACCGGGTGATCTTCTCGCTGCGGAACCAGCCGGCGGTGCTCGCGCTGTCGCGCCAGCCGCTGCCCACGCTCGACCGTACGAAGTACGGCGCAGCCTCGGGCACCGCGAAGGGCGGCTACGTGCTGGCCGATTGCGACGGCACGCCCGACGTCATCCTGCTGGGCTCGGGCTCCGAGGTGCAGCTCTGCGTCGGCGCCTACGAGGCGCTGAAGGCCGAGGGCGTGAAGGCCCGGGTCGTGTCGATGCCGTCCTGGGACCTGTTCGAGCGGCAGGACGCGGCCTACCGCGACTCGGTGCTGCCGCCTGCGGTCAAGGCGCGGGTCGCCGTCGAGCAGGGCAGCGTCATCGGCTGGGATCGCTACGCCGGCTCCGAGGGCGCGATCATCGGCATGCACACCTTCGGCGCCTCGGCGCCGATCAAGGATCTCCAGACCAAGTTCGGCTTTACTCCCGAGAAGGTGCTGGAGGCCGCCAAGGCGCAGGTGGCCAAGCACAGGAAGTAGCCCAACGGTTTCCCCCTCCCCCTGTGTGGGGAGGGGCTAGGGGTGGGGGTGGTGCAGAAGGCACCGACGCGCTCGTTCTTGCGCCACCCCCACGCGGGATCTTCGATCCCCAAACTCCTCCCCACATGGGGGAGGAGCACGCGTTCCGGGTCCGGGACGCGGTACGCGAGACGAGGAATCGACATGAACGCGCTCAAGGCCCTGCACGACGAACAGGATCAGGCGGTCTGGCTCGACTTCGTGGCCCGCGGCTTCATCGCGAAAGGCGAGCTGAAGCAGCTCGTGGAGCGCGACGGCCTGCGGGGCGTCACCTCCAACCCGTCGATCTTCGAGAAAGCGATCGGCCACTCGGACGAGTACGACGACAGCCTGAAATCCGTGCAGGCGACCGGCGACAGCCGCGTCATCGACCTCTACGAAGGCCTCGCCATCGCCGACATCCAGGCGGCCGCCGACGTGCTGCGCCCGGTCTACGAGGCGAGCGACGGCGCCGACGGCTACGTCAGCCTGGAGGTCTCGCCCTACCTCGCCCTCGACACCGAGGAGACCCTCGCGGAGGCGCGGCGCCTGCACAAGGCGGTGTCGCGCGACAACCTGATGGTCAAGGTGCCGGCCACCCCGCAGGGCATCCCGGCGATCCGGCAGCTGACCAGCGAGGGCATCTCGATCAACGTCACCCTGCTGTTCTCGCAGGAGGCCTACGAGGCCGTGGCCCGCGCCTTCATCGACGGGCTCGACGCGCGCGCGAAGGCCGGCCACGACGTCTCGCGGATTGCCAGCGTGGCGAGCTTCTTCATCAGCCGCATCGACGTGCTGGTCGACAAGCTCCTCGACGAGAAGATCGCGGAGGCCAACGATCCCGACGAGAAGATCGCCCTGGAGCAGCTCAAGGGTAAGGTGGCGATCGCCAACGCCAAGCTCGCCTATCAGCGCTACAAGCGGATCTTCGCCGAGTCCAAGTGGACGGCTCTGGCCGAGAAGGGCGCAAAGGCGCAGCGGCTGCTCTGGGCCTCCACGGGCGTGAAGAACAAGGCCTATTCCGACGTCCTGTACGTCGAGGAGCTGATCGGCCCGAACACCGTCAACACCATGCCGCCCGCCACCATGGACGCGTTCCGCGACCACGGCGTGGTGCGGGCGACTATCGAGGAGGACGTGCCCGGCGCCGAGGCCGTGATGGCCCGGCTCGCGCGGACCGGCATCGACATCGAGAAGATCGCCGAGCAGCTGGTGCGCGAGGGCGTGCAGCTCTTCATCGACGCGGCCGACAACCTGCTCGGCGCGGTAGCCGGCAAGCGCGCGGCCCTGCTTGGCCAGCGCCTCGACGGCCAGACCCTCGCGATGGACGACACCCTCTCGGCCGAGGCCAAGAAGACCGTCGAATCCTGGCGCGCCAGCGGTTCGATCCGCCGGCTCTGGGCGGGGGATGCCTCGGTCTGGTCCGGCCACGACGAGGCGAACTGGCTCGGCTGGCTGCACATCGTCGAGGAGGAGCTGGAGAAGGCCGCCGACTACGCCGCCTTCTCCGACTGGGTGAAGGCCGAAGGCTTCACCGACGCGGTGGTGCTGGGCATGGGCGGGTCGAGCCTCGGCCCGGAGGTGCTGAGCCTGACCTACGGTCCGCGCGAGGGCTTCCCGAAGCTGCAGATCCTCGACTCGACCCACCCGGACCAGGTGCGCGCCCTGGAGGCGAGCATCGATCTGGCCAAGACCCTGTTCATCGTCGCGTCCAAATCCGGCTCGACGTTGGAGCCCAACGTCTTCCGCGATTACTTCCTGGCCCGGGCGAAGGACGTGCTCGGCGAGAAGGCCGGCGAACACTTCGTGGCGGTGACCGATCCCGGCTCCGACATGGAGCGCGCCGCCAAGGCCGATCACTTCAAGAAGATCTTCTACGGGGTGAAGCAGATCGGCGGGCGCTACTCGGTGCTCTCGGCCTTCGGCCTCGTGCCGGCGGCCGCCATGGGCCTCGATGTCAAGGCGCTGCTCGAGACCGCCCGCATCATGGTCCGCTCCTGCGGCCCGGCGGTGCCTCCGGCCGTAAACCCGGGCGTGCTGCTCGGGACCGCCATCGGCGCGGCGGCACTGGCCGGGCGCGACAAGGTCACGATCATCGCCTCGCCGGCCATCGACAGCTTCGGCGCCTGGGCCGAGCAACTCATCGCAGAGTCGACCGGCAAGCAGGGCAAGGGCCTCGTGCCGGTGGACGGGGAGCCGGTCGATGTTCCGGCGGTCTACGGCCGCGACCGGTTCTTCATCTACCTGCGCCTCGACGGTCAGGCCGAGGCGGCGCAGGACGAAGCGCTGCGCGCCCTGGAGCGGGAGGGCCACCCGATCGCCCGCATCACCCTCGACCGGATCGAGCAGCTGCCCCAGGAATTCTACCGCCTGGAGATGGCCACCGCGGTAGCGGGCGCGGTGATCGGCATCAACCCGTTCGACCAGCCGGATGTCGAGGCCAGCAAGGTCGAGACCAAGAAGCTGTTCGCGGAGGCCGAGGCGAGCGGCGCCCTCCCCTCGGAGACGCCGCTCTTCTCCGACGACGCGATCGCGCTCTACGCCGACCCGCAGAATGCGGACGGGTTGAAGCAGGCGTCCGAAGGCCTGGAGGCCGCGCTCAAGGCGCAGCTCGCCCGGCTCAAGGACGGCGATTATCTGGGCCTTCTCGCCTACGTGCCGCGCAACGCCACGACCGCCGGCATCCTGCAGGAGGCGCGGATCGCGGTGCGCGATGCGCGGAAGGTGGCGACCTGCCTGGAATTCGGGCCGCGGTTCCTGCACTCCACCGGCCAGGCCTATAAGGGCGGCCCGGATACCGGCGTGTTCCTCCAGATCACCGCCGATCCGACGCAGGACCTGCCGATTCCCGGCCGCAAGCTCGGTTTCGCCACCGTGGTGGCCGCGCAGGCACGGGGCGATTTCGCGGTGCTCGCCGAGCGCGGCCGTCGTGCGCTGCGGGTCCACATCAAGGGCGATCTCGAGGCGGGCCTGAAGCGCGTCGCGGCGGCGCTGAAGGCGGCAGTGGCGTAGGTGCGCCCCACTCCGCTCGCCTGCGGCTACGGGCTACAAAGGTTGGAAAATTCATCTCCTCGCACGGTGATGACCTCCGCTGTCATTCCGGGGCGCCGAAGGCGAGCCCGGAATCCAGAACCGCCTGTGGCGCAAGGTCTGAGCGCAACGGCGGCTCTGGATCCCGGGCTCCGCTGCGCGGCCCCGGGATGACTGAGTGGGTGGTGCAGGAGTGTCTGCGCCACGCGACCCTGAAACACGCCTACCCCTGACCCTCCCGGCAAGCGGGAGGGACATCTGAGGAGATCGAAGATGCAACTCGGCATGATCGGCCTCGGCCGGATGGGCGGCAACATCGTCCGGCGCCTCCTGCGGGACGGGCACACGGCTGTCGTGTTCGACCAGAACCCGGCCGCGGTCGCCGCCCTGGTTGAGGCCGGAGCGGTCGGCGCGTCGAGCCTGGAGGATCTGGTCTCCAAGCTGGAGGTGCCGCGCGCGGCCTGGGTGATGCTGCCGGCGGGCGCGATCACCGAGGATGCCGTCCAGACCCTCTCGGGCCTGATGCAGTCCGGCGACTGCATCATCGACGGCGGCAACTCCTTCTACGGCGACGATGTCCGCCGCGGCCTCGCCCTGAAGGAGAAGGGCCAGCACTACGTCGATGTCGGCACCTCGGGCGGCGTCTGGGGGCTGGAGCGCGGCTACTGCATGATGATCGGCGGCGACACCGCGACGGTCGACCGCCTCGACCCGATCTTCAAGACCCTGGCGCCGGGCATCGGCGACATCCCCAAGACTCCGAACCGCGACGGTCGCGACCCGCGCGCCGAGCAGGGCTACATCCATGCCGGGCCGACCGGCGCCGGCCATTTCGTGAAGATGGTCCACAACGGCATCGAGTACGGCCTGATGCAGGCCTACGCGGAGGGGTTCGACATCCTCCGCCACGCCAATTCCGAGGCGCTGCCGGCCGAGCGCCGCTTCGACCTCAACATGGGCGACATCGCCGAGGTCTGGCGGCGCGGCAGCGTCGTCTCCTCATGGCTCCTCGACCTCACCGCCCAGGCGCTGGCGGGCGACGAGCAGCTCACGGATTTCTCCGGCTACGTGGAGGATTCCGGCGAAGGGCGCTGGACCATCAATGCCGCCATCGAGGAGAGCGTGCCGGCCACCGTGCTGTCCGCGGCTCTGTACCGGCGGTTCCGCTCCCGCGAGCACGAGAGCTACGCCGACAAGCTCCTCTCGGCGATGCGCAAGGGCTTCGGCGGCCACCAGGAGCCGAAGAAGTAGGGGGCGTTCCATGAGCCTGCCCGCCGGCACCCATGTCCTGAAGGATCCCGAGGCCGTCGCCCGCGAGGCGGCCGAGCGGCTGATCGTGGCCTGCGGCGAGAGCCGGTCCGAACGGATCGCGGTCTGCCTGTCGGGCGGCTCGACGCCCAAGGTGCTCTACGGGCTGCTCGCCGGCCCGGACTACGCGACACGGGTGCCGTGGGAGCGGGTCCACTGGTTCTTCGGCGACGACCGGGTTGTCCCGTGGGACGACGCGCGCAGCAACGTCCGGATGGTCCGCGAGGCGTTCGGTCACGGCGCGTCGATCCCGCCGACCCACCTGCACTTCATCCCGTCGGATGCAGGCGCGGAGGCCGGCGCCCGAGCCTATGAGCGCGCGCTGCTGGACTTCTACGGAGCCGACAGCCTCGACCCCGCACGGCCGCTCTTCGTTTTCGTGCTCCTCGGTCTCGGCGAGGACGGCCACACCGCCTCGCTGTTTCCCGGCAAGCCGGCCGTGGATGAGACCAAGCGGCTCGTGGCGCCCGTGCCGGAGGCCGGGCTGGCGCCGTTCGTGCCGCGGATCACCCTCACCTTCCCGGCGCTCGCCTCGTCCCGGCACGTGCTGTTCCTCGTGACCGGTGCCGGCAAGCGGGCGCCGCTCGCCCGCCTCGCCGCAGGCGCTGATCTCCCCGCGGGCCGCGTGACCAGCGCGGGCGAGGTGGCGTGGCTCCTCGACGCGGCGGCTGCCGGCTGACGCGCGGCGCCCGTAAAGCTCTGGCAAGATCCGTGTGCTAACACACGGAACCCGATGCCCCGGCCGAACCCGGCGGTGTCCTTCCTCGCCAAGACCCAGATGCGCGCGGGCACGCTCGTCCTCTACACCGACCAGCCGGACAGCCGCGCCGATCTGCTGCACGCGCTCGCGCAGATCGCCCCCTGCACGGTGCTCAGCGCCTCCGAGCCGCCACCGCCAGACCCATGCGTTGGCGTGATCATCGACTTCGACCTGCTGCCCTCGCCGCTCACCGGTCTGCGGAATCTCATTGCGGCGAACCCTGGGCTCCCCCGCGTCTTCCTGATGCGCAGCATGGGCCAGCGCAGCCTGTCCGTGGCGCGCAACCTCGGCGGGCGGCTGTGCCTTCCGATGGATACGCCGATCGCGACGGTGGTCGAGGCGCTGCAGACGCAGCTCCGGCCCGCGGAGGCGCAGACGCCGAGCCGGCCCGTGACGGGCAGCCCGGTCGTCGTCCAGGCCGCCGGCCGAGCGAGCGCCGCCATCGCCAACCTGCTCGACTCGGCGCGGGACCACGGCACCGTCGACGCGGCCGTCATCGACGCCACCCTGGAGCCGATCCTCGGGGCGATCGGCACCGGCGGCCTCAAAGCCTGGCTCGAGACCGTGCGCGCCTACGACGACGCGACCTACCAGCACTGTCTGCTGGTCGCCGGCCTCGCGGCCACCTTCGCGATCGACCTCGGATTCTCGACGGCGGATCGCGAGCACCTCGTCCGCGCCGCCCTGGTCCACGACGTCGGCAAGGCCAAGATCCCCCTGTCGATCCTGAACAAGCCCGGGCCCCTCGATCCTGGCGAGCGCGCGGTCATGCGCGAGCACGCGGCCCTCGGCCACGAGATCCTGGTCAAGGCCGGCGGGTTCGACGAGACGGTCCTCACGGTGGTGCGCCACCATCACGAGATGCTCGACGGCTCGGGCTACCCGGACGGGCTGAAGGGCGAGGCCATACGCGACATCGTCCGCCTGATCACCGTCTGTGACGTCTACGCGGCCCTCGTGGAGCGCCGCCCCTACCGGGCGCCCATGCCGTCCGCGAAGGCGATGGAGATCCTCTACGGTATGGAAGGCAAGCTCGACATCGACCTGGTGCGCGCCTTCGAGCGGTCCGTCGCCAGCTCCTGAGCCGGGCTGCGGCCCATCCGATCCTTTGACTGAGCGCCGATGACGAGCGCCGGCGGTCGAAGCGACCGTTTCCCGGATTATTGGACTCGCGGCATCCGATTTCGCTTTTCGCCTCTTCTGCGCAACCAGATTGCGCCCGCGATCGGAATGGCGGCGAACTTCGCAAACGCGCGGCGGTCCCTCTGCGCTACGCTTCGCGCAGCCTCAAAGCGTGCTCGGAGCGTGGTGATGACGCAGCCAACCGTCTCGGCCGAAGTGGCGGCGATGATGGCCGATCTTGCCGTCTCGGCTCGCCGCACACCGGACGCCTATCTCGCCTCGGCCCGCACGACCTTGCTGCGCCTCCTGGCCCGGCCGGAGCTGCTCGACCCGTCGCGGCTGACGGCGCACGGCGAAGGCCTCTCCCGCAACCTGCTGTTCGGCACCGAGGCGTTGAGTGTCTGGGCAATGGTCTGGGCACCCGGCGCCATTACGCCGGTTCACGACCACCATTGCTCGTGCTGCTTCGGCCTGCTCCGCGGGACTCTCCGCGAGACTTGGTATCGTGCGATCAGCGATACGCATGCAGTGGCGACCCGGGACGCGGTCCGCACGCCCGGCTTCGTGGCCTGCATGATGCCGTCCGGCCCGAACTTGCACCGGATCGCCAACGACGGGCCCGAGGCGGCCGTGTCGATCCACGTCTACGGGTACGACCACCGGGTGCAGGCCTCGCCGATCCACCGCACCTACGCGGTCGCAGCGGGGTGACGGCCGCGGGTCCCACGGCGCGAGCGCCAGATCGGGGCGAGCCCGTCTCCGCCTACGCCACGTAGATCGTCGGGACCGCCGTCGTATACTTCATCTCTTCCATGGCGATGGAGGAGGACAGGTTCGAGAACTCGAGCTTGGCGATCAGGCGCTGATAGACCGCGTCGTAGGCCTCGATGTCGGGCACGACGATGCGCAGCAGGTAATCGATCTCGCCGGTCAGGCGCCACGCCTCGACGATCTCGGGGAAACCGGCGACGACCCGCCGGAAGGCGTCGGACCAGTCGGCGGCGTGGCGCGGCGCCTTCACGGCCACGAAGACCGTCGTCGGCACGTTGACCTTGCGGCGGTCGACCAGCGCCACCCGGCGGCGGATGACGCCGGACGCTTCCAGCTTCTTCACCCGGCGCCAGCACGGGGCCGCGCTGACGCCGACCCGCTCGGCGAGTTCCGCCACCGGGAGCGTCGCGTCCTGCTGGAGGATGTCCAGGATCTTCCGGTCCACCGCATCCATGCGATCGAGGCTCCCGTCGGTGGATCCGCGCCCCGCCTACAGGACGAAATGCTTCGAGAGCTTGAGGCCCTGGGCCTGATAGTTCGAGCCGGCCCCCGCCCCGTAGAGCGTTTCCGGCAGGTCGAGCATGCGCTCGTAGACGAGGCGGCCGACGATCTGGCCATCCTCCAGCAGGAACGGCACGTCGCGGGAGCGGACCTCAAGCACGGCGCGGGCACCCTCGCCGCCGGCCCCGGCATAGCCGAAGCCCGGATCGAAGAAGCCCGCGTAGTGAACCCGGAACTCGCCCACTAGGGGATCGAACGGCACCATCTCGGCGGCGTGGTCCGGCGGGACCTGCACCGATTCTTTCGAGGCCAGGATGTAGAACTGGCCCGGATCGAGGATCAGGCTGCCCGAGCCGTCGGCGGCGAGCGGCTCCCAGAAATCCGCGGCCCGGTGGCGCCCGGGGGCGTCCACGTCGACGAGGCCGGTGTGGCGCTTGGCCCGGTACCCGACGAGCCCGTCGAATCCGGACAGGTCGACCGAGACCGCGACGCCGCCCTGGAAGGACGGGCTGCCCGCATCGACCAGCGCCGAGCGGGCGTGGAGCAGGCCGAGCTCGGCTTCCGTCAGGCGCGGCGCGCCGCGGCGGAAGCGGATCTGCGACAGGCGCGAGCCGGTGCGGACCAGGACCGGGAAGGTGCGCGGCGAGATCTCCGCGTAGAGCGGGCCGGCGTAGCCGGGCTCGACCTGGTCGAAGGCCTCGCCCCGGTCGGTGATCACCCGGGTGAACACGTCGATGCGCCCGGTCGAGCTCTTCGGGTTCGCCGCGGCCGCGAGGTCGGCCGGAAGCGCGAGGCCCTCCTGCAATTCGGCGATGTAGACGCAGCCCGTCTCCAGGACCGCGCCGGGGCGGAGGTCGATCGCGTGGAGCGACAGCCGCTCGACGCAGGCCTGGACCGTGCGCCCCGACCCCGGCAGGAAGCTCGTGCGGACGCGGTAGGCCTTGTCGCCGAGGCGCAGGTCGAGGCTGGCCGGCTGGATCTGATCGGCCGCGAAGGCGCGGGCGGTGCGGATGCCGCCCGCCGCAGCGAGTTCGGCGATCGCCTGGGCCGGCAGGATCCCGGCGCGGCCTTTCACGCCCGAATCGGCGGCTCCTCTGCGTGCGCCCGCGTTCATCGCGCCTGACTCCTTCGCGCGCCCCGGCAGGTCCGCGTCCCTCGTCCGTTTTCCGCCGGGACTGGCTAATGCGGGCTTAACCCGCGCCATCGCCCATCGTGCCGCACCCTGCGGCCCGTGCGCAGCGGGGGGCTGCTGGGCAGATCGGCGTCCCGCGAGGTAGTCCACCGCGATTGACGGGGATTCCGGCGCCAACTACCACCCCCGGGTGAAGCGCGTTCCGTTCGGCTTCAGCGAATCGAACCGTCCGAAGAAGGGCCTATTAGGGCGATGTACAAGGCCGAGACTCGGGGAATCAGCGTGACGGTCCAGTCCCGCTTCGCCGAGGAGGAATCCTCGCCGAACGAGAGCCGGTATTTCTTCGCTTATACGGTCGAGATCGTAAATAACGGCAGCGAACAGGTGCAGCTGCGCTCCCGCCACTGGCGCATCATCGATGGGCACGGTGCCTGCCAGGAGGTGCGCGGCACCGGAGTCGTCGGCAAGCAGCCGGTGCTGGAGCCGGGCGAGACCTTCTGCTACACGAGTGGCTGCCCGCTCAACACGCCCGACGGGTTGATGGCCGGCAGCTACACCATGGCGACGGTGGCCGGTGAGAGCTTCGAGGCGGAGATCCCCGCCTTCTCCCTCGACAGCCCGCACGTCCGCCGCAGCCTGCACTGAGGCCCCGGCCCGGGGCCCCGCTCCGGAGGAATCCATGCCTGCGACCGGCGAGCGGCTGAGCACGCTCGACATGCTGGCCCGCCTCGTGTCCTTCGACACGGAGAGCGACAAGTCCAATTTGGCGCTGATCGAGTCCGTCTGCGGCTACCTGGATGGCTGGGGCGTGCCGTACCTGCGCCTGCCGAACGCCGCAGGCGACAAGGCGGCCGTTCTCGCGACCATCGGCCCGATGGTCGATGGCGGTGTCGTCCTGTCCGGTCATACCGACGTGGTGCCGGTTGCGGGGCAGGCCTGGACCGGCGACCCGTTCGCCCTGCGCGTCGCCGACGGCCGGGCCTACGGGCGGGGCGCCGTCGACATGAAGGGCTTCGACGCCCTAGCGCTCGCGCTGGTGCCCGAGATGCTGGCCACCGACCTGAAGCGGCCGATCCACATCCTGCTCTCCTACGACGAGGAGACGACCTGCTTGGGCTCCATGGACGGGATCGCCCGCTTCGGGGCCGACCTGCCGCGGCCGGGCGCCGTGATCGTCGGCGAGCCCACCGGCATGGAGGTGGCGGACGCGCACAAGAGCATCGTCACCTGCCTCACCACCGTCCACGGGCACGAGGCCCATTCGGCGCGGCCCGCCCTCGGGGCGAACGCCGTCACGGCGGCCTGCGAGCTCGTCGCCGGCCTGAACCGGATCGCCGATCTGATGATCGAGCGTGGCGACCCATCGGGGCGGTTCGACCCGGCCTCGACCACGGTCCATGTCGGGACGATCCACGGCGGCACCGCTCGGAACATCCTGGCCAAGGAATGCCGCTTCCACTGGGAGTATCGCGGGCTGCCGGACCTCGACCCGGCCGAGATCCCGCGGCTCTTCGCGGCGGAGGTCGAGCGGGTGACGCGCGAGCGCCTCAACCGATACGGCGCGTTCGGGCGGATCGAGACCCTTGAGGAGGTCGACATTCCTGGCCTCGCCCCCGAGCCGGGGTCCGAGGCCGAGCGGCTCTGCCTGCGGCTGGCCGGGCGCAACCGCACCATCGCGGTTCCCTACGCGACTGAAGCCGGGCAGTTCCAGGCCGCAGGGATCCCGACCGTGGTCTGCGGACCGGGCGACATCGCGCAGGCGCACCAGCCCGACGAGTTCATCACCCTCGACGCCCTCGGCCGGGGCGAGCGGTTCCTGCGCAACCTGATCGAGGCCTATGCGTCATGAACGCGGTGACCGGAATCACCATCAAGCTGCGGCCGCTTGAGCGGGAGGACCTGCGCTTCGTCCACCAGCTCAACAACAACGACAGCATCATGCGCTACTGGTTCGAGGAGGCCTACGAGTCCTTTGCCGAACTGCAGCAGCTCTACGAGCGCAACATCCACAACCAGACCGAGCGCCGCTTCATCGTGGCCGATCCCGGCGGCGAGCCGGCCGGGCTGATCGAGCTCGTCGAGATCAACCACCTTCACCGGCGCTGCGAGTTCCAGATCGCGATCCACCCGAGCTTCCAGGGGCGCGGCTACGCCTGGCAGGCGACCCGGATCGCCATGGACTACGCGTTCAGTGTGCTCAACATCCACAAGCTCTACCTGCACGTCGACCGGGACAATGCCCGGGCGGTGCGGATCTACGAGCGCTGCGGCTTCCGGCCCGAAGGTGTGTTGAAGGACGAATTCTTCGTCAACGGGCGCTATCGCGACGCCGTGCGGATGTGCCTGTTCCAGCCGGATTACCTGAAGGCCCGCGGCGGCGGCGGCGACATCGCCGAACCCGTGCTGAAGGTGTGACGACGGTTGAATTGCCGGATCCTACGGGATCATCCCGGGGCTGCCCAGCGGCGCCCTGGAACGACGCCGGCCACGGCGTGCCGCCCGGATCCGGGTTCTTGGATCGGATCCGCGCGACGAGGCGGCTCAGGCCGGGACCGGCTCCGCGGCGCGGACCGGGGTCGGGCCGGCGCGGTAGGCGGCCGACGCCTCCTCGGTCCGCCAGCACGCGACCTGATGGCCGGGGGCGATCTCGCCCACCGGCGGCATCTCCCGGCGGCAGCGCTCTTCGGCAAGGAAGCAGCGCGGCGCGAAGGGGCAGCCCGGCGGGCGATTGGCGAGATCGGGCGGGCTCCCCGGGATCGTCTGCAGGCGGGAGCCTTTGGCCAGCGCCCCCTCGGCCCGGCTGCGCAGCAGGCCGATCGTGTAGGGGTGGTGCGGGTTCAGGACCACCTGATGGGCGGTCCCGGTCTCGACGATCTTGCCGGCGTACATCACGGCGATCCGGTCGGCGACCTCCACGGCCGCGCCGAGATCGTGCGTGACGATCACGATCGACAGGCCGAGGTCGCGCTGCAACTCGCGCAGGAGCAGCAGCACCTGGATCTGCACGGTGGCGTCGAGCGCCGTGGTCGGCTCGTCGGCGAGCAGCACCTGCGGCCGGCAGGCGAGCGCCAGGGCGATCATGGCGCGCTGGCGCATACCGCCCGACATCTCGTGCGGGTAATTGTCGAGACGCCGCTCCGGGCTGGGGATCCGCACCCGCTCGAATAGAGCGAGCGCCCGCTTGCGGGCCTCGTCCTTCGAGATCTTTTCATGGCGGAGGATCGCCTCGGTGATCTGCCGTCCGACCGTGTAGACCGGGTCGAAGGCGAGCAACGGCTCCTGGAATATCATCGAGACCGCGCCGCCGCGGAAGTCGGCGAGCTGGCGCTTGGTCAGCGCCTGCACGTCCCTCCCGGCGGCCAGGATCTGGCCTTCGATGCGGCTGCGCCCGTCCGGGAACAGGCGGAGGATCGAGCGGAGCGTCACGCTCTTGCCCGAGCCGGACTCGCCGATGAGCGCCAGGGCCTGCCCGCGTTCGACGGTCAGATCGACGCCGTCGGCGACCTGTACCTTGCCAAAGGCGACCCGGAGATTCCTGAGGGCGACAGCGGGTTCTGAAGGAGACATCGGGTTGCTCATGCCGCGAGCGCCTGGGTCGGTGCCGCGGAATGGCCGGAGCCGGGTTGCCGGGCGAGGCAGGCGACGCGATGCAGCGGCTGGATCGCGTCGAGCGGCGGCTCCTTCTGGCTGCAGATCCCCTCCGCGAGGGCGCAGCGCGGATGAAAGCGGCACCCCGTGGGCGGGTCGATCGGGTTCGGCGGGTCGCCCTGCAGCAGCGCGGCCTGGGTGCGGTTGTCGGGATCGAGCGACGGCATCGAGGCGAGCAGCGCCCCGGTATAGGGATGGGCCGGCGCGTCGAGCACCGTGTCGGACGGGCCGATCTCGGAGACCCGACCGAGATACATCACCATCACCCGGTCCGAGATGAAGCGCACGACGTTCAGGTCGTGGCTGATGAAGATGTAGGTCAGACCGAACTCGGCCTTGAGGTCGAGGAGCAGGTTGAGCACCTGCGCCTCCACGGACTTGTCCAGCGCCGACACGGCCTCGTCGAGCAGCACCAGCCGCGGCTCCAGGGCGAGAGACCGGGCGATGTTCACCCGCTGGCGCTGGCCGCCGGAGATCTCGTGCGGGTAGCGGCCGGCGAAGCGTTTCGGCTCCAGGCCGACCCGGGCGAGAAGCGCGCGGGCGCGCTCCACGGCTTCCCGGCTGGAGACGCCGTTGACCTTCGGGCCGAAGGCGATCGACTGCTCGACGGTCATGCGCGGATTGAGCGACGCGTAGCTGTCCTGGAAGACCATCTGGACCTCGCGGCGGTAGGCCCGCCAGGGCATGGCGCGCTCGCCGATTGCCTGGCCGTCGTACAGCATCTGGCCGGAATCGCGCTCGATCAGGCCCATGAGCAGCTTGGCGGTGGTGGACTTGCCGCAGCCGGACTCGCCGACGATGCCGAGCGTCTCACCCTTCAGGACGTCGAAATCGACGCCGTCGACGGCGCGCACGACCTGTTTCTTGCCGCCGGCCTTGCGGACCGGGAAGTGCTTGATCAGCCCTGAGACCGACAGGAGCGGCTGGGCGGGCCCGCCGCGGTCGCGGGCGAACGGATCGGAGGCGTCCGGGATGACGCTCACTGGCGAATCTCCATGGCGGCGCGCAGGCCGTCCGAGAACAGGTTGAAGGCGATCGAGACGACGAAGATGCAGACGCCCGGAAGGGCGGCCACGACCGGATTGACGTAGATCGCGGTGCGCAGGGTGTTGAGCATCAGGCCCCATTCGGGCTCGGGCGGGCGGACGCCGAGGCCGAGGAACGAGAGGCCCGAGGCCAGGATCATCGAGACCGAGATCAGGCTGGTCGCGTAGACGAAGATCGGGCCGACGACGTTGCCGAGCACCTGCACGCGCATGATCGTCAGCGCCGAGGCCCCCGACAGCTTGGCGGCGTCGATGTAGTCGCGGCGGCGGATGCCCGTGGTGACGCTCTCGGCGACCCGGGCGATCTGGGGCACGAACACGCAGGTCAGCGAGACGATCGAGTTGAAGATGCCGGCGCCGAGCGCCCCCGACAGCGCGATCGCCAGCAGCACCGACGGGAAGGCGAAGAACACGTCGATGGTGCGCATCAGGATCGTGTTGGTCCAGCCGCCGACATAGCCGGCCAGGATGCCGATGGCCGAGCCGATCACGAAGGCGATCAGCACCGGGGTCACGCCGATGAACAGCGACAGCCGCGAGCCCAGCATCAGCCGGCTGATCATGTCGCGCCCGAGCTCGTCGGAACCGAGCCAGTAGGTGGCGTCGCCGACATGCTTCAGCCGGCGCAGCATGGAGCCCTTGTAGGGATCCATCGGGGTGATCCAGGGCGACAGGATCGCGATGAGCACGACGGCGAGGATCACGGCGCCGGCGCCCATGGCGACGGGGTCGCGCACCAGCCGGTGGCCGACATGGCCCCAGAAGCCGCGGGAGGGGGCGAAGGCGGCTTCGGGACCGTGGGTCACGTCCTCGGCGGCGAGCACGCCGCCGTCGAGGGCCACAGAGGCCGCAGTGACGGGAGCAGTCATCATCGGGCTCCGGCTCAGGCGCGCTCGATGCGCGGGTCGAGGGCGGTCTGCATCACGTCCACCAGGAGGTTGAGGACCACGAAGAACATCGCCAGCACGAGGATCGAGCCCTGGAGCAGGGGCAGGTCGCGCTGGAAGATCGCGGCGTTGAGGAGGAAGCCGGTGCCCGGCCAGGCGAACACGGTCTCGACCAGGATCGAGCCGCCGAGCAGGTAGCCGAGCTGCAGGCCCATGATGGCGAGCGCCGTCGGGGCGGCGTTGCGCACGACGTGCCGGAACACGCCGCGCTCATCCATGCCCTTGGCGCGGAGGGCCTCGGCGAAGTCCTGGGACAGGATGTCGGCGACGAGCGCCCGGACCGTGCGGGCGATGATGCCCATCGGGATCACCGACATCGTGACCGCGGGCAGGATCAGGTAGCGCAGATGATCGAAATCGGGCCGCCAATTGCCCGAGCCGTCGGGCCCGGCGCCGGTCGGCGGCAACCAGCCGAGAGTGGCCGAGAACACGATCACCAGCACCATGCCGAGCCAATAGTGCGGCACGCTCACGCCGAAGACCGAGAGGGCCGAGGCCGCCCGGTCTGCCAGCGAGTTCCGGTGATAGCCCGCCACGAAGCCGAACAGCGTGCCGAAGGTGAAGCCGATCACGGTCGCCACCGAGGCGAGGATCAGCGAGTTCACCACGGCGCGGCTGACCTCGCCCAGCACCGGCCGTCCGGTGGCGATCGAGACGCCGAGATCGCCATGCAGCACGTGCCACAGCCAGATCAGATACTGGACCGGCAGCGGCTTATCGAAGCCGTAGGCGGCCCGCATCTCGTCAATGGTGGCCTGGGTTGCGTCGGCCGGCAGCACCGCGCTCAGGGGATCGCCCGGCGCGAGGTGAACGAGGAGGAAGCAGACGACGCTGACCCCGAACGCCACGGGGGTCACGTAGACCAGTCGTTTGAGGATGTAGAGGAGCATTCAAGGACCTGTTGTCGACACAGCCGAGGCTATTCCCCTCCCCCTTGTGGGGAGGGGTCAGGGGTGGGGGTGGTGCAGAAGGAACCCGATCGCGCGATCCTGCATCACCTCCACCTTCGGCTCCTCCCCGCAAGCTTGAGCGAACCCGGGCAGGCCCGGGATCGCCAGGGAGGAGAGATCTCTGGTCCGACTACCGCCCCGCCGTCGCGATGGTGATCTTCGAGAAATCCTGGAACCAGTTCTGCGCCTGAACGAAGCCCTTCACCTTGGGGCTCATTGCCCGCGGATTTACGTCGTGCGTGATCATGATGAACAGTGCATCGTCGACGTACTTCTCGTGGATCTTCTCCAGAACCTTCGTCTGCTCGGCCTTGTCGAAGGTGTTGCGGACCTGGTCGAACAGCTTGTCCATCGCCGGATCGCAGTAATAGCCCCAGTTCGTGCCGTTCGGCGGGGCGAAGTTGCACTGCAGGTGGCGGATAAAGCCGGTGAACGGATCCTGGATGAAGTACGAGTAGTTGATCGCCGAGACGCCGCGCGAGATGTCGGCTTTGGCACCGGCCCGCCAGATGTTGATCAGCGTGTTCCACTCGACCACCTCGTAATCGACCTGGATGCCCACGTCGGCGAGGTTCTGCTGGACGAACTCGTTCATCGGCAGCGGCTGCATCTGGCCCGAGCCCGAGGCCGAGATCGCGACCTTCAGCTTCAGCGGCTTGGCGGGGCTGTAGCCGGCTTCGGCGAGCAGCTTCTTGGCCGCCTCGGGATCGTACTTCACGTCGAAGGTCGGGTGGCCGAACCACTGGTGGCCGGGCGGCATGAAGCCCTTGGCGGGGATGGCGAGGCCGCCGAGCAGCTCCTTCAGCCCGTCGCGGTCGATGGCAAGGTTCGCGGCCTTGCGCACGCGGACGTCGTTCCAGGGCGAGCCCTCGACCCGCGACAGGTGCCACGTCCAGTTATGCGGATAGGCGTTGGTGACGATGGTGAAGCCGGCGCTCTTGAGGGAGGCCACGGAATCGGGTGCCGGCGCCTCGATCCAGTCCACCTGGCCGGAGCGCAGGGCCGCGGTCCGGGCATTGGCCTCGGGCAGCGGGATCAGCACGAGCTTGTCGAGCTTCGGGACGCGGTTCGTGTCCCAGTAGTCCTTGAACGGCACCATCTCGGCGCGCTCGCGCGGGGCGAACAGGGTCAGCTTCCACGGGCCGGTGCCCGAGGGCTGCTTGGCGAAGGCGTCCCAGGACTTGCCGAGCTTCTCCCACTGGGCCGGAGACGACATCATGATCCAGGCGATCTGGTAGGGCAGCGTCGCGTCGGGGGCCTTGGTGGTGATCTCGACGGTCAGCGGGTCGACGGCGCGATAGCTGGCCACGGCCGGGATTCGGGTCTTGCCCTGCGCGGACTGGCGCGGGTCGTATTGCGGCGCGTCGGCCTTCAGGAGCTTGTCGAGGTTCCAGACCACCGCGTCGGCGGTGAAGTCGGAGCCGTCGTGGAATTTGACGCCCGGCCGCAGCTTGAACGTCCACTTGGTCTTGTCGGCGGCGTCGACGCCCCAGCTGCTGGCGAGGCCGGGGACGAGGTCGGAGGCGCGTTCGGCGCTCGACAGGTCCCAGTTAATCAGGCCGTCATAGACCGTGTAACCGAGGAACCGCATGCCCTCGCCGCCATTGTCGGTCTGGCCGGTGGTCAGCGGGATGTCGGAGGCGGTCATGCCGATCCGCAGCGTTCCCTGCGCGAGGGCGGCGGTGCTCGCGGAGAGCGCCAGGACACCGGCCAGCGCCGCACGGGCGCCGAGATTTCTCAAACGGGACAGCATCTTGGGTCGGGTACTCGCGTTGGTCCGGACCTGACGGGCCCGGGATACGCTCGACCGTATGCAAGCCCGCGGCCAGTCAGTCCGCACCGCGTGACGCGGCTGTCCGGCGCCTATTCGGCGTCGATCAGGCTCACATGGGCGGCGACCACCCGCCAGCCCTCCGGGAAGCGGACCCAGGTCTGGCTCTGCCGGCCGATCTTTCCGGGCACGCTCGTGCGGGTGAACAGCGTCATGGCGGTGGCGAAGTCGCGCCCGTAGGTGGTGATCTGCGTCTGCGCCAGAACGCGCTCCAGGCCCACCGGCGAGCGGGCCCGGCGGAAGGTGCGGATCGCGTCCATGCCGTACAGGTTCTCGCCGATCCCGTAGCGGATGGTCAGCGGATCGTCCCGGAACAGCGCCTCCAGGGTCGGGACGTCGTTGGTGGTGAGCGCAGTCTCGTAGGACCGGAAGGCGGCCTCGACCTCGGCCCTGACGGCGGGATCGCCGATGACCATCAGGCGAGCTCCGCGATGGGTGCCGTGCAGATGCCGGTCCGTTCGAGATGGCGTGCGACGCGCAGGGCGAGATCCTCGCGCCAGGGGGCAGCAATCACCTGCACGCCGAGCGGCAACCCGTCATCGAGCCAGACCGGCGCCGCTACCACGGGCAGGCCGATGAACGAGATCGGCTGCGTGAACACGCCGATATTGGCCCGCACGGGCAGCGTCACGCCGTCGAGGACGAAATGCGTCTGGCCGCCCTTCGGTGCCCGGCAGGGCGTGGTCGGGGCCAGGATCACGTCGACGGTGTCGAACACCTCCAGCACGCGCGCCCGGTACCAGCGGCGGAAGCGCTGCGCCCGCTCGACATGGGGCGCGGGTAGCATCGCCCCGGCAATCAGCCGGTCGCGCACGGCCGGGTCGAAATCCTGCGGTCGGGTGCGCAGGCGGTCGAGATGGAGCGTCGCACCCTCGGCGGCGGTGATGAGGTAGGCGGCCGCGCGGGCGCGTGCCGCTTCGGGCAGTTCGACGGTGCGGCGCGCGCCGAGGGCCTCGGCGACGCGCGCCACCGCGGCGAAGACTTCCGGATCGCCGCCGCGCGCGAAGTAGCCTCCCGCCACCGCAATCCGCAATCCGTCGATCCCTGTTTCAAGGGCCGGCATGGCGGGCTCCGGCGGTCGGGTCGTCGCGACGGGGTCGTCCGGATCCGGACCCTGCATGGCGTCATAGGCGAGCGCGAGGTCGCTCACGCTCCGGGTCATGGGACCGAGATGGTCGAGACTGCCGACGAAGGGGAAGCTCCCCGCGCGGCTGAGCCGCCCATAGGTCGGTTTCAGCCCGAAGCAGCCGCAGAAGGCGGCGGGAACGCGAATCGAGCCGTTCGTGTCGGAGCCGAGCGTCAGCGGCACCATCCCGGCGGCGACGGCCGCCCCGGAGCCCCCGGACGAGCCGCCAGTCATATGGTCGAGGGCGTGCGGGTTGTGCGCGTCACCGTCGTGGACGTTCTCGCCGGTGAAGTCGTAGGCGTATTCGCCCATGTTGAGGGCGCCGACCAAGATCGCCCCGGCCGCCTCCAGGCGTCGAACCAGGGTGCCGTCACGGCTGGCCGGCGGTCGCTCCCGGTTGATCTTCGAGCCTGCACGGGTCGGCAGGCCCGCGATGTCGATCAGGTTCTTCACCGCGAAGGGCACGCCCGCGAGCGGTTTGGGCGGGCCGCCCCCGTCCAGGGCGTCATCGAGCGCGTCCGCCTGCGCCAGCGCACGCCCGCCAAGCACGTCGGTGAAGGCATTGACGGATGGATCGTGGCGGCCGATCCGAGCCAGAGCCTCGGTCACGACGTCCCGCGCGCTGCGCTGCCGACGATTGACCGCGTCGGCGAGCGCCGCCGCGCTCAGGGGGTGGGGCGCGCTCATGCCTCGAAGCTCGGCGCAGCTTCGACCTCATCAGCAAGCGGGAAATCGCTCACCAGCTCGGCGGCTTTCGCCAGAACGCGGAGGTTGGCGGTGATGGAGTCCATCCAGCGTGGATCGAGGGGCAGCCCGAGCAGCGGGGTCACGGCTGCGGCAAAAGCTTCAGGATCGAAGGTTGCGGATGGGTCGAGCATCGGGGTTCTCGCGTTGTCCTCGGTACGCTGCCGGGACTGATCTTTAGCAGGGCTCATGCCGCGGACGGCGTTTTTCGGACTTTTACCGAGTATGCCTCATTTTGAGGCACGATAACGCGCCCTTCGATCGAGATGGAGCCGCAACCTCGGTTTGCCTATTTCGTAGGCGGCCGGTTGGCGTTCCTTTGTTGGCCCGGCCGTCCGGTCATTCTGAGGCTTCATTGAGCCACGCCGCTCGCAGGTCTACTTGCGGCATGGTTGGGCCAACCATGTGGCTGGCGTTCGTGCATGCACGGTCGGCTCCGCCCCATGAGCCACCCGTCGCCCGGAAAGCCAGGGTGGGCGCCGCTCGACCACACGCACCCAGCAGCGATCAATGGCTTCTACAACGATCAAGTATCCGATGTGAAATTTGCAGACGTGGGTTGCTGCTTGCGAATGCGCTGCGGCCACTGCGCTTTGCTGTTGAGCGTGTCTGCAATCGCGTGTGGGAGTCGGGCTCACCTTTGTACGCATCGAGCAGCGCTGGTGAGACAGCCCCTCAACCTTGCCGCTCATCCTTGAGCGACATATGTGAAGATGGCAATCAGAGAGCGGCATGACCTCGTACTCTGTTCCCGACAGGTGGGCCCCCGATGCCTTGAGGTTTTTCGGCACCGGTCGGCAAAATCCATACAGAGATCGCCAGGATTGTCGCATTGCACCCGTTGGGCGCAGATCGACGCGATTGCGTAGGACACGCCGCTCTGGTTAAGGGCTTTCCGTTTTCGGCACATGGTCAGACCCGAGCGCTCCGGCGTGGGCCAGCGCTCGGGTCTGACCATCGGTAGAATCGATGGATCGGTGCAGTTCCAATGGCCAGGGACGCCATGGGGGCTTGCAGAGACGACGTGACCGGCTGTGCCGGAAGTCCCTGAGACACGCCCAGCGTATTAACCGAGAAAGGTCAGATGAGCGCATTCGACTACAGGAACTTCGACGACCGTCGCCAGAACTCCCAGAATGCCAAGGCCGCACTGCTGGCCAAATTCAAGGCTCGTCCGCCGGCCGACGACCCGGAGGTGATTGCCAAGGCCAAGGCTCGGGCCGAGGTCGCGCAGGCGCGTGAGGAGCGCGCCCGCGAGCGCGAGGCGGCTCGCATCGCCGCCGAGCTGAAGGCTGCCGAGGAGAAGCGCCAGCGCGAGGAGGCCGAGCTGGCCGCGCAACTCGCCCGCGAGGCGGCCGAACTCGCCGCCGCGCAGGAGCGCAAGTCGGCTGACCTTGAGGCCAAGAAGGCGCAGCGCGACGCCCGTTACGCCGCCCGGAAGGCCAAGGCCAAGATCAAGCGCTGAGCGCTGATCGACAGTCATCCGAAGTCCCGCGATCAAACGACGCCCGCCCCCAAAGCGGGCGTCGTTGCGTTTGCGGAGCTGGGCGATCGGCAACCTTCGCGCGTGCCCCTGCGTTGAGGGCCGCCGTAAGGTTGACCACAGCCGATGCGGCCCTCCGACGAGACGAACATGATGTCCCGACTTGTTCTGGTGATCGCGCCTGTCGTGCTCTGGTCGAGCGGCGCCTGCGCTCAGACGGCAGACGTCACGGCCTGCGACACCCTGCTGGCCGCGCGCCGGATCGATGCCGCCGGGTCGGGGCACCAAGGCCCGTCGGAGGCCGGATGCCGCCGGATCGCGCGCCGTGAGATCGGGACCGTGGAACAGCGAGCGATGATCGGCGGCGCGCCCTATGAATGCATGACCATTGCCGGCGCGGGTCGATGCCTCTGGATCGTGCCTTGAGCTTGGCTTGCGGCGGGCCCGCCGACCGAAGCCAGCAGTCTGACGAAGCTTCACGGGTCGCAAAGGTGCTCTATTTCCGCCTTTCGACCGCGTGAGGACAGCATTCCGTATGCCGAATATTTGGGGAAGAGGGACGCGTCCCGCATTGATCGCGTCCGGGATCCTGATGGGATCGATCCTGTGGGTCGGATCGGTGCGTGCCGAGCCGCCGATCCGCAGTCCCGAGGACGCGGCCTGCCGGATGGAGGCGCGCGCGAAGGTCTTCTCCGCGCCGAATCCAAGCGGTCTGGGGATCGAGGATGTCGGGCGGCAGATCTACTTCGCCTGCATGAAGCGGATCAGCCCAGCCTCGGTCCAGACCGCGCGGCGCTCAGGCCGCCGACATCGTCACCGACATCGGCGGCACTGACGCGCGGGATTCGGCATTCGGGCATTGAGCGGCGCGCCGATCCGGGCGCGCAGTTGCAGGCGCAGCGCCTCGTTGCCGCCCTCCGCCTCCAGCGCCGCCATCAGGCGGAGGAGCTGGCTCAAGGGTGTTGATCGGCTGCCGACCGCCTCTGCGATCTGCTCCGGCAGGGTCTTGGCTCCCGGCACGAAGCGCAAGGCCGGGCTGGCCTGGTGAGTCTGGGGCATACGAGGCGCTCGTCCTTCGAAAGGATCCAGATTGGCGGGCGGCTCGCTACGCCTTTCGGCCGGGTGACACCAGCCCCTTTCGTCGGATTGCGTAGCCGGCATCATGCTCCGTTACCGCAGCGCAACAGCGTGGCGGGAAACTGTGGATGACGGTGCGTAAAACGCGGCGATGGCTTGCCAGAGCAGCCGTTCAGCCGGTTGCCAGCAAGGACTGCTCGAACCCGTCGAGCAGGTCCTGCGGATCGCGGTAGATCGCCACGCAGCCCGCGGCGGAAAGGTCCGCTTCCGGGAAGCCGCCGCAGAGGACGCCGATCGTGCGCAGGCCCGCTTTCGCCGCTGCCTCCGCGTCGTAGGGGGTGTCGCCGATGACGATGATCGCGCTTGGCGGGATCCCGTCGAGCTTCTTCAGCGCCGCTTCGAAGATGTCCGGATGCGGCTTCGAGCGGTCCGCGTCGTCCGAGCTGGTGGCGACGTCGGCGAGGTCGCCGATCTCCAGAATCTCCGTGTAGCGCTCGACCTCGGCGCGCTTGCCTGAGGACGCCAGGGCGATCTTCAAGCCAGCCTCGCGGATCCGTTCGAACAGCGCGCGGACACCGGGGAATGGTCGAACCTCGGGCAGGTACTTCTGCTTGAAGAGGTCCGAGCGGTACGCCTCGATCGTCTTCCCTTCACGGTCGATCCGCGCCTGCGGAAGGAAGACGGGCATCAGCTCGTCGCCGCCCTTGCCGATCTGGCTGCGGACCTCCGCCGGGTCGGTTTCCACGCCGAAATGCGCGAACGCCTCGACCCAGGCGCGTGCGTGCAGATCGACGCTGTCGAGCAAGGTCCCATCGATGTCGAAGATCACCGCGCGCATCGCAGCCTCATCGCGGTGCACGGCGCCCGCATCAGCGCAATCAACCGGATGGAGACCGGCCTGTTCCGTCGGTGACCGCCTAAACGGCGGAAGCCCGCCCCGGGTCGCAGGGCGGGCTTCCGTCGAATGCTCGGTCGCGCCGAAGCGCGGTCGCTTCAGTGCATCGAAGCCGGAGCGCGCGCGGGCTTCGCCTTGGCGGCGAGGCCCGCCGTTACGGCGGCCTTGGAGGCCCGGGCAGGCTTCGGCGCGGCCGGCTTGGCGGCTGCCTTGGTGGCGGGCTTCGGCGCGGCGACCTTCGCGGCGTCCTTGGACGCGACGGCCTTCGCAGGAGCCTTCGAAGTAGCCTTGGCGGCGGTCTTGGTCGTGGACTTGGTCGCGGGCTTGGCAGCCTTCGGGGCCGCAGCCTTCACGGTCGCCTCGGCGGCGACGCCGGCCGCCAGCATGGCGTTGGCGCGCAGCTCGGCTTCGGCGCGGAGCCAATGCGCGGCGGCCTGCCCGTGAATCCGGCCCTCGTTCTCCCAAATGTAGTACGCGCATTCGCGCACGTGGTGCTCGCTGATCTGCATGCGGTGATCTCCTCAACGTCCCGCATGCAACGATGGGAGGCGAGGGTTAAGCGTCGGTTAACCCTGCTGTCCGCCGCGCGGCGCAGGATGCATGAGCAGCACCGCGACTGCTTCCGCCGACGGACAACGCCGCGGGGACCACGTGCCGGAACACCTCCCCGTTCAGCGGCCTCGGCGCGGGGTCAGGTCCCCCGGGATGACGAGGGCTCGCCCGGCACGCGCAAGCCATCGTGCGGTCTCAGGATCCCTGGCTGGGGATCCCCAGGACGCGACGCGCCTCGGTCAGCAGCACAGCGTGCCGTGCGGCCCCGGGGCCATGATCTGGCGCCTCACGCCCAGCGCGGGCGATGAGATCCTGAAACCGTCGGCGATCGAGGGCGCGTGCACCGATGCTCGCGAGGACGGCACCCAGAACCGTGCGGACCGCCTCGGCGCGCTCGTCGGCTTCGGCCACGGCCTCCGCGGCGCGCGACGCGGCCGCCTCGCGCTCCGCGGCAAGCGCGGCCACCTGGGCGCCGGCGGCGTCGCATTCAGCCGCGAGGCGCTGTCTGGCCTGCCAGGTCTGATCGTGCTGGTGCGTGCGCACGGCGAGCAGCACCTTCAAGGACGCCGCCTCTGCCAGGGCGGCCTCGAGCCTGGCCTGAACTGCGCGCAGCTCTGTCGCCAGATCCTGCGCGCGCGTCTCGTCCCCGGTCACATCCAAAGCCGGCTCCTCTGGCACCACGATTGGTGTCGTCCTGTCGCGGGATCGGCGGAATGTCCACTCTCCCGGCCCCACGCCCAGGTTGAGAAAATTCGGTCGCCGGTCCACATGAGACGCGGTGCCTCGCGGCGCCTGTCCCGGCCGGCCTTGAACCGGCGCAGCGGAGTGAAGCCCATCATGTTCATCCAGACCGAAGCTACGCCGAACCCGGCGACCCTGAAGTTCCTGCCCGGCCGCGTGGTCCTCGCTGAAGCGACCTTCGAAGCCCGTGACGCCGAGGCTGCCGCCCGCTCGCCGCTCGCGGCGGCGCTGTTCGCCGTGCCGGGCGTGTCCGGCGTCTATTTCGGGCACGATTTCATCTCCGTCACCAAGGCGGAGGACGGCTCCGACTGGGCGCAGGTGAAGCCTGCCGTGCTCGGCGCGATCATGGAGCATTTCCAGTCCGGCGCGCCGGTGATGGCCGAGGGCGGCCACGGCGAGATCGAGGCCGGCGACGAGTTCTACGATGAGGCCGACCACGACACGGTCGTGACCATCAAGGATCTGCTCGAAACCCGCGTCCGGCCGGCGGTGGCGGGCGATGGCGGCGACATCACCTTCCGCGGCTACAAGGAGGGTGTGGTCTACCTGGAGATGAAGGGCGCCTGCTCGGGCTGCCCGTCCTCGACGGCGACCCTCCGGCACGGCGTGCAAAACCTGTTCCGGCACTTCCTGCCGGAGATCCGTGAGGTCCAGGCCATCTAAGCGGCCGCTGCGCGGCGGTTCGGCATCGGATCCTGCGTCGCCAGAGCGTCGGGAACCGCGACCGCCGCGACGCTTGAAGGCGCGCCTTTCAGAGGCGCGCCGACCGGCGCAAGCCGGCAACACTCCACCGCAGATGCAGGTGCTGCCGCCGCCGCGACGCTGACGGGACGGCCATTTTGCTCTAACGCTTGAGACTCTTCGCGCCCCTCGGGGCCGCAGGGAGGCGGCGGCCGGTCCGGACCGGCATGCGGGAGTGAGCGTGCGTATTCTTGCCATCGACACGGCGCTGGACCATTGCGCCGCCTGCGTAACGGCAGACGATGCCGAGGCGCCGCTCTCCGCCGAGACGCTCCCGATGGCGCGGGGCCACGCCGAATCCCTGCTGCCGCTGATCGAGCGGGTCATCGCCCGTGTGGAGGGTGGTTTCGCGGCGATCGACCGCGTCGCCGTCACGGTCGGACCGGGCAGCTACACCGGACTGCGTGTCGGCCTCTCGGCCGCCCGAGCCATCGGGCTCTCGACCGGAAAGCCTGTCGTCGGCGTCGGCACGCTCTCGGCGCTGCTCGCGCCGCTTCTGGCCGAGACCTTCGAGGGGACGATCGCGGCCGCCATCGATGCCCGGCACGGGGCCGTCTACGTCCAGGCGCTGGGCCACGGCGAGGGCTTGGCGCCCGCTCATCTGGCGGTCGAAGAGGCCGCCGAGCGGCTCGGACGCGGACCGGTGGTCCTGACCGGGTCTGGAGCGCCGATCCTCGCGACCGCGTTGGCCGAGCGCGGCGTGACCACCCGTGTCGCCGGTGTCGGCGGCCCGGATATCGCCGCCGTCGCATCGCTCGGCCTCGTGGCCGATCCGGCTCAGGCGCTGGCGCGTCCCCTCTACCTGCGCGGCCCCGATGCGCGGCCCCAGGACCACGCGCGGATCGCCCGGCGATGACGCGTCCGCTTCCGTTCTGGCCCTTCGATTGGTGGTTCGCGTGGTGGGACGCGCTGACCCCGGAGCCCTACGTGGCGCCGCTGACGGACGCCGCGCAGGCCCCTGCCCTCGCCCGCCTGCACGCCACAGCCTTCGCCCGGCCCTGGGATGCGCATGAGTTCGAGCGGATGCTCTGCGAGCGCTCGACCCAGGCACACGGCCTCTGGCGGACGGGGACCCTGCAGGGATTCGTGCTCTCGCGTCGGGCGGCCGACGAGGCGGAGATCCTGACGGTCGTGCTGTCTCCGGCGCTCCGCGGCGGCGGACACAGCCGCAAGCTCCTCCGCGAGCACTTGTCGAGCCTCGCGCTCGCCGGCGTCGCGCGGGTCCATCTGGAGGTGGACGAAGGCAACGCCCCGGCGTTGCGGCTCTACGCCCGCAACGGCTTCCGGCAGGTCGGTGCGCGCACCGGCTATTATCTCAAGGCCGACGGCAGCCGGGCGACCGCGCTGACGATGAGCGCCGACCTGTGACGCCGTGAGCCGTTTCGGCCTCGCCTGGCGCGTCGCGGCCCTCGCCTTCGCCTTCGCGGTCCTGGGACCGCCGCACTGGCTGGCCCTGCGGCTCCTGGGCCGCCGCGCGACCCTGGCGCCGATCCTGTTCCACCGCGTGTTCCTGCGCCTGTTCTCGGTCCGGGTGACGCAGAGCGGGACGCCACCCGCCCCCGGCGAGGCGGCTCTGGTGCTCGCCAACCACGTGTCCTGGCTCGACATCGTCGCGATCGGCTCGCTGCGCCCGCTCTCCTTCGTGGCGAAGTCGGAGATCGCCGGCTGGCCGGTGATCAGCGCGCTCGCGGCGCTGCAGCGCACGATCTACATCGACCGGCAGCGGCGCGGCGCGACGGCCGCGGTCAGCACGGCGATGGGACATCGCCTGGCCGAAGGTGAGCTGGTGGTGCTGTTCGCCGAGGGTACGACCGGTGACGGCACCCGGCTCCTGCCGTTCCGCTCCTCCCTGGTCGGCGCGGCCCGGGCGGCCCTGCAGGCCGAGGCCGGGCGCGGTCGGGTCCGCCTTCAGCCCTTGGCGATCACCTATCCCCGGCGCAACGGCCTTCCGGTGACGCGCGCCGAGCGCGTCGAGATCGCCTGGTACGGCGACATGGAACTGGCGCCGCACGTCGCCGCCTTCGTGCAGGGCGGCCCCATCGACGTGCATGTGGTCTGGGGGGCGCCGATCGCCTTCGAGGCCAGCACCGATCGGAAGGCGGCCACGGCCGCCGCCGAGGCCGAGGTCCGGGCCGCTCTGCGGGGCGTCGGTGCGGCGACCGGAGACAATGCGCCCGCGCCGGGCACCAGCCGGCGCCTCCCGACCTCGGCCTGCGCGGCGCCGAGATCGCGCCGGTCTGACCGGGGCCGGTAGGACTGAGCCTGCGCGCGGGCTTCCCGCCTGACACGGCAGGTTGAGACGCGCCGGAGGGCTCTCAGACCGCACGCTGCTACCACCGCGCTTCTGCGCGGCGCTACTTCTTCGAACCGTCACTCCGGCTCATCGTATTCTTGTCCATGGCGTCGGACTTTCCCATCGCGTCCGGCTTGCCCGCGCTGCCCTTGTGCATCGAGTCCTTGGCCATGCTGTCCTTGCTCATGGCGTTCCTGCTCATGGCGTCCTTGCCCGGGCCCTCCGCGGCAAGGGCCGGCGTTGCGGCTATCGCGGCCGCGAGCAGGGTGGCGGAGGAGAGACGGATCCAGCTGCGCATGTCGTAATCCTCGAAAATCGTGCCGCTCGTGCAGCACTCCCGAACTTTCGACGCGTCGCAATCCAAGGTTACAGCAATGGCGGCAGCGCTTGTTTGGCCAATACGTGCGCGCCCGAGCCGGTCCGCGCGCGCGGTGATCAGCGGCAGAGGCCGTGCTGAACCCCAGGTCTAAATCGGGTTAGACCTGCGAAGCTCCATAGGAATGGCCTCGAAATACATGATGCAGCGCATTGAGCGGTCCGAACCGCTCTGCTAGCTAGGCCGCAACCCGGAACAGTCGGGAATTGTGGAGGACGCCCGTTGCAAGCCTGGAATCAGGTTTACGATCCGTTCGGGAGCGCTTGGCTCTCGGCGATCGCCGCCTCAGTGCCGGTCATCGCACTGCTCGCCATGATCGCCAGCGGTCGCGTGAAAGCTCATATCGCGGCCGTCATCGCTCTCGGTCTCGCCATGCTTGTGGCGATTGCCGGCTTCGGGATGCCGACCGAACTCGCTACCCGGGCGGCCATCCTCGGGATGGTCACGGGTTTCTTCCCGATCGGCTGGATCATCCTCAACGTCATCTTCCTCTACCGGCTGACGGTGGAGAAGGGCTGGTTCGCGATCCTGCAGCAATCGGTTGCCGGCATCACGGCTGACCGGCGCCTGCAGCTGCTCCTGGTCGCCTTCGCGTTCGGGGCCTTCTTCGAGGGCGCGGGCGGCTTCGGCACGCCGGTGGCCGTCACCGGCGCGATCCTGATCGGCCTCGGCTTCTCGCCGCTCGCCGCCTCGGGCCTGTCGCTGATCGCCAACACCGCCCCGGTCGCCTTCGGCGCGCTCGGCGCTCCGATCCAGGGCCTCGCCTCGGTGACCGGCTACCCGCCCGAGATCCTCGGTGCGATGATCGGCCGGCAGCTGCCGCTGTTCTCGCTGATCGTGCCGTTCTGGCTGATCTGGGTGTTCGCGGGCTTCCGCGGCATGATCCGGGTGTGGCCGCCGATCCTGGTCTGCGGCGCCACCTTCGCGGTCGCGCAGTTCCTGATCTCGAACTACGTGAACCCGTGGATCGTCGACATCGGCGCCTCGCTCGCCTCGATGCTGGCCCTGGTCCTGTTCCTGAAGGTCTGGCAGCCCCGCGAGATCTGGACTTCGCCGGCTTTGCGCGGCCACGATCCGTCGCTCGCCGTGGCCGGTCCCCGTCCGGTGGCGCTCGGCGCCGGCGTGCCCGGCACGCCCCCGGTCCATGTCGGTGCCCGCACCGCCTCGCAGGGCGAGATCCTGATGGCCTGGGTGCCGTGGATCGTCCTCTCGGTCATCGTGGCGGTCTGGGGAACCGGTTGGTTCAAGGGCATCGTCAACCCGCTCTTCACCTGGAAGTACGAGGTGCCGGGCCTGCACAACGTGATCATGAAGGTGCCGCCGGTGGTGCCGAAGCCGGCTCCCGAAAGCGCCGTCTTCCTGTTCACCTACATGTCGTTCACCGGCACGGGCGTGCTGATCGCCGCGATCATCTCCGGCCTGATCATGCGCTTCTCGCCGCTGCGCCTCGTGACGGCCTATTTCGAGACGATCTGGGCCCTGCGCTACTCGCTGATCACGATCTCGGCGATGCTCGCGCTCGGTGTCCTCACCCGCTACGCGGGCGTCGATGCCACGCTCGGTCTCGCCTTCGCGGGCACCGGCATCCTCTACCCGTTCTTCGGGACGCTGCTCGGCTGGCTCGGCGTGGCGCTCACGGGTTCGGACACGGCCTCGAACGTTCTGTTCGGCGGCCTGCAGCGGATCACCTCCGAGCAGCTCGGCCTCTCGGGCGTGCTGATGTCGGCGGCGAACTCGTCGGGTGGCGTGATGGGCAAGATGATCGACGCCCAGTCGATCGTCGTCGCGTCCACGGCCACCGGCTATTTCGGCCAGGAGGGCAAGATCCTGCGCTTCGTGTTCTGGCACTCGATCGCGCTCGCCTGCCTCGTCGGCCTGTTCGTGATGCTGCAGGCCTACGTGCCGTTCTTCCAGCACATGGTCATCGACCTGCCCGCGGCGGCGCCGGCGGCCCACTGAAGCAAAACGGGTCACGCCGGTCGCTTACGGGCGGCCGGCGTGACTGTCCGGGAGCAGAAACGTTTTCGCGCGACGGATCCCCGCCCGGTTTCTTCGCCCCGTCACCTGGTCATTCCGGGACTGCGAAGCAGGGCACGGAATCCAGAACCACCGTCGGTGCGAGGACTTGCCGCGGCGGTGGTTCTGTATTCCGGGCTCCGCTATGCGGCCCCGGAATGATGAGGTGAATTGGGCCCACGGCTCCGCGATCGCTGCTCCCCAAATGTCCATCCTCCGCGACGGCCCGCGCGATCCGTGCTATAGGCCACCGCCGGCCGGCCCTCGCGGGGCGGCCGTGAGGATCAAAGCGGACTGGTTCAGGACGGCGCGCGTTGAAGAAGGCCTTCGTCAAATCCTACGGTTGTCAGATGAACGCCTACGACGCGGCCCGCATGGCCGACGTCCTCGGCGCTGAGGGCTACACGGCGACCGACACGGTCGAGGATGCGGATGTCGTGGTCCTCAACACCTGCCACATCCGCGAGAAGGCCGCCGAGAAGGTCTATTCGGAACTCGGCCGCCTGCGCGTCCTGAAGGGCGAGCGGAAGGCGAAGGGACTCGACACGCGCATCGTCGTGGCAGGCTGCGTCGCCCAGGCCGAGGGCGCCGAGATCCAGGCGCGCCAGCCCGCCGTCGACGTCGTGGTCGGCCCGCAGAGCTATCACCGCCTGCCGGACCTACTGACCCGTTCCCGGGAGCGCCGCGTCGCCGACACCGAATTTCCGGTCGAGGACAAGTTCAACCACCTGCCCCGGCGGCGGACCCTCGGGGCGTCGGCTTTCCTCACCGTGCAGGAGGGCTGCGACAAGTTCTGCGCCTTCTGCGTCGTCCCCTACACCCGCGGCGCCGAAGTCTCGCGGCCGGTCGCGGCCGTGCTGGCCGAGGCGGAAAAACTCGCCGAAGCGGGCGTGCGCGAGATCACGCTGATCGGCCAGAACGTCAACGCCTATCACGGGGACGGCCCCGATGGTGCGTCCGTCGGGCTCGCCGGGCTGGTGCATGCCGTGGCCCGGATCCCCGGCATCGCGCGGATCCGCTACACGACGAGCCATCCGAATGACTTCGACGATCCGCTGATCCGGGCTCATGCCGAGGTGCCGGCCCTGATGCCCTACCTGCACCTGCCGGTGCAGTCGGGATCGGACCGGATCCTCGCCGCCATGAACCGGAAGCACACCGGCGACCAGTACCGCCGGCTGATGGATCGGATCCGCGCGGCGCGGCCGGACATCGCCCTGTCGTCCGACTTCATCGTCGGCTTCCCCGGCGAGACCGACGCGGATTTCGCCGAGACCCTGCGGCTCGTGCGCGATGTCGGCTTCGAGAGCGCGTTCTCGTTCAAGTACAGCCCCCGCCCCGGCACGCCCGCCGCCGACCGCACCGATCAGGTGCCGGAGGCCGTGATGGCCGCGCGGCTCGCCGAGCTGCAAGCGCTTCTCGACAGCCAGCGCCACGCCTACCAGCGGGCGGCCGAGGGCCGGGTGTTCGACGTGCTGGTGGAGAAGCCCGGGCGGCATCCGGGGCAGGTCGCGGGCAAGACGCCGCACCTGCTCGCGGTGCAGTTCGACGCCGCGCCTCACCATATTGGACAGGTGGTGCCTGTGCGGATCACCGAGTCGGGCTCCAACAGCCTGTTCGGGCAGCTGGTCCCGGAGGCTGCGGCCGCGTGACGGAGAGGAAGATGGCGAGGATGAGGGCTTGAGCGCATCGGACGGTGCGGGCGCGCGTGGCGCCCTGCGGGGTCGCGGCCCGGCGGCGCGGCCGGCCGGATCGGACGAGGCGGTCGAGGTGCCGCTGACCTTCGACGACAACCGCCTCGCGAGCCTCGTCTTCGGCCAGTACGACCAAAACGTCGCCCATATCGAGCGCCGGCTGGAGGTGACTGCCACGGCGCTCGGCAACCACCTCGTCATCAAGGGACCGGCCGACGCGGTTGAGACGGCGCGGCGGGTGTTCCAGAAGCTCTACGCCCGGGTGCGCACCGGCGGCAGCACGCTGACGCTCGGCGACGTGGACGGCGCGATCCGCGAAGCCACCGCCCAGGCGACCCTGTTCCCGGCCGCCGAGGTCGCTGCCGAGGCCGACAAGCCGCATTTCGACCAGATCGCCACACGCAAGCGCGGCGCCGTGCGGGCGCGCAACCAGGCGCAGGACGCATACATCAAGCTGCTGCGCACCAACGAGCTGGTCTTCGCTGAGGGGCCGGCCGGGACCGGCAAGACCTGCTGGCCGTCGGCCATGCCGTGTCGCTGCTCGAGCAGGGTCATGCCGAGCGGCTGATCCTGTCGCGTCCCGCGGTCGAGGCCGGCGAGCGCCTGGGCTTCCTGCCGGGCGATATGCGCGAGAAGGTCGATCCCTACCTGCGGCCGATCTACGACGCCCTCTACGACTTCATGGAGGCGCGCCACGTCGACCGGGGCCTGCAGACCGGCACGATCGAGATCGCGCCGCTGGCCTTCATGCGCGGGCGCACCCTGACCAACGCGGTGGTGCTCCTGGACGAGGCGCAGAACACGACCTCGATGCAGATGAAGATGTTCCTCACCCGCCTGGGCGAGGGATCCCGCATGATCATCACGGGCGATCCCAGCCAGATCGACCTGCCGCCAGGCCAGAAGTCGGGCCTCGTCGAGGCCGTGAACGTGCTCGACGGTGTCGAGGGCATCGGGCGCGTGCGGTTCAAGGACGTCGACGTCGTGCGCCACGACCTCGTGCGCCGGATCGTCACCGCCTACGAGCGCGCCGCGCACGGCGATGGCGAGGCCGACCGCAACCCGAATCCCCGGCGCCGGCCGCTGGCGTGAGCATGCCGCACGAGATCGATCTCGCCGTCGAGGACGCGCGGTGGGAGACCGAAATTCCCGGCCTCGAAGCCCTCGTCGCGCGCGCCGTGGAAGCCGGCCTCGCCATCGCCCCCGAGAAGCCGGACGGCCCGGTCGCGGTCAGCGTCCTGCTGACCGACGATGCCGCCGTCCAGGAGCTCAACCGGACGTGGCGCGGCAAGGACAAGCCGACCAACGTCCTGTCCTTCCCGGCCGCCCCGCAGCCCCGGCACGACGAAGCCGCGACGCCCCTCGGCGACGTGGTCCTTGCGTACGAGACCCTGGTGCGCGAGAGTGCGGAGCAGTCGAAGCCGCTCCAGAATCACCTCGCCCACCTCCTCGTCCATGGCACCCTGCATTGTCTCGGTCAGGACCACGAGATCGGCGAGGCCGAGGCCGACGCCATGGAAGCCCTGGAGGTCGCGGCACTCGCGACCCTCGGCATCCCGGACCCCTACGCCTGAGCGCACGACGCCCGAACGCTCCCAGATCCGAGAGACATGACCAACGATCGAAGTCGCGGCGCGGCCCTGGCCGCGCCCAGTTCCACCGAGGGCGAATCCCAGAACCGGGAGCCCTGGTACGATCGCCTGCTCCAGGCGCTGCACCTCAAGCCGCGCGATTCCCTGCGCGAAGGTCTCGAGGAGGCACTCGCGGAGCCGGATGCCGGTGAGAGCGGCCTCACCCCGCTCGAGCGCGTGATGCTCAAGAACGTCCTCGGCCTGCACAAAGTGCGCGTCGGCGACGTGATGGTCCCCCGGGCCGACATCGTCGCGGTGTCCAACGACACCAGCCTCGGTGATCTGCTCAAGCTGTTCCGCACCGCGGGCCATTCGCGGCTTCCGGTCTACGGCGAGACCCTCGACGACCCGCGCGGCATGGTCCACATCCGCGACCTCGCCGACCACATCGCCGCCAAGGCCGAGCCGTCCCGGCGCAATCCGCCGGTCGCGGCGAAATCCGCCGACGCGGCCCTGGATGGCGCCGCGGACGCGTCCGCCGCCGCGCGCCCGCGGCGTCCGTCGGCGCGTCTGCCGCGCAGCCTCGATCTCGGCAAGGTCGACCTGTCGGCGACCCTGGCGGCCGCGCGCATCCAGCGGCCGGTGCTATTCGTGCCGCCGTCCATGCCGGCGATCGACCTGCTGGTGCGGATGCAGGCGACCCGCACCCACATGGCGCTGGTCATCGATGAGTATGGCGGCACCGACGGGCTGATCTCCATCGAGGATCTGATCGAGGTCGTGGTCGGCGACATCGAGGACGAGCACGACGTCGCGGAGGACAAGCAGGTCCAGCGCGTCGAAGGCGAGGACGAGGTCTTCGTGGCCGATGCGCGCACGCCGCTGGCGGAGGTCTCGGAGGCGACCGGCGTCGATCTCGCGGCCGCGGTCGGCGAGATGGCCGAGGAGATCGACACGCTGGGCGGCATGATCGTGACCCTGGTCGGCCGCGTGCCGTCCCGCGGCGAGCTGATCGCCGGACCCGGCAATCTGGAATTCGAGGTGCTCGACGCCGATCCCCGCCGCCTCAAGCGGCTGCGCTTCCACAAGGGCGCGGCGCGGATCGGCAACGTGGTGCCCCTCGCCCTGCCCCCGCCTTCGAGCCCGCCGGCCGCCGAGACACCGCATCCGTGACGGTCCCGGCGTGACGCGGTTGGTGGACGGCTACGCACGGTCCGCTGCGGTTCCGAGCGCGCCGGTACGGGACCCTGATCCCGGCCGCGCGGCCGTGCCGGGGGCCGTCCTGGCGATCGCGCGCCTGACCGGCTGGCGCCGGCTCGGGCTCGCGTGGCTCGTCGGCGCGCTCGGTGCCCTGGCGATGCCGCCCTACGGCATCGTTCCGGCCCTGGCCGTGTCGCTGACGGTCGCGGTCTGGCTGCAGGACGGCGCCGCGTCCGGCCGCACCGCGCTGCGGCGGTTCTGGCCCTGCTTCCTGATCGGCTGGGCCTGGGGCTTCGGCTATCTGACCGCCGGCCTGTGGTGGCTGGGCCGGGCTTTCCTCGTGGAGGCCGACGAGTTCCTCTGGGCCCTGCCGCTCGGCGTGATCGGCCTCCCCTTCGCCCTCGGCCTGTTCTACGGCGCGGGCTTCGGCGCCGCCGGCCTGCTGTGGAGCCGTGGAACCGCGCGGATCGCCGCCCTCGCCTTCGGGATCGCCGCCGCCGAGTGGCTGCGCGGCCATGTGTTCACGGGCTTTCCCTGGAACACCCTCGGGATGGCGCTCGCCCAGAACCTCTGGCTGATGCAGGGGGCCGCCCTGATCGGGCTCTACGGCCTGACCATTCTTGCGGTGCTCGCCTGCGCCGCGCCCGCGACGCTCGCCACCGGTCCGCGTCCGCTCGGCCGGTTCGGCCCGTCTGCCGCCGCCGCCGCCCTCCTCGCCGGCATGGCTGTCTACGGCGCCGAGCGCCTCGGGCCGCCCGATCCGGTCGTGGCCGGGATTCGCCTGCGCCTCGTCCAGCCCAACCTGCCGCAGGACGCCAAGTTCAGGCCCGAGAACCGGGCCGACATCGTCGACCGCTACATCGAGCTGAGTCAGCGGCCCGTGGAGGCCGGCGCGCCCGAGCCGACCCACATCGTCTGGCCCGAATCGGCCTTTCCGTTCCTGATACAGCGCGATCCCGATGCCCTGGCCAAAGTGGCTGCCGGCCTGAAGCCCGGGCAGCACCTGATCACCGGCGCGGCCCGCGCCGAGGAGCCCCTGCCCGGCGAGCGCCTGCGCTACTTCAACGCCGTGATGGTGATCGGGCGGGATGGCCGGATCTCCGACAGCTACGACAAGGTCCACCTCGTCCCGTTCGGCGAGTACCTGCCGGCGCCCCTCGACGCCGCCCTTCGGGCGCTCGGCCTGCGCCAGTTCGTGGCGATCCCGGGCGGCTTCTCCGCGGGCTCCCTCGTCGCCCGACAGATCCTGTCGGTGCCCGGCCTGCCGTCGGTGGCGGCGACGATCTGCTACGAGGCGATCTTCCCGCACGCGATCCTGCCCGCCGGCCACGTGGCCCCGGCGCAGGAGCCGGCGGGACTGATCCTGAATGTGACCAACGACGCGTGGTTCGGCGACACGCCGGGCCCGCGCCAGCACCTCGCCCAAGCCCGCCTGCGCGCAGTCGAGGAGGGATTACCGCTTGTCCGTGACGCCAATACCGGGATCTCCGCGGTGATCGACCCCCACGGCCGTATCCTCGGCCGCACACCCCTCGGCGAGGAGACCTGGCTCGATGCCGACCTGCCCGCCCGGATCCCCGGCGGTACGCTGTACGGCAGGTTCGGCGACACGGCGTTCGCGCTGATGCTTGCCGCCTGTCTCGGCGGCGCTCTCGTCGCGCGGCGTCCGTGACCCCGAACCGCGCCGCCCCGAGCCGCGCAACGTCGGGCCGGCTGCTGCTCGGCGTCGCGCTGATGCTGGTCGCCTTCAACCTGCGGCCGGCACTGAGCACGGTCGGCCCGCTGCTGGCCACCATCCGGGACGGCACCGGCCTGAGTGCGGGCGGGGCCGCCATTCTCACCACATTGCCGGTCCTGTGCCTGGGCATCGCCTGCGCGCTGGCGGCGCCGCTGATCCGGCGGATCGGTCCCGACCTCGCGGTCCTCGCCGGCTCGGCGATCCTGGCGGCAGGCCTCACCCTCCGCGGCCTTGGCGGGCTGGTGCCGCTCTTCGCCGGAACGGCCCTCGCGGCCATCGGCATCGGGCTCGACAACGTTCTGCTGCCCGCGCTGGTGAAGCGCGACTTCGCCGCCAGCGGCGGCCTGATGACCGGCCTCTACACCATGACCCTCTGCCTCGGTGCGGCCGCGGGGGCCGGGGCGGCGGTGCCGGTGGAGCACGCGCTCGCGGGCGGCTGGCCCTCGGCGCTCGCCATCTGGTCGCTGCCGGCGCTCGCCGCCGCCTTCCTGTGGATTCCCTTCGCCCGCCGAACGGCGTCCAGCGCGGCCCCCTCCGCCGGGCGGCTGCTCCGCAGCCCGCTGGCCTGGTGGGTGACGGGCTTCATGGGCCTGCAATCGTCGCTCGCCTACATCCTGTTCGGCTGGCTGCCGCTGCTCCTGCAGGGACGCGGCCTCAGTGCGCTGGATGCCGGGCTCTACGCGTCGCTCACGACGCTGGTTCAGGCGCCCGGGGCGCTGCTGACCGCCATGCTGGCCGCCCGCGCCCGGGATCAGCGGGCCTGGATCGTCGCCATCCCGGGCCTCACCGCCGCGGCCTTCCTAGTCCTCGCCTTCGGGGCCGATTGGCTGCGCATCCCGGCTGCCGGCGCGCTGGGCTTCGGGATCGGCGGCTGCTTCGGCCTGGGGCTGACCCTGATCGTGCTCCGCGCCGCCGACGCGGCCAGTGCCGCCGGTCTCTCCGCCATGGCGCAGGGCATCGGCTATACCGGCGCTTGCCTGGGCCCGCTGGTCTTCGGCCTTGCCCATGACGCCACGGGCGGCTGGGGCGTGCCGGGGGCCTTGTTCGTCGGCATCGCCACGGCGGCCATCCTGATTGGTCAAGCCGCCGGTCGCGACCGCAAGGTCAACGCGGCCGAACCGGCGCCGAACGGCGCATCGGCTCAGCCGCTGACCTCGCTCCAGCCGGCAAACCCGGCCAGCGGTTCCTGATCGTAGCGCGCCATCAGGTCGGTCATCGCGGCCTGATCCGCGAGGCGGCCTTCCGCGGCCAGCCGCGCCAGGCCCTCGAAAAAACCCTCGCGGCCCAGCGCCGGCGCGAAGCTCAGGGTGAAGCGCACCGGCCGATCGCCGCGATTGGCGAAGGCGTGCGCGACGCCGGGCGGGATCAGCGCGAAATCGCCGGGGCCGAGGTCGTGATCCGCACCGTCGACGCGGAGCGCGAGCCGGCCTGCCTCGACCGCGAAGGTCTCGGTCAGCCGGGCGTGGCGGTGAAGACCGGCGCCCGGCGCATGCGGATCCATGTCGACCCGATAGATGCCGAGGCCGTCGGCCGTCTCGTCGCTGCGCGCCAGATACGTGATCCGCATCCCGCCAATGATGGCGTCCGGGCCCGGACCGTGGTGCACGTGACTCGCCATCGCCGCCCTCGCCCGATCTCCAAACAAGAACCCCGCGCGGCCGGGTGACCGCGCGGGGCATTTTTTCAGCGGTCGAGAGCGCGAGGCTTACTCCGCGGCGACCTTATGGGCCTGCGAGCCGTCCGAGTAGGTCTCGGATTGCAGGCGCTTGCCCGGGGCGGCGCGGCCCGGCAGCGGCGGCAGGGCCTTGGCCTTCTCCAGATCGATGCCGGCACCCTCGGCGACGCGGCGGCCGTAATCCTCGTCGGCGTGCCAGAAGTGCCAGACCATCCGCAGCTGGATGGCTTCCGGGCACTGCTTCATGTCGCCGACCAGGTTGGCGATCAGGTCCTCGCGCTCCCAATCCTCGAACGAGCGGTAACGCGCGCCGGCCTGGGTGTAGTCGTCCTCGGTGCGCGAGGTCTGGTAGCGGCCGAGATTGCCTTGGACAGGCTGATGGTAGTCCTTGGCGGGCTTGGGCGCCTCGCGCAGGCCCTCGGCCAGCGTCGACGGCTCGTAGTTGATGTGCTTGTTCGGGCCGGTGCCGTCGACCCCGTAGGTCATCTGGCCATCCCGCTGGTTGGAATAGACCTTCACGCCGGGCTGCGGCGCGTTGATCGGGAGCTGCAGGTAGTTGGCGCCGACGCGGTAGCGCTGCGTGTCCGAGTAGGACAGCGTCCGGCCCTGCAGCATCTTGTCGTCCGAGAAGTCGATGCCGTCGACCAGCACGCCGGTACCGAAGGCCGACTGCTCGACCTCGGCGAAGAAGTTGTCCGGCACGCGGTCAAGCACCATCCGGCCGCACTTCAGCAGCGGGAACTGATCCTCGGGCCAGCGCTTCGTGTCGTCCAGCGGGTCGAACGAGAGATGGTCGTTCGGGCCGTCCGGCATGATCTGCACGGCGAATTCCCACTCGGGGAAGTTGCCGGCCTTGATGTTGTCGTACAGGTCGCGGGTCGCGTGGCCGACATCCTTGGCCTGGATCTCGGAGGCTTGGCTCGAGGTCAGGTTCCGGACGCCCTGCTTGGGGATCCAGTGGAACTTGCAGAGCACCGCCTCGCCCTGGTCGTTGACCAGCTTGTAGGTGTTGACGCCCGAGCCTTCCATCTCGCGGTAATTGGCCGGGATGCCCCACGGCGACTTCAGCCAGGTCACCATGTGGATCGCTTCGGGGTGCTGGGCCACGAAGTCGAAGAAGCGCCACGCCTCCTGGCGGTTCGTCACCGGATCCGGCTTGAACGCGTGGATCATGTCGGGGAACTTGATCGCGTCGCGGATGAAGAAGACCTTGAGGTTGTTGCCCACGAGGTCCCAGTTGCCGTCGACGGTCTTAAACTTGACCGCGAAGCCGCGCGGATCGCGCTCGGTCTCCGGGCTCTCCTTGGCGCCGGCGACGGTCGAGAAGCGCACGAACATCGGCGTCTTCACGCCGGTCTCGTTCAGCACGCGGGCGCGGGTGTACTTGGAGGCCGGCTCGTCGCCGATCTTGCCGTAGGCCTCGAACCAGCCATGGGCGCCGGCGCCGCGGGCGTGGACGACGCGCTCCGGGATCCGTTCACGGTCGAAATGCGTGATCTTCTCGATGAACTGGTAGTTCTCGAGCGTCGCCGGGCCCCGCTCGCCGACCGTGCGGGTGCTCTGGTTGTCGCGGACCGGATGGCCCTGGCGGGTGGTCAGGATCGGGCGTTGATCGCTCATGCGTACCGTCTCTCCATTTCGAAGGCTCTCGGCAGACGACGAGGCCAACCTGGAACCGTTCTGGTGAATGGTTATGACCCCGGCGTGACCCCGAGGCAAATGCATCGTCGCAAAGGTTGTGATAGGCGCAGCCTATGAATCTCGCCGGCTTGTCGCTCCGCGACCTCGAATACGTCGTCGCCGTGGCGGACGAGGGGCATTTCGGTCGGGCCGCCGAGCGCTGCAACGTGAGCCAGCCGACTCTCAGCGTGCAGGTCCGTAAACTGGAAACCGCGCTGGGCCTGACTTTGTTCGAGCGCTCCAATCGGCGGGTCCTGCTGACGGAGGCCGGGCAGGCGATCGTCCGGCAGGCACGGGTGGTCCTGTCGGAGGCGCAGCGTCTGCTGGCTTTCGCCAGCGAGGGGCGCGGCTCGCCGCTGACGGGGCGGCTGGTCCTGGCGGCGATCCAGACTTTGGGCCCCTACTTCTTCCCGCTGGTGCTGCGTCCGCTGCGCGAGCAGTACCCGTTGCTGATGCTGTCGCTGTCCGAATCGCGCACCGCCGAGATCGCCGAAGGCCTGCGCGACGGCCGCATCGATGCGGCGCTGATCTCGTTGCCCTTGCCGCTGCACGGGCTCGCCGTCTCGCCGCTCTTCGTCGAGCCGTTCTGGTTGGCCTGCCCGGCCGAGCACGCCCTCGCCCGGGGCGGTGCGCTCTCGGCAACCGAGATCGCCGGGCCGGACCTGTTGCTCCTCGACGAGGGCAATTGCCTGCGCGACCAGGCGATCGCGGCCTGCGGCGCCGGCTCGTCGGTCGGACGGCACGCCACGAGCCTCGAGACCCTGCGCTCGATGGTGGCGGCGGGCGCCGGCTACACACTGCTCCCGGCTCTGGCCGTGCCCTCCGGCCCCGATCCGACCGGGCTGACGGTGACGCGGGCCTTCGACGTCGACGGGCCGGGGCGGACCATCGCGCTGGTCTGGCGGGCGAGCGACCCACGCGCCGCCGGGCTGGCGAACCTCGCCGCGTTCTTCCGCGCGCATGCACCCCCGGGCACGGCGGCCTGCCGCGACGGGGATGCGGTGGCGTGAGGCGCTGCGTTCCGGCCGATCAGGCCACGCGCCCATGGCCTTCCCAACGACACCCTCCTTCGAGGCGGCTCACGCAGCACCTCAGCATGAGGATGTGAATAGGAACGCTGCGCGAAAACGGTCTATCTGGCCTCCGCGAAAGCCACGGAGCGGACCGATGCGGCGCACGACGATCTGGGCGGTTCTGGCGCTGCTCGCCCCCGGTGCCCGTGCCGAGCCCCGGGACACGTTCGCCCGCATCGACGCGATCGACCGCGCCTCGCTGGTGATGACGGTGGAGACCGGTATCGTCCCGCGCAGCCTTGGGGCGACCATCGCCCGCGCCCTCGATCAGGTCGCCGCCGATGCCGCCAAGCCGGGGGCCGAGCGTCCCGACGACTACCTGAAGATCGAGCCGCTGATCACCGCCATCGCCGGTCCGGATGCCACGCGTATGCATTCCGGCCGCAGCCGCCAGGACATCATCCCGACGGTGCTGAAACTGGAGCAGCGCGACCGCCTCCTCGCCCTGGCCGAGACCCTGGATGCGGCCCGCGCGGCCCTGCTCACGGTGGCGGAGCGCGAGGCGGACACGATCATCCCCGCCTACACCAACGGCGTGCAGGCGCAGCCGACGACCCTCGGCCACTATCTCCTCGGCTATGCAGGGGCGCTCGCGCGCGACGCGGACCGCCTGCGCGAGACCTGGGCGCGCCTGAACCTGTCGCCCCTCGGCGCGGCGGCGCTCGGAACGTCGAGCTTCCCGGTGGATCGCAGGCGCCTGGCGGATCTGCTCGGGTTCGATGCGCCCGTGGAGAACAGCTATGACGCGGGCCAGCTCGCGCCGCTGGATATGGGCCTGGAACTGACCGGGCTCGCGGCGAATCTCGCCACCACCGCCGGGAGCTTCGCGCAGGATCTCTACGCGCAGTATCACCAGACCCGGCCGTGGATCCTGCTGCGCGAGGGCGCGCTGACGGGCCCGAGCAGCATCATGCCGCAGAAGCGCAATCCGGTGGCGCTCTACGGGCTGCGCATGAAAGCAAGTGACGTGGTCGGTGCCGCGCAGGCCTTCGTGATCATGGCGCACAACGTCGATTCGGGCATGCCGGACTACAAGCGCAACCAGGCCGAGCCGCCGGGCCGGACTCTCGCCGAGGCCGCCGAGATGTGCCGGCGCTGGACCCGCGTGCTGGACGGGTTGGTCGTGGACCGGGCGCGGGCCGCCGACGAGGTCGCGGCGGATTACGCGACGACCACCGAACTCGCCGACACGCTCCAGCGCGAGGCGGACGTGCCGTTCCGGCTCGGCCACCACTTCGCGTCCGAACTCGTGAGCTACGGCCGCGGCCACGACCTGCGCCCGGCCGATCTCCCGTTCCCGGAGGTGCAGAAGATCTACGCCGAGGCCGCCGCCGGGTCCGGGCTGAAGCCGGAGCTGCCCCTCGACGAGGCCCGCTTCCGGGCGGCGCTGTCGGCGCGGGGCATGATCGATGCCGCCAAGGGCCTCGGCGGACCGCAGCCCGCCGAGATCCGGCGCATGCTCGGCGTCGCCCGGGCGCGGCTGGAGACGGACCGGGGCTGGCTCGAGAGCCGGCGCCAGAGCCTGACCGATGCCCGGGCGCGCCTCGACAAGGCCTTCGCGGCCCTGACGCAGGAGCCTTGAGGCAAGAGCCCTGACGGCCGCGCACGGCCGCCGTGCCGAAACTCTGCCGCGACAGGGCCAAGATTGCGCTATAGCGCGCCTGACGCCCGACGGTCCTTGCGGGCACCTCCTCGTCGGTCGCCTTGCTCTCTCCCCGCACACTCGGCCTCTGGGCCGCCCTCATCGCTGCGTCCGCGCTCATCTCCTACGGCTTGGTGCGCGCGCAGTTTCCGGCCGCACTGCTGCTCGGGCCGATGATCGGTGCCATCGCGTTCGGGGTCGGCGGCTCACGCCTGCGCGTGCCGCGCGCCGCCTTCCAGGCCTCGCAGGCGGCCATCGGCTGCCTCGTTGCGCACGCCGTCACGGGTCAGATCGCCCAGACCCTGCTGGAGGACGGACCGCTCATCGTCGCGGTCGTATTGGTGACCGTCGCGGTCAGCGGCCTCGTCGGATGGATTCTGACCCGCCTGCGGGTCCTCCCCGGCACCACTGCGGCCTGGGGCTCTTCGCCCGGCGGCGCCTCCGCCATGGTGGCGATGGCCGAGGATTTCGGCGCGGATCCGCGCCTCGTCGCCTTCATGCAGTATGTGCGCGTGGCCGCCGTGGTGTTCTCGGCCTCCCTGGCGGCGCGCTTCCTGATGGAGACCCCGGTTCCGGGTGCCGCCGCGGGGGCCGGCGAGGTGACCGGGCCGCTCTCCCTCCTGGCGACGCTCGCAGTCGCCGTCGTGGGCGCCGGGGCGGCGCTCGCCCTGCGGGTCCCGGCCGGCGCGCAGGTCGGCCCGATGGTGCTCGGCAGCTTGCTCCACGCCACCGGGCTCGTGCGCATGGCGCTGCCCGTGCCCCTTCTCGAGCTCGCCTATGCCTGCATCGGCGTCTATGTCGGCCTGCGCTTCACCCGCGAGACCCTGCGGCTGACTTTCACGGCCCTGCCGGGGATCCTGGCGGCGACGTTCTCGGTGATTGCCCTCTGCGCCGCTTGGGGCTTTGGGCTGACCCTGCTGCTTCCGATCGACCTGCTGACCGCGGTGCTGGCGACGAGCCCCGGCGGCCTCGATTCCGTGGCGATCATCGCGGTCGGCTCGAAGGCCGACGTGTCCTTCGTGCTGGCGGTGCAGACGCTGCGCCTGTTCGTGGTGCTGCTCACCGGCCCGCTGCTCGCCAAGTGGATCAGCCGCTCCGTGCCGGAGGCGGCCCGATGAACGCCCTGGTCCTCGCCTTTCTCAATTCCTGGCGCGGCCTGCGCCACGGGGCCCGCACCGAGCGGGCCGTGCGGCAGGAACTGGTCCTGCTGGCGCTCGGCGTGCCGGTCGCCCTGCTCCTCGGTGCGACGCTGTGGGTGCGCGTCGCGCTCATGGTCAGCCTGCTGCTGATGCTGGCGGCCGAGTTCCTCAACACCGCCGTCGAGAAGCTCTGCGACCACGTCCATCCGGGCCACCATCCGATGATCGGCACCGTGAAGGACCTCGCCTCCGCCGGCACCTTCATGGCTCAGGTGGCGGCGCTGCTGGTCTGGGTGGCGGCGCTGATCGAGCGACTGGGCTGATCTGCGCCAGGGGTGCGCGCTCGCATCTACGGGCCGGAGGGTCTATTGGGCCGGCATAGCCCCGCAGATCGGCCGAGACCCCACACCGTGACGGACTACATCCGCAAGATCCTCACCGCCCGCGTCTACGACGTGGCGATCGAGAGCCCGCTCGACGCAATGCCGCGCCTCACGCAGCGGCTGGGCCGGCGGGTGCTGCTCAAGCGCGAGGATCTGCAGCCGGTCTTCTCGTTCAAGCTGCGGGGCGCCTACAACAAGATGTCGGGCCTGAGCGCGGACCAGATCGCCCGCGGCGTGGTCTGCGCTTCGGCGGGCAATCACGCGCAGGGCGTGGCGCTGGCCGCCGCCAAGCTCGGCGCCCGGGCGGTGATCGTGATGCCGCGGACCACGCCCTCCATCAAGGTCGATGCCTGCCGGGCCCGCGGTGCCGAGGTGGTGCTGCACGGCGACGCCTTCGGCGAGGCGCTGGCCCAGGCCAAGATCCTCGAGGCCGAGCAGGGCCTGACCTTCCTGCACCCGTTCGGCGATCCCGACGTGATCGCCGGCCAGGGTACGATCGGCAAGGAGATCCTCGAGCAGCATACCGGACCGATCGAGGCGATCTTCGTGCCGGTGGGCGGTGGCGGGTTGGCCGCCGGGATCGCGACCTTCGTGAAGTACCTGCGGCCCGGCACGAAGGTGATCGGCGTCGAGCCCGAGGATGCCGCCTGCATGGCTGCGGCACTGGCCGCCGGCACGCGGGTCAGCCTGCCCTCCGTCGGCTTGTTCGCCGACGGCGTCGCCGTGCGTCAGGCCGGCGAGGAGACCTTCCGGCTCTGCCGCGAGCATCTCGACGAGGTCATCACCGTCGACACCGACGCCATGTGCGCGTCCGTCAAGGATATCTTCGGCGATACCCGCGCCGTGTCCGAGCCGTCCGGCGCGCTGAGCTTGGCCGGCGCGAAGCTCTATGCCGAGCGCGAGGGCGGCGACGGCACGCTGATCGCCATCTCGTCGGGGGCCAACCTCAACTTCGACCGCCTGCGCCACATCGCCGAGCGGGCGGAGATCGGCGAGCAGCGGGAAGTCCTGATCGGGGTGACGATCCCGGAGCGGCCTGGCGCCTACCGGGCCTTCATCCAGGCGCTGGGTCCGCGCGCCGTCACCGAGTTCAACTACCGCCACGCCCCCGGCGCCGAGGCGCAGATCTTCGTGGGCATCAACGTCAGCGGGGGCAAGCGCGAGAAGCAGGCGCTGATCGGCTCCCTGCGCGAGGCCGGCTACCGGGTCCTCGACATGAGCGACAACGAGATGGCCAAGGTCCATGTCCGCTACATGGTCGGCGGCCGGGCCGTCGGGGTCGCGCACGAGCGGCTGTTCCGCTTCCAGTTCCCGGAGCGGCCGGGCGCGCTGATGAAGTTCCTCGAGGCGCTAGGCCCGGACTTCGACATCACGCTGTTCCATTACCGCAATCACGGCGCCGATTACGGCCGGGTGCTAGCCGGCATCGCGGTGCCGCCGGGCGAACGGGCCCGGTTCGACGCGGTCATCGAGGCGCTCGGCTACCCGGCCACGGACGAGACCGAGAACCCGGCCTACCGCCTGTTCCTCGACGGCGAGGGTGCCGGCGCGGCGTGAGCCGGCACCCCGGTCATTCGTCCGCCTCCTCTGCCGCCGTCACGTCGGGCATAGCCCGCAGCTTCGCGGCGATCGCCTCGAAGCTCGTGCGGGACAGGCGGACAAAGGTCACGGTGACTTCGTCAAAGTCCGGGTCGGCGCTCGGGCGGACCGTGAAGGTCCGTACCCGCGAGGCGCGCTCGCCGGTCGCCGCCTGCAGGGTGTCGATCGACAGCGCACCCTTGCGCGCGGTGAGTCGCAGGGTCTGGGCCCGCATCCGGTCGCGCCAGCGCTCCTCGAAAGGCTTCACCCCGGCCAGGATGCCGACGATCAGCGCCGTGGCGGCGAGCGCCGGCACGTAGAGCCCGCTGCCGATGGCGAGCCCGATCGCCGCCACGCCCCAGAGGCTGGCCGCCGTGGTCAGGCCCTTCACGACCTCGCCGCGCAGCAGGATCGTGCCGGCCCCGAGAAAGCCGATGCCGGACACCACCTGTGCGGCGATACGGGACGGGTCGAGCACGACATGGTCGGTCCCGAGCACGTCGGCGAAGCCGAAGGCTGAGACCAGCATGATCAGGCACGAGCCGACGCAGACCAGCATGTGGGTCCGCAGACCCGCCGCCCAGAGCAGGCGCTCGCGTTCCAGGCCGATCACACTGCCGAACAGTGCCGCCAGCGCCAGCCGGGCTACCATCTCCGCGTTGCCGATCAGGTCCGCCTCCCATCATCCGCCATGTGCGAAAGCGGACGATCCTTGCGGATTTTGAGCCGGCTTATCAAGCGATGCCGAGGGCGGCCTTCTCGACCTCGTAGGCGGCTCGGACGGCGGCGGCCCCGTAGCTCCGCTCCAGGCGCCGGACGGTGAAATGCGCCCGCGCGGTCCCCTGGAAGTGGTTCATGAAGGCGGTGTTGACCGCCGCGCCGCCGAAAGCCCCCAGGATCGGCACGGCCTGCGCCGCAACCTTCTGCGAGACCACAAGGCCGAACCGCGCCGCGATCTGCGCGGTGAAGCGGATCAGCGCGGGGGCAGATTGATCGAGCAGGGTCTTGCTGCCGGCGTAGCGGGCCGCTTCCGCCAGCGTCTTGGCGAGGGCTGCCCGGACCGCGAAGTAGCCGCTCTCGGTCAGCGGCGAGCCCGCCTCCGGCTCGGCAGCGGTGCGGCCGCCCAGTGCGAAGACCTGAACGCAGGCGAGCGCGCCCTCGGGCGTCTCCAGATCCTCGCCCTCCTCGCGGGCGATCTCCGCGATGGAGCGGAGCATCAGGGTGGTGGAGACCGGCAGCTCGACGGCCAGCGTCGTGAGCCCGAAGGCTCCGCCGACCGCGCCGGAAAGGGCCACCATCGCCTTGTGCTTGGCCTCTCCCGACCCGAGCAGGCGCGCGAGCCGGCCCTCGATCTTCCCGGCGGCCGAGCCGAAATCCCCGCCTTCGGCCGGAACGAGTTCCTTGCGCGGGAGGGTGGCCAGGGCAACGCGCATCGCGCCGCGCATGGCGGCCTCGGTGCTGCGGCCGACCGCCTCAGTGACCGGGGCGGGCAGCGAGCGGCCGATGATGTCGAGTGGGGCGCCCGCCGCCGCGGAGAGGCGGGCCGCGAGGCTCGGGCGCTCCAGGACCTGAACGGCCCTGCGCAGGGCCGCCAGATCCGCTTCGCTCAGGACCGTCTCTGGGGCCGCTGCCGGCAGCGTCTCGCCGGCGAGGGTGAGGTCGCTCGTGCTCATCCGCAAATCCCTGGATTGATCCCGCTCACGCCGCCCCCGGGGCGCGCGCCGTGGAAGGAAGCTCGGGCCCCGGGATGCGGTTCCCCGCCTCGTCGGCCTCGCGCGACGCGGGTTTCGTGGCCGGACGGCCGCTGCGGCGCCCGACCGCGAGGCAGAGCGCCAGTACCGGGATGCCCACCAGGGAGGTCATCACGAAGAAGGCCGGGTAGCCGATCGCTGCGACGACGAAGCCCGATGAGCCCGCGACTAGCTTGCCGGGCAGCGCGTAGAGGGAGGAGAACAGCGCGTACTGCGTCGCCGCATAGGCCGCGCTGGTGAGGCTCGACATGTAGGCGATCAGCACGATCCCCGCGAAGGAGCCGCAGAAATTCTCGATGGAGATGGCCACGGTCAGCCGCCACAGGTCGGCCGGTCCGGCCGAGAGCCACGCGAAGGCGAGGTGCGAGGAGGCGGCCAGGAAGGCGCCCAGAAGCAGGGTCGGGAACAATCCGAGCCGGGCCAGCGCCCAGCCGCCGGCAAAGCCGCCCGCGATCCCGATCCAGATTCCGTAGAGCTTGGTGACGGTGGCGATCTCCTTCAGGTCGAAGCCCAGCGTCCGATAGAGCGGGCTCGCCATGACGCCGGACAGGAAGTCCGGTAGGCGGTAGAGCGCCACCAGCAGCAGGATGCCCCAGAGCGCGCCGCCGAAGCGCCCGTGCAGCTCGGTCAGGGGCTCCAGCACGGCGCGGCGCATCGACCAGAGCCGGGAACGGGCCGGTGTCTCCGCCTGGGCGGCGCGGGCCGTGTCGAAGGACGGGGCCAGCAGGGCGGCGATCATCCCGACTAGCATCAGCGCGGCCATGATCAGGTAGGCCAGAGTCCAGCCCCCGGCCGAGGCGATGAACAGCGCTCCGGCCCCGGCCGTGATCAGGCCGAGGCGGTAGCCGAGGTTCGATGTCGCCGCCAGGATGCCCTGGAAGTCGCTGCCGGCCGCGTCGATGCGCCAGCCGTCGATCACCACGTCCTGGCTGGCGGCGCAGAACGCCACCAAAAACGCCCCGAGGCCGAGGAGCGCGAGGCTGGTCTTCGGGTCGGAGAAGGCCATCAGGACGAGGCACAGGGCGACGGCCGCCTGTGTCGTCACCATCCAGGCGCGGCGGCGACCCAGGCGCGCGCCGAGGACCGGCACGGTGAGGCGGTCGATCGCGGGCGCCCAGAGAAATTTCAGCGAGTACGGCAGTGCCACGTAGCTGAACAGGCCGATGGCCCGCACGTCGATATCCGAGAAGGCGAGCCGGAGCGTGAACGTCCCGAGGACGAGCAGCAGGGGCAGGCCCGAGGAGAACCCGAGGGCGAGCATCAGCATGATGCGCCGATCCTCGGCGATGTCGCGGAGCCGGAAACGGCGCGTCGCCTGTGGCTGGTTGGCCATGGCATGGAACTCCTGAGCCTTCGTGGCCTTGATCCCGCGAAATCGTGGCAGCCTTACGCCGCATGGAATTTCGCTGGATTGTGATGTCTTTTGCCTCAATCTTGATCGAAGCTTGCTTAACGCGGCGCCCACGTCCCGCGCGGCGTGGCGCGATCAAGGTGCCGCAGGACGAACGGTTGACGCCGCCTGAGTGTGGAATACCGAGTTGAGTGCCCGACCCGAGCCCAGTCCACCGCCCGCGATGTTGGTCGACGCGTTCGCGCGCAGCCCGTCCCCCATGGTGATCACCGACGCCCGCGCGCCCGACAACCCGATTGCTTGGGCGAACGACGCGTTCCTCCAGGCGACCGGCTACGCCGCGGACGAGATCGTCGGACGCAATTGCCGCATGCTGCAGGGGCCGGCCACGGACCGAGCCACGGTCGACCGGATCCGCAACGCAGTTCGCGCCGCGGAGCCGATCTCGGTCGAGCTGCTCAACTACCGGAAGGACGGCACGGCGTTCTGGAATGCGATGACCATCACGCCGGTCTCCGACGCGGAAGGCGTGGCCTTCTTCTACGCCGCCCAGGCGGACATGACTCATGTCCACCAGATGGAAGTCACCATGCGCGGCACCAACGATCAGTTGGAGCGCCTCGTCAGCGCGCGGACCCACGACCTCAGCGCGGCGCTGGAGCAGAAGACGGCGCTACTCCACGAGGTCGATCACCGGGTAAAGAACAACCTGCAGGTGATCTCCTCGCTGATGCTGCTGAAGGCCCGCAGGACCCCGGAGGGCGAGGCACGCGACGCGCTTCAGAGCATGGCGGAACGGATCGGTGCGCTGTCGACCGCCCACCGGATGCTCTACTCCGAAGGCGACATCACGCATTTCAATCTCGGAGACTTCGCGGCCGAGTTTCTGGCCGACATGAATGCCGGGCTGGACCCGGATCACCTCCGGGTCGAGGCCGATGTCGAGCCGATCGCGGTCGCGGCCGCGATGGCGGCGCCCCTCGCCCTGCTCATCCACGAGCTGACCGCGAATGCCCTGCGCCACGCCTTCCCGGACGCGCGCGAGGGACGCGTCTCGATCGTGGCCCGCCGCAACGAAGGCGGCATGCACCTGACCATCCGGGACGACGGGGTCGGCCTCGCGGCAACGCCCCCCAACCCGGCCGGCTTCGGACGGAATCTGGTGGAGATGGTCGTCCGGCAAATGCGCGGAACCGTCGCGTGGTCGGATGCCGGTCCCGGCACGACCGTGGAGATCGATATCCCGCTGCAACCCGCGGCTTGAGAAATCCGCGCGGACGTTTCAAGCTCAGCGGCCGCGAAGCCGGGATCGGAGAGCGCATGGGGACCGGGAACGCCGCCGTGGAAACCGCGCTCCGCATCCTCGTGGTCGAGGATGAGGCCGTGATCGCGCTCGAACTCGAGAGCCTGCTGGACGACCTCGGGCACGTGACGGTCGGCGTTGCCGGCAACGCCGCCGAGGCCATCGCGATGGGCCGGTCCACGGCGCCCGATGTCGCCCTGGTGGACATCCACCTGGTCGACGGACCGACGGGTATCGAGGTCGCCCGGGCGCTTTCCGCCGACCAGCGCACCACCGTGGTGTTCATGACCGCGAATGCCAAGCGCATCCCGAACGACTTCGCGGGCGCCATCGGCGTGATCGCGAAACCCTATTCCGAGCGTGTCGTGGCCAGCACCCTCGACTACGTAGCGGATCGCCGGTCCGGCCGCCAGGAGCCGGCCTGCCCGGACGGCTTCTCGCCCGCCCCGGTCTGAGCATTCCCCCACGCAGCCTCTGGCTCTGTGCCTGCTCGGATGGGGCGTCACCCCGTCATTCCGGGGCGCCGCAAGCGAGCCCGGAAACCAGACCCTCAGCCCCTGCAAGTCCTTGGCGCGTCGGCGGGTCTGGATCCCGGGCTCCGCTGCGCGGCCCCGGGATGACGGGCGTCTGTTGCGGTTACCTCTACTCTTGAGGCGATGGGATTGGATCGCCCGCTCAGCGCCCTCCCACCCGCTCGCGCTTCAGCCGATACAGCGCGTCGAGCGCCTCGCGGGGCGTGAGCGCGTCCGGGTCGATGGCATCGAGCAGCGCCCCGAGGGGATCCTCAGGCGGCGGCTCCGGCGGCGGTGGCGGCGCGAGGGCCGCGAAGAGCGGCAGGTCGTCGATCCGCGCCCGCGCCGGGCGGCCGCGCTCCGCCTTCTCCAGGCTCTTGAGGATCGCTCCGGCCCGCGACACGACGCTGCCCGGCAGGCCCGCCAGCCGGGCCACCTGCAGGCCGTAGCTCCGTTCGGCGACGCCGGGAACGACCTCGTGCAGGAACACGACCCCGTCCCGATGCTCGGCGACCTTGAGGGTCGCGTTCTCCAGCCGGGCCAGACGGTCGCCCAGCGCGGTGAGTTCGTGGAAATGGGTGGCGAAGAGCGCCCGGCAGGCATTCACCTCGTGCAGGTGCTCCAGGCAGGCCCAGGCGATGGAGAGACCGTCGAAGGTCGCGGTGCCGCGGCCGATCTCGTCGAGGATCACCAGGGAGCGCCGCGTTGCCTGGTTGAGGATTGCCGCGGTCTCGACCATCTCGACCATGAAGGTCGATTGCCCGCGGGCGAGATCGTCGGCGGCGCCGACGCGGGAGAACAGCCGGTCGACCCGCCCGATCCGCGCCTCGGCGGCCGGCACGAAGGCGCCCATCTGGGCGAGCACCGCGATCAGCGCGTTCTGGCGCAGGAAGGTGGACTTGCCGCCCATGTTGGGGCCGGTGATCAGCCGGATCCGGCCGCGCGTGTCCCCCGAGAGATCGCAATCGTTGGCGATGAACGGCTCGCCCGCCCGGCGCAGGGCCGCCTCGACCACCGGGTGGCGGCCGCCAACCACGACGAAGCTGAGCGAGTCGTCGACCATGGGCCGTCGCCAGTCGAGTTCGACCGCGAGCTCGGCATGGCTCGCCGCGACGTCGACCCCGGCCAGCGCCTCGGCCACCTCGGCGATGGAGTCGGCCTCAGCGAGCACGCGGGCGGAGAGGTCGTCGAACACGCCGCCTTCGAGGGCCAGCGCCCGGTCGGAGGCGCCGGAGATCTTGGATTCGAGCTCGCCCAGCTCGACGCTGGTGAAGCGCATCGCGTCGACCATCGTCTGGCGGTGGACGAATTCGCTCTGCAGACCCTTCAGGCAAGCCTCGCCGACCGATTGCGGGACCTCGATGAAGTAGCCGAGCAGGTTGTTGTGCTTGATGCGCAGGGTCCGGCAGCCGGTCTGCTCGGCGTAGCGGGCCTGCAGGGCGGCAATCACCTTGCGGGAATCCTGGCCCAGCGTCCGCGCCTCGTCGATTTCTGGAAGATAGCCCTGCCGCACGAACCCACCGTCGCGGCGGCTCAACGGAAGATCGTCGGCGAGCGCCGCCGCCAGGGTCGCGATCAGCTCCGAATCAGCCTCGGCCAGGTGCCCGGCGAGACGGACGAGCTCGTCCGGCAGGTTCGGGATGGCGGAGAGGCGGGCGCCGAGTTGCGCCGCCACTGCCAAGCCGTCCCGGATCGCCGCGAGATCCCGCGGCCCCGCCCGGCCGAGGCCGGTGCGCGACAGCGCCCGGGCGAGATCCGGCGCCCGGGCCAGGGCCTCGCGCAGGGCGCCGCGCAGCGAGCCGTCATCGACCAGATGCGCCACGGCGGCGTGACGCCGGGCGATCGCGTCGAGCGTGGTGAGCGGTCCGGCGAGGTGCTCGGCCAGCAGCCGCGCGCCGTTGGCCGTCACGGTCCGGTCGATCGTGGCGAGCAGGCTCCCGGTCCGCTCCCCCGACAGGGTTCGGGTGAGTTCGAGGTTGGCGCGCGTTGCCGCATCGATCGCCAAAGTCGCGCCGCTGTCCTCGCGGGTCGGCACGGCCAGGGTCGGCCGGGCCGCGAGTTGCGTGCGGGCGATGTAGAGGAGTACCGCCCCGGCGGCCGCGATCTCGGCACGGGTGAACTGGCCGAAGCCCTCCAGCGTCGAGACCCCGTACTGCTCGCGCAGGCGCCGCTCCGCCGCGGCGGGTTCCAGCTCGGCCTGCGCCAGCGGCACGATGGCGGCCCGGCTCTCCTGCCAGATCCGCGCGAGCGCCGGATCGGCGTGGATCGCCTCGGACAGGACGATCTCCCGCGGATCGTGCCGGGCGATCGCCCCGGCCAGATCGCCGCCCGCAACCTCGCTTAAGGCGAAGCGCCCCGTGGAGATGTCGACGGCCGCGAGGCCGTAGGCAACGGCGCCCTCCCCGGTCTTGCGGCGGCCGATCGCCAGGAGGAGGTTGGCCCTGGCCGGGTCGAGGAGCCGGTCCTCGGTGATCGTCCCCGGGGTCACGAGCCGCACGACCTCGCGGCGCACCACCGATTTCGGGCCGCGCTTCTTGGCCTCGGCCGGATCCTCGGTCTGCTCGCAGACGGCGACGCGGTGCCCGAGGGCGATCAGGCGGTTGAGGTAGTCGTCGGAGCGCTCGACCGGCACACCGCACATCGGGATCTCGCTGCCCGCGTGCTTGCCGCGCTTGGTCAGCACGATGCCGAGCGCCCGAGACGCGATCTCCGCGTCCTCGAAGAACAGCTCGTAGAAGTCGCCCATCCGGTAGAACAGCAGGCAGTCCGGATTGGCGGCCTTGATCTCGATGTACTGCGCCATCATCGGCGTCGCGCCGGCCGGATCCAGGCCGGGGGCGGGCGTCATGTCGGCGGCGGGGCGGACGGCGGTACGGGCCATGCCGCCTCTTAGCAGAGCGCCGCCCGCGAATCAGGACACGCACACCGACGCGGCTGGGGAGAAGCCGCGTCGGCGGTGGATGGGTTCATCGCGGACGAGGGACCGGCACGGCGAACGCGTCCACGGCCGGCGTCGAAGACCTGCCGCGCCTCAGTAGCGCGGGCCGTTCGTGGTGCCGCCCAGGTTCTGCTGGTAGCCGCGCAGGGCGGGATTCTTCGCGTTCGGGTTGCCGTGACGCATGGTGTTGAGCCGGCGCATCCGCCGCTCGTGCCGCGTGGTGTGGTGCCGGTGCATTCGGTGGTGATGCATGCAGTAATGGCGATGCATCACGACGGACTCGACCATGTCGTGGCCGGCGAGGCCGGGCTGAGGCATGGACGGTGCCGCCTGTGCGGTCGCCGCGCCGGCCATCAGGCCGCCGATCAACAGGCCTGCCGTCAGAAGAGAACGCATAGACATGTACGAGTAACTCCGATCCTACCGTATGAGCCACCACCTAAGAGAATGGTCGCAGGGAAGTTCCGGAGCGTGCAGGAAAAATGAAGCTGTCGATTTCGTCTCTGACGTGGAATGAATTATCGCGTGACGCGTGGTGCCGACATTCGGCGCGGGGGAATTTATAACTTAAAAGCGAAGCCAGATGCTTTGTGCAATCTGGCAGCGTATGCCTCTGTCGCGTTCGCCCGTGCTGATCAGGACAGGAAACGCGTCAATTCCAAGTTGACGGAATCCGGCTCCTCGTGCGCGAGCCAGTGGCTGGCGCGCTCGTACCAGCGGATCCGGCCCGCGTCGCAGAAGGCGAGGCTCGCCTCCGCGAGGCCGGATTGAAGGGCTGTGTCCTGCTTGCCCCAGAGGATGAGGGTCGGGACCCGGACCTGGGCCGGCTCGTCCCGCGGCAGACGCACCAGGGCCCGGTACCAGTTCAGCATGGCGGTCATCGCGCCGGGCTGGAGCCACGCTTCCACGTAGCGGTCGAGATCGGCAGCCGAGAACGCGCCCGGCCGGCTGGTTGAGGTCAGCGCGTGCCGGAGGGCGCGGCACCGGTCGGCCGTCAGCAGCCGCTCGGGAAGGCCGGGGAGCTGAAACAGGCCGACATAGACGCTGCGCAGCCACTGGCCGGGATGGTGCCGCATATACGCGCCGACGATGCCGGGATGCGGCGCGTTGAGGATCGCGAGCCGCTCGATCCGCTCGGGATGGCGGCTGGCCAGCCACCACGCGACGAGACCGCCCCAATCATGGCCGACGAGCCGGATCGTGGGGAGGCCGTAGGCATCCGCCAGTGCCAGCACGTCGCCGGCCAGCCTGTCGAGGTGGTAGGCGGAGAGGCCTTGCGGCCTGTCACTGCGATTGTAGCCGCGCTGATCCGGCACGATCACCCGTAAGCCAGCCTCGGCGAGCGGCCCGATCTGGTGGCGCCAGCCGAACCAGAACTCGGGGAAACCGTGCAGCAGGATGGTCGGCGGGCCGCTCTCCGGACCCGCCTCGGCCACGTGCAGGCGCACCTCCGGCAGAGCGACTTGGCGAAAGTTCACACCCGCAACGTCCATCCGCTTCGGCGCTCCCTGCTGATCGGCGGAGAACGCCCGCACCCGTGTGGGCGATCCGCTTAGAATCCGAGCGCCGCGCAGGCGCCGGCTTCGGCGGACAGCTGGTCGCGCAGCTCGTCCGGCGAGCTGCGGGTCCACAGGCAGAGCAGCACGAAGGCCGCGCCGTGCAGCAGGGTCCGGGAGGGCGCGGCGGGGGCCTCGGCCGGAAGGGTGGCGAACTGGGTCATGGCGCTGGTCTCCTGATTCCGTCTCTGACGGGAGATCGGCGCCCGGCGCCCGGGGTTACAGGGGCTTGGGACATGCGCGTGCGCTGCCGCACGGGGACACGTCAGCGCAGCGGATCGAGCCAGCGCGCCAGGGTGCCGGCGTCGAGGCCGGCACGCGTCTCGCGGTAGCCGAGCTCGGCCGATTCCCGGAAGCGCGACCACGCCCGCAGGTCGATGCCGGAGAGCTGCGGCTTGAGCACGGCGGTCGCGTGGGCCGCCGCCATCAGGCTCTGCGCGTCGCTCGAGACCGTCGCGGCGCGCAGCAGCAGCGGCGCGAGGCCGGGCATGGCCAGCGGCGAGCCGATCAGCTTGCGCACGAGCCGGCCCCTCCAGCCGCGATGGGGCATGTCCTGGAAGGCCCGGTCGCTGCCGACATCGACGGCGAGCACCGGGCCGCGCTCCAGCCCGGCGGCGACGTCGGCCGGAAGGTTGTTCATCATGCCGCCGTCGACCAGCACGCCCTCGTCGCACAGGACCGGCGGCAGGAGCCCGGGGATGGCGATGCTGGCCCGCAGCGCCTTCGGCAGGTCGCCCGAGCGATGGACCATTGTGTTCCCGGTGGTCAGGTTCGACGACACGCAGAAGAACGGCAGCCACAGATCCTCGATGCGCACGCCGCCGTAGCGCGCCGCTAGGCCGGCATCGACCTTGGCGCCCCGGGTCAGGGCATGGAGCGGCAGGGTGTAGTCGTTGAGCGGGTTGCTGGTGGCGAAGAATGCCTCGATCTGCGACTGGATCTCCGAGATGGGCCAGCCCATGGCGAGGCTCGCCGCCATGATCGCGCCCATGCTGGTGCCGCCGACGAAGTCCGGCGCGCAGGCGACCTCGTCCGAGGGCCTTCAGCACCCCGAGATGGGCGAGGCCGCGGGCGCCGCCGCCGCCGAGCACCAGACCCCGGGCCGCGCCGCTGGCGAGCCGGGCCAGACGGTGGAGGTCGTCCTGCCGTCCGTGGCGGACCTGGATCCGCATCGCGGCCGGCAGCGCCGAGACGGCGGGATGGAGCGGTTTCGGGCGCCGCACATCGGGATCCTGCCGGATCACCAGGTCCATGCGGATCCAGTCGGAGCGCACCCGCTCTAGGTATTCCGCCGCCCCCGGTCGCGGCGGGGCGCCGGGCTCGGCGAGCAGCAGCACGTGGTCGCCCCGGCGCTGGCTCTGCCGGCACCAGGGACAGTCGATCTCATGCGCCGCGAAGATCGTACGCGCGTGCTGGCCCTCGAAGGTCTGGAACCACGCCTCGTCGGCGCCCTCGGGCCAGTCCGTGAGGCAGCCGGTCTCGCCCGGCAGGAGCGCGTCGAAGGCGGCCGCGAGCTGCCGGGCGAGGATTTCTGGGTTCGGCCCTTCGGTCACCGCCAGGATCGTGAAGATCCGGGGCGCGTGATGCACCGAGTAACCGTCGTAGATCGCCCGCAGCCGGTCGGCCAGCATGCGGGCGAAGTAGAGGAGCGTCTGCGGATGCTCGGCGATCACCGCCTCGAAGGCGTCGCGGGTCAGCTTCAGCAGATGGGAGTCGCGCAGGGCCATCACGGTCGCCGCCCGGGGGGCCTCCGACAGCAGGGCCATCTCGCCGAAAGTCTCGGGCGGGCGCAGGCGCGCGATCCGGGTGGGGCTGCCGTTGTGGTCGCGGGCCGAGACGCCGATTGCCCCGGAGACCAAGGTGTAGAGCGCGTCTCCCGAGGCGCCCTGCTCGAACAGGATCTGGCCGCCCGGCACCGCGACCGGGACCATGCGGGCCCGGACCGCCGCGGCGGCCGCGGCATCGAGACCGGACAGGAACGGGATCTCGGGCGCGCTCACCGGTGCACCGCCGGAGACGCAACGCGGCGCAGCTCTGCCGTCGGTCTCCGCCGCATCGTTCCGTCCCCTCCACGCTCTCCCATTTCGGGCCACCATAGCGCGCCCGCCGTCAAGCGGGCGCCGCGTGACCGAGCCGCGCATCTGAAACGCCGATGCCTTCGCGCCGCGACGGCCATCCGCTACAGCCGGGCGACAACAAGGCCGGGAGGAGCGCATGTCGGAAGCAGGTCGGATCGCGATCGTGACCGGGGCGGGGACGGGGGTCGGCAAGGCCGCGGCCCTGGCGCTGGCCGGAGCCGGCTGGCGCGTCGTGCTGTCCGGGCGGCGGCCCGCGCCCCTCGACGAGACAGCGGCCCAGATCGGCGGTGACCGGGCGCTCGTGGTGCCCACCGATGTGACCGATCCCGATTCGATCGCCAACCTGTTCGCCCGCACGCGGGCGGAATACGGGCGGCTCGACCTGCTGTTCAACAATGCCGGGATCGGAGCCCCGCCGGTGCCCCTCGAGGACCTGCCGCTGGAGACATGGCGGCAGGTGGTCGACACCAACCTCACCGCCCTGTTCCTGTGCACGCAGCACGCCTTCCGGATCATGCGCGACCAGGATCCCCGCGGCGGCCGGATCATCAACAACGGCTCGATCTCGGCACACGCCCCGCGGCCGAATTCCATCGCCTACACGGCGACCAAGCACGCCGTGACCGGCCTGACCAAGGCGACGTCCCTCGACGGCCGTGCCTACGACATCGCCTGCGGGCAGATCGATATCGGCAACGCTGACACGCCCATGGGGGGAAAGATGAAGGCGGGCGTCCGCCAGGCGGACGGGTCGCTCCGGCCCGAAGCCGTGATGGATCCGGATCACGTCGGACAGGCGGTCCTCACGATGGCGAGCCTGCCGCTCGAAACCAACGTGCAGTTCATGACCATCATGGCGACCAAGATGCCGTTCGTCGGACGCGGCTGAGCCGCCGCTCCTGTCCCGCTATGCGGACCACATGATCCGCATAGCGATGCTTCCCGGGCTGCCGCCGGGCCCTTGAATCCGGGCCCGTCCGGCCCGTTCATCCCGACAGGTTTGAGATTCGGGCGAGCAGTCCCGACTCGACAACCGGCGGCTTGCACAAATCCCGAACCGCGAACGTCCCGGTCCAGCCGCACGCTGATCACGGGCGCGCCGACCCGCGTCAGACGCCATCCACAGGCGGCCGCTGCGAGGCCAGCCCCGCATGCCCACGATTGACGACCGTTTTCATAACTCATACAAATAAGAGAACGAAGAACGGTCGGGACCCAACCCGGTGTCATCGGAGAGGGAAAACGCCGACTGCACACCGTCTCAACCGGCAATGCTGCACCGTGCTGATGTGTGCGATCGACGATTTGCGACGATCTTCGTGAATATATCTGCTGTCGATGTAAGTCGTTCTGCAGAGAAGAGCGCGTATATAACGATAAGTCTGGGGCGCGTGATGATCGATCTCGGATTTTAACCGAGTGTCCAAGTCGGCGTTGATCCGGTCGACGGTTCTGAAGTTTTACCGCAGGTCCGGAAAAGACAGCAAGAACGGGGGAGCCATGATCGCCAAACCAATGTTTCTCAAGTTCGTCCTGGGCGTCTCACTCCTGAGCGCGCTGGCCGCGCCGGCGGCGCGGGCGGCCGGTGGTGATCCGATCGGCGTCGCCATGCCGACCAAATCGTCGCAGCGCTGGATCGACGACGGCAACAACATCGTGAAGTTGCTCCAGGCCAAGGGCTACAAGCCGGATCTGCAACATGCCGACGACGACATTCCGACACAGCTCGCGCAGATCGAGAACATGCTCACGAAGGGCGTGAAGCTGCTGGTGATCGCCTCGATCGACGGAACCACGCTCAGCGATGTGCTGGCAAAGGCGAGCGAGCGCGGCGTGAAGGTCATCGCCTACGACCGCCTGATCAAGGGAACACCGAACGTCGATTATTACGCCACGTTCGACAACTACAAGGTGGGGGTTCAGCAGGCGACCTCTATCGTCGACGCGCTCGGCCTGAAGGACGGGAAGGGACCGTTCAACATAGAGCTGTTCGGTGGCTCGCCCGACGACAATAACGCATACTTTTTCTACGACGGCGCCCTGTCGGTGCTGAAGCCCTACATCGATGCCAAGACGCTCGTCGTGCGCTCGGGCCAGTTCGGCATGGACAAGGTATCGACGCTGCGCTGGGATCCCGCGACCGCGCAGGCCCGGATGGATAACCTGCTCTCGGCCTATTACGGCAACGCGCATCTCGACGCGGTGCTCTCGCCCTATGACGGCATCTCCACCGCCATCATCTCGTCGGTGAAGAGCGTCGGCTACGGCTCCGGCAATGTGAAGCTGCCGGTGGTCAGCGGCCAGGATGCGGAGCTGCAGGCGGTCAAGTCGATCATCGCGGGCGAGCAGACGGCGACGATCTTCAAGGACACGCGCGAACTAGCCAAGGTGACGGTCGCGATGATCGACGCGATCGAGGCCGGCCGGCAGCCCGAGATCAACGACGCCAAGACCTACAACAACGGCAAGAAGGTCGTCCCGTCCTTCCTGCTGACGCCGGTGATCGTCACCAAGGCCAATTGGAAGCCGGCCCTCGCCGACACCGGCTACTACACCCTCGACCAGCTCAAGTGAGCGCGGCGGCCTGCGCCACCCCGTCCGAACCTGTCTCCGCGCCGGTGCCGCCGGCGCGGGCAGAATCCTGTGCAGACCGAGCCGGAAGGGGTCGCATGCAGCCCGTCCTCGAAATGCGGGGAATATCCAAGACGTTTCCCGGCGTCAGAGCCCTCAACGACGTCAATCTGAGCATCGCACCGGCCGAGATCCACGCCCTGGTCGGCGAAAACGGCGCCGGCAAGTCGACGCTCATGAAGGTCCTGAGCGGAGTGTATCCGCACGGGTCCTACGAGGGCGAGATCACCTACGAGGGACAGCCCGGCCAGTTCCGCGACATCTCCGACAGCGAGCGCCGGGGCATCGTGATCATCCATCAGGAACTGGCTCTGGTCCCGTTCCTGTCGATCGCCGAGAACATCTTTCTCGGCAACGAGCCCGCCCGCTTCGGCATCATCGACCAGGACCGGGTCTATGCCCGGTCCCGGGAGCTGCTGGCCATGGTCGGCCTTGCCGAGAATCCCGACACCCTCGTCACCCATCTCGGCGTCGGCAAGCAGCAGCTCGCCGAGATCGCCAAGGCGCTGTCCAAGAAGGTCAAGCTGCTCATCCTCGATGAGCCGACCGCGAGCCTGAGCGAGACGGACAGCGAGGCGCTGCTGCAGCTACTCCTCAGCTTCAAGGCCCAGGGCATTGCGTCGATCCTGATCTCGCACAAGCTCAACGAGATCTCCAAGGTCGCCGACCGGATCACCGTGCTGCGCGACGGCACCACTGTCGAGACCCTCGACTGCCGGAACGGCGGCATCGGCGAGGATCGGATCATCCGCGGCATGGTCGGCCGCACGATGGCCAACCGCTACCCGGTCCGCGAGCCGCGGATCGGTGACGTGCTGATGGAGGTGGAGGGCTGGACGGTCCACCACTCCGTTCATGCCGAGCGGGCGGTCGTACGCGATGTCAGCCTGTACCTGCGCAGGGGCGAGATCGTCGGGATCGCCGGCCTGATGGGATCCGGCCGGACGGAACTCGCCATGAGCGTCTTCGGCCGGTCCTACGGCCAGGGCACCAGCGGGATTGTCCGCATCGAGGGCCGGGAGGTCGATGTCTCGACGATCGACAAGGCGATCGCGGCGGGCATCGCCTACGTCACCGAGGACCGCAAGCAGCTGGGGCTCGTGCTCGGCGAGGACATCACCAAGAACACCACGCTCGCCAACCTGCCCGGAGTCTCCACCGCCGCGGTCATCGGCGAGGATGCGGAGCACCGAGTCGCGAATGCCTACCGCTCGAAGATGCGCATCCGCTCCTTCGGCGTGGGCCAGCAGACCGTGAACCTGTCGGGCGGAAACCAGCAGAAGGTCGTGCTCAGCAAATGGCTGTTCACCCAGCCCAAGGTGCTCATCCTCGGCGAGCCGACGCGCGGCATCGATGTCGGGGCCAAGTACGAGATCTACAGCATCATCAACGAGCTGGCCGAGGGCGGCCGGGGCGTCCTGATGATCTCGTCCGAGATGCCCGAGCTGCTCGGCCTGTGCGACCGCATCTACGTCATGAACGAGGGGCGGTTCGTGGACGAGTTCCAGCGCGCCGAGGCCAGCCAGGAAGCGATCATGCGCGCGATCATGCGCTCCAAGGAACTGAACGGATGAGCGAGATCTCTGTGAGCAAGGCCATGATCCGTCTGACCGAACCCCTTCCGGGCACCAAGGCCGCGGGCGAGCCGCAGGTCCGGCGCGGGCGCTTGGCGATGGCACAGCTGCGCGATTACGGCCTGGTCTTCGCCCTGGCGGTGATCACCCTGTTCTTCGAGTATGCCACCGGCGGCGTGCTGTTCCAGCCGCTGAACCTGACCAACCTCATCCTGCAGAACAGCTACGTCGTCGTGATGGCGCTGGGAATGCTGCTGGTCATCGTGGCCGGCCATATCGACCTGTCGATCGGCTCGGTGGTCGGCTTCGTGGGCGCGCTCGCGGCCCTTCTGATGGTCCGATTCGGCTTCGATCCATTCACCGCCACCGTCCTGTGCCTGGCGGTCGGTGCGGCGATCGGCGGGCTGCAGGGCTACTTCGTTGCCTATCTCGGCATTCCGAGCTTCATCGTCACGCTCGCCGGCATGCTGGTGTTCCGGGGCCTGACGCTGGCACTCCTGCAGGGCGCCTCGATCGGGCCGTTCCCGGAAGTGTTCCAGCTTCTCGCCAAGGGCTTCCTCGCCAACTTCGCCGGCCCCTGGACCGCCCTGCTCATCGCGCTCGCCCTGTCGCTGATCCTCGTCGGCCTGAACGGGCGCCGCCGGGCCGCGCGGCTCCGCAACGGCGGTGAGGCCGAATCCTGGGCGGCGTTCATCTTCCGCAACGGCATGACCACAATCGTGATCCTCGCCTTCGCGTATCAGATGAGCGCCTATCGCGGCCTGCCCAACGTGCTGTTGGTGATGTTCGCGCTGGTGATGCTCTACCGCTTCGTCACGACCCGCACGACGATCGGGCGGCGGATCTACGCGCTCGGCGGCAACATCAAGGCCGCACGGCTTTCAGGCATCAGGACCGAGCGGCTGACCTTCCTGACCTTCGCCAATATGGGCGCGCTGGCAGGCCTCGCGGGCATGATCTTCGCCGCCTGGCTCAACACCGCGACGCCGAAGGCCGGCGTCGGGTTTGAGCTCGACGTGATCGCGGCCTGCTTCATCGGCGGCGCCTCGGCGTCCGGCGGCATCGGCAAGGTCTCAGGCGTCGTGATCGGCGCGTTCATCATCGGCGTGATGAACAACGGCATGTCCATCCTAGGCATCGGCGTCGATTACCAGCAGGTGATCAAAGGGATCGTCCTGCTCGCCGCCGTTTGCCTCGACGTCTACAACAAGAACAACCGAGCCTGAGGGCCTGCACAATCCGATCCCGTCCGCTTCGCGCGGATGGGATCGGCACAGCGCAGATACGTCTTTGCGAGCGAAACGACACGATCCAGCGGCGCCAAGTCCCTGTAATGCTGCGTTCCCCGGACCGCTTCGCTCCGCGCTATGAACCCATCGGCGAGAACGCCGGGGATGATCCGGCGGCCCCTTGAACCGTCGGATCGGGCGCCGCCGGCCGAACCGCTCAGGTCTTGCGCGCGACCGTGAAACGGGCGGCATCCCGCAGGATGGCGGCACCCTCACCCCAGGATGCGACCGCATCTTCGCAGACACCGACGAGGCGGTCGCACTCGGCCCGAGCCCCATCGATGCCGAGGCGGTCGACCAGCGTGGCCTTGCCGGCATCCTTGTCCTTGCCGGTCGCCTTGCCCATGGCCTCCGGCGAAGCCTCGCGGTCGAGGATGTCGTCGGCGATCTGGAAGGCCTGGCCCAAGGCGAGACCGTAGCGCAGGAGGGCGGCCCGCTGACCCTCGTCGGCGCCGCCGACGATCGCGCCGGCCTCCACCGAGAAGGCCAGGATCGCTCCGGTCTTCATCGCCTGCATCCGCAGGGTGTCGTCCACATCCATGTTGGCCGCGCCGAACCGGCCCTCGGCGGTGAGGTCGAGGAGCTGGCCGCCGACCATGCCGCCCAGGCCCGAGGCCCGGGCGAGGCCGAGCACGAGGTCGGCCCGGATCCGGGCGTCCGGCTGCCAAGTCGGGTCGGCGACGATCTCGAAGGCGAGCGTCTGGAGCGCGTCGCCGACCAGGATGGCCGTGGCCTCGTCGTAGGCCTTGTGCACCGTCGGCTTGCCGCGGCGCATGTCGTCGTCGTCCATGGCCGGCAGGTCGTCGTGGACGAGGCTGTAGCAATGCACCAGCTCGACGCCGGCGCCGGCGGCGAGCGCCGCCGCCTCGGAGCCGCCGAGCATCCGGGCGGTCTCGATGGCGAGGAAGGGCCGGAGGCGCTTGCCGCCGCCGAGCACGGCGTGGCGCATGGCCTCCATCAGGCGGGGCGGCCGCGCGATCTCGCCGGGGCCGAGATCACGGCCAAGGCGTTCGACCAAGAAGGTCTCGACCATGCCGGCGACTTCAGCCAGCCTGTGGGAAAACGCGACGGCCTGCGTGTCAGCCTTGACCGAACCGGTCGGTGCCTGCGTTGAGGGGGTCGGGGTCATCGGGCGCTGCGTCCGGTCCTGGCCTTGCGAAAACCAATCGAGTGTCAGTTGAGCGGGAACGAGATCGCGGTGGGCGAGGCAGGACGCAGGCGGGGAGCGGCGGGTCGTGACCTTCCGCTCGCGCGCCCGCGGCGCTCCCGCCCGGTCCGCCAGATCGTCGGGGCAACGATCCTGCTCCCCGCCGTCGCGTTCGTCGTCGTACTGACGCTGGCGCTCGTCTATAGCGCGGTGATGCCGCCGTCGACCCTGATGCTCGGGCGGTGGTTGACGCTTCAGCCTGTGAGCCGCGATGCCGTGAGCCTCTCGGAGATTGCGCCGGCGCTGCCGCAGGCGGTGATCGCCTCGGAGGACCAGCGCTTCTGCCTCGACCACGGCGTCGATCTCGGGGCAATCCGCGAGGTGGTCGAGGATGAGGATTCGCCGAGCCGGGGCGCCTCGGCGATCGCGATGCAGACCGTCAAGAACGTCTTCCTGTGGCCGGGCCGCTCCTACATCCGCAAGGCGGTCGAAATCCCGCTGGCGCTGGCGCTCGACACCCTGTGGGGCAAGCGCCGCATGATGGAGATCTATCTGAACGTCGCCGAATGGGGCGACGGGATCTACGGCGCGCAGGCCGCCAGCCGCCATTGGTTCAACAAGGATGCGAGCCGGCTGACCCGCGGCGAGGCCGCCCTGCTCGCCGCCGTCCTGCCGAACCCGATCACGCGCAGCGCCGGGCGCCCCTCCCCCGGCGTCCGCCGCCGCGCCGCGCAGATCCAGGCCATGATGGGCCAGATCGAGGGTTTGACGGGCTGCGTGCGCCGGTAGGCGGCACGGGAGTGTTTCAGCCGACGGCCGTGTGGGCGTCACGGGTCGCAGCTAATGCCCGGCTGGCTGCCGGCCGGACTGAACACCAAGAACATCGGGCCCGGTCCGCCGGTAGCAGCGGCCGCCCCGCCTCTGTAAGACGGCCTTCAGAGCCAGAGTCCGGGACCGATATTCGATGAGCGACGCCGTCTACGACCTCACCCTGGAGCGCATCGCCCTGATCCGGCGGATGGTCGTCGCCTGGGGTGGTGCCGAGCCCGGCGCGCCGACCGTCCACCCGGACGCGCCCTATGGCAGCCTCGACCGCGACGGCGACATCGCCAATGTCACGGGCGATGACGAGGGGGCCGAGGAGGAGCATCGAGCGCTGGAGGACGGCCTCGCGGTCTTCGCCCAGAACGCCCTGCTGAAGCCCGGCCGCTACCAGTACCACAACGGGCTGGCCAAGCTCGACCACGGCGAGGTCGGCGATGTCTTCCGGGATGCGCAGACCGGACAGACACCCGAGCACATAACCTTCGCGGTGACGGCGGAGCACCTCGCGCTGATCCCGCGCCTCGCCTATGGCTGGGATGCGGCGCGGAACGTGCCCTGCGTGGACCCGAAGCAACCTTACGGCGGCACAGGACCCTACACTGCCGCCATGGCGGACCTTCTCGCCGCCGTGCCTGAGACGGCCGCCAACGATGACGAGGACGGCGAGACGCACCGGATCCGGCTCCACCGCGAGATGCAGCCGGCTCTTCAGATCTTCCTGCGCTACGCCGATCTCGGGCCGGGCGCGTTCCGGCGTCCGGCTCCGACCTCGGATTGGCAGCCGGCCTGAGGGCTCAGCCCTCGCGCTTCCTGCGCTGTGCCAGGGTGCGCAGCCGCAGGGCGTTGAGCTTGATGAAGCCCGCCGCGTCGCGGTGGTCGTAGGCGACGGCGCCCTCCTCGAAGGTCACGAGGTCCTGGTCGTAGAGCGAGTGCGGGCTCTCGCGGCCGATCACGTGGACGCCACCCTTGTACAGCTTCAGCCGCACCGTGCCGGTGACCTTCTCCTGGCTCTTGTCGATCAGCGCCTGGATCATCTCGCGCTCCGGCGAGAACCAGAAGCCGTTGTAGATCAGCTCCGCGTATTGCGGCATGAGCTGGTCCTTGAGGTGGGCGGCGCCGCGGTCCAGCGTGATCGACTCGATGGCGCGATGCGCCGGCAGCAGGATCGTGCCGCCCGGCGTCTCGTACATGCCGCGGCTCTTCATGCCGACGAACCGGTTCTCGGCGAGGTCGAGCCGGCCGATGCCGTTGGCGCGGCCGAGCTCGTTGAGCTTGGCCAGCAGGCTCGCGGGTGAGAGCTTCTCGCCGTCGATCGAGACCGCATCGCCGCGCTCGAACCCGATCGTGATGATCGTCGGCTGGTCCGGCGCCTCCTCGGGAGAGAGCGTGCGCGAGTAGACGTAGTCCGGCACCTCAACGGCGGGATCCTCCAGCACCTTGCCTTCCGAGGAGGCGTGCAGGAGGTTGGCATCCACCGAGAACGGGCTCTCGCCGCGCTTGTCCTTGGCGATCGGGATCTGGTGCTGCTCGGCGAAGGCGATGAGCTGCTCGCGGGAGCGCAGGTCCCACTCGCGCCACGGGGCGATCACCGTCACGTCGGGCTTGAGCGCGTAGTAGCCGAGCTCGAACCGGACCTGGTCGTTCCCCTTGCCGGTGGCGCCGTGGCAGACCGCATCGGCGCCGACGCGTTCGGCGATCTCGATCTGCTTCTTGGCGATCAGCGGTCGCGCGATCGAGGTGCCGAGCAGGTAGACGCCCTCGTAGACGGCGTTCGCCCGGAACATCGGGAAGACGTAGTCGCGAACGAATTCCTCGCGCAGGTCCTCGATGTAGATGTTCTCCGGCTTGATGCCGAGGAGTTCGGCCTTGCGGCGGGCCGGCTCCAGCTCCTCCCCCTGGCCGAGATCGGCCGTGAAGGTCACGACCTCGCAGCCGTAGGTGGTCTGCAGCCACTTCAGGATGATCGATGTGTCGAGGCCGCCGGAATAGGCCAGCACGACCTTCTTCACGGGGCTCTTCGCGGGGACGGACATGCGGCTTCCGGAACTGAGGCGGGGCGTCTGCGGCTTATCGCGGGTGTCACCGGCCTGCAACCGGCGCGCCGTCTCGCGCGTAGGCCAGATGCCGGAAGATCGGCCGCGTTTCGCCTCACGGCGGCCTTGCGGCCGTGCAAGAAATGGCGCGGGCGTTGCCAGTCGTCATCGCCGCAAGAGTGCATCGGAGAAGCGAAGTCTATGGCGCGCCAGCCGATTCTGGAGTTCTGGTACGAATTCGCCTCCACGTACTCCTACCTCGCGGCGATGCGCATCGAGGCGGCGGCGGCCGAGGCCGGCGTCGCGATCCGGTGGCGGCCGTTCCTGGTCGGGCCGCTCTTCGCCTCGCAGGGCTGGACGACCTCGCCGTTCAACCTCTACGCGGCCAAGGGCAAGAACATGTGGCGCGACGTCGAGCGCGAGGCCGCGCGCCTCGGCCTGCCACCGGTGACGCGCCCGGCCCAGTTCCCTCAGAACAGCCTCAGCGCGGTGCGGGTCGCCATCCTCGGCCAGGACCAGGATTGGCTGGTGCCGTTCTCGAAGGCGGTGTTCACCGCGAGCTTCGCCGAGGGACGCTCCATCGCGGAGCCGGCGGCGGTGGCCGAGATCCTCGATTCGCTCGGGCTTGACGGGACGCAGACCGTTCGGGCCGCGGCCGCCGAGGCCAACAAGACCAAGCTGCGGGTCAGCGTCGAGGAGGCGCGCTCGCGCGGGATCTACGGGGCGCCGACCTTCCTGGCGGTTGACGGCGAGCTGTTCTGGGGCAATGACCGCCTGGACCAGGCCCTGGCCTGGGCGACGGGCGACCGGCCGAAGGGGCTGCGGTAGGGCCGCGTTCACGACGTTCGGCCATCAAACCGACTCGACCCCCTGGTTCTGGTCCGGCTCCGCTTCGGCGCGGCCGGAGCGGGACAGCGATGCCCCGGACGAGTCCCATGCCTGTTTCGCGACGCCTTCTCCTCGCCGCAGCCGCCACCCTCGGGGCCGGCTTGAAGCCTGTCTGGGCGCAGTCCTACGGCCAGCGCGTCGCGGTCACCGGCGACGACGGCAAGGCGGTGGCGAACTCGATCCTGCCCGGCGAGATCACCGGACAGATCCCGGCCCTGCGCGGGGTCACGTATGTCGGACCGCGGGACGCCGGAACCACGCTCTACGAGTTCTACGACTTCAACTGCCCGTACTGCCGGAAGGCGGCCGCCGACGTGGTTGCCTTGCACGACAGCGACCCGGAGCTGCGGATCGGTCTTGTCCACAATCCGATCCTGTCGCCCCAATCGGCCCAGGCCGCCAAGGTGATGCTAGCCGTCCAGCGCAGGCTCGGCTCGGAGGCTGCTTGGCGCTTCTATCAGACGCTGCTCGGCAAGCCCGGACGGATCGACGGGCCCGGCGCCCTCGCCGCCGCGGCCGCGCTGGGCATCCCGCAGGCGGAAGTCGAGGAGATCGCCGACAGCGAGGAGGTGCGCGCGGCGCTCAAGAGCCAGATGCGCATGGCGGCGGATCTCGGTCTCTACGCGACCCCGTCCTACGTCCTCGGCAACAGCGGCATCCTCGGTCATCCGGGTGCCCGCGCCATGGCCAAGATGATCGCCAGCGTCCGGCGCTGCGACCGGCTCGCCTGCTGAGGCGGGTCCTGCGTCACACTTCCGCCGTCCTGACGCGCAGCGAGGCGCGCCTGCCGTGTTGCGCGCGGCCATGCTGGCATGCTAGGCGGTCGCCGCGCCGCGAGGACAGTTCTCGACCCTGTCCGTTGCCGGCGCGATCCCACGTCCCGAACGGTCACGCACCGCGCTCCTGCCGGAGCGCGCGGAGCGGGCGGGCAACCAGAGAAGAGAGCGACGGGTGGCGCAGAACGGTTCCGAGGCTGGTCCCCTGGTCGCAGGCGTGGCGGGCCGGTACGCTTCCGCCCTGTTCGATCTCGCGCGCGACGAGCGCCAGGTCGACGCGGTCGCCGACTCCCTCAATCAATTCGACACGCTGCTGAAGGAGAGCGCGGATCTTCGCCGCCTCGTCCGCAGCCCGGTCTTCAGCGCCGAGGAGCAGGAAACCGCCATCGGCGCCGTGCTGGACAAGGCCGGGATCGGCGGCCTCGCCGGCAACTTCATCCGCCTCGCGGCCTCGAACCGCCGTCTCTTCGCGCTCCCCGACATGATCGACGCGTTCCGGACCCTGGTCCAGGATTCGAAGGGGATCGTGCGCGCCCAGGTCCGGGTGGCCGAGAAGCCCTCCGACACCGTGATCGAGGAGATCAAGGCGTCGCTGCGCGATATCGCCAAGGCGGATGTCGACGTCGACCTGGTGATCGACCCGAGCCTGATCGGCGGCCTCGTCGTGAAGATGGGCTCGCGCATGGTCGACGCCTCCCTCAAGACCAAGCTCAACGGTATCCGCCTCGCGATGCGGGCCGCGCCGTAAGCGCCCCCATCCGACCCGAACACATATAGACGCATCAGCGACAGAGGCCCGAGTATGGACATCCGCGCCGCCGAGATCTCCGCGATCCTGAAAGAGCAGATCAAGAACTTCGGCGAGGAGGCCGAGGTCTCCGAGGTCGGGCAGGTCCTGTCCGTCGGTGACGGCATCGCCCGCGCCTACGGCCTCGACAACGTCCAGGCCGGCGAGATGGTCGAGTTCGAGTCGGGCGTGCGCGGCATGGCCCTGAACCTCGAGCAGGACAACGTCGGCATCGTGATCTTCGGCTCCGACCGCGAGATCAAGGAAGGCCAGACCGTCAAGCGCACCGGCGCCATCGTGGACGTGCCGGTCGGCAAGGGCCTGCTCGGTCGTGTGGTCGACGGCCTCGGCAATCCGATCGACGGCAAGGGCCCGATCCAGTCCACCGAGCGTCGCCGCGTCGACGTGAAGGCCCCGGGCATCATTCCACGGAAGTCCGTGCACGAGCCGATGGCCACGGGCCTGAAGGCGATCGATGCCCTGATCCCGGTGGGCCGCGGCCAGCGCGAGCTGATCATCGGCGACCGCCAGACCGGCAAGACCGCCATCGCCCTCGACACGATCCTGAACCAGAAGCCGGCCCATGCCGGCACGGACGAGAAGGCGAAGCTCTACTGCATCTACGTCGCCGTGGGTCAGAAGCGCTCCACCGTCGCGCAGTTCGTGAAGGTGCTCGAGGATCAGGGCGCCCTGGAATACTCCATCGTCATCGCCGCCACCGCCTCGGACGCCGCGCCGATGCAGTTCATCGCGCCGTTCGCCGGCTGCGCCATGGGCGAGTATTTCCGCGACAACGGCATGCACGCCGTGATCGTGTATGACGACCTGTCCAAGCAGGCCGTGGCGTACCGCCAGATGTCGCTGCTGCTGCGCCGCCCGCCGGGCCGCGAGGCTTACCCGGGCGACGTGTTCTACCTCCACAGCCGCCTGCTGGAGCGCGCCGCCAAGATGGGCGATGCCGCCGGCGCCGGCTCGCTGACCGCTCTGCCGGTCATCGAGACCCAGGCCAACGACGTCTCGGCCTACATCCCGACCAACGTGATCTCGATCACCGACGGCCAGATCTTCCTTGAGACCGACCTGTTCTACCAGGGCGTGCGCCCGGCGGTGAACGTGGGCCTCTCGGTGTCGCGGGTGGGCTCCTCGGCCCAGACCAAGGCGATGAAGAAGGTCGCCGGCAAGATCAAGGGCGAGCTGGCGCAGTACCGCGAGATGGCGGCCTTCGCGCAGTTCGGCTCGGATCTCGACGCCTCCACCCAGGCGCTCCTGAACCGCGGCTCGCGGCTGACCGAGCTCCTGAAGCAGCCGCAATTCTCGCCGCTGAAGATGGAAGAGCAGGTCGCGGTGATCTACGCCGGCGTGAACGGCTACTTGGACAAGCTCCCGGTCGCCAAGGTCCGACCCTTCGAGGATGCGCTGCTCAGCACGCTCCGCTCGAAGCACAAGGACCTGCTCGACTCGATCGCCGCTTCCAAGGACCTGTCGGACGAGAACGCCGGCAAGCTGAAGAGCGTCGCCGAGAGCGTCGCCAAGTCGATCGGCTAAGGCATGTCCCCCTCCCCTTGCAGGGAGGGGTCAGGGGTGGGGGTGGTGCAGGAGGCACCGTACCGCTCCAGCCTGTACCACCCCCACCTCCGGCTCCTCCCCGCAAGGGGGAGGAGAGGCCCTTTCAAATGGACCTGGACCTCACCCGATGGCGAGTTTGAAGGACCTGCGCAACCGCATCACCTCGGTGAAGGCGACGCAGAAGATCACCAAGGCCATGCAGATGGTCGCCGCCGCCAAGCTGCGCCGCGCGCAGATGGCCGCCGAGGCGGGCCGTCCCTACGCCGAGAAGATGTCGGCGGTGCTCGGCAACCTGGCCGGCAACCTCGTCGGCGGCGTCGGCGCCCCGCGGCTCCTGTCCGGGACCGGCTCGGAGCAGACGCATCTCCTCGTCGTCTGCACCGGCGACCGCGGCCTCGCCGGCGCGTTCAACTCGTCGATCGTCCGCCTTGCGGTGCGTGAGCACGCGCAGAAGCTCGCCGCCGAGGGCAAGACCGTCAAGATCATGACGGTCGGCAAGAAGGGCCTCGACGCGCTGCGCCGGCAATACCGAGACCAGATCGTCGAGAGCATGGACATCCGCGGCAACCGCCCGGTGGATTACGACTTCGCGGCCTCAATCGCCGACAAGATCCTGACCCGCTTCGAGAACGGCGAGTTCGACGTCGCGACCCTGTTCTACTCCGAGTTCCGCTCGGTCATCTCGCAGATCCCGACCGCGCAGCGCCTGATCCCGGCCGAGCTGCCGCCGGCCGACGCGACCGCGAAAGCGACCGCCGGCAACGCCGCCCTGGAGTTCGAGCCGTCCGAAGAGGCGATCCTGGAGACGCTGCTGCCGAAGAACCTCACGGTGCAGATCTACCGGGCGCTCCTGGAGAACGCCGCGTCCGAGCAGGGCGCGCGCATGAGCGCCATGGACTCGGCCACCCGCAACGCGGGCGAGATGATCAAGAAGCAGACGCTGATCTACAACCGCACGCGTCAGGCCATGATCACCAAGGAACTCATCGAGATCATCTCGGGTGCGGAAGCCCTCTGAGGCACCGCGACCCGACCGCAAAGCTTGAAGGGTAGGTAAACGATGGCGAACACCGCAATCCCCGGCACCGGCTCCAACAAGTCCGGCAAGATCACCCAGGTCATCGGCCCCGTGGTCGACGTGCAGTTCGAGGGCCACCTGCCCGAGATCCTGAACGCGCTGGAGACCAAGAACAACGGCGCCCGTCTCGTCCTCGAGGTTGCCCAGCAGCTCGGCGAGAACACCGTTCGCTGCATCGCCATGGACACCTCCGAGGGCCTGACCCGCGGCCAGGAGTGCTTCGACACCGGCGAGCCGATCAAGGTTCCGGTGGGCATGAACACCCTCGGCCGCATCATGAACGTCATCGGCGAGCCGATCGACGAGGCCGGCCCGGTCCAGGCCACCACCTACCGCGCCATCCACCAGCCGGCGCCGTCCTACGCCGAGCAGTCGACCGAGGCGCAGATCCTCGTCACCGGCATCAAGGTGGTGGACCTGCTCGCCCCCTACGCCAAGGGCGGCAAGATCGGCCTGTTTGGCGGCGCCGGGGTCGGCAAGACCGTGCTGATCATGGAGCTGATCAACAACATCGCCAAGGTGCACTCGGGCTACTCGGTGTTCGCCGGCGTGGGTGAGCGCACCCGCGAGGGCAACGACCTCTACCACGAGATGATCGAGTCCAAGGTGAACGTCGACCCGAAGGAGCACGGCTCCGCCGAGGGTTCGAAGTGCGCCCTGGTCTACGGCCAGATGAACGAGTCGCCGGGCGCCCGCTCGCGCGTTGCCCTGACCGGCCTGACCATCGCCGAGCAGTTCCGCGACGACGGCCAGGACGTGCTGTTCTTCGTCGACAACATCTTCCGCTTCACGCAGGCGGGCTCCGAGGTGTCGGCGCTTCTCGGCCGCATCCCCTCGGCGGTGGGCTACCAGCCGACGCTGGCCACCGACATGGGCGCCCTGCAGGAGCGCATCACCACCACGACCAAGGGCTCGATCACCTCGGTGCAGGCCATCTACGTGCCGGCCGACGATCTGACCGACCCGGCGCCGGCCGCCTCCTTCGCCCACCTCGACGCCACGACCGTGCTGTCGCGCTCGATCGCCGAGAAGGGCATTTACCCGGCCGTGGATCCGCTCGACTCGACCTCCCGCATGCTGTCGCCGGCGATCCTCGGCGAGGAGCATTACGACGTCGCCCGCCGGGTCCAGCAGACCCTGCAGCGCTACAAGGCGCTCCAGGACATCATCGCGATCCTGGGCATGGATGAGCTGTCCGAGGACGACAAACTGACCGTGGCCCGCGCCCGCAAGATCGAGCGCTTCTTCTCGCAGCCCTTCTCGGTGGCCGAGGTCTTCACCGGCTCGCCGGGCAAGCAGGTTGCGCTGGAAGACACGATCAAGGGCTTCAAGGGCCTCGTGAACGGCGACTACGACGACCTCCCGGAGGCGGCCTTCTACATGGTCGGCACCATCGAGGAGGCCCAGGAGAAGGCCAAGAAGCTGAAGGCCGCGTAAGAGGCCGTGCTTCCCTGCCCTCCCCACTTTGGGGAGGGGTCGGGGGTGGGGTCGGTTCAGGATGAAGCGCCCCGGTGCCTTCTGCACCACCCCCATCTCCACCTCCTCCCCGAAACGGGGAGGAGAGCCTGTCGCGGATCCGGGATCGTCCTGAGATGGCCACCTTCCACTTCGATTTCGTCGGCCCCGAGCGGACGCTGTATTCCGGCGAGGTGACCGCCGTTCAGCTGCCCGGCACCGAGGGTGAGATGACCGTGATGCCGGGCCACGCGCCCGTGCTGACCTCTCTGCGCGTCGGCGTCATCGTGGTCACCGAGAGCCAGGGCAGCGGCAAGCGGATCTATGTCCGCGGCGGCTTCGCCGATATCGGGCCGACGTCCGTGACCGTGCTGGCCGAGCGCGCGGCCCCGATCGAGGAGCTGACCCACGAATCCCTCGACCGCGACATCGAGGCGGTCGAGATGCAGCGCGATGCCACCGAGGACCTTCAGAAGCGCGAGGAGCTGAACGGCCAGATCGTCCAGCTGCAGGAAACCAAGGCGCTCCTGAAGCTCTGACCGCGCTTCAGCGGGCGCTGTCCAGCGCCCGCGCCAGCAGGTCGGCCCGCGCCGCCGCGCCCGTCGGGCAGCCGCGTTCCAGCCAGACCTTCCGAGCCGCGGCGAGTCCGCGGCCGATTGCGGGACCGGGCGCGATGCCCGCCGCCACCAGATCCGCGCCCGCCAGCGGAAAGACCGGCGAACCGCCCTCCCCGCCGAGCGCGTCGAGAACGCTCCGTGCGTCCCCGGTCAGGGCAGGCCGCGGCTCGCCGGCGACGATCGTCAGGGCGTCGACCAGCGGCGCCAGGCCATGCTGGGCCGCCAGGGCCCGCAAAGCCGCGCCGTCGAGCGCGGCTCGATCGTGCAGCACGGCGAGAACCTTCGCGTAGTCGGTGAGCTGCGCGTGCTCGCTCTTGGACAGCCTCAGGCGGACCTGCAGGCGGTCGGCATCGTGACGGGCGCCGACCGCGAGGGCCGCGAGGCGCAGGATCGGGGACAGCTTCGCGGCCGAGGCGCGTTCCAGTCGCCCGAGCTCGCCGACGCCGCCGGTGATCCGGAGCAGCAGGCCGGTACCGCTCAGGGTCGCCACCAGGGCCGCACCGCCGGAGGCCGCCAGCAGCTTCAGGAACTCCGCACGGACGCGCTCGCGCGACAGCCGGTCCAGGCTGTCGCGTGCGGCCACGCAGGCAGCGAGTGCTTCCGCGTCGGGGGGGCACCGCCGAACCGGGCGTGGAAGCGGAAGAAGCGCAGGATCCGCAGGGCGTCCTCGCGGATGCGGGTCGCGGGGTCGCCGATGAAGCGCACCCGCCCGGCTTCGAGGTCCGGAAGACCACCGACGGTGTCGTGCAGCCGGCCGTCCGGACCGAGCGAGAGCGCGTTTACGGTGAAGTCGCGCCGCTCGGCATCGCGGGCGAAATCGTGACCGAACCGGACGACGGCGTGGCGCCCGTCGGTCTCGACATCCTCGCGCAGGGTGGTGACCTCGATCGGTCCGTCCTCGGTGACGAGCGTGACGGTGCCGTGCTCGATTCCGGTGGGAACCGCCTTCAGCCCCGGCGTGCGCCCCGCGGCGGCGATCACTTCTTCGGGCAGCAGCGTCGTCGCGAGATCGATATCGGCTGACGGCGTCCCCAGCAGCGCATCGCGGACGCAGCCGCCGACCAACCGGGTCTCGGCGCCGGGTGCATCCAGGGCCGCGAGCGCCTGACGCACTCCCCGGCGATCGAGCAGGGCCGAGAGGCCGCCGCGTTCGAGGTCGCGCTTCACCGGAAGCCACCCGGGACGAGCCGGCCGTTCTCCATGTGGGTCGGGACGTAACCGCCGGCGCGCCGCTCGGAGAACAGGCCTTCGTAGACGAGCGTGCCGATCACCACCGCCAAGCCGGCGAGGATGAGGCGCCAGAGATGAGCGTCCCAATGCACCCGGCGCAGCGGATTGCGCCCGGCCAGGACGAGATAGATCAGGAACAGCGCGAAGGGGATGAGGAAGAGGCCGAACTCTTCGAGGACGCGACGCAGCATGGCGATTCGTAGCCTATCCCGCCGACCGGCGGACCTGACTCGGCTCCGGTTCCGGGTAGAGCCGCTCCCGCAGGTTGTTGAGGATCCCGGCGGTGACGCCCCAGATCAGACGTTCTCCGAAGGGGAGAGCGTAGAACCATCGGGTACGGCCCTGCCACTCCCGCGACCGCAACCGGTAGCGCTCGCGATCCATCAGCACCGACAGGGGCACCTCGAAAACGTCCGCAACCTCACTGGGGTTCGGCCGGAAGGTCGCCTCTTCGGAGACCAGACCGATGACCGGCGTCACGAGGAAGCCGGTGCCGGACAGGTAGGGGTCAATATAGCCGAGCAGGCGCACCGATTCGGGAAGGAGGCCAATTTCCTCGAAGGCCTCCCGCAGGGCCGCATCCGCCGGTCCCGGATCCGACGGATCGATCTTTCCGCCGGGCAGCGCAACCTGACCGGAATGATCGCGCAGGTTCGCGGCGCGCTGCGTCAGCACGAGGTTCGGCCCGGCGGCACGGAAGACCACCGGGACCAACACCGCGGCCCGCCGGTGCGGTGGGGGCGGGATCAGGGCCGCGCCGTCCGGATCCAGGCTGTGGTCACCGCGCGGATTGGAGGTCGGATCGTCCGGTCCGGGTGGATGCGGCGACAGACCGGATGCGGCCCGGGCCAGAAAATCGGCGAGGGAATCGCTCACGCGGCGGAGGCCGGAGCTATGCGGTGGAAGACGCCGCCGGCCCAGAGACCGAGCCAGGGTTGCCCGTCGATCACGCGGTCCTCGGCAAGATCCACGAGGTCGTAGGTCAGCGCCCGGGTGATCAGCGCCCATAGGCCGCCCCGGACGTGAAGGTAAGGCTTGAGCGCGCCGTCGGGCCCCTCCTCGAAGCGCAGGGCGTGGTCCGCGTCGACGCTCACCAGCTCGCCGACGTTGGTGCGGAACGCGATGCGCCGCGCCTCTCCCGTGCCATCGACCGCCATCTCGACGGCCACGAACACCGCATCCTCGACGGTGATCCCGACGCTCTCCACAGGCGTGACCAGAACAATGCGCCCGTCCGGCTCGCGCCGCAGGATCGTGGAGAACAGCTTGACCAGCTTGTTGCGCCGGATCGGCGAGCCGTTGTGGTGCCACGTGCCATCGGCCGCGATGCGGATGTCGATCGCGCCGCAATAGGGCGGATTCCACCGCTCGACCGGCGGTAGCCCGCGCTTCGGCAAATCCCCGAGAGCCGCACTGAGCCGGCTCAAGGTGGGGTCGTCTGATAGGGAATCCGCGGTCATGCCCGCTACAGATAGCGCTCCGCCGTGTCGTCAGCCATGGCCGACGACACGGTCTCACCGGCGCAGACCTGCGCCGGAGCCGCAGGATGCTCCGACGACGTCTAGGCCGGACCTGCGCCCTGGGTGTTCACCGTCAGGGCATAGATCGACTGGCTGGCCGCCATGAACAGGCGGTTCCGCTTCGGGCCGCCGAACGTGAGGTTGCCGCAGACCTCCGGCAGGCGGATCCGCCCGATCAGCGTCCCCGCCGGACTCCAGACCGTGACGCCGTTGTAGCCGACCGCCCGGCCAGCGTTGCTCGACACCCAGAGGTTGCCGTCGACGTCGGTCCGCAAACCGTCGGGCGCGCATCTGACGCCATCGACGACGCAATCCGCGAACAGGCGCTTGTTCGACAAGGCGCCGCCGCTCCCGATATCGAACGCGTAGATTTCGCCCTTGCCGCCGGGGCCCGTGTCGCCGGGGCCCTTCCCGGTGGAGCAGATGTAGAGCGTCCGGTGATCGGGCGAGAAGCACAGGCCGTTCGGATCCGGAACCTGATCGTCGGTGAGGACCCGATCGATCCGGCCGGCGGGATCGATGCGGTAGACGGCATTGGGCAGGACGCGCCGCGCCGTCACGACCCCGGCCGGCTGCCCGAGCCGCGGATTGAGATGGCCCTTCGGGTTCGAGGGGCCGCCCGCCTCGTCCGGCAGCCCTTCGTAGAGCTGGCCGCCGTAGGGCGGATCCGTGAACCAGTACGATCCGTCGATATGCTGGACGACGTCGTTGGGCGCGTTGAAGGGTTTGCCCTCGAAGCTGTCGGCCAGCACCGTTGCCGAGCCGTCGAGTTCGTAGCGGACCACCCGACGGGCGGCATGCTCGCAGGACACTTGACGGCCCTGGCGGTCGAAGCTGTTCCCATTCGAGTTGCCGCTCGGCGCGCGGAACACCGAGACGTGCCCGTCCTCCTCCAGCCACCGCAACTGGCGATTGTTCGGGATGTCGCTCCACACGAGGAAGCGCCCGACGGCGTTCCAGGCCGGTCCCTCTGCCCAGAGCGCGCCGGTCCAGAGACGGCGAATGGCGCTGTTCGGCACCACATACGCATCGAAGGCCGGGTCCACCGTGATCACGTCGGGATCGGTGAAATAGGTGGTCGGTGCCGCACCGGGTCGGAAGTCCCGCGGCGGATCGGTGATGGTGCTGGGCGGCGCCGGTCGAGCCGCTGCGCTGCCGGCTGTCGCGAGAACGGACCCGGCGGCCGCGAGAACGGCACGTCGCGACGGCGCGACGCGCCCGCCTGCGGCCCCTTTAACGGACGGATTCGTCTGCAAATCTGGCATGCGGCCCCCCAGCCTTTGCCCGCTCAAATCGGCGGCGCAAGCCGCGATACTAGGACTGATATCCTGATTCCGGTCAACCCGGATGCCGCCGCAGGATCTTCCAGACGCCGTCGGCCGAGGCCAGGAGGCGTGTGCCCTCACGAACGTCGCCCCGCATGAACACGAGGGAGCCGGTGCGCTTGACCACCTGCGGACGGATCTCGACCCAGTCGCCGAGACGCCCGACATCGATGAACTTCATCTCCAGCTGAATGGTCACGCAATTGGCGCCGTCGGCGGCGCGCATGGCGGTCTCGCCGAGGGCGCGGTCGGCGAAGCTCATCAGCATGCCGCCATGGACGACGCCAATCAGGTTGGCGTGCTTCTGCTCGGCCCGGAACGCGTAGGCGCCGTCCGTGCCGCGGATGTGCAACGGGCCGACATGGGCGATGAAGCCTTCGTCCTGCACGAGCGTCCAGCCGGCTGCAGATGGGTCGAAGGCGTTCGTCTCGGTCGTCATGGCGTCCTATCCGGATATCGGGAACGTGGAAGGGGCGGCCGGGGTCATGTCCCGCGCGGCTTAGCCCGGCGTGTCGGAGCTTCGCTGAGCGGATCTTCCGGCCAGGGATGGCGCGGGTAGCGCCCGCGCATCTCCGCGCGCACCGCCGCCCAGGAACCCCGCCAGAAACCCGGCAGATCGCGGGTGATCTGGATCGGCCTTTGCGCGGGCGAGAGCAGGTGCAGCACGAGCGGCCGACCGCCGGCGACGGGATGACGGTCGAGGCCGAACAGCTCCTGGACCCGGACGGCCAGCACCGGTTCCTCGGCTCCGTAATCCACCGGGATGCGTGAACCGGTGGGCACCTCGACATGGGTCGGCGCCTCCGCGTCGAGGCGGGACCGGAGCTGCCAGGGTACGAGGCCCTGCAGGGCTCCCGCGAGGTCCTCGGCCGTGATCGCCGCGACGGAGGTTCGGCCGACGAGCGAAGGTGCGAGCCACGCACCCGCATCCCTGGTCAGGGCCTCGTCCGACAGGTCCGGCCAGCCATCGTCTTCTGCGGCGTGCAGGAACCGCACCCGGGCTCGCCACTGCGACAGCGCCGGCGTCCAGGGCAGCCTGTCGAGACCGAGGGCGGCGATGCCGTTCGCCAGGATCTCGGCGCTCTCCGGCTCCGCCGGGACCGGCAAGGGCCGCGCGCCCAGGTTGACCGCGCCCAGGCGCCGGACAGCCCGGGCCCGGAGGGCGCCGGCCGATGGGTCGAAGGTGATCTCTGTGCGGAATTCGATCCGGCCGGCGAAGAGCCGCTCGATCGCGTCCGGTTCGATCGCTGCGGCGGCGAGGATCCGGGCCTCTCCGGCCGCGCCGGCCAGCTCGGCGACGACCAGGTAGGTTTCCCGCGCGAGGGGGCTCGCCAGTCGAGGCGGCCGGCGCGGCCGCTCGCCATCACGAACTCGCCGTCCCGGCCGCGAGTCCGGGCGACACGGTCGGGATAGGCGAGCGCCAGGAGCGGGCCGGCCGATGCCGGCCGATCCTGCGGGCCGTCGCCGGCGATCCGCGCCCAGCCCTGCGCGAGCCGGCGCATGTCGGCGGCCCGGCCGCCGCGATCCTGCCGGAAGCGCTCGATCCGCGCGTCGAGGTCGATGCCGTCGCCGCCGAGCCCGCGCTCGACCAGCACGGCGGCGAGATCCGCGGCCGCGCGCGCCTCGCCCGCGGCGGCCGCGACCGTCACCATGCGGGCGAGGCGCGGCGGCAATGGCAGCGCGCGCAGGCGGCCCCCGGTTTCGGTGAGGCGACCGTCCGCGTCGAGCGCACCCAGATCGACCAGCATGGTGCGGGCCTCCGCCAGGGCCGGCGCCGGCGGCGGATCGAGGAACGCCAATGTTCGCGGATCGGCCACGCCCCAGGCGGCGCAGTCGAGCAACAGGCCCGCGAGATCCGCCGCCAGGATCTCCGGTCGCGAGAACGGTTCGAGAGCCTTGGTCCCGGCCTCGGACCAGAGGCGCCAGCACAGCCCCGGCTCGGTGCGGCCGGCGCGGCCCCGGCGCTGGTCCACGGAGGCCCTGGATGCGCGGGCCGTGACCAGGCGTGTCAGGCCGAGGCCCGGCTCGTAGACCGGCACCCGCGCCAGCCCGGAATCGACCACGATCCGGACGCCCTCGATGGTCAGCGAGGTCTCAGCGATGCTGGTGGCGAGAACCACCTTTCGGGTTCCGGCCGGTGCCGGCGCGACCGCGCGATCCTGCTCGGCCGGCGTCAGCGCGCCGTACAAGGGGGCAACCTGAACCTCCGGATCGACCCGATCGGCCAAGAGGTCGGCGGTCCTGCGGATCTCCGCCTGTCCGGGCAGGAACACCAAGACGGATCCCGGATCGGCGCGCAGCGCCCGCAGCGTGACGTCGGCGACCGACTCCTCGATCCGCCGGTTCGGGTCGCGCTCGACGTAGCGGGTTTCCACCGGAAAGGCGCGGCCCTCGGAGGCGATCACCGGTGCCTCGCCCATCAACCGCGCGACCCGGGCGCCGTCGAGCGTCGCCGACATGACCAGGATGCGCAGATCCTCCCGCAATCCGCCCTGCGCGTCGAGCGCCAGCGCGAGCCCGAGATCGGCGTCGAGGGAGCGCTCGTGGAACTCGCCGAACAGGACAGCACCGATGCCGGAGAGTTCCGGATCGCCGAGGATCATGCGGGTGAACACCCCCTCGGTCACGACCTCGATCCGGGTGCGCGCCGAGATCTTCGAGCCCAGCCGGACGCGCAGGCCCACCGTGCCGCCGACCGGCTCACCCAAGGTCTGGGCCATGCGGGCGGCGGCAGCCCGGGCCGCCAGCCGGCGCGGCTCCAGCAGGACGACCTTGCGATCGGCGAGCCAGGGCGCGTCCAGCAGATCGAGCGGCACCCGCGTGGTCTTGCCGGCGCCCGGCGGGGCCACCAGCACGGCGCCATTCCGAGCGGCCAGGGCCTCGCGCAGATCCGGGAGCGCCGCCTCGATCGGCAGCGCGGTTGAGGGAGCAGGCATCGTCGCCGCTGATGGAACGGCCCGCCGCTCAGCGCAACCTTTCCGACCGGCCGGTGACGGCGCGCGGGTTTCGGTACTGCTCCGGTCATCGAGGCCCTGGCCGATCGCGCGGGCAGACGCGATCGTGCCGCGCGAGAATAAGAAAGTTTGGGAGTGAAACGATGACACGTCTTTGCCGCGCACTGGCGCTGGCCGCGCTACCGGTCGCCGTCCTGTCGACGCTCGCGGCGGCGCAGGCCCAGGACCGACTGCCGACGATCCCGCCCCAGGATTACACGCCGGAGCAGAAGCAGGCCGCCGAGGCCTTCGCGCAGGCCCGGGGCAAGCCGCCCTTCGGCCCCTTCGAGCCGCTGATGTACTCCCCCGAGGTGATGACCCTGGCCCGGTCGATGGGCGATTACCTCCGCTACAAACCCAAGATCGGCACCACGCTCTCGGAGCTGGTGATTCTGATGACCGCCCGACGCTGGACGCAGGATTACGAATGGTACGTGCACGCCCCGATCGCCCAGAAGGCCGGGATTGCACCCGAGATCATCGCGGCGATCCGGGACGGGCGGAGGCCGGCCCAGATGAGCGATGACGAGACGACCGTGTACGAGTTCACCTCCGAGCTGCAGGACACCAAGCGCGTCTCGGACGCGACCTTCGCCCGGGCCGAGGCCCGGTTCGGCAAGGCCGGCGTCGCCGATCTGGCGGCGATCTCGGGCTACTACACCTTTCTGGCGATGGAGCTGAACGCGGCGCGCTATGCGATTCCCGCCGACGGTAAGCCCCTGCCGCGGATGCCGGAGTGACCGGCCTTATCCACAGACGCGGGGGAGCTGGATCCCCGTTTTCCACAGGCTTCCGGCGGGCGATCGGGGAAGAGTCGGCGGCGTTGATCAAACGTTAACCATTGTGGCTTGTTCTCTTTTCGTTCGCGATCGCAACGAAGGAGGCCACGATGCTGACCCAAGCCGCTGCCGCGCGGGACGACCATGCCTGTCCGGTCGAGGCGATCAGCGCCGCATATCTAGGCTTTGCCGGCGGCGATGCCGGGATTGCCCTGCGCTGCGCCATCGCCGACGCGCTGTCCGACCTGATGGAGGCCGAGCGGCGGACCCGGGAGCGCAGCCGTCTGATCTCCCGCGGCTATGTCCGCGCCCTGCCCGGTGCGGTCGGCGAACCGGCAAGCTGAACCGCAGCTGCAGAGCGACTTCAGGCGCGGTGCAGCGCGGTTATGGGATGGTCCGATCCGTGATCCGGGACGCCTTCGGCGTCCCGCGCTTCCCTCGGAGACAGGTCATGACACGCATCGCTCTGCTCTCGGCCGCCGCGCTGATCGGCGCGGGCACCCTGGCCTCCTCGGCCGCCGAAGCCCGCGGCGGCGGGGCCATCGCGGCCGGCATCATCGGCGGCCTCGCCGCCGGCGCGCTGATCGGCGCCGCCACCCAGGCCCACGCGGCCCCCGGCTACGGCTATGGCTATGCGGATTACGGCTACGCGCCCGCTCCGGTGGTGGTGCGGCCGGCCCCCGCCTATAGCGTCTACGAGGAGGACGCTCCGGTCTACGCCACCCGGCGGACGGTGACCTACGAGCGGGTGCCCGTCGGCTACGGTCCGGCCCGCCACTGGCATCGGGATTGGGACGGTGGCGACGGCTATCGCGGCTGGTGAGGCACCGGATGACTTGAAGGCTGCGGCGAGACCGGGCTGAATTCGGTCTCCCGCAACCAGACCGACGAATCCATGCTGGTCCATGAAGGTGAGACGCGTACACCCGAGGCCGACCGGGCGCTCGCCCTGTCCCTCGCGGCGGTGGCCGGCGCGTTGAACACCGCGGGGTTCTACGCCGTCGGCCTCTTCGCCTCGAACATGACCGGGAACGTCTCGGCGATCTCCGACCGTGCCGGCACGGGCGATCTCGCCCTGGCGGTCCAGGCCTGCCTGCTCGTCATCCTGTTCGTGCTCGGCGCGGCGTCCGCGACGCTCCTGATCCGTCGCCGCCGCCGGACGGCCGGACCGAGCGCCTACGCCTACGGCGTCTGCGCCGAGGCAATCCTGCTGGTCGCCCTCGGCCTGCTGGTGCTGCCGCTCCACGAGCCGGTCCGGAGCCACGCCCTGGTTCTCGGCCTGAGCTTCGTTCTGGGCCTGCAGAACGCGGCCGTGACCAAGATCTCCGAGGCGCGCGTTCGAACCACCCACGTGACCGGCATGATCACCGATATCGGCATCGAGCTCGCCCGCTGGCTCGACCGCGGCGCATCCGTCCCAGATCCGCTGAAGCCGCACGATCCCGAGCGGCTGCGGCTGCACCTTCTGACCGTCGCGGCGTTCCTGGTCGGCGGGGCGGTGGGCGTGGTGGCCTATCGCCTCATCGGCGTGGCGCTGCTGTTCGCGGCGGCCGGGATCCTGGCCTGCCTCGCTCTCCCCGCCCTCAGGCGCTGATGTCGAGGATCTGCCCCATCATGCGGTCGGCGGTCCTGGCCACCGCGGCGTTCAGCGCGAAGGCCGACTTCGATCCAATCAGGTCAGCGGCGGCCCCGGACAGGTCGAGCTGGGCGGCGGGCGGCAGGGCCGTGTCGCCGACCGGGGCACCGCTCGCCGCAATGGTCTCGGCGGCTTTCCCGAGCCGGTCGGTGGCCCGGGTCATGCCGGTCGCGGCGGTCTGAAGGGCGTCGATCATGCCGGAATCTCCCGGGCCCGACCCTGACAGGGAGACGACAAGGCCCGGTTTCGGCGATCGCTCAAATGCCGCCGATTCCCTGCGACGCGCGCTGCCTTAACCCTTGGGCGCGCACACCGTGATCGCGGAGGCTCCGCCATAAGGGCGGTCCGCGTGGGCGACCATCTGCGCGGCGGCCTCGCAGGCCTGCTTGCTGTTGAACTCGACGGATCCAACGGCGGAGCCCGATCCAGCCAGCATGATGATCAATACGTACACCACGCCTTGTCCCTCCGGCGCCCCGATCCAACGGCGGCGCGGGGCAGAGTGTATCGGGCGGCGGATGGTTTGTGAGCGCGCTGGTGCGGACGGCGGGACTCGAACCCGCACGGCCTTGCGGCCGCAAGATTTTAAGAACTGCGCAGCGGGGTAACCCGGCCTAACAGTTCTCACGATTTTTGCGCCGCAAGCCGCTCCAGCGATTGGCATTTTGGCCGAAGACGCGCAACACCGCCTAACATTGCAATTCGGTCCTTAACGGGCCAAGCTGCATCCCCCGGTGTTACCCCGAAAGGCGCGTCTTGTGGCAGCAAAGGTGCTGACCGTGCAAAGCGTCGAACGCCACAAGCCACGGCCCGAGGCTCGTCTGGAAATCCCGGACGCGGCCCTGCCGGGCTTCTACCTGATCGTGCAGCCGTCGGGCTTCAAATCGTGGGCGATACGCTATCGGATCGCCGGGAGGCCTCGGAAGCACACGATCGGCCCCTACCCGCTTTTCGACCTGGTCACCGCTCGGGCCCGGGCCCGGGAGGCGCTGCAGCTCGTCGCGCTCGGCCAGGATCCGATCCTGGTGAAGAAGGCCACGGCAGAAGCTGCGAAGGTGGCCGCCGAGGATCGCGTGGAGCGGGTCGTGACCCTCTACGTCGAGCGGCACCTGAAGCCGAACGGCAAGCCCGGCTACGCGGAGACTCAGGAGGGCTTACTTCGCAACCACATCGTACCGCGCTGGGGCCAGCGGCGGATCGGCGACGTGACCAAGCGTGAGGTGGTCGCTCTGATCGATGGCCTTACCGACGCTGGGATGACGACGGGCGCCAACCGCGTGTTCGCTGCGACTCGCGCCCTGTTCAATTTTGCTCTGCGGCGCGAGCTCATCGCCACCACGCCCTTCCTGGGTCTCAAGCCCCCGCTGGCCGAGACCAGCCGCGACCGTGTCCTGACGGAGGCCGAGGTGCGTCTGGTCTGGCGTGCCGCCGATGCCATCGGCTTCCCGTTCGGACCGGCCGCGCAGCTGCTCCTGCTCACGGCTCAACGCCGCGACGAGGTGATCCGCATGGTCCGGAGTGAGGTCGACGGCGACCTCTGGACCCTGCCGGCCGAGCGCACGAAGAACTCGCTCGAGCACCTCGTGCCGCTGGCGCCCCCTGCCCTCTCAATCCTGAACGCCGTGCCGCGGATTGCAGGCGCCGCAGGGTACGTCTTCACTAGGTCCGGCGACGCGCCGATGTCGGACTACACCACCACCAAGGCGCGCCTGGACAAGGCCATGCTGGCGATCGCTCGCGAGGACGCGGAGGCGGCCGGCCAAGATCCCGGCAGTGTGGAGCTGAAGCCCTGGCGGCTGCACGACCTGCGGCGCACGGCCAGCACCGGCATGGCGCGCCTGGGGATCCCGCTCCACGTGACCGAGGCCGTGCTGAACCATCGGTCCGGCACGCTCGGCGGCCTCGCCGGCATCTACAACCGGTACGCCTACTTGGATGAGAAGCGTGCTGCGCTGGCGACCTGGGCGGAGCACGTCGAGGCGATCGTGGGCGAGGCTGCTCGATGAGCGACCATGTCGACATCGCATGGATTCGTGACCGCCTCGCGAGCTCTGCGGGCATTTCGGATGCACAGGCCGGAGAGTTGATCCACGCCGCGATGATTAAGGGTGCGCTGCGGGCCGTGGCGGCTCACGCGACGCGCCGACCGGAAAGCTCAGCCGCGCACCATACAGACGAGGATTTCAGCGAGGAAGATTTCGTCATACCGCAGGTGTTTTGGGCGAGCGTGCAAGTAAGCTGGCATGACCGACACCCGTATTTTCGTTTCTTCCATAAGCGTCAAGTTTGGCTGACTTCATCACTGGCAGTGGACCGCCCGGCGGCGGTTGCATTCCTGCGGGCCAATGATCCGCTGCTCGCCATTGAGATTGTGCAGCCTGTTGCTGCACCAGCGGAACAAGGGCCGAGGATCGCCCTGCAGAAGAGCAAGGGCGGTCGCCCTGCCAAATATGATTGGGCGATGGCCGGCGGTGCATTGGCCGGGCACATGCATGGGACGGGCATTCAGGAAGGCTCCAAGCTGAAGGCGTTCATGCTCGACTGGTTTCGAGTCGAGCAGGGGCAAACCCCTGATGAGCGTGACGTTGAGAGGTTCGTTGCGGCAGCCATAAGCGCCTTCGGTCGGGCAGTCTCCGAAGGGTAGTTTGCCCGGTTATTCCCGGTTTCCCCGGCGACAAACCCCAACACCTGGCATCAATAGATAGCGTGTTCCTCAGAGGAGCGACGCAATGAACCCTCGCATTCAGCGATCACCCGAAGACATGCTGCCGGCGGCCCAAGTCTTGGCACGCTATCAGGTCAGCGACATGACGCTCTTCCGCTGGCTGAAGGCCGCTAGACTGAGCTTCCCGCAGCCGATCCGCATCAACGGGCGCCGCTACTGGCGGCTGGCCGACCTGCAGGCCTTCGAGGCCCGGCAGGCTGCTCAGAGGGAGGCCGCCTGAAATGAGAAAACCCGCATCGCGGGGCGACACGGGTCTCTCGAATGCTGCTGTGGCGGCTAGCGTCGAGAGATTTACGTCGGTTCAGCCCCTTCGACAAGACCTGTTCCTGGCCCGCCGCTTCGGCCTCCCGCCCGCTACAGCGGCGGTGCTCGCCGAGCTTGCCTACCCGGCCGTCGACAGCTGGAGGGCGCGCGCATGAAGCTCCCCCACTATGGCCGGGCCCTCCGGGTGGCTTTTGATGAAGCCGACATCGACGTGCAGCCCGAACAGGTCATCCAGGTACTGCGAGAAATGACGGCGGAGATAGGGGCCGCCGGCGCTGAAATCTTTGCGGCCGAGGCCGCCACTCATGCAGATGCTCCGCCGGATGCGATCCAGCTTGCGCGGCTCGCAGCCTGCAGCGAGATCGAGCGGGCTCTCAAGTGCGTCCTGACCGAATGGGCGGTGCCGCACTCGGCCGAGACGGAGATCCTGATCGAGCTCGCCGAGGTCGCCTTCCACGCGAGGCTGGGCAGTCTGATGGGTAGCAGCGGAGGCGCTCGATGACCTGCCGCGACCTCGCTCCCGCGATCGTCCAATGCCTCGGGACGGGTTCCCCGGCGTTGCACCAGCTTATCGCTGCACACCTGTCGCGCCGCGATCCAGCCCCGGCGATCGCGCAGGCGATTCTAGAACGATGCCTCCTTGAGGACTTCGGCCAAGCCGAGGTCTACCGCTGGATCCGCGCAATGTGGCCGACCTCGACGTGCGAGGAGATGACCCGGGCCTACCGGATCGCCTCCGAGCTGTTCGCCGTCGACTTCCTCGCGCGGGAGGCCTGAGCGATGGCCGGCGACCTCGTGGATCGATTCCGGCTGCTGGTGGCGGCCTGCTGCGATCAGAGCCTGTCGCCGGCCGCGCGGGCCGTGCTGGCCCAGATCCTCGACCACTACAACAGCAAGACAGGGCAGTGCACGCCGTCACTGGACCGGCTCGCCCGTACCTCAGGGCTCGCGCGGAGATCAGTGGTGCGGGCCGTGAAAGAGCTGCGCGTGAAGGGCTGGATCGACCGCGAGCACGCGATCCGCGAGGACGGGCGTGCGTTCGCCTCGAACCATTTCCGGCCGGCGTTCGAGCGCGGCGACCTAGGGACAGAACGGTCCCTACCTAGGGACGAGGCTGTCCCTACCCCTGGGGACGAAACGGTCCCTAGGGTAGGGACCAAACGGTGCGCGGAGGTAGGGACCAAACGGTCCCCCGAACCTAGTAAGAAGAACCAAGGAAAAGGAACCAAGTCTGAATCGATCGACGATGCAGCCTTCGATCGCTTCTGGATGGTCTATCCCAGGAAGGTCGCGAAGGCTGCAGCCCGACCAGTCTTCGACCGGATCCTGAGCAAGGCGCAGGCTACTGCCGACGAGCTGGTGGCGGGAGCCGAGCGCTATGCAGCCGCGACGGCCGGCAAAGACCCCGAACACATCGCTCACGCCAAGACATGGCTGAACGGCGAGCGCTGGACCGATGAGCCGGCCCGTCATCGGAATCCCGATAACGGCAGCGCTGCCCGGCTGCACCAATCCGACATCAAACCCAACAGCGCCACGGCCTACCTGATGGAGCGCCGGGCCAGGAGGATGAGCCATGGCTGATCACCCCCTGTCGCCGACCACGATTGTGCCGCTCGAGCAGCGCCCTGCGGCAACGGCCGATCCGAGAAAACTGCTCAAGATCGAGCACCTGCTGCGCGAGCACGGCAGATCGGTGGCCAGAACCTACTTCCCGACCCTGCGGGCGGGTGGGCTCAGAGATACGCCGGAGAGGCGGGCGCTGCTGGAGGCTGAGCATCGCGACGCCCTTGAAGCAATGCTTGCTGGCGCGGCCAGCATGTCGACGCTGGAGGCAATCAGCGATGCACTAGGCGCCGCCCTGGGTGCTGAGCCAGATGAAGGGGTGATCGAGGGGTGCTTGGCAGCGCTGATCGACACCCGGGTCAGGGTGCCTCACAACCTGCCGATCTACCTCGAGGCTCTAATCTACGATCTGCGAGATGAGGGATTTCCGCCGGCCGTCGTGGCAGCCGCGTGTCAGCGGATCCGGCGGGAGAGCAAGTTCCTGCCCGAGATCAGCGAGGTCCTGACCACCTGCCGAGAGACCCTGGCCCGCTACCGCGAGCAGCAGCAGCGCGTTTCGGAGGCGCTGGTGGCCCGCAGGAAGGCGGAGCGCTGGTTGTCCGATATGACCTGCACCGCTCAGGACCCGGTCCAGTGACGGGTTCTGCTTGGCAGCCGATGGCCGCCGCACCCCGAGACCGGCGGATCGACCTGCAGGCTGAGCGGTGGATGGCCGGGGGCGAGCGCCTGCGCGTCGAGGTGTTCGCCGGCTGCAAATGGAACCCGGGCGGCACGGTCCGGCATCCGGCGCCGTACTGGCGGCGGCTTCCGACGGGCTGGACCGCTACCGCGTGGCGTGAGGTGGCGCCGTGAACGCCGCCGAGCAGAGGGCCGAGCAGCTCGACGTCCTTGAGAAGTTGGAGAGCATGCGCGTCGCGCTCGACGAGGCGATCAGCGTCCAGCGTCGGATGCTCGCCGAGACCGCCGTGACGATGCCGCCGCTGGCCGAGCCTGAGCGGCCGGAGTGGTTGCCGGTGAAGCTGGCCGCCCGTCAGTTGGGGATCGAGCCCATGGCCGCACGGCGTCGAGCGCAGCGTGGCCTGCGGTCTGGCCGGGCACGGAAGGTCGGGGGTCGCTTGCAGTTGCATATGCCCAGCCAGCCGGAGCCGACCGATGGGTAGATCAGCGAGGTCCGCCGACCCTCGGCTTCGTGTCGATCTCGATCGCTCGCAGGGCGTTCTCGAAGGCCTTGGCCTCGGTGGTGAAAGGCCGGTCCGAGCGCTCGATCAGCGTGCCGTTCCGGCGCAGCAACCAGCCGAATTGCCCTTCCGGCTTCTTCAGGGGCTCGACGGTGATCGAATAGGGGTGCGGGACATCAGTCGTCATGGCCGAGCTATGCAGTCCCGAGATGAGGCCTGCACTTACATGGCTCAATCACATGCCGCGGCGGGCGTGATCGGTGAGGTGCCCCGCTGCACCTCATTCCATCTGCTGACGGTCTTCGTGATCGTCCCCGGCTTGCTGATCCATCGCATGTCTCCGCCGGTGAGAACTGCAACGCCTGCGCCAGAGCGCGGCCGCAGGCACTTCAGTGGATGGCATCGTGGTTAACGAAAGCTTTCGCGCCGGTCCGGGACCCAGGCACTCCACTGCCTTGCCGGGACGACGGCGAGGGAGGGTGCTCAGTTCTCTGGGTCCTTCTGGAGGGGTACCACCCCGGAGGTAACGCGCGAGGCTCGGGCCTTTCCCAGCGATGAAATTTGCATAGGGGGTTGTTGTTTATGTCCGATCATCGAGGACGCGCACTGAACCGCGCTGAACTGGCCGACTACACCGGCCGCAGCTTGCCCACGATCGACGCGTGGGTGCGTGCTGGCTGCCCGTACAAAGGCCGCGGCAGCAAAGGCAAAGAGTGGATTTTCAACTCGGCCGCCGTGTTGGATTGGCTTGAGGCTCGGGCGGCCGCGCGCACAACCGTAGGCATACCGAAGGGCGATCTGGATCCGGCGCAGGAACGTGCGCGGAAAGACAGGGCGCTCGCCGAACAGACCGAGATGAGGAACGCCGAGCGCCGGGGCGAGCTCGTCAACATCGAGGAGGTGGGCGTTGTCGTAGAGCGTGAGTTCTCGGTGGTCCGTGAGCGCTCGCTCAGCATCACCGGCCGGCTCAGCGGGAAGCTGTCGCCCGAGCAGCTTCGGTGGGTCGAGGACGAGATCCGAGAGGCGCTGTCCGACCTGTCCGCCGGTGAGGACATCGAGCCAGTTCAGCAGGCCAGGGCACGTGGCGCAAAAGCTGGCAAGCGATGAACAGCGTAAGGGGGCGTCAGCAGCATGGCGAGCGACGGCCTCCCACCATTTTGCGGCGAATCCGCAGCGGAAATGGTGGGAGGTTTGCGCGTTACCGCTGAGGTGGGGCGCTCTGTGAGAGAATCCCGCAGGGTAACAACCACCTATTCGCAATTGTTCCCAACTCGATGTACTTTGGGGGTTTACTTTGCCTGCAAAACTTATCGCCTTCGATACACATGACAATAAATCAAGTGGTCGAGAAGCATTTGAGAAATCTCTCGAAAAGGTTGGATGGGTCAACTTCATTGTAAGAAATGACAAGTACATCAAATTGCCGGACACAACTCTGGTAGCCAATCGAACAGTCAAGCAAACTCTTAGAGATATTAAGGCAGCGCAAAAGAAAGCTAAAGACAAAGACGACTCTTTTGAGCTAAAGAAGTGCATTGTTACAAACTATTCCGGCAGATTTGCCATAGATTCAGATAAGAAGGACGCAGACAAATCTCAAATTGTACTATACAGAATTGCCATGAGTGGCATGTTGCCGTAATGCTAAGCCGCAAAATTTCAGGGTAATTTGGCGGCAGCTTGTCGCGTTTTGTGACCCCCGCGACGGCCCATTGTCGCCTTTTGTGACCTCCCCGGGCCCGTAGCTCTCACCGACACTGCTCCTCGTTGCGCACCGGAGGTCATGCCGGGCTGCGCGGCAGGAGCGGCGCCTTTCCTCGCGGGCTTGGCGCCGCTCCCCAGATCCGGGGAGCACAGATGCTGGGACGACGGGACAAGGCGAAGGGCCTGGAGGCCGAGGTTCAGAGCCTGGAGGTGCGCCGCACGGGCGTGATGAACCGGCTCACCGACGCCACCACCCGCCACGAGGCCGCGATCGCCGAGCAGCGGCGCTTCCTCGTCGACACGGACGGCGCCGACGCCCGGCAGTCCAAGGCCGTCGCGGAGGCCTGCCGGAAGGCCGCTGACGACCGTGCAGCGCTCGAGGATGCGGCCCGCACGCTGGCCGGCTTGATCGAGGACGCGAAAGCTCGGCTGGCCGCCGAGCGCGACCGGCGTGAGCGGGACCGGACCGCCGGCGAGATCGAGGCCGGCGCTGCCGCGATCGAGGCTGCCGCCGCCGAGCTGGACCGAGCCGCGACTGCCTTCGACACCGCCCGCGAGCGGCTCGTAGCCGTCTGCCGCACCTCGGCCCCGCACGATCCGGTCCTGGGCTACGGTCCGGACGGCGGGATCATCACCGCCGCGGGCCGCCTCGCAGGTATCCTCTCCCGCGAAAACCCGATGGCCTACATGGGTAACGTCCACCACATCGGCGCCGTGCCGGCGGCGGCCGGCACCGTGGCGGCCATGCGCGAGAACGCCCGCGCGATCCGCCAGGGCTCGGCGCCGAGCGTGCTACCGCAGAAGCCCTTGGCGATACCGGCGCCGATCGCGTACCCGATGGTGCGGGTCTGTCTCGCCCAGCCGGCATATTACAAAGGCGCCTGGGGCCACCGGATCGACCTGTTCCCCGGCAATATCGAGCTGCCGGAGCCGGCGGCGCAGACCGCGATCGCGAAGGGCATCGGCTTCACGCCGAGCAGCGCGGCCGGCCAGACTATCACGCGGGCTCTCCGGATTGAGCCGAACGCCAGCTTCGAGACCGACGGCAACGGGTCGGTGCGCGTGGTGAAATTCAGCGGCGCCCTGGGCGAGGGAGGCAAGGGCCTGCCACCCGCGGCGCCGCCGGTCGACTTGGGCACGATGCCCGACACGCTCGCCGCGCTTCCGGAGGCCGCCCAGTGAGGCGCTACTCCCTCGCGCGGTCGGACGGCGCGATCTGGATCAATGGGCCGATCTACCCGGATCGGGTCAGCGCGGCCGCCCTGCGCCGATCCTTCCTGGAGATCGATTCGACCGGCCCGGTGCGGGTCGTGGTCGATACGCCCGGCGGATCCTGCGCTGAGGGCTTGGCGATCTACACCATCCTGCGCGAGTGCGGCCGGCGGATAGAAGTGACGATCCGGGCAGCCTTCAGCATGGGCGCCATCGTCGCCGCAGCCGGCCACACGGTTGCGATCGAGGCGACCGGCGCCATCGGCTTGCACGCGGCGGGCGTCGCCGGCGACCACTTTGCCGACGCAGGCACAGACCTTCCGCACCACGTCACCGCCGAGCAACTTCGGCGCCTCGCCCGCGGCCTGTGGTCGGCCGACGCGACCCGGGCGGACGCAGAGCGTGTGCTGTGCCGGCCGCGACCGCTGAGGCCGCTGACGCGACGCACCTCGACGTTCTGTCCCGCCGAACCGGCCTGCTGCGGCACGAGCTGACCGCCCTGCGCGCCGCCGAGACCGTTCTGACCGCCGAGCGGGCGATCGAACTCCGCTTCGCCGACTGCATCATCCCGACCCTGGAGACCTGACATGGCCGACGCCTACAACGACCTCGCGGCTTTGGCCGCCAAGGATCCCGCCGGCAAGGGCCGGCTCTGGTTCGTCCGCGATGCGAGTGCCTGGAGCTACGCCGGGTGCGCGATCGAGGCTCGCGCCTCGAACATCCGCGTGCCGATTGAGAGCGTGCCCGACAGCCGCGTCCAGGCCGCGCTGCAGGACGGCAGCTGGGTCGGCAGTGTCGCCGACACCTCCGCCACGCCGATCACGCTCCTGGCCGTGCAGAAGGCCCCGGATCCGGGCGTCGCGTTCCGCCCTCTGACCCGCGCCGACCTCGGCACCGCGGCGGCCGCCTGACCGCCCGCCATCCGCCTGCCACGTAGGAGAGCGCCGTGTCCGATGAAGTCCTCCGCATGCAAGCCGAGGTGCAGGACCGCTACAGCGGCCCGCTGAAGGCACTGCGAGCCCAGCTGCTCGACACCGCCCGCACCGGCAACAATCACAGCGAGACGCTGGCCAAGGGCTTCGGCGCCGTCGAGGGCGCGCTTCAGAAGACCGCTCGCACCGCGTCGAGCGTCGTCAACCCGGCCTTCGCCGCGCTCGGCGTGACCGGCCTCACGGCAGGCGCGGCCGTCGCCGGAATCTCGGCTGCGCTGAACAAGCTCACCACCAACATGTCCGGTCTGGGCCAGTTGAGCCGAGAGAGCGGAGTAGCGGCCAAGACGCTCCAAGAATTTTCGTCTGTGGCCGGCCGGTTCGGCATTGAGCAGGATGCTGTTGCCGCCGCGACCAAGAACTTCGCCGCTCAGATGCGGACGTTCTCGATCGGCACCGGTGACGCCTTCAACTGGGTGATCCGGCAGGGCCGTGATGCGGCTGGCCGCAAGGCGTTCCAGGATTTCGCGACCGACCTGCAGCACACCTCGGACGAGGGCGAGAAGCTCAAGAAGGCGCTCGCCTTCATGGAGACAATCCGTAACCCGGTTGAGCGGGGCATCTTCGCTCAGCAGTTCTTCGGGAATCAGGACCTCGGCCGCATCGCCGACGGCCATCTTGGACCAGTCCTGGAGCTGTTTCGGAAGGCGCGCGAAAAGCTCGGCGAGTTCAAGATCGAGGACGTCATTGACGCCGAGAAGTTCGACCGTTCGCTGAACAGCCTCAAGGGCTCGATGCAGCGCCTCGGCACGACGATCGCCCGGGAGGTGCTGGGCCCGGCCACGGACCTGACAACCTGGGCGGACGAGCTTGTATCGGGCCAGCGCGCCGACGTGACCAAATCGCTCCGTGAGGGCCTGCAGGGCGTCAAGAAGGAGCTCGGCGAGATCAACTGGAAGCAGTTCGGCGAGGACACGGTGAAGGGCCTGCAGGCCGGAACGGCGCTGGCCGGTTCACTCGCCAGGACGATGCACGAGATTGCAGAGGCCATCCACGCGATCCGCGGCGGTGAGTATGCTCAGGCTGCTCGTGGCCTCGACGGCGCCTCCGGGCCGCTCGCTCGCGCGCTGGCCCCACGGGTCGGCGACGATGAGATCGACGCTCAGGAGAACGTCGACCGCTTGCGCAAGATGAAAGAGGTCGCCGACGAGGCGGGGCAGCACCTCATCGGCCGGACGCAGCAGCGCCTCGGCCTGCTCCCAGGCTCGGACCAGGCCGGCAAGGATCTTGAGGCAGCGGAAGCGCGCTTGAAGGCGCTCCAGGGCCGCACGCCCGAGCAGCGCCAGAAGGACTTCGAGGCGTCCGAGAAGCTCCGCAAGAGCGTGGACGGCCTCACCGACGAGATGAAGGCCAGTCGCGGCGGCGCCACCGTCCAGAAGCAGTCCATGGACACGCAGGGTGGCCTGTTCGGTGGCGCCACGGTGCAGACGGCTGCGTTCGGCGGCGGAGGCGGATTCCGACGGTTCGGCGGCTACGGCGGGGGTGCGAACCTGCCCGTGGGTGGTGATGACCCCGTCATTCACGGCGGCCCGCAAGGGGGCCACGCGACGGGTCCGCAGGTGGATCGCCCACGCCCGGCTGGCCCACAGGTCGAGCGCCGAGGCGGATCTGGGCCGGGCTACCGCGGTGAGCAGGGACTCGGCGGACTTGCGGGGCGCAGCTTCGGCGGCGGCGGCCGGTTCAATGGCCTGGGCGGGACCCGACCCAGCATCCCGCCGATCGGGCCGCGGCCGGCAGTGCCGTCCATTGATTTGCCGGGTGGCTACACGGGCAATGACGGGCGCAGGGCAGCTCGCAGCGGCATGACGACTGGCGGTCGTGAGCGCGTCGCGTCGTGGCTGGAATTCATGCAGCGCCCCATCGACCAGGGCGGAATGGGGTTCACCCGTGACGAGGCCTATGGCCAGATCGCGATGATGCAGGGTGAGAGCGGGCTCAACCTGAACCCGGCGGCTGAGGGCGATCACGAGGACCCTATACGGAAGATCAACCCTCACGCCTTCGGCACCGTCCAGTGGAGTGACGCCCGCGGCAACAAGCGATTTCCGATGCTTCGGGCGCTCGCCGAGCGGATGGGCAAGGACTGGCGCGACGTAAGCGTGCAGCAGCAGATGTACCGGGCCGAGATGCTGCGGGAGGGACGTGGCGGCTACAGGCACGTCTACGACGCGATTAAGCGCAACGGCACGGGCGAGGGCTCGCTGCGGTTCGGCATCAACGGATACGAGAACCCGCAGAAGAAGGATCTCGCTTACGCGATCCGCAAACCCTTCCTCGACCGACTACGTCGCGATCAGTCTGGCCCAACTGCCGAGCGCGCGGATGGTGACGGCACCGATCTGCTGCCGGGCGGCGCTCCTCGGCTCATACGGCCTAACAGCATGGGCGGTGCGCACGGCCTGACCATGGATCAGGCAGCCGCGATGCGCGAAGGCAAAGCCGACGGCGCCGGCTGGGCGGCACGGGAAGCCGCACGGAAGACGTTCGAGGCTCAGCAGGCCGAGGCGGCTGGCTTACGGACCGGCGGAGCGAGGGTAGCGGCGACCGCTGCGCGTGCCGGAGTCGTGGCGATGCCCAAGGTGGAGAACAACGGGAGCGTGGTCGTGAACGTTCTGGAGCCCGGCCCTAAGACCCGGGTGGCGACGACGGCCAGCGGCAAGCTGTTCCAGGACGTCGTGCAACGCAGCGGCGCTCAGATGCGCCGGGCGGACTAAGCCTTACTCCCGCTGACAGGCGTTCGGCGGGTTCTGCAGGGCATCTTTTGCCTTCGGATTGCCCTCAAAGGCACTCTTCACCAGCCGGCCACACCGGGACTCCGGCTTGCTAAGGTATTGGCCTGCCACATCACCTACGCAGGCAGAGCAAAGCCCCATCTGCGATAGGGTGTCCTCCGTGTCGTACCGGCGGAGCTGCGCGGGCGTGAACTTCTCGCGGATAATGTCGACCGGATAGAAGGTGTCCTCGTCATCCTGGTAGTCGGACTTCGAGCCAATCTTGCAGTTGGTGAGGCGCAGCGCCTCGACCTTCTCGCCCTTGATCGTCACGTGCGTCGGGTAACAGTAGCCGCCATGGGAGCAGAACACGGCACGCTTCGTCGCCTTGCTGACCCGGTACTGGGTGATGGCCGCGTCGATGTCTCCCTTCGCCAGGATCGAGTCGGGAGCCTCGATGGCCGGGACATCGCGCAACGCGATCGCCTCACAAGCGTCCCAAGCCCAGGCCCTGTCGATACCCCCACCGGCAGCGACGACGAGAGCGAGGGCGGCGAGGGCTGTGCGCATGGCGGTAGGATAGCTAAATTTTGCGAGCCGAAAAATGGGGAGAGATCCCTGAACTTAAGAGAAAGTCGAAGCTGTTGAGTCGTCCGTAAGGCGCGCGCTCCTCAATCCGCCTTGTCATAGAACGACCTAGTTCGTGCACGGCATAGCTGCATCTACAGCTACTGCATGGGCAATACCCATTGTGATCGTCCATTGCCCTTGCGCCTCAAGATAAGCCTTCAACTTGATGTAAATATCGCTCCCAGTCAGTATCGTGGACGCAGTTGCACTGTACTCCCTCGTAGGCCCACACTCATCAAGCAATCCTTCGATTGTCCGGGTCAGCCTTCGCAACGGACGCATCGGCCGAACAGCTCCTAACACTTGACGATATATAGTATCAGCGTCGAGCAATCTCTCGTTTATGGATTCTCCGATTTCGAAACGCACCTTCGTCATTCTAAGCGAGTTATTTAAATCCAATACTTCAATAGTATTTTCACCTTCAGTGCTGAGGTGTTTAAAGCGATAATTCTTCAGACAGAGATGATCTTTCGGATTTGCCCGGGTTGGATCGACAATGTCACCCTCGGCGATTACGTCGTAACCCCCTTTCTGAACATTGCAGCGCTTGCAGGATGGCAACAAATTGAACCAATCAACGACCAAATGTGCGTGATTGCTCTTACATAAAAAGTGGTCTACCTCCATGTACTTAGACTCTTCATTTACAATAGCCTCGCAATAAACGCATTTCGAATGAGACATGGCCATCAACGTGGATCGAATATAATCTTTGTTCCACACCGAGGCTTCGCTTCTCGCGAATTCTGCGATTAATTCTGTCTGCACTTGCTGGGTTAGTTCGGCGGGTGACGGAGCGCGGCTGACTCTGATCATTTATCCGCACCCAGCACGGGTGCGGCCTGAATTCTGACGAGCTTGCGCATATTGTTTCTTGGATGGAGCATGTGTTCAATCGCGTGCAGACTTGATCTCAGTCGCGCAATATCCTCATCATCTAAGGCTTCTTCAAAACTGCGAAATAGTTCTTTCTTTATTTCAGAGTCCGTATCCTCCATGCCCATAACGTCTTCCAAGATTTCTTCGATAGTCCACCCTTGGAAGCCATAATCAGAATGTGGCAAGTCCGAAACACGAGGAAAGCCACCGTTAAAATTCACCAATGCAATAACTTGATCGGATTTCGCGCTCTGAATCATATGAGGACTATGGCTCGTGACTATGATCTGAGCGTTTGGGAAAGTTCCTTGAAGCGCAAGAGGTATGTTTTTCTGCCACACAGGGTGGAGATGTAAATCAAGCTCATCTATTATTATAATCCCGGCGAACTCTTCGGCCGCCACTCCTAAGCTGCGGGCCTCGATTTCTTTTATTATTCCCAGTAGTAAAGACAGCGACGCCCGAAATCCAGAGGAGAGCAACTCATACTGCACCAGGCCGTATCTTGTGTTAACCATTACATCATATGTTTGAACGTTAACGTGAGACAGACTTACCGTTGGGTCCAGAAGAGAAAAACACTTCAAAGACAATTCCAGATTTTTCCTGTATTCTGGTGGCCACGAGTCGCTCCTGGGCTCAAAAAGCCATCTATTGGCAAACCAATTTTTTATATCGTTGTATTGAATGCCTCTTTGCGCAAATTCATTATTCATATGCTCCTGGCGAATTTCTCCAGGACTGATGTGCGGAAGTCGATGGTACTGGAAATCTCTATTTGTGTTCAGGAAGATTACATTATTTGCTAAGCTACGCTGTCCATATGGCTGATCACCCCCTGCCGGGTCAGTGTTATTTACAAATCCCTGAGCGTTTATGATCCGATCGTTTTCTTGGACCTGATATACGATCTCGCCTGGCATGCTCGCAGCAGTGTTGCGCCTGACCATTTGGTTTTGAAATGCACCGTTGAAGCAAGAAGAGGCTAGAAGCAGCAGAGAAGTTTTGCCGACGCCGTTGGTTCCACAAATCAAATTGTACCGAGGATTGAAATCAATCCGGATTTTATCGAAGCAAGCGATGCGCTCCGCTTTAATGAAATTGAGCCTGATACGATCTGCCATGGCACAATGATCCCAAAACTGGTTCATGATCCAACGATCTTGATGAGCGTCGGAAATCACGCAATTAAGTTATATTTAGCTGAAATGCTTGATCATACTAGATTAAGTCCTGGCGTTTTGGCCTGGAGCCATGAGCGCAAAGCCAATCCGCTAGAATGTGTCGCACCGCTTCTGGGCGCGTAGGCTTGGGCTCCGGCTGATCTGAGATCCAGGCGTCGAGCGGCGCCAACTGCTCAGGCGGCAGCCGCACGTTCACAGGCGTGGCGTCGATCCGAGGCCGACCGCGCGAAGATTTTCTAGCGCTAGCTATTGCGGCCTCCATTTTCTAGCGCTAATAATAACGAGCCGACCGAGCGCTTGCAACACTCGATCGGCCCTGACCACGCACGTCCGTCGGAGACGATCATGGCTACCCGTCATTCTACAGCACCGGCGCGCGCCGGTGAACGCTCTCGCTCGCCCTCGGCACTTTACAATCGCGCCAAACCGCCGCTGGAGGCCGACGAGGCTGCGCCCGGCACCGTGGAAGCCTGGGAGGCCGTCGCGCCGATCCGACCCGACACGGCGCACGTCCGGGCCCCGCGCTTCCTCGACCTGGCCGGTGAGTTGCTGACCGCCACCCTCATCATCGCCGGGGGCGTGTTCGCCTACGGCTACCTGCCGGTCGCGTGAGGAGGCTGCCATGAGGAAGCCAAACACAGCGAAGGCCGCGGAGGCTCGAGACCTCCGCCAGCGCGCCGCCCAGGCTCGTGATGCCGCTGGGCGGCTAAGGACAGGCGGCACGCATCCCGATGCCGCCCTGTTTGCCCTTGGCGAGCAGTTCATGGCCGCCTGGGTGGCCGAGGAGGCAAACGGCGACGAGCCGGAGTACCGAGCTTGCTCGCGCATCGCCCGGAAGATCGTGCATACCCCGGCTGTGACGGTTGCGGGGTACGGCATCAAGGCGCTGCTCCTGGCGCGCCTCGACAGTGACGCCTCCGGTCCACACGCGCCGATCGAGCCTCACGGTCCGGCCGACAGCTGGTGGAACGTGCTGCGCCAGGTGCAGCAGGGGGCGGCACGGCTGGTCAACGTGCGCGATGTGGGAATGCCCATGTCGGCAGCCTCAAACCGGGAAATTCCTGGTTTGCCCGTGACCGAGCCCGTGCCACCCAGATCCTGCGCCCCTTTCAAACCCGAGCTCAGCGGCTTCTCGGTCGAGCAACTCGCCCGCCTCTACCCTGTGCTGGTGCGCGCCAGCGAGGTGTTGAGCAGCGCTGAGAGCGCGCCGTGCTTCTGGTATGCGGATCAGACCCGAACCGACGCCGGATGCATCATCAACTGGGAGACGGACCGGATGCATCGACTTGCTTCAGAGGTCGTCCTGGAGATCCGCCGCCGGCAACCCGTCGGCGATGACGAAGCCGAGGAGCGGGCGAACACGCTGCTCTCGCACATGGTGCTGACCGGCGGCGTCGCCGAGCACCCCGAACTCATCGCCGAGATCAACGCCACGTGGGGAGCCTGACCATGAGCAACGTCATTCCGTTCCGGCGCCGCACACGACCGGTCATCCTCGACACCCGTGCTCGCATCGAGGGGGCCCTCGCCTTGGCGCTCGACACCGTCGACCACCTCGTGGCGGCCCTCGACATCATCGACGGCGATGCAGACCTCGAGGACGGCGGTGATTCGGAGCCGAGCCTTGGGGCGCCCGAGGGCCATGCCTCACAGGTGGTGTGGCTGAGAGGCGGCGATCGGGATTTGGAGGAATGATCCGAGCATCCACGCCCGCCCGGCAGTTGGTTCGGACTGAGAAGGCGGGCGTGGAGGTCAGCTGCGACACTGACCGTTCCCCTTGGAGCCGCGAACATGTCCGGTTGATGTCCGCCCCTCACGAACGCCGCTCGCGCGTCCGGCGCAGGCAGCCGAGAAGTGAATTGCTGAAATTTTGAGCAGCAGATCGGACCGCGCACGTGTCCCGAAGGCAGCTGCCGACCGATCGCGCTGGCCTGTGCTGTTACCCCAGATGATACCCCGACCGGTTCGGCCGGGTACCCTGAAACCTGCTAAGTGCTGGTGCGGACGGCGGGACTCGAACCCGCACGGCCTTGCGGCCGCAAGATTTTAAGTCTCGTGCGTCTACCGGTTCCGCCACGTCCGCATGCCGCCTTCGGTAGCGGGCGCTGCGGGCCTGATCAAGCGGGGGCGTCCAGCCGTAGAGCCAGGCGTAGCGGTCGCGCATGCCGTCTGGGCCGAGGCGGGCCATTACGGCGTTGCGCGCGAGCGAAACCAAGGCGCCGGCATGGTAGGTCCGGCCATTGCTCCGCGCCGCCTTCTGGACCCGCCGCACCCGGGCGGTCCGGGCGTCGGAGAACGCGGCGAGCGCCGCCGGCACATCCGCCTGATCCGCAAGAACGCGCGTCAGGACAGCCGCATCCTCGATCGCAAGGGCCGCGCCCTGCGCGAGATAGGGTAGGACCGGATGGGCCGCGTCACCGATCAGCGCGATCCGGCCGCGGGCGAGCGGGCGCGCCACGGCCCGGTCGGCGAGCGACCAGACCAGCCAGGAATCCGGCAGGCGCAGGAGGTCGCGCAGGGGGCGCGCAGCCGCGGAGATGCCCGCGCAGCACGGCCGGCTCGCCGAGGCGGCCCCAGCCCTCGTCGCCCACCGCCTCGGGGACCACGGCCACGACGTTGAGGAACTGGCGGTCCCGCACCGGATAATGCACCACATGCCGGCCGCGGCCGAGCCACAGTCCTGTCGCGGCGCCGCGCAACAACTCCGGAGCCGCCTCCATGGGGACCAGCGCCCGCCGGGCCGCGGCCCGACCCGGGCGCAGCGGGGCCGCATCGAGGTGGGGCCGCAGGCGCGAGCGCAGCCCGTCCGCCCCGATGGCGAGATCGAAGGCGAGATCCTGGGAGCCGCTCGCCCCCTCCACCGTCAGGACGGCCTCGGACGGCGTCTCGGCGAGCGCCGCGACGGTGCGTCCCATCATCAGGCGGATCGCTGGACGGCTGCGCAGCGCGTCGAGCAGCAGCGTCTGCAGGTCGGCCCGGTGGATCACGTAATAGGGCGCGCCGAATCGCCTTTGCGCCTCCGCGCCGAAGGCGACGCCGCCGATGCGGCGGCCGCTGTCGAGGGCCCGCACCTCAACCCCGGGCGGCTCGCTCGCCGCCCGGCGCAGGGCGGCCGAAAGGCCCAAGGCGGCCAGTACCCTGCTGGCGTTCGGCGAGATCTGGATCCCGGCTCCGACCTCGCTGAAGCCCGTGCGGCGCTCGATCACCGTGACGGCGTGGCCGGCATCCGACAGGGCGAGCGCCGCCGTGAGACCGCCGATCCCGGCCCCGACGATCCCGATGCGCAGAGGTCGAAGGTCCGAGGACACTGCGAGTGCGCGCCTACTCCGCCGCGAGCTTGGCGTCGTCCCGCCACACGCAGGCCTGCGGCTCCGCCTCGTCGGCCTTCAGGCCGGCGCGGTAGCGGTAGAGCGTCGAGCAGTACTGGCAGATGATTTCAGAGTCGGCGCCCATGTCGAGGAAGACATGCGGGTGGTCGAACGGCGGCAGCGCGCCGATGCACATGAACTCCTTCACGCCGACCGTGATCACCGGGACGCCCGGCTCGTTGTGGAAGTGCGGTACCGCCTTGCCTGCCATCCGGCCCTCGCCTGACCCGAACCCAATTGCGCGGCGACTCTGCCTGCGCACGCCCGGGTGCCTCGCGGCCGCTTATGCCGCCAGCCCCGCGACCGGCGCAAGCCTCGCCCGCCTCTGCCCGGGCCCCGCTTGGCCTGCTGCCTCCCAGACCGTACATAGGTCGCACGCCCGATTGATGACCCGCGAAAAGTCCCGACGATGCAGCAGGAACAGGCCACCGCGCAGGGCACGCGCCGCGCCCCGGAGCCGCCGATCCACGGTCCCGAGGGCTTCGAGGGGATGCGCCGGGCCGGCCGCCTCACGGCCGAGGCCCTCGATCTGCTGATGGAGGCGACTCAGCCCGGCGTCACCACCGAGGCGCTCGACAAGCTCGCCTACGAATTCGCCATGGACCACGGCGCCTATCCGGCGTCGCTGCTCTATCGCGGCTACCCGAAGTCGATCTGCACCTCGATCAACCACGTGGTCTGCCATGGCATCCCGAACGACAAGCCGCTCCGCGAGGGCGACATCGTCAACCTCGACATCTGCCTGATCCTCGACGGCTGGCACGGTGATTCGAGCCGCATGGCCTATGTCGGCGAGGTCCCCCGCAAGGCGCAGCGCCTGTGCGAGATCACCTACGAGGCGCTGATGCGCGGCGTCGCGGCGGTGAAGCCCGGCGGCTCGACCAACGATATCGGCCGGGCGATCCAGACCTATGCCGAGAGCGAGCGCTGCTCGGTTGTGCGCGACTTTTGCGGGCACGGGCTCGGGCGGACCTATCACGACGCGCCCACGATCCTGCACTACGTCGAGGCGAGCTACGATGTTCCGTTCAAGCCCGGCCAGTTCTTCACGGTCGAGCCGATGATCAATCTCGGGCGGCCCGCCGTGAAGGTGCTGGGCGACGGCTGGACCGCCGTGACCCGCGACCGCTCGCTCTCGGCCCAGTTTGAGCACACCGTGGGCGTCACCGAGACTGGCGTCGAGATCTTCACGATCTCGCCGAAGGGGCTGCACCAGCCCGTCAATCCCGCCGCCTGACCGGTCGTGATCCCCGGGGCGGACGACGGTGACGCGGGGCTGTTCGCCGACAGTGCCGTTCCGTCCCCTGTCGAGAAGGAGCCGCCTCACTATCACGGCCACCGCGACCGCCTGCGGGAGAAATTCGCGGCTGGCGGCGGCGACGCTCTGCCTGATTACGAACTGCTCGAGCTGGTCCTGTTCCGGGCGATTCCCCGGCGCGACGTGAAGCCCCTCGCCAAGGCCCTGGTCGCCCGGTTCGGCAGCTTCGCCGAGGTGGTGAGCGCCGAGCCGGCACGGCTCATGGAAGTGGAGGGTGTGAGTGCCGGGGTCGCCTCCGACCTGAAGGTGATTGAGGCCGCCGCCCGGCGCCTCGCCCGCGGTGCTGTTCGCGAGCGCGCGCTGCTCGACTCGTGGAGCGCCCTCCACGAGTACCTGCGCGCTACCATGGCGTTCGCGCCCCGCGAGGAATTTCGCGTGCTGTTCCTCGACAAGCGCAACCACCTGATCGCCGACGAGGTGCAGGGCCGCGGCACCGTCGACCACACGCCCGTCTATCCGCGCGAGGTCGCCCGCCGGGCTCTGGAGCTTTCGGCGACCGCCATCATTCTCGCCCACAATCATCCCTCCGGCGATCCGACGCCGTCCAGCGCCGACGTGGCGATGACCCGCGAGATCGTGAGCGTGCTGGCGCCGCTGAAGATCGTCGTCCACGACCACGTCATCCTCGGCCGGAACGGTCATGCCAGCCTGAAAGGTCTGAAATTGATCTGATCCTCCAGCCGCCTTGAGCGTTATCGCCTGCGGCTATAGCCATGAACGCGTGGCGCGCCTCTTGCCTCAAGAGCGGGAGCGTAGGGGAGGAGCGAGATGGCGGTGACGGCCTTCGGCGAGATGAACGGATTCGGCGCCAGCGCCGCCGATCCGACCGCCGTTCGCGACGCTTACGGCCAGCTCAAGGCGTGGCTGGACTCGACGCCGCCGGAGCATTTCAACACCCGCCGCAGCCAGGCCGAGCTGCTGTTCCGCCGGATCGGCATCACCTTCGCGGTCTACGGCGACAACGAATCGACCGAGCGCCTGATTCCGTTCGACATCATCCCCCGGGTGATCACCAAGCCGGAATGGGGCTTCCTGGAGCGGGGGCTGAAGCAGCGCGTCACCGCCATCAACCTGTTCCTGAAGGACATCTACGGCGCCCAGGAATGCATCAAGGCCGGCATCATCCCGGCCGACCTCGTCTACCGCAACGCCCATTACCGCATGGAGATGCGCGGCTTCCGCGTGCCGCATGACCTCTACGTGCACATCGCTGGCATCGATATCGTCCGCACCGGCGAGAACGATTTCTTTGTGCTGGAGGACAACGCCCGGATCCCGTCCGGCGTCTCCTATATGCTGGAGAACCGGGAGGTGATGCTGCGCCTGTTCCCGGACCTGTTCTCGAAGCACCGGGTCGCGCCGGTGGAGAACTACCCGGACGCTCTGCTCGCCACCCTGCGCAGCCTCGCGCCAGGCTCGGCGACCCGCGACCCGACGGTCGTGCTGCTGACCCCCGGGCGCTACAATTCCGCGTTCTACGAGCACTCGTTCCTGGCCGACAAGCTCGGCGTCGAGCTGGTCGAGGCGTCCGACCTCTTCACCAAGGACGACGTCGTCTACATGCGCACCACCGAGGGGCCGCGGAAGGTCGACGTGATCTACCGCCGCCTCGGCGACGACTTCCTCGACCCGCTGGTCTTCCGCCCGGATTCGGTCCTCGGCGTGCCGGGGCTGATGAACGCCTACGAGCGTGGCTCCGTGACCCTCGCCAATGCGGTCGGGACCGGCATTTCGGACGACAAGGCGGTCTACAGCTACATGCCGGAGATCGTGAAGTTCTTCACCGGCGAGGAGCCGATCCTGCACAACGTGCCGACCTATCGCTGCCGTGAGAAGGACGCGTTCGCGTACGTGATGGACAACCTGTCCGAACTCGTCGTGAAGGAGGTCAACGGCTCGGGCGGCTACGGCATGCTGGTCGGGCCGCACGCGAGCAAGCGCGAGATCGGCGACTTCGCCAAGAAGCTCAAGCACGCCCCGGACGGGTTCATCGCGCAGCCGACCCTGTCGCTCTCCACCTGCCCGACCTTCGTGGCCTCCGGGGTTGCCCCGCGCCACGTCGACCTGCGGCCCTTCGTGCTGTGCGGCGCCGACCAGATCCGCATCGTGCCGGGCGGCCTGACCCGGGTGGCGCTGAAGGAAGGCTCCCTGGTGGTCAATTCCAGCCAGGGCGGTGGCACGAAGGACACCTGGGTTCTCGACGCCTGAGGGCCCTAACGTCCGGACGTTCCGAGGCGCGGACATCGTGGTCCGCACGACTTGGCTGAAGACCGATGCTTTCCAGGACTGCCGACAACCTCTTCTGGCTCTCGCGCTACGTCGAGCGGGCCGATTTCGTCGCCCGCATCCTCGACGCGGCCCACCGCTTCGCGTCGCTGCCGACGAGCTACGGCGGCGGCGGCAGCAACGAGTGGGAATCGGCCCTCGCCTCGGCCGGCGATCCGGACGCGTTCAAGACCCATTACAGCGCGGTGAACGCCGACACGGTGTGCGACTTCCTGGCGTTCAGCCCGCACAACCCGTCTTCGATCCGCTCCTGCATCGAGGCGGCCCGCGAGAATGCCCGCTCGGTGCGCACGGCGCTCACCACCGAGATGTGGGACGCGATCAACGGCGCGTGGCTTGAGCTGCGCAATTATGCCGGCAAGGACCTGAACCGCGACGAGTTCGGCCGTTTCCTCGACTGGGTGAAGACCGTCTCGCTCACCTTCGACGGCTCGGCCTTCCGGACGATGCTGCGCAACGACGCCTTCTGGTTCACTCGGCTCGGCACGGCGATCGAGCGGGCCGACAACACCGCCCGCATCCTCGACGTGAAGTACCAGATCCTGCTGCCGCACGACGAGACGGTGGGCGGCAGCCTCGACTATTTCCAATGGACTACGATCCTGCGCGAGGTCTCGGCCTTCAACGCCTATCACTGGGTCTACCGGGAGAGCATCAAGCCGGTGCTGGTGGCCGACCTCCTGATGCTCAACAAGCAGATGCCGCGCTCTTTCGCGAACTGTTACGGCGTGATCGTCGAGTATCTCGACCTGATCGCCGACGCCTACGGCCGCCGGGGCCCGAGCCAGCGGCTCGCCGGCAACATGCTCGCGAAGCTCGACGGCGAGGACATCAACCGGGTGTTCGCCGGGGGGCTGCACGAGTTCGTGGAGGCGTTCATCGCCGAGAACAACAGCGTAGGCGAAGCGATCGCCAAGCAGTATCTGGTCGGCTGAACGAGACAGACGGGACAGCGCATGCGCATCCGCGTGGTTCACGAGACCATCTACACCTACGAGCAGCCGGCCCGCGGGCTGGTGCAGGTCCTGCGCCTGACGCCGCGCGACCATGACGGGCAGTACGTCCGCACGTGGCGGATCGACACCACCGTCGACGGTCGCCTGACCGCCCGGGAGGACGGGTTCGGCAACGTCGTCCACTGGTTTACCCCGGACGAGCCGGCCGACTCGCTCACCATTCGCGTCGCCGGCGAGGTCGACACCGACGACACGCACGGCGTCGTGCGGGGCACGGTCGAGCGCCTGCCGGATCCGTTCTACCTGCGCGACACGGATCTGTGCGCGGCGAGCCCCGAGCTGCACGCCTTCGCCGAGCGCGTCGCGACGGAGGGTGACGGCGCGGTTCTGGCCCTGCTCCACCGGCTGATGGGCGCCGTCCAGGGCGCCGTCGCCTACGAGCCCGGTCCCGCGAGCAACGCGGTTCCGGCCGCCAAAGCGTTCGCGGCTGGCAGCGGCGTCTGCCAGGACCTCGCCCACGTCTTCATCGCCGCGGCCCGCCACATCGGCATCCCGGCCCGCTACGTCGCCGGCTACCGGGCCCGGGACGACGGCCAAGCGGATGTCGAGGCGCCCCACGGCTGGGTCGAGGCCCTGGTCCCGGACCTCGGCTGGGTAGCCTTCGACCCTTGCTACGACGTCAGTCCGGCGGACAATTACATCCGCGTCGCCACGGGTCTCGACTACCTCGGCGCGGCGCCGATCCGCGGCAGCCGCACCGGGGGTGGCACCGAGACACTGGACGTGAAGCTTCGGGTCGAGCAAGGCAGGGCCTCCGCTCAATCCTGATCGTTCAGACACCGGTCCGCCGACCGCACGAGGGCCCGAAGACGATGACCTACTGCGTCGGTGTCCTGGTCGAGGAAGGATTAGTCATGGTCGCCGATACCCGCACCAATGCGGGGCTCGGCGACATCTCGACCTACCGCAAGCTCCACCATTTCAACGTGCCGGGCGAGCGGGTGATGATGCTCGCCTCCGCGGGCAATCTCTCGATCACCCAGTCGGTGCTCAGCCTGCTCCAGGAGGGCGTGCCCGGCGAGGAGGACGGCGAGCCGCCGCAGAAGCTCGTCGAGGCGCCGACCATGTTCCAGGCGGCGCAGTTGATCGGCCGGGCGATCCGGCGGGTGCGATCGATCGAGAAGGATGGGTTCGAGGCCGCCAATATCCGGTTCTCGATCTCGCTGCTGTTCGGCGGCCAGATCGGGAACGGCGAGATGCGGCTGTACCTGATCTACTCGGCGGGCAACTTCATCGAGTGCAGCACCGACGCGCCGTTCCTCCAGATCGGCGAGCACAAGTACGGCAAGCCGATCCTCGACCGGGCGGTGAAGTACACGACCGAGCTGTACGACGCCCTGAAGGTCAGCCTCGTCTCGATGGATTCGACCATGCGGTCGAATCTCGGCGTCGGCCTGCCGATCGACATCGCCCTGGCTCGCCGGAGCGCGCTGACGCTGGAGGTGAACCACCGGATCGAGGCCGGCGAGGGCTATTTCCACGACCTGCGCGAGCGCTGGTCGGCGGCGCTCCGGGCCGCGCACCGGGCCATTCCGCGCCCGCCATATGGGCCTTCCAGCTCCTAGAGCAGTGACGTCACCGGCCGTCCTTGCTTCGCTGTGCTCGCAAAGACGGCGGATGTTTTTTACGTTGCCTCGGGGACCTTCAAGGGCTCGCCCGAGCCGCTGAAGTCTCCGCTGCGCTCCAGGCCTTCAGGAGCGCCCGTGTCGCGGCGGCCGGATCCGCGGCCCGCATCAGGCCGCCCATGACGGCGAAACCCGCCGCCCCTACCGCGCGACAAGACCCGACCGTCCCCGGGCCGAGACCGCCAAGCGCCACCACGGGCAGGCCGGCGCCGAGGCTGTCCGCGAGTCCCGTCAGGCCCAGCGCCGGTCCGTAGCCGGGCTTGCTCGCGGTTGCGTAGATTGGGCTGAGGGTCACGTAGTCGGCGCCGGCCTGCGCGGCGGTCACGGCCTCGCGCGGTGTGTGTGCCGAAACGCCGATCAACGCAGCCTCGCCCAATGCGGACCGCGCCGCCCCGATCGCCTCCGATCCCGAGCCGCCGCCGAGATGCACGCCGTCGGCACCGAGGGCGCGCGCCAGCGCGACGTCGCCTCCGACCGTTAGGACGCCCTTCATAGCCCGCACGCGTCCGGCCACGGCTTCACCCAGGCGTTTCCGCGCCTCCGGCTCCAGATCCCTATCGCGGAACCAGATCCAGCGTCCGCCGCCGTCGAGGATCGCCTGCACGGTCTCGACGAGCGGCCGCGGATGCCCGTGCCGGTCCGTCACCGCCAGCAGCGGCGACGGCAGCGCCCTCACGAGCCGACGAGGCCGAGCTGCGGGCTCGACGGCTCGGCCCGGCCGCGGCGGGGGATCCGCCCGGCCAGATGCGCGTCGCGCCCAGCCTCCACCGCCCGGCCCATCGCGCAGGCCATCCGCACGGGATCGTCGGCCTTGGCGATTGCGGTGTTGATCAGGCAGGCGGAAGCGCCGAGTTCCATGGCGATCACCGCATCGGACGCGGTGCCGATCCCGGCATCGACCACCACCGGCACCTTCGCCCGGCGGCAGATCAGCTCGAGATTGGCCGGGTTGGCGACGCCCATCCCGGAGCCGATCAGCGAGCCCATCGGCATCACGGCGGCGCAACCGAGATCCTCCAGGCGCTGGCAGATGATCGGGTCGTCGTTGCAGTAGGGCAGGACCACGAAGCCGTCGTCCACGAGATGGCGGCAGGCCTCGATCAGTTCGGTGACGTCCGGGTAGAGCGTCTCCCGGTCGCCGATCACCTCGACCTTGATCCAGTTGGTATCGAGCGCCTCGCGGGCGAGTTCGGCGGTCATGATCGCGTCGCGGGCCGTCTCGCAGCCCGCGGTGTTCGGCAGGAAACGCTTGCCCTTCAGGATCTTGACCGTGTCCGAGCCGTGTCCCTGGAGCGAGACCCGGCGGATCGAGGCGGTGACCACGTCGGCGCCGCTCGCCGCGACGGCGTCGCGCATGATCGCCTGGGTCGGGTAGCCGGCGGTGCCGATGAATAGCCGGGACGACAGGCTCACCCCGGCGATGGTCAGGCTGTCGTCCCCGCTCTCCGGGCGCAGCGGCGTAAGAATTTGGTCCATGCTCAACCTCCCTGCATGGCGCGGACGATCTCGACGCGGTCGCCGTCCGCGACCGGGGTCTCGCCCCAGTCCCGGCGACGCAGCACCCGGCCGTTCAGCGCGATGGCGACGCCCTGCGGGCTCTCGATCCCGTTCTCCTCCGCCTCCAGGCGGAACAGGGCGTCCACGGTCTCGGCGGCGCACTCGCGCGGCTCGCCGTTGACGAAGAGCTTCATGCCGAGACCCTCCGGGGCTCGGGGCGGCCGAACCGCGCAAGGGTGAACGGCCGGGCGACCTCAGGCAGCACGCCGTCCGTCACCAAGCCGGCAATGGCGTCGGCGGTGATCGGGGCAAGCAGGTAGCCGTTGCGGTGATGGCCCGTCGCGGCGACGAGCCCGGGGGCGATCACGTCGAGGATCGGCGCGTCGTCGTCCGAGGTGGGGCGGTAGCCGCTCCAGACGGCCTCGACCTCCATCTCCTCGATCCCGGGCAGCACCCGGCGTGCGCCCTCCAGCAGGGCGTAGAGGCCGCCCGCGGTGACGCCGGGCCGGAAACCGCAATCCTCCACGGTAGCGCCGACGATGAGCTGACCGTCGCTCTTCGGCGCCATGTGGACCTGCTCGGTCCAGATCATCCGGCCAAGCGTGCCGGTGCGCGGGGTGGTGCGCAGGGCCAGGGACTGGCCCTTGAGCGGCCGGACCGGCAGGGCGAGCCCTTCCGGCAGCAAGCCGCCCTCCCCGCTCCAGGCACCGGAGGCCAGCACCACGGTCTCGGCCGCGACACCGCGATCCCCGGCCCGGGCGCCCGCGACATGGCCGCCCGACCAGTCGAGGCCGGTGACGGGGGTCCGCTCCACCAAAATTACGCCGGCTCGGCGGCAGGCCTCGGTAAGGGCGTCCATGACCATCCGGGGATCGACCTGATGGTCCAACGGGCAGTGGATCCCGGCGGTGACCGAGGGGCGCAGGCCGGGCTCCAGCCGCCGCACCTCGCTGCCCGGCAGCCAAGCCGCCTCGAGCCCCGACCGGCGCTGCAGATCGAAGCGGAAGCGCAGACGCTCGACCTCGTCGCGGCCGACCGCCAGGACCAGGGTGCCATCTGGGCGGTAATCGATCATGCGGCCGGACTCGGCTTCCAGGGCGTCGCGGAACTCCGGCCAGAGCCGGAGCGACGCCAAGGCGAGCGGCAGCAGCGGGTCGGATCCGGGCTCATGCTCCGCGGCGGGGGCCAGCATGCCGGTGGCCGCGAGGCTCGCGCCCGCGCCGATCGTGTCCCGCTCCAGCACGGTCACGGCACGGCCCGCCCGAGCGAGCCGCCACGCGATCGACAGGCCGATCAGCCCGCCGCCGATGACGGCGACGTCGGTCCGCGCCGGCAGGGCCGCGGGCGCGACACCGCCGTCGGGACTGCGGCGGCGGCCGATCGGTGAGGCGGGGCGGTCGAGGTGCACGGGCATCTCCGCGGATTGCCGTCGCGGGAACCGGGCCGTGTGCTTCGGTGAGAAGCTGTGGCCTGCCTTTCGGGCGGCCGCGGTCCAATCCCTACGCCGGTATGAGCCGGATCAGGTTCGAAGGATTTCCGCGCCGCAGGTCCTGACGGACGTGCCAGCGGTTTCTCAGCCCCTTGCCGGGGATCTCCCTGGAACGGGGATAGATTTGGTCGCCCTCGCCGCATCGGTCAACCCCGCCGCCGATCGGCATCACCCGGCGGACGGACATTCCTCGGACGCAGTCATCGCCCGGATACCAAGCCGGATGAAATCCGGCTGCCGGGCACCAGCCCTTCACGGATCCGGGCGAGAATTCACCACTCTGAAGGGCCGGGGCGGGAAGCGTGCGCACATTCGTGGTCGTCTGCACGATTGGCTTCCTGTCGGTGACGGCTTTCCAGAAGCTGCGCGAGCGGACCCGCTCGGATCCGGCTGCGCCGGCCTCCGCCGCGGCAACGACGCCGGTTCCCGACGGCGCGGTGGCCGGCGTTGCACTTCAGGCCGGGCGCAACGGCCACTTCTTCGTGAATGCCCTGATGGACGGTCGCGCTCTATCAATGATGGTCGATACCGGCGCGAGCTCCTGCGCTTTCTCGGAGGAGGATGCCGAGCGGATCGGGATCCGGGTCCGTGCGGGCGATTTCAGCCGTGTCTGGAACACCGCGAACGGGACGGTTCGGGTGGCGCCGATCCGGATCGCCGTCCTGCAGGTCGGTTCGATCATCGTGCGGGACGTGGACGCGGTGGTGATTCCGCGGGGGCGTCTCAGCACGAGCCTGCTCGGCATGTCGTTCCTGAAGCGCCTGCGCGACTTCACCGTCAGCGGCGGCACAATGACCCTGCGGGGTTGAGGCGTCACCGAGGCCCGTACCGACGCCGCGCCCGGATGCCCCTGGCAGACCGTCGGCCGAGGGAATCCGGCGGGCCGCCGCGTGGGACATCATCGAAGCGAACGCCTGCAACCCGGACCGGCCACAGGGAGGCCAGATCGCAGTGGCGCCTGCGTATGCCACGCTGCGCCATTTGGCCCGGAAAGGAAGCTTGTTTACCGTCGTGCTCGCAAACGCGCATCATTCAGATCGCCATATCTCATTATAGCAAGTTTAACAACTCGTAATTGTTGTAAAAATTGATGATCGGCACGATATTATTCGGTAGATCATTCCAATATTACGCGCGTCGTAAGCTGACAAGCGGTTTCTATTCTTTACGAGGCCACTTTGTGGCTACCTAATTTGATGCTACGCACGTGATCACTGTTCTACCGGTCATTCATATAAGCTTGAATATCGTTTCCATGAACGCTTTTGGTCAGACCATCTGTTTGTCGATGATCGTCAAGAATGAAGCACATGTCATACGACGGTGCCTCGATTCTGTGCGGCCGTTCATCGATTATTGGATCATCGTGGATACCGGATCGACGGACGGGACGCAGGACGTCATCCGAGCGGCGGTGGCCGATTGTCCGGGTCGCCTCGTGGAACGACCGTGGGTCGACTTCGCCTTCAATCGGACCGAGGCGCTGAAACTCGCGCGTCCGCACGCCGACTACACGCTGATCATCGATGCCGACGACGAGCTTATCGTTCCGGAAGGCTTCGTTTTGCCGAGGCTGTCGGAAGCCGGGTATATGTTTGCAATCTTAGACGGGGCGACAGAATATTTTAGAATACAGATGATAAACAATGGTTTCGACTGCCATTATCGCGGTGTGGTCCACGAATTTTTGCAATGTTCGGGGAATCCAGGCACGCCGATGCTGCCGGTATCGATGCGCCGCGGCGACGACGGCGCGCGTCACCGCGATGAAATGTCAGAATACCGCGATCTGACGACCATGGAGAAGGCGCTTTCCGTCGAGACCGACCCCTTCATGATCTCACGGTACACCTTCTATCTGGCGAGATCCTACCGTGACGTTGGTGATCTCGCTAAGTCTCTCCAGTTTTATCTAAAGCGAGCTGATCTCGGGTATTGGGAGGAAGAGGTATACCTCAGTCTGCTTAACGCCGCCCTTATCATGGAAACCCTGGGCAGGCCCGAGGAGGAGATTTCGACGGTCTATGATCGTGCAATCTTCGTCTGTCCCGCGCGAGCCGAGGCGCGCCACGCCGCTAGCCGGTATTGCAGGATCACAGGCAACTTCGCTGCCGGGTACCGCTATGCCGAGGCCGGCGTGCTGCTGCCAATGCCCCGCGAAGGGCTATCCCTGAATCCGTGGGTGTATGCATATGGTTTGCGAGATGAATTGGCGTTTCACGCTTATCACACAGGGCAATTTCGAGTTTGTCTGTCTGTGTGCCTGAGCATACTCGAGCAATCGGAAGTTCCCGAGGAGGTTTGCTCGCGCGTTTGCACTTTGGCCCGACAGTCACTCGCCACCATGATCGACCCGGTCTGGGGGCTGCAGCACTCTGCTTACAGGTCGGAATTTACGCCTGTTTGGCAAGGATGAGCACGCCAAGCGGCGTCAACGCGGGTCAATCGCATCCAAGCGCAGCACCGAAGGTTCCGCACCAGTCCGGGTCGATCCAGCCTGCGTATTTCCGCGCGCGCACCCCAGCCTCACACCGTTCCACGTCACGCAATTTTGGTGACGCAGGCGGCTTTTCATAGTCTCTGTGCGCGCCACTCAAAAACGATCGGCTTCAAATCGACATGAACAGCTTTGGACAAACGATTTGCCTGTCGATGATTGTCAAGAACGAGGCTCATGTCATCCGTAGATGCTTAGATTCTGTTCGGACTCTTATTGATCACTGGGTGATCGTAGACACCGGATCGACCGATGGGACCCAGGATGTCATCCGGGCAGCGTTGGCCGATCTGCCCGGTGCTCTCGTGGAGCGACCGTGGGTCGATTTCGCCTTCAACCGGACCGAGGCTTTGACGCTGGCGCGTCCGCACGCGGATTATGCGCTGATCATCGACGCCGATGACGAACTGATTGATGCGGAACGGTTCGTCGTGCCCAGGCTCACCGAGGCCGGGTACAACCTCGAAATCGTGGATGGAGCCACGCGATACTGGCGGACACAACTCGTCGATAACCGGAAGGATTGGCGTTACCGCGGCGTTCTGCACGAATTTCTGCAGTGCCCTGAAAATCCCAGTCTGACGACCCTGCCGCTGGCGATGCGTCGCGGCAATGATGGGGCGCGGCATCGCGATGACGGGACCCAGTCGCGCGACATCGCTGTGCTGGAAGGTGCCCTGGCCGTCGAGGACGATCCCTTCATGGTCGCCCGATACACATTCTATCTGGCGAACTCGTATCGGGACGGCGGAGAGCCCCGCAAGGCCGTAGAGTATTATCTGAAAAGAGCCGATCTAGGGTATTGGAGCGAAGAGGTTTACATCGGATTGCTGTGCGCTGCCGACATCATGGAGGCCTTGAATGAGCCCGAAGGTGCTGTGCTGGCCCTGTACGATCGAATGATCCCGATCTGCCCGGCGAGGGCGGAAGCGCGGCTCGGCGCCAGCCGTTTTTGCAGACGGAGAAGGAAGTTCGCCGCCGGGTATCGATACGCTGAAGCTGGGCTTGCCCTGCCGCTACCGGCTGAAGGGATCTCCCTGCATCCCTGGGTATACAGCTACGGGCTGCGGGAGGAATTTTCTGCTCATGCCTTCCACACGGGTCAGCTTCGCGCCTGTTTGTCGGCCTGTCTCGACATCCTGAAACAGCCGGACGTTCCGGGGGATGTTCTGTCACGGACGAGCGCGCTCGCGCGTCAAGCCCTCGCCGGGATGATCGATCCGGCCTGGGGCTGTCAGCCGTCATCCTACCGGTCGGAGTTCCTCCCGTCCTGGCACTTGTGAGGGCCTGAAACCCGGCGCCGCACGTGCGTGCAGATTGCGCCGAGTCCCAGAGACGCTCTCCCCGCCCCCGGTTCGGAGGGCAGTTCCGGCCGATGGTCCGGTCGTCGCGTCGAACGTCAGTTCGGCTTGCGCGGACGCAGGAACTTCGGGCGGAACACCGCCATGGGCTCCGCGAAGCCGTTCAGCTGGTGCTCGCCGAGGGGGATCGGATCGCCCCAGAGGAAATCCACGAACGGCTTCGACATCAGCAGCGGCTCGCCGAGGATGCGGTTTAGCTGCGCGAGGCGGCTCGCGAGGTTCACGTCGCGCCCGATCACCGTGAAATCCAGCCGCGAGCCCGAGCCGACATTGCCGTAGGCCGCCTCGCCGTGATGGAGCGCGATGCCGGCGGCCACCGGGACCGGGAATTGGTGCAGGGCATTGGCCTCATCGAGGGCCGCCAGGGCGTGCTGGGCGGCCGTAAGTGCACCCTTGGCGGCGCCACCGAGATCGTCGCCGGACTCACGGAAGATCGCCAGCAGGCCGTCGCCGAGATACTTCAGCACCTCGCCGCCTTCCCGCTCGATCGGCGGCACGAGGCAGTCGAAGAACACGTTGAGCAGGCCGACCGCCTCCTCGGGGGTCATGTCGGCCGAGGTCCGGGTGTAGTCGCGCATGTCGGCGAACAGGATCGCCGACCGGATCCGCGTGACCTGACCCCGGCGGATGTCCCCCGCCAGAATCGCGCGGTGCGGCTCGTCGCCGACGTAGAGCCGCAGGACGTGGTCGAGCTGCTTGTTGAGGACCCGCATCTCCGCCACCGCGGCGAGCGCCGGCATCACGAAGCGCAGGATCGCGATATCGTCCTCACCGAAGCCCTCCGGCGCGCGGGTGGCGAAGGTAATGCCGTTCTTGGTGCCGTTGGTGAAGAACAGCGGCGCCACGACGTAGTGCGTGTAGCCGCCCGCCTTCAGGTCCGGGATGATCGCGTAGGCGTCGTCCGGCGTCTCGGAGAGGTCGAGGATCAGCCACTCCCCGGTTTCGTGGACCGTGTGAAATGGGCTGTTGAGATAGGCGTCCGTCGAGCGGGCGCCGTGCGGGAACAGCCGCACGGAGGTGCCGCCGTCCCGGGTCCAGATCCGGCCGACCCCGGCATATTCCGAGTGCAGGGTGTCGATCGCCGTGGAGGCGCGGTCCACCGGCACGCCGATGGAGATCAGCCGCTCGGCGAGGCCGGCGAGCATCTCCTCGGCGTTGGGCATCCGGGCCCCCTCGCCGAGCAGCCAGTCGCGGATGCCGACGGAGGGCTGGAGCGCGCCGAAGGGCACGTCGTCGGCCTCCGAGCCATCCGCGAAGGCCGTCGGCGATCCGGGCGTTGGCGGGCGGCGTTCGAGCATGGCGCCAGATTGGATGCCGCGGAGCGCCGTGGCAACGCGGTAAGCGGGAGAGCACCGCGGCCGGAGCCGCGGCGGGGCTCAGTTGTCGAGGAAGCTCCGGAGCTTCCGGCTGCGCGACGGGTGCTTCAGCTTGCGCAGCGCCTTTGCCTCGATCTGACGGATGCGCTCGCGGGTCACCGAGAATTGCTGGCCGACCTCCTCGAGGGTGTGGTCGGTGTTCATGCCGATGCCGAAGCGCATCCGCAGCACGCGCTCCTCGCGCGGGGTCAGCGAGGCGAGCACCCGCGTGGTGGTCTCGCGCAGGTTGGACTGGATCGCCGCGTCGATCGGCAGGACGACGTTCTTGTCCTCGATGAAATCGCCGAGGTGGCTGTCCTCCTCGTCGCCGATCGGCGTCTCGAGGGAGATCGGCTCCTTGGCGATCTTCAGGACCTTGCGGACCTTCTCCAGCGGCATGGCCAGCTTCTCGGCCAGCTCCTCCGGGGTCGGCTCGCGGCCGATCTCGTGCAGCATCTGGCGCGAGGTCCGGACGATCTTGTTGATCGTCTCGATCATGTGCACCGGGATGCGGATCGTGCGCGCCTGGTCGGCGATCGAGCGGGTGATCGCCTGCCGGATCCACCACGTGGCGTAGGTCGAGAACTTGTAGCCGCGCCGGTACTCGAACTTGTCGACCGCCTTCATCAGGCCGATGTTGCCCTCCTGGATCAGGTCCAGGAACTGCAGGCCGCGGTTCGTGTACTTCTTGGCGATCGAGATCACGAGGCGCAGGTTCGCCTCGATCATCTCCTTCTTGGCCTGCCGGGCCTCGCGCTCGCCCTTCTGGACCATGTTGACGATGCGGCGGTACTCGCCGATCTCCAGGCCCGTCTCGGAGGCGAGATCGAGGATCTGCGCGCGCAGTTCGGCGACCTGCTTCGAGCCGCGCTCGACCAGGTTCTTCCAGCCCTTGCCGCCTAGCGTGCCGACGCGCTCCATCCAGTTCGGATCGAGCTCGTAGCCCTGGTAGTGGCGCAGGAACTCGTCGCGGGCGACGCCGTGGCTCTCGGCGTAGCGCATCAGCCGGCCCTCGTGGCCGATCAGCTGCTTGTTGATCGAGTAGAGCTGGCCGACCAGCGCCTCGATGCGGTTGTTGTTGAGCGACAGCGACTTCACGTCGGCGACGACGGTGTCCTTCAGCTCGATCTGCTTCTGGTCCTGCGCCGGGGTGTTCTTCTCGCCCGCGGCCTTCCGCTCCGTGCCCTCGGTCTGCGACTTGCGCAGCTTGCGGTAATTGGCGGCGATCGCGTCGAAGGTCTCCAGGACCCGCGGCTTGATCTCGGCTTCCATCGCGGCGAGCGAGACGTTGTTCTCGAGGTCGTCCTCGTCGTCACCGCCCTCCGGGGGCGCCGGCGGCTCGCCGTCCTCGGAATCCTCGCCCTCGGCGATCTGCGGCGCGTTCTTGCCGTCCGGACCCGCGTAGGTCGCCTCGAGATCGATGATGTCGCGCAGGAGGACCTTGCCCTCCACGAGCTCGTCCCGCCAGATGATGATCGCCTGGAAGGTCAGCGGGCTCTCGCAGAGGCCCGCGATCATCGCCTCGCGGCCGGCCTCGATGCGCTTTGCGATGGCGATCTCGCCCTCGCGGGACAGGAGCTCCACCGAGCCCATCTCGCGCAGGTACATGCGCACCGGGTCGTCGGTGCGGTCGGTCGGCTCCTTGGTGGTCGTGGCCACCGCGACGGCGCGCGCGGGCGCGACCTCGGCGACTTCGCCGCCTTCGGCCTCCTCTTCCTCGCCCTCGGCAGCCTTCTCGCCGGCCGCCTCATCGGTCTCCTCGGCTTCGGCGACGTTGATGCCCATCTCGGAGAGCTGCGACAGCACGTCCTCGAGCTGGTCCGGATCGGACTGGCCCTCGGGCAGAACCTCGTTGACCTCTTCGTAGGTCACGTAGCCGCGCTTCTTGGCGAGCTTGACCATCCGCTTGACCGAAGCATCCGTCAGGTCGAGGAGCGGCCCGTCGGTCTGCTGCTCGGGGGCAGCGTCCGTCTCGTCCCGTTCCGTTGCCTTCGTCGCCATGATCAGCCTATTGTTTCGCGTGCGGCGCGCCGCGGAGGCCCAGGGAGGCCGCTCCACGCCGGCAGCGCCGCTATATGAGAACGGCGCCGGATCGCTCCAGTCGCCTTGAGTCGTCGGTTTCCGTATGCAAGCCCGAGGCTTGACCGATTGTTAACTATGGCGGGATTTCGCCCGCCGCCACCGCCATTGCACAGCGATCACGCGGCCGTCGAGTCGCTCGACACCGGGACGTCGGCCTCAGCCTCGGCGGCGATGACGGTTTCCAGCCTCGCCTTCACTTCGCAGAGCCATGCCCATCCGGCATCGGTCGGATCGTTCTCAAACGCCTGCCGTGCTTCGCGAAGTTCGCTATGTAGCGCTCCTGCCTGCCGGTGCAAGATCATCGCCTGTCGGAGCGCGTCTGCGCGGAGTGCGGGGTCGGCATGCGGAGCCAGCGTCGTGCGGTCCCGAGAGCGTGCGAGCGCGAGGATTCTGTCGGCCGCAGCTGCGAGTCCGGCGCGGTTGATGCGGTTCTGCAACACTTCAGGCGCCGTTCGCTCGTCCTCGGCCGCGCAGGCCAGCAGGACCGACAGCAGCCCTCGGGCGTCCGGATCCTCGAAGTCGAGTTCGGCGATCTCCTCGCCGAATTCGGCGATCATCTCGGGATGCGCCAGCAGGGTGCCGACGATCACCGCCTCGCGCACCGGGGCGGCGCCGGTGAAGCCCGCGGAAGCGGTCACCGACGGGCTCGGGCTGCCGGTGATGCGCGGGGATACCGGCTCGCCGGGCCGGACGAAGCGCGGTCGGCCGCGGGGGCTCGGCCCGGCGGCGCGGGCGCTGCGGGGCGACAGGCCGCGCAGGCGCTCCTCGATGTCGTCGCGATAGTAGCGGCGCACGGTCTCGTCGCGGATCGTCGCCACCGTGGTGCGCAGCGTCTGCGTCAGGCCGGCCCGCCGCTCGGGCGTATCGACCGGCCCGGCCTCGACGGCGCGCCGCCACAGCAGCTCGGAGAGCGGCAGGGCCGCCGCGAGCACCTGATCGATCGCCCCGGGGCCGCCTGAGCGCAGCAGGTCGTCGGGATCCTGACCGCCCGGCAGGAGCGCGATCCGGAGGGAGCGGCCCGGTTCGAGGAGCGGCAGCGCGAGGTCGAGGGCGCGAAACGCCGCCCGCTGTCCGGCCTTGTCGCCGTCGAAGCAGAGGATCGGCTCGTCGGCATGGCGCCAGAGCAGGCCGAGCTGCTCTTCCGTGAGCGCCGTACCGAGAGGCGCGACCGTCTCGGGATGGCCGGCGAGCGTCATGGCGATGACGTCGACATAGCCCTCAACCGCGATGATCGAGCTCCGCTCGTGCGCGGCCTTGCGGGCGCCGTGGAGGTTGTAGAGCGTGCGACCCTTGTGGAAGAGCGGTGTCTCGGGCGAGTTCAGGTACTTGGCGCGCACATCCTTCGAGAGCGCCCGCCCTCCGAAAGCCACGACCCGGCCGCGCGTGTCGGTGATCGGAAACATGACCCGGTCGCGAAAATAATCGTACGGGACCGAGACGCCCTCCCCGGTCGCCAGCAGCCCCATCTCGAGCATGAGGCCCTTCTCGACGCCTTGCCCGGCCAGATGATCGCGCAGGGCGTAGCGGTCGTTCGGCGCGTAGCCGAGCCGGAACTTCTCCTGGATCTCGCGCCCGAGGGCCCGGCGTTCCAGATAGGCGCGCGCCTCGCTGCCCTGCCCGGATTGAAGCCGGTCCTCGAACCAGCGGGCGGCCATCTCCATCACCTCGATGGCGCCGGCGCGCTTGGTCTCGGCGGCGCGGCTGTCCTCGGTCGGCGCGGGCAGGCTGACGCCCGCCTCCCCGGCCAGCCGCTCCACGGCCTCGGGGAAGCTCAGGCCTTCCGTCTCCATCAGGAAGGTGAAGATGTCGCCGTGCTTGGAGGAGGAGAAGCAGTGGTAGAACTGCTTCTGGTCGTTCACGTAGAAGGACGGCGTCTTCTCGGCGTTGAACGGCGACAGGCCGCGCCATTCCCGGCCGGCCTTCTTGAGCTGCACGCGCCGCCCCACCACCGACGAGGCCGGCAGCCGGGCACGAATCTCTTCCAGGATATGGGGCGGGTAGCGCACGGGGCCTGGGAGGGTTTGCGGGACCGCCGAGTATAGCGTGCCGGACCTGTCGGAGTCCCGGCAGCGTCCGTCAGCTTCAAATGGCCGGGGATTACGGGGACAGCCTCAGTCCTTCGCGGCCAGAGCCGCCTTCACCAGCCCGCTCGCCTTGCCGAAATCCATCCGGCCCGCGAACTGGCCCTTCAGGGCGGCGATCACCTTGCCCATGTCCTTCGGGCCGGCGGCGCCGGTCTCCGCGATCGCCGCCTCGATGGCGGCCTGCGTCTCGGCCTCGTCCATCTGCTTCGGCAGGAAGCTCTCGATGATGGCGATCTCGGCGCGCTCGTTGGCGGCGAGTTCCGGGCGGCCGCCCTGCTCGTAGACGGCGGCCGATTCGGTGCGCTGCTTGATCATCTTCTGGAGCAGCGACAGGATCTCCTCATCGGAGGCCGGCTCCTTGCCGAGGCCCCGCGCCTCGATATCCTTGTCCTTAAGGGCGGCCTGGATCATCCGCACGGTGGCGAGCCTGCCCTTGTCGCCGGCCTTCATGGCCTCCTTCATCTCGGTGGTGAAGCGGGCGCGCAGCATCTGGGTGAACCTTCCAACGGTCGAAACGAAGGGCTGGCCTGCGATTTGCGGGTGTTGAGCCCTGCGGGAAGCGAGGCCACATTGACCCCATCGCGGGCCGCTCGCTAAGAGCGCCGCACACGATCATGCCGCAAGCCGAGAGCGCCGCAACCCGGCGCCCGCCTTCGGCCGGACATAAGCGAGACTCACCCGATGCTGCAAGACGCCGCCGCGCATGCCCCCGAGGCTCGGGCTCCCGAGCCCTGGGCCGAACCCGTCGCGACGGCTCTGCTGGTGCTCGCCGACGGCACCATCCTGGAGGGCTTCGGCATCGGCCAGACCGGAATCGCCGACGGCGAGGTCTGCTTCAACACGGCCATGACCGGCTATCAGGAGATCCTGACCGACCCGTCCTATGCCGGGCAGATCGTCACCTTCACCTTCCCGCATATCGGCAATGTCGGCACCAACGACGAGGATCTGGAAAGCCTGGAGGCGGCGCCCGCCTCGGGCGTCCGCGGGACGGTGATCGCATCGGCGGTGACGAAGCCGTCGAGCTGGCGCTCGTCCTCGCATCTCGACGGCTGGCTCAGGGCCCGCGGCATCGTCGGCATCACCGGCGTCGACACAAGGGCGCTCACCGCCCGCATCCGCGACATGGGCATGCCCAACGCGGTGATCGCCAACGATCCCCAGGGCCAATTCGACCGCGAGGCCCTGAAGGCCCGCGCCGCGGCGCTCGCTCCGATGGAAGGCCTCGACCTCGTGCCGCCGGTGACCAGCCGCGCGCCGTCGGAATGGTCCGAGACCGTCTGGGCGCTCGGCAATGGCTACGGGAAGCGTGCGCCCGGCGAGGGTCTGAAGGTCGTCGCCATCGATTACGGGGTGAAGCGCAACATCCTGCGGTTGCTCGCCCAGGCCGGCTGCGACGTCACCGTGGTGCCGGCGACCACGACGGCCGACGAGATCCTGGCGATGAAGCCGGACGGGGTGTTCCTGTCGAACGGCCCCGGCGACCCGGCGGCCACCGGCGCCTACGCGGTCCCGGTGATCCGCAAGCTGCTGGATGAGAAGGTGCCGACCTTCGGCATCTGCCTCGGCCACCAGCTCATGGGCCTCGCCCTCGGCGGCCGGACCGTGAAGATGGGCCAGGGCCATCACGGCGCGAATCACCCGGTGAAGGACAAGACCACCGGCAAGGTCGAGATCGTCTCGATGAACCACGGCTTCGCGGTGGATCCGAACAGCCTGCCGGACTCGGCCGTGGAGACGCACGTTTCCCTGTTCGACGGCTCGAATTGCGGCCTCACGCTGACAGACCGCCCGGCCTTCTCGGTGCAGCACCATCCGGAAGCCTCGCCCGGCCCGCGTGACAGCCACTACCTGTTCGAGCGGTTCGTGACCCTGATGCGCTCCGGCGAGCCGGAGACGACGAAGGGCGCCTGAGGCCGGACCCCAATCGAGCCGCGCCGAGGCCATAAAATCCGCCAGATCGGACGGCTTAAGAATCCCTACGACGGCCTGTGAATGGCGGCGCATCCGCGCCCGCCGGCGGCGGCCCGTCGCAGGGGAATGCCGGATGACCATCGACGAGGCGCGCGACGACTTCTCTCGCCTGCACCGCAGCTTCACCTTCCATCTCGGCGTCGCCGTGGGCCTGTCCTGGCTGACCGCCCTCTATGCCGCCTTCTACGCCCCCTGGGTGCGCAACATCCGGGCCCTGATCGATCCGACGGGCGGCTTCGACCGCGTCGAGAGCACGGTGTCCTACCTGTTCGCCATGCCGGCCGTCCTCGCCCTCGCCTGGGTCTCCGTCTATTTCGGCCGCGAGGCACTGCGCCGCGCGCAGACGCTCTCCAACGTCGCCGTCGAGTTCGCGGCCGCAGCCGTGGTCGCGTTCGGGGTGTTCTACCTGTCGATCGACCGGGCCCTGGCGGCGCTCCACGCCGGGTTCTGAGCCAGATTTCAACAGGTGCCATGCGCCGGGCGCGTAGCCCGGCTGCGCGGTTGCACCGGCCTTCCAAAGCGCCCGTGGCCCGTGTAAACGCGGGGCTCAACGACATTCCCGCCACGCGCGTCCGGGAGCAGGGCCACAGTCGAGCCGTGCCCGATCGGGCGCGCTTGGCCTGAGAAGGCCCACGATGCCCAAACGCACCGACATCTCCTCGATCCTGATCATCGGTGCGGGTCCGATCATCATCGGACAGGCCTGCGAGTTCGATTATTCCGGTACCCAGGCCTGCAAGGCGCTCCGCGAGGAGGGCTACCGCATCGTCCTGGTGAACTCGAATCCCGCGACGATCATGACCGACCCGGACATGGCGGACGCGACCTATGTCGAGCCGATCACCCCGGAGATCGTCGCCAAGATCATCGAGAAGGAGCGCCCCGACGCGATCCTGCCGACCATGGGCGGCCAGACGGCGCTGAACTGCGCCCTGTCGCTGCAGAAGATGGGCGTGCTCGCCAAGTACGGCGTGCAGATGATCGGCGCGACGGCCGAGGCCATCGACAAGGCCGAGGACCGGAGCCTGTTCCGCGACGCCATGACCAAGATCGGGCTCGACACCCCGAAATCGGCGCTCGCCAACGCCTCCGCGGCCAAGAAGGCCGACCGCCAGGCCTACTTGGCCGAGATCGCCAGGATCGAGGCGGCCAATACCGATCCGGCGGCCCGCCAGGCGGCGCTGACGGCTTACGAGAAGAGCTGGGCCGCGGGCGAGACGGAGCGGTGCAAGCGCTACGGCGAGCACGCCCTGGGTCAGGCCCTGATCGCGCTGGCCGAGGTCGGCCTTCCGGCCATCATCCGGCCGTCCTTCACCATGGGCGGCACCGGCGGCGGCATCGCCTACAACCGCGAGGAGTTCCTCGACATCGTCGAGCGCGGCATCGACGCGTCGCCGACCAACGAGGTGCTGATCGAGGAGAGCGTGCTCGGCTGGAAAGAGTACGAGATGGAGGTCGTTCGGGATAAGAACGACAACTGCATCATCGTCTGCTCCATCGAGAACATTGACCCGATGGGCGTGCACACGGGTGATTCGATCACCGTCGCCCCGGCGCTGACGCTGACCGACAAGGAATACCAGGTGATGCGCGACGCATCGCTGGCGGTGCTCCGCGAGATCGGCGTCGAGACCGGCGGCTCGAACGTGCAGTTCGCGATCAACCCCGAGAACGGGCGGATGATCGTGATCGAGATGAACCCGCGCGTCTCGCGCTCCTCGGCGCTCGCCTCGAAGGCGACCGGCTTCCCGATCGCCAAGGTCGCGGCCAAGCTCGCGGTCGGCTACACGCTGGACGAGATCGCCAACGACATCACCGGCGGCGCGACGCCGGCCTCGTTCGAGCCGACGATCGACTACGTCGTCACCAAGATCCCGCGCTTCGCCTTCGAGAAGTTCCCGGGCGCCGAGCCGACGCTGACCACCGCCATGAAGTCGGTGGGCGAGGCCATGGCGATCGGCCGCTGCTTCGCCGAATCGCTGCAGAAGGCCCTCCGCTCGCTGGAGACCGGCCTGACCGGTCTCGGCGACATCGAGATCGAGGGGCTGGGCAAGGGCGACGACCACAACGCCATCAAGGCGGCCATCGGCACCCCGACCCCGGACCGGCTGCTCAAGGTCGCGCAGGCCCTGCGCCTGGGCGTCAGCCACGAGCAGGTCTACGCCTCCTGCAAGATCGACCCGTGGTTCCTGGAGCAGCTCCAGGCGATCATCGACCTGGAGAACCGCGTGAAGGCCCACGGCCTGCCGAAGACGGCCGGCGCCTTCCGCCAGCTCAAGGCCGCCGGCTTCTCGGACGCCCGCCTCGCGGTGCTGGCCAAGACCGACGAGGCCGCCGTCAGCGCGGCCCGGCGCGCTCTGGCGGTGCGCCCGGTCTACAAGCGGATCGACACCTGCGCGGCGGAGTTCAAGTCGCCCACCGCCTACATGTACTCGACCTACGTGGCGCCCTTCGCGGGCACCGTCGTCGACGAGGCGCAGCCCTCGGACCGCAAGAAGGTCGTGATTCTCGGCGGCGGCCCGAACCGGATCGGCCAGGGCATCGAGTTCGACTATTGCTGCTGCCACGCCTGCTTCGCGCTGTCGGACGCCGGCTACGAGACCATCATGGTCAATTGCAACCCGGAGACGGTCTCGACCGACTACGACACCTCGGACCGGCTCTACTTCGAGCCGCTGACCGCCGAGGACGTGCTGGAGATCATCGAGACCGAGCGGCAGGCCGGCACCCTGCACGGGGTGATCGTCCAGTTCGGCGGCCAGACCCCGTTGAAGCTCGCCCGGGCGCTGGAGGCCGCCGGCGTGCCGATCCTCGGCACCTCGCCCGACGCCATCGACCTCGCCGAGGACCGCGACCAGTTCAAGCGACTCCTCGACAAGCTCGGCATGAAGCAGCCGAAGAACGGCATCGCCTACTCGGTGGAGCAGAGCCGGCTGGTCGCGGCCGATCTCGGCCTGCCCTTCGTGGTCCGCCCGAGCTACGTGCTCGGCGGCCGCGCCATGGCGATCATCCGCGACGAGACGCAGTTCGCCGACTACCTCCTCGACACGCTGCCGAGCCTGATCCCTTCCGAGGTGAAGGCCCGCTACCCGAACGACAAGACCGGCCAGATCAACACGGTGCTGGGCAAGAACCCGCTCCTGTTCGACCGCTACCTGTCGGACGCGGTCGAGGTCGATGTCGACGCGGTCTGCGACGGCAAGGACGTGTTCATCGCCGGCATCATGGAGCACATCGAGGAGGCCGGCATCCATTCCGGCGACTCGGCCTGCTCCCTGCCGCCGCGCTCGCTCTCGCCCGAGACCATGGACGAGCTGGAGCGGCAAACGAAGGCGATGGCGCTGGCGCTCAACGTCGTCGGCCTGATGAACGTGCAGTACGCCATCAAGGACGGCGTCATCTACGTGCTGGAGGTAAACCCCCGCGCCTCGCGCACGGTGCCGTTCGTCGCCAAGGTGATCGGCGAGCCGATCGCCAAGATCGCGGCGCGGATCATGGCGGGCGAACCTCTGGAGACCTTCGGGCTCAAGCCGAAGACCCTGCCGCACATCGCCGTGAAGGAGGCGGTCTTCCCCTTCGCGCGCTTCCCCGGCGTCGACGTGCTGCTCGGGCCGGAGATGCGCTCCACCGGCGAGGTGATCGGGCTCGATGCCAGCTTCGGCGTGGCCTTCGCCAAGAGCCAGCTCGGCTCCGGCACGCAGGTGCCGAAGGCCGGCTCCGTGTTCGTCTCGGTGCGCGATGCCGACAAGGCGCGCATCCTGCCGACCATGAAGCTCCTGTCCGACCTCGGCTTCACCATCCTGGCGACCGGCGGTACGCAGCGCTACCTGGTGGAGAACGGCGTCCCGGCGGAGCGGATCAACAAGGTTCTCGAGGGCCGGCCGCACGTGGTCGACGCCATCAAGAACGGTGGCATCCACCTCGTCCTGAACACCACGGAGGGCGCCGGCGCGCTGTCGGACTCGCGCTCGCTCCGGCGCGCGGCCCTCTTGCATAAGGTGCCGTATTACACCACTCTAGCCGGCGCGATGGCCGCGGCCGAGGGGATCAAGGCCTATCTAGAAGGCGATCTCAAGGTTCGTGCGTTGCAGGAATACTTCGCGGCCTGAGCCTCAGGGCTCCGCTGACTTCATTTCGTGGCCCGGAGGGAGTGCTACACTCTCGGCCGGGCCTCTTCATTGTGGCGCGAGACGATGGCGATAGACAAGGTTCCGATCACGGTGCGCGGGCTCGCAGCCCTCGAAGAGGAGCTGAAGCACCGCCAGCAGGTGGAGCGCCAGCGCATCATCCAGGCGATCGCGGAAGCCCGCGCGCTGGGCGACCTGTCGGAGAACGCCGAGTATCACGCCGCCAAGGAGGCGCAGTCGCATAACGAGGGCCGCGTCCTCGAGCTGGAGAGCATGATCGCGCGGGCCGAAGTGATCGACGTCACGAAGCTCTCCGGTGACAAGATCAAGTTCGGCGCCACCGTGAAGCTCGTCGACGAGGACACGGAGGAGGAGAAGACCTACCAGATCGTGGGCGAGCCGGAGGCCGACGTGCGCTCCGGCCGCGTCTCGATCACCTCGCCGATCGCCCGGGCGCTGATCGGCAAGGGCGTCGGCGATACGGTCGAGGTCACGACGCCGGGCGGCGGCAAATCCTACGAGGTCGTCGCCGTCCAGTACGGCGCCTGAATCATGCCGCCGCGTTCCTGGGGCCGGCTCGCCGGCCTGCTCCTCGGTGCCGTCGCGGGATCCGCGGCGGCGAGCGATTTCCCCGCGACACCGCTCTTCTCCGACATCCGCGTCGATGTCCGGCCCCTGCTTGAAAAGGGCGCGGGCCTGCAGGCCGAGGCGCTGGCGGCCGACCTGACCGACGCCCTGCGGAAGAACTTCGCTGGCCGGATCGGTGGGCGTGGGCCGCGCCTCGTCGTCGTGGTGAGCGGACTGTCGCTGCGGCCCTATGCCGGCAGCGGTGGCCGGCCGGGCTTCGGCGGTAACTTCCAGACCGACTACATGGAGGGCGAGGCCCTGCTGGTCGGGCCCAAGGGCCAGGTGCTCGGACGGCATCCGCAGATGACCGCGACGCCGTCGAGCTATGGCGGCGCGTGGTATGGGCCGCAATTCGAGGGGCGTCGCCTCGCCGCCATCGCCGACATCTACGCTCAGTGGCTCGCCCGGGATCTCCCGCGGGAGTAAGCCTGAGAGTTGATCTCGAAATACGGTGCTCCGGCGGTCGGGCTCGGCACCGGGGCAGAAGCGGGTTTCCCGAGCAGAGCGCATGGCAAGCATCGATGTAACGGAGGCGACATCCGCCCTGCGCAACCGCCCGGACGCGCGATTTCAACCTATGCCCGAACTGGCCCGCGCGCGCGCCTGGATCGTCACCGACGGAAAGGCCGGCGATGAGAACCAGTGCGTCGGCATCGCCGAGACGCTGGGCCTCGACTTCGAAATTCGACAGGTGCCGGCCTCAGGGCCCTTCGGCTGGATGGCGCCTTGGGGACCGATCGATCCGCGCGAGGGGCCGCGCCGCCGGGGCGGCGCCCTGTCGGGACCCTATCCCGACCTCCTGATCGCTTCCGGGCGCCGGTCCGTGCCCTATCTGCGGGCGGTGCGCCGCGCTACGGACGGCCGGACGTTCACGGCCTTCCTGAAGGACCCCCGGACCGGCGCGGACAGCGCCGACTTCATCTGGGTGCCGGATTACGACGATCTGCGCGGTCCCAACGTCTTCACCACCCTGACGGCCCCGCACTTGGTCACCGCGGCGCGCACTGCCGCAGCCCGCGCCCGGCCGGATCCGCGGCTCGCGCGCCTCGACGGCCCGCGCGTGGCGGTCCTGGTCGGCGGCGACAGCCGCCACCTGAGCTACCGCAAGACCGATATGGCGCGCCTCGTCGAGGATCTGCGCGGCTTGGCCCAGCAGGGCTGCCGGCTGATGGTGACGATCTCCCGCCGGACGCCGAACCCGCTCCGGGACGCCGTCAAGGCGCTCGCCGCCGAGACCGGCGGCTTCCTCTGGGACGGCACCGGCGACAACCCCTACGTCGCCATGCTGGCCCTCGCCGAGGCGATCGTCGTGACCTCCGATTCGGCCAACATGGTCAGCGAGGCCGTGTCCACCGGCGCGCCGGTCCTGCTGTTCGACCTGCCGCGCACCTATATCCGGCATCGGCGGATGTTCGCCGGGCTGGCGATCGCCGGAGCCCTGCGTCCGTTCACCGGTCAGTTGGCGGATCTGTCGTACAAGCCCATCGACGCGACGCCGGTGATCGCGCAGGCGCTCGCCGACGCCTATGCTGCGCGCCGCGCGGCCGGACCGGCCTGAGGAGATCGAGACAGATGGCCCACACCCACGCCAAGCTCGTGATCATCGGCTCGGGACCCGCCGGCTACACGGCGGCGATCTACGCCGCCCGCGCCATGGTCGAGCCGCTGCTGATCTCCGGCTTCCAGCCGGGCGGCCAGCTGATGATCACCACGGATGTCGAGAACTACCCGGGCTTCGCCGAGGCGATCCAGGGCCCGTGGCTCATGGAGCAGATGCGCCTCCAGGCCGAGCACGTCGGCACCCGGATCGTCTCCGAGTACATCACGAAGGTCGATCTCAAGCAGCGGCCGTTCCGGATGGAGGCCGATTCCGGCGAGACCTATTCCTGCGATGCCCTGATCATCGCCACCGGAGCCCAGGCCAAGTGGCTCGGGATCCCCTCCGAGGCCGCCTTCCAGGGCGGCGGCGTCTCGGCCTGCGCGACCTGCGACGGCTTCTTCTTCCGCGGCAAGGAGGTCGTGGTGGTCGGCGGCGGCAACACCGCGGTCGAGGAGGCGCTCTACCTCGCCAACATCGCCAGCAAGGTGACGGTGGTTCACCGCCGCGACAGCTTCCGGGCCGAGCGGATCCTGCAGGAGCGCCTGTTCAAGCATCCCAACGTCGAGGTGCTCTGGCACCGGGAGATCGCCGAGATCTGCGGCGTGCAGAAGCCCGCGCCGAACGTGACCCATGTCCGGCTCAAGGACCCGCGCTCGGGGGAGATCAGCGAGGTGAAGGCCGACGGCGTGTTCGTGGCGATCGGCCACCAGCCGGCGACCGCGATCTTCGAGGGGCAGCTGCCCATGCGCCACGGCGGCTACCTGAGCGTGAAGCCCGGTACCACCGAGACCGAGATCCCGGGCGTCTTCGCGGCGGGCGACGTGACGGACGACGTCTACCGGCAGGCGATCACCGCTGCCGGCATGGGCTGCATGGCCGCCCTCGAGGCCGAGAAGTTCCTGGCCAACCTCGAGATTGGCGAGAGTCCGGTCCAGGCTGCCGCGGCCGAATGAGGCGCCGACGCCAGCACACAACCGGTGCTGGCGGGCCACGCTTTCAACAACTTCCCGATCCGGGTGCTTGCGCCGGATCATGCACCATGCGCATAGGAGTGCTGACTGCGCCGGGATGCAGCAATTGCATACCCGCGCGGTGCCGGGAGTCCCTCTCCGCCATCGGTACCGCGCAGTTCGCCCGGTGATCCGCTTCGTACGCCGCCTGCCCGGCTCCTTCGGGCATGGGCGACGAGCTCGCGCTGGTAGGGGTTCTTGCCTTGGATTGGGATAAGATCCGGATCTTCCTCAACGTCGCGGAGGCGGGCAGCTTCACCAAGGCGGGCGACGATATCGGGCTCAGCCAGTCGGCCGTCAGCCGGCAAATCAGTGCCCTGGAGCGCGAGCTGAAGGCGCCGCTGTTCCACCGGCATGCACGGGGCCTGCTCCTCACCGAGCAGGGCGATCTTCTGTTCCGCGCCGCGCGCGACATGAAGCTCCGCCTGGAGAACACGCGGGCGCGGCTCGTCGAGACCTCCGAGCGTCCGACCGGCGACCTCAAGGTCACCACGACCGTCGGCCTCGGCACGTCGTGGCTGTCGCAGCGTGTGGGCGAGTTCCTCGACCTCTACCCGGACGTGCGGATCGAGCTGATCCTCACCAACGAGGAGCTCGATCTCGCCATGCGTGAGGCGGATGTGGCCATCCGCATGCGACGCCCGGCCCAGCCGGACCTGATCCAGCGGCGACTGTTCACCGTCCACTACCACGCCTTCGCGAGCCAGGATTACGTCAAGCGCTTCGGCGAGCCGAAGACGATCGAGGATCTCGACGACCACCGCCTCGTGTCGTTCGGCGGCAACGAGCCGTCATACCTCCTCGCCGCGCACTGGCTGGCCGATGCCGGCCGCGACGGGCGGGAGCGGCGCCACGTGCACCTCACCGTGAACAACATCGGTGCCCTGCAGCGCGCCATGGAGGCGGGCGCCGGGATCGGCATCCTGCCGGATTACGCCGTCGACGGCGACCAGCAGCTGGTGCAGGTGCTGCGCGACACCGAGATGCCGAGCCTCGAGAGCTACCTCGTTTATGCCGAGGAGATGCGCTCCGTGGCCCGCGTTCAGGCGTTCCGCGATTTCCTGGTGTCGAAGGCGCAGCGCTGGACCTACTGAGCGCTGCGCGCGGTTCATATCCGCTTCCGTCGGCTCACATCAGCCCCGCCGTCCTTGCGAGCGGAGCTAAGCAATCCCGGCAGCGCGACGCCTTCCGACGTTCCGCTGCCAAGGGTCGCTTCGCCTTGCGCATGATGATGGCGAGGAACGCATCCACCGAAGCGGTCGAGCGGAAGCCGCATCAAACAAACAGCCGCTCGCCCTCCAGCCCCTTGTAGAGGCCCGCGACCTGCTCGCCGTAGCCGTTGTAGATCAGCGTCGGCACGCGCTGGTCGGTCCCGAGCACGCGCTCGGTGGCCTGGCTCCAGCGCGGATGCGGGACGGCCGGGTTCACGTTGGCCCAGAACCCGTATTCCGACGCTTGGAGCCCTTCCCAGAAGGTCTTCGGCCTGTCGGCCGTGAACGACACCTTCACCAGCGACTTCGCCGACTTGAAGCCATACTTCCACGGCACCGCGACCCGGATCGGCGCGCCGAACTGGTTGGGCAGCGGCTTGCCGTAGATCCCGGTGACCATGAAGGCGAGGTCGTTCCCAGCCTCCGCGAGCGTCAGGCCTTCCGTGTAGGGCCAGGGATAGAAGAAGGCGCGCTGGCCGGGCGCCATCGCCTTGTCCATGAAGGTCTCGAAGCGGATGTACTTCGCCCCCGAGGTCGGCTTGGCGAGCGCCACAAGCTTGGAGAGCGGGAAGCCCGTCCACGGCACCGCCATGGACCACGCCTCGACGCAGCGGTGGCGGTAGAGCCGCTCCTCGAGGCCGACCTTCCGGATCAGGTCGCCGACGCCGATCTCGAAGGGCTTCTCCACGAGCCCGTCGATCTTCAGCGTCCAGGGCTGGGTCTTGAGCGCGTTCGCGGCCGGCAGCACGGTCTTCGACGTGCCGAACTCGTAGAAATTGTTGTAGTCGGCGCTGAAGCGCTCCGGCGTCAGCGGCCGGTCGAGGGTATAGGCGGGGTTCTGCTGCGCCGGGTAGAGCGGCTGATCGCCCGCTGCGAGGACAGATCGGCCACCCAGGAGCGATCCGGCCGCAAGTCCGGCCGCACCGCCGATCAGCGCGCGCCGGTTCAGGAAGACGGCCTCCGGCGTGACCAGATGCTCCGGAATCTCCCAACCGCGCTTGCGCTTGATCAACATGGCCGCCTCCTCGGATGTCCTATGCGCACAACCCACAGATCGGCCCGGGCCGACAGGTGGGCAAGCGCCGCAGCCTCACCTTTCGGCGCCGTGCGCGTTGCGGTTACGCGCCGCGAGGGCGGCGTCGCGACGCAGGCCGTTATCCTGCGATCAGGCCGGGGGCGTCTCGTCGCGCAGCATCCGGCGCAGCACCTTGCCGACATTGGTCTTGGGCAGCGTGTCGTGCAGGATTACCCGCCGGGGGACCTTGTAGCCGGTGAGCTGGGTGCGCGCGTGGGCGCGGATGGCGTCGGTCGAGACCGAAGAATCCTTCAGGACGATGTGGGCGACGACCATCTCGCCGGTCTCCTCGCTCGGTGCGCCGACCACGGCGCATTCGAGCACGGCCGGGTGGGCGGCGAGGACGTCCTCGACCTCGTTCGGATAGACGTTGAAGCCCGAGACGAGGATCATGTCCTTCATCCGGTCGACGATGCGGAACTGGCCGTCGGCCTGCATCACCGCGACGTCGCCCGTGCGGAAGAACCCGTCCGCGGTCATCGCACGGGCCGTCTCCTCGGGGCGGTTCCAGTAGCCGCGCATCACCTGCGGGCCGCGGACGCAGATCTCCCCCGGCTGCCCGACGGACACGACCTGTCCGGATAAGTCGCGGATCGAGACCTCGGTTGAGGGAAGCGGGAAGCCGATCGTGCCGGAGAAGTCGCGCATCCCGCGTGGGTTGACGCAGACCACCGGCGAGGTCTCCGACAGGCCGTAGCCCTCGATGATCGTGTTGCCGGTCAGCGCCTTCCAGCGCTCGGCCACCGCCCGCTGCACGGCCGTGCCGCCGCCGACCACGAAGTCGAGATGCGAGAAATCGATCGTGCCGATCTTCGGATGGTTGATCAGCACGTTGAACAGCGTGTTCACGCCCATCAGGTGGGTGAAGCGGGTGCGGCTCAGCGTCTTCACCATGCCGTCGCAGTCGCGCGGGTTCGGGATCAGCAGGCACGATCCGCCGTTGCGCATGAACTGGAAGAAGCACGCGGTCAGCGCGAAGATGTGGTAGAGCGGCAGGGCCGTCACCGCGCAGCGCCGGATGCTCGGATCCTTCGAGTTGAACCAGAGCTGCGACTGCTCGACATTGGCCATGATGTTGCGGTGGCTGAGCATCGCCGCCTTGGCGATGCCGGTGGTGCCGCCGGTATATTGCAGGAACGCCAGATCCTCCGGCTCGACCCGCGCCGAGGCCCGCGGCAGGCTGCGGCCCCGGCGCAGGACGCTGGTGAACGGCACGGCCAGACCTTCCGGCAGCTGGAACGGCGGCACCGCCTTGCGCACGTGGCGGCTGGCGAGGTTGATCACCTGACCCTTGAGCCCGAGCCCGTCACCCGGGCCGACCAGGGCAACCCGGTCGAGTTTCACGTCCGGCAGCGCCGCCGCGACCGTGGCGCCGAAATTTTCCAGCACGATCAGGATCCGTGCGCCCGAATCGTTGATCTGCTGGGCGAATTCGCGGGGCGTGTAGAGCGGGTTGGTGTTGACCACCGTGCCGCCGGCGAGGAGGACGCCGAAGATCGCCACCGCGTAGGCCGGCACGTTCGGCAGCATGATCGCGACGCGGTCGCCCTTCGCCAGTCCCTGCCCCTGCAGCCAGGCCGCGAGGTCGCGCGCCTGCTGCCCGAGGGTGGCGTAGGTCATGGTCGAGCCGAAGCACAGCATCGCGGGCCGATCGGCGAAGGCGGCGACGCTGGTCTCGAACAGGCCGACGAGCGTCCCGAGGCCCGCGACGTCGATCTCGGCCGGGACACCGGCCGGGTACGAGGCCAGCCAGGGGCGATCCGACGCCAGATCGGCCGGCGGGGCCGGCCTCCGTACGGACCTGGGCGTTTCAGCGCCGTGCACGATCACGTTCGCCTCATGCATCGCGATGCCTCCCGTGGGCACGGCTCTGGACGGCCGAGTCCCCCCAACGCAGAACCCGGCAACTCTGCGGGAACGGAGGCCGGCCCGCAAGGCGCGGGCCTCAGGCGCCGCGTCGATGCCGGCTCACTGTCGCCAGCGCGGCATGCGGCAGGGCGGCGGCGACCAAGAGGAGCGCGGCCAGACCGGCCTCGTCGGGCCGCAGCGCGCGGTGCGGCCAGGGGCCGAGACCCAGGCTGCCGCCGAGACCGATCACGGCCGCGCCGAACCAGAGGGCCAGGAAGGCCAGGAGGCCGGAGCCGATCCGGCGGAGCCGCGGCCTCAGGGCGCGGTTCGCCGCGATTACGAAGAGGCCGAGCACGCCGCCGAACACCGCCGCCGCCACGCCCGCGCCGAGCGCGTAAGCCAGCCAGAGGGGCTGGTGCGTGAGGAACGCCATCCCGCCCGTCGCGAAGCCGGCGCGCAGGACGAGACCCCCGAAGGTCGGGTAGAGGCCGGCGAGCAGCAGGAATGCCGCGCCGGCGAGGCCGAACAGGACCCGGCGCGGGACGGAGGCCGGACCGGGCTCCGCCGCCGCCATCGCGAGGTGCACGAGGCCGTAGACCAGCGCGAAGGCGAAGAGCGGATAGCGCCCGGCGAAGTACCCGAAGACCCACGGCTCGGCGACCTCCGGGACTGCCGAGCGCTGGCTGAATCCGGTCCCTGCCACGAGCGCCAGGGCCACCAGCATGGCCAGGATCGGGATCGAGGCCTGCAGGAGCTTGCCGCCCCGGTGCTGGCCTGCCGCGAGGCCTGTCGCGGTCGGCTGGAAGGCGGCGTGCGAGGGCGCAGGCATCATGCAGGGTCCCGAGCCGGGCGCGGCGTCCGAAACGCGGGGTCGGCCCGCTCCGTGAGCGGGCCCAATGGCGGTCCGCCCGCGGACGGCCCGCGCGATCCTACCGGGCCTCGTAGTGATCCCGGATCAGCCGGTCGAGCAGGCGGACGCCCCAGCCGGCGCCCCAGCTGCGGTTGATCTCGCTCGCGTTCGGCGACATCGCCACGCCGGCGATGTCGAGATGCGCCCACGGCACGTCCTCGACGTAGCGCTTGATGAACGAGGCCGCGGTGGCGGCGCCGCCGTGACGGCCCCCGGTGTTCTTCATGTCGGCGAACTTGGAATCGATCGCCTTGTCGTAGGCGGGGATCAGCGGCATCCGCCAGACCTTCTCGCCCGTCGCCTCGCCGGCGGCGTTGATGTTGCTCGCCAGCGTGTCGTCGTTCGAGAACATCCCGGCGATGTCCTGGCCGAGCGCCACGATGATGGCGCCGGTCAGCGTCGCGAGGTCGACGATCGCCTTGGGCTTGGCGCTGCGGACGATGTGGGTGATCACGTCGGCCAGCACGAGGCGGCCCTCGGCGTCGGTGTTGATCACCTCGATGGTCTGGCCCGACATTGAGGTCACGATGTCGGAGGGCCGGTACGAGCCGCCGTCCGGCATGTTCTCGGCGATGCCGATGGCGCCGACCACGTTGCAGCGCGCCTTGCGGGCGGCGAGCGCGCGGAGCGCGCCCACGACGGCGGCCGCGCCGCCCATATCGCCCTTCATGTCCTCCATGCCGCCGCCGGGCTTGATGGAGATGCCGCCGGAATCGAAGATCACGCCCTTGCCGATCAGCGCCACGGGCGCCTCGCCGGCGGGACCCCCGTTCCAGCGCATGATCACGAGCCGCGGCTCGCGGACGGAGCCCTGCGCCACGGCCAGCAGCGCGCCCATGCCGAGCTCGCGCATCCGCGCGGGCTCCAGCACCTCGATCTCGACGCCGAGCTTCGACAGGTCCGAGGCGCGCCGGGCGAACTCCTCCGGGAAGAGCACGTTCGGCGGCTCGTTCACGAGGTCGCGCGCCAGGATCACGCTGTCCGACAGCGTCCGGGCGTTCTCGCCCTCGCGTGCCGCCGCGCTCTGGTCGGCGAGCAGCAGAGTCAGCGCCGTGCTGGACTTGTCGTCGGCATCTGGCTTCTTCTTGGTCTTGTAGCGGTCGAAGGTGTAGTTGCGCAGCCGCGCGCCGAGGGCGAACTCGCCGGCCTGCGCCGCCGTCACCGTCGTGCCCGGCCAGTCGAGCACCACCCGGGCGGTCCGTCCCGCCACCTTGCTGGCGGTGAAGCCGCCGAGCGCCGGCCAGTCGGTCTTGGCGCGGTCCTTGTCGGAGCCGAGGCCGACGACCACGAGGCGGTCGGCCTTGACGCCCGCCGGGGCCGGGAGGCTGAGCGCCGTCAGCGAGCGGCCCTTGAACTTCTCGGAGGACGCGGCGCGGGCGACGAGATCGGCTCCGGAAGCGCCCAGGGCGTCGCGGGCCGCCGCTCCGAGGACGAGGTCGTCGCCGACGAAAACCACGAGATCGCCCGATCCGCCGGGACCCTGGCCGCTCTGCTCCAGGGGGCCGAAACCGATCTCGATACCGTCCGCCATGCCCGTCGCCCTGACCGTTATCCCGGAGCTGCACTACGCACCTGCGCGCCGCACAGGTCATCCGCCCTGTGTAGCCGCTGAGGCGGAGAACGCAACGCGGCGCGACAGCCCTGGAATCGCCCCTTTTGTCGGGTCCCTGCGGCCCCGAGGGCGCGAGAGGACGAGCGGGGCTGCCGGGCCGATGAGGCAGATCGAACGCTACATCTTTCGGATCGCCCTGGGCGCCACCCTCGCCTGCCTGGTCGGGCTGACCGGGACGATCTGGCTGACGCAGGCGCTGCGCGAGCTCGACCTCGTGACCGCCAAGGGCCAGACCCTGCTGGTCTTCCTGTTCGTCACGGGCCTGTCGCTGCCGACGCTGCTCGTGGTGATCGCCCCGGTGGCCCTGTTCATCGGCACGATCTACGCGCTGAACAAGCTCAACGGCGATTCCGAGCTGATCGTCATGTCGGCGGCCGGGATGCCGCCGCGCTCGCTGCTGCGGCCGTTCCTGACCCTGGCGCTGATCGTCAGCTTCGTGACGGGCTTCCTCGTGGTGGTCGTCATGCCGGCGAGCTTCCAGGAGCTGCGCGACGTGATCACCCGGGTGCGCGGCGACTTCATCGCCAACGTCGTCAAGGAAGGGCAGTTCACCCAGCTCGACAACGGCATCACCTTCCATTTCCGCGAGCGCGGGCCGGGCGGCACCCTCAAGGGGTTGTTCATCCAGGACCGGCGCGAGGCCGGGAAGACCAAGGTCTACCTCGCCGACCGGGGCAACGCGGTCGATATCGACGGCCAGAGCTATCTGATCCTGGAGAACGGCAGCGTCCACCAGCAGCAGAAGGACTCGCGCGATTCCTCGATCCTGACCTTCGAGCGCTACACGATCGATCTCGCGGCGTTCGCGCCGCCCGATTCCGACACGATCTACAAGCCGCGCGAGCGCTCGACGGCGCAGCTCCTGTTCCCCGATACGACCGAGGGTTACTACAAGCTCCAGAAGGGCCGCTTCCGGGCCGAGCTGCACGACCGGCTCTCGGCCTGCCTGTACCCGCTGGCGCTCGTCTTCATCGCCTTCGCGGCTCTGGGCGATCCCCGCACGACCCGCCAAGGGCGCGGGCTCGCGGTCGCCGGAGCGATCCTCGCGGTGGTCGGCCTGCGCATCGCGGGTTTCGCGGCGGTGAGCGCCGCCGCGCGCAGCCCGGCTGCGGTGGCGGCCGTCTACGGCGCGCCGCTGCTCGCCATCGCGCTCTCCTGCCTTCTGATCTTCTTCGGCCCGCGGGTGCGCGCGTTCAACGCCGCCCTGGTCCGGGGAACCCGGGGCCTTATGCGCGGACAGCGCCTCGCGCCGGCGGCCTGATCCGATGATGCTGATCGGTCCGACCCTCGGGCGGTACTTCGCCGCCCGCTTCGCCCGCACGGTGCTCGGCGTCTTCGTCACCGTCTTCGCGCTGGTCTACACGCTGGATTTCGTCGAGCTGCTGCGCCGGGCCGGCGAGACCCAGGGCGCCTCCACGGGGCTGATGGCGCAGCTCTCACTCTACCGGACCCCCGCGGTGGCCGAGGGCGTGCTGCCCTTCGCGGTCCTGTTCGGGTCGATGGCGGCCCTGCTGCAGCTCTCGCGCAAGCTGGAGCTGGTGGTCGCCCGGGCCGCCGGGATCTCCGCGTGGCAGTTCCTGCAGCCGGGCGTCTTCGTGGCGCTGGCGCTCGGCGCCCTGGCGGTCGGGGTCTACAACCCGGTCTCCGCGATGCTGAAGCAGCGCTCGACCGAGATCGAAGCGAAGATCTTCGCCAAGGCCACCAAGGCCGGCTCGGGCAAGGACCTGTGGATCCGGCAGCGGGGATCGGACGGCGAGGCGATCCTGCGCGCCGAGACGGCGATCGAGGGCAGCACGACCCTCGCGGGCGTCTCGGTCTTCACCTTCGGCGAGGCCGGGAAGTTCGCCGAGCAGCTCGTGGCGGCCCGCGCGACGCTCCACGACGGCTACTGGGAGCTCTCCGATGTGCGCGTTCTCACACCGGACGCACCGCCCGAGTCGTTCGACACCTACCTGATCGCCTCGAACCTGGACCCCGGGCAGGTGCGCCAGCGCTTCACCCCGCCGGAATCTGTGCCTTTCTGGCAACTTCCCACAACCATCGCGCGCACCGAGCGGGCCGGTTTGGACGCCACCCGGTACCGCCTCCAGTACGATGTCCTGTGGGCAAGGCCGGTGCTGTTCGTCGCCATGGTTATCGTCGCGGCAACCGTTTCCTTACGGTTCTTCCGCTTTGGTGGTGTCGGCAAACTCGTCCTCGGTGGCGTCGCGGCCGGCTTCGCACTCTACGTGATCCGACAGGTCATGGAGGGGCTGGGCGCGTCCGGACTCGTCGCCGCACCGGTGGCGGCCTGGTTCCCCGCCGTGGTAGGCAGTCTTCTCGGTACGCTCACGCTTCTGTACCAGGAAGACGGCTGACATCCGCGATCCTTCGCGGGCAGGGAGACGGGTGTTGAGGTTCGTGGCGGTGGACGTCACAGGGGTTGGGACACGCGTTGCGTAAGGTCGCCGACATCCTGCGGAAGGCCGGGCTCCTGGCCGCGCTGGCGCTCGCCGTGCCCCTGGCCGGCGGAGTGTCCGCGCATGCCCAAGGTCTGCCCGCCGTGAAGGCCGGCAAGCCCGGCGACAAGCTCCTCGCCGAGGCCGACGAGCTGATCTACGACAACGACCGCAGCACCGTGACGGCCCGCGGCAATGCCGAGCTGCATTACGGTCCGCGCACGCTCCAGGCCGACCGCGTCCGCTACGACCGCAACACCGGCCGCGTCTTCGCCGAGGGCAATGTCCGCCTCACGGAGGCCGACGGCGGGGTCGTGACCGGCGAGCGCATGGAGCTCACCGACGACTTCAAGACCGGCTTCGTCGACGCGTTCCGCGGCCAGCAGACTGTCCAGCGCAAGTTCGAGACCGTGCGCACCCGGTTCTCCGCGCCGCGGGCCGAGCGGCTGAACGGCGAGCAGACGAGCTTCGAGTCCGGCAGCTACACCGCGTGCGAGCCCTGCAAGGATAACCCCGAGACGCCGCCGCTCTGGCAGATCAAGGCGAAGAAGATCATCCACGACAACGAGACCCACACGGTCTACTTCGACGAGTCCACCCTGGAACTCGCCGGGATCCCGGTCGCCTACCTGCCGTATTTCGAGGCGCCGGATCCGACCGTGAAGCGCAAGACCGGCTTCCTGACGCCGCGCTTCATTTCGACAACCGCCCTCGGCAGCGGCGTGTCGCTCCCGTACTTCATCAACCTCGCGCCGAACTACGACCTGACGCTGACGCCGACCCTGCTCAGTCGCCAGGGCCTGCTCGCCCAGGGCGAGTTCCGCCAGCGGATCGACAACGGCTTCTACAACATCCGCCTGTCCGGCATCTCGCAGACGACGCCCTCGGCCTTCCTGCCGAGCCCGCTGGGTGCCGGCGAGCGCGACTTCCGCGGCTCGGTGGAATCGCAGGGCCGGTTCTACATCAACCCGCGCTGGCGCACAGGCTGGGACCTCGTCGGCGTCACCGACAAGTGGTTCCTCGACAATTACCGGATCCGCAACCAGAACATCACCACGGACTATTTCCGCGAGGCGACCTCGACCGCCTTCCTGATCGGCCAGGGCGACCGCTCGTGGTTCGAGGCGCGGGGCTACTACTTTAAGGGCCTGTCGAGCTTCGACTGGCAGAAGCAGCAGCCGATCGTCGCGCCGGTCATCGACTACGACAAGCGCGTCAACGGCCCCGCCGAGATCGGCGGCGAGGTCCGCTTCCAATCCAACATCACCAGCCTGACCCGCGAGACCACGCAGTTCCAGGGCCTGCCGCGGACCTCGAGCTACCTGTTCTCGCCGAGCGTGAACGGCGTCAGCTTCCCGCTCTACCAGACCTGCACGGTCTTCCAGCGCGGGCTTTGCTCGATCCAGGGCCTCGCCGGCACCAACACCCGCGCCTCCGCGGAACTGTCCTGGCGCCGGAGCTTCATCGACGATCTCGGCCAGAAGTTCACGCCGTTCGCGTATCTGCGCACCGACGCGTTCTTCACCAATCCCAGCTTCTCGGGCTACCAGAACGACCTCGCGCCGCAGGTGGCCAAGATCGGCGACGGCTTCGCCGGCCGGGTCATGCCGGCGGTCGGCCTCGACTATCGCTATCCGTTCGTCGCCAATTTCGGGGCGCTGGGCGTCCACACCCTGGAGCCGATCGGCCAGATCATCGCGCGTCCCTCCGAGACCCGGATCGGCCGCCTGCCGAACGAGGATGCCCAGAGCCTCGTCTTCGACGACACGTCGCTGTTCGAGTGGGACAAGTTCTCGGGCTACGACCGGGTCGAAGGCGGCGTGCGCACCAACCTCGGCGGCCAGTACTCCGTCGTGACCCCATCCGGCTGGTACGCGAACGTGCTGTTCGGCGAGTCGATCCAGCTCGCTGGCGTCAACTCGTTCCGGCGCGGCGACATCGCCAATGTCGGCCTCGATTCCGGCCTCGAGACGCAGCGGTCGGACTTCGTCGGCCGGTTCCAGGTCTCGCCGAACCAGAACATCACGTTCATCACCCGGGCGCGGTTCAACCAGGCCGACTTCCACGTCGCGCGGTTCGAGACCGGCGCCACGGCGCGGTTCGCCCCGTTCCTGCCCCTGACCGTGTCTGCCTTCTACTCGTACTACGAGGCGCAGCCGCTGCTCGGCTACAGCCACTACCGCGAGGGCATCACCGCCACCGCGACCTACAACATCACGCCGAACTGGTTCCTCTCGGGCTCCCTGCTCGTCGACCTGACGCACTACCTCGACGTGCGCAACACCTACACGGACGCGCTGACGTCCTACCTGGCGAACCCGATCGGCACCGTGCCGCTCTACCAGAACCCGGGCCGGTTCTACCTGTCGGGCGCGAGCTTCGGCGGCGGCTATCAGGACGAGTGCACCACCGTCTCGCTGAACTACATCAACTCGCCGATCGCCACCGCCACCGGCGTGCGCGAGCGCAACCAGACCGTGCTGCTGCGGGTCGAGCTGAAGACGCTGGGCGAGGCGGATCTGCGCCAGAACGTCGGCACCGCCACCACGGCGGACGGTATCGCCTCGGTGCGGTGAGGTCCCGCCGCAAGCTGCGGCGACCGGTTTCTTGAATCCACGCCGGCGCCCGGGATGACGGGAGGACAGCGCACCGACCGCGCGTGTGCCTTACGAACTGCCCGCGCCGAGGATGCGTCCGCGCCGCCCGGGCGCTATAGACCGTCCATGCCGCCCCTCGCCCTCACCCTCGGAGACCCCGCCGGGATCGGTCCGGAACTGGCGCTAAGCGCCTGGCTCGGGCGCGGCGGCGCCGCGCCGCTGCCGCCGTTCTTCCTCGTGGGGGATCCGGCCTTCATCGAGCGCCTCGCCCACCGTCTGGATCGGCCGGTCCCCGTGGCCGAGGTCGATCCCGAGACGGCGGCCGAGGTGTTTCCCCGCGCCTTTCCCGTGGTGCCGCTGCCGAGCGGCGCGAGCGTGACCGCCGCGCCCGGCGTTCCGGATCCCGTCAACGCCGGCGCCACCATCGAGTCGATCACGGCCGCGGTGGGCTTCGTGAAGGCCGGCCGCGCTAGCGCCGTGGTGACCAACCCGATCGCCAAGTTCGTGCTGACCCGGACCGGTTTCGCCCATCCGGGCCACACCGAGTTCCTGGCCGCCCTGTCGGTGCCCGCGGGCCGCACGCCGCCCCGGCCGGTGATGATGATCTGGAGCGCGGGGCTCTCCGTGGTGCCGGTGACGATCCACGTCCCGCTCAAGGACGTGCCGGGCCTCCTGACGCAGGAACTCGTCGAGGAGACCGCGACCATCGTGGCCCGGGATCTGCGGGACCGCTTCGGCCTGCCCGAGCCGCGCCTCGTGCTCGCGGGTCTGAACCCGCATGCCGGCGAGGCCGGCACGATCGGCCACGAGGATCGCGACGTGCTCGCCCCCGCGGTGGCGAGGCTGCGGGCGCTGGGGATCGACATCCGCGGGCCCCTGCCCGCCGACACGCTGTTCCACGCCCGCGCCCGGGAAACCTACGACGTCGCCCTGGCGCCGACCCACGATCAGGCCCTGATCCCGATCAAGACCATCGCGTTCGACGACGGCGTGAACGTCACCCTCGGGCTGCCGTTCGTGCGCACCTCGCCGGATCACGGCACCGCGTTCGACATCGCCGGCACGGGCGTCGCGCGGCCCGACAGCCTGATCGCGGCCCTGCGTCTCGCCAACAGGCTCGCGGCGACCGAGGCCTGCCGCGCCGAGGCGACGCCCGGCGGGGCCGAGGTCATCCCGTTCAGCGTCTATGCCGGCCGACCAGCGCCGGCCGGCGCCCGGCACTTCGACCCCGAGGATGAGCTGTGAGCGCGCGCCGTGACCGCCAGTGACGGCCTGCCGCCGCTCCGCGACGTCGTCGCCCGGCACGGGCTGGAGCCCAAGAAGGCCCTCGGCCAGAACTTCCTCTACGATCTGAACCTCACCGGCCGGATCGCCCGGGCCGCCGGGCCGCTGGAGGGCGTCACGGTGGTGGAGGTCGGCCCCGGGCCGGGCGGCCTGACCCGCGCGCTCCTGGCCGAGGGCGCCGCGCGCGTGGTGGCGATCGAGCGCGACCCGCGGGCCCTGCCGGCGCTCGCCGAGATCGCCGCCCATTATCCGGGCCGGCTTCACGTCGCCGATGCCGACGCGCTGGCCTTCGATCCGCGGCAGCTCGTGGGCTCGGGTCCGGCCCGGATCGTCGCCAACCTGCCGTACAATGTCGGCACCGCGCTGCTCACGGGCTGGCTCGACGGCGAGGTCTGGCCGCCCTGGTGGGATCAGGCGGTGCTGATGTTCCAGCGCGAGGTCGCCGAGCGCATCGTCGCCGGGCCCGAGACCCGGGCCGATTACGGCCGGCTCGGCGTCCTCTGCGGCTGGCGCACCGAGGCCGACATCCTGTTCGACGTCAGCCCTTCGGCGTTCGTGCCGCCGCCGAAGGTGACGTCGAGCGTGGTGCGGCTGGTGCCGCGTGCGCAGCCCCTGCCCTGCCGGGCCAAGGCGCTGGAAGCCGTCACCCGGGCAGCGTTCGGCCAGCGCCGCAAGATGCTGCGCCAGAGCCTCAAGGCGCTGACCCCCGATGCCGGCGCCCTGCTGGCCGCGGCCCGGCTGTCCGAAACGGCGCGGGCCGAGGAGGTCCCGGTCGCGGGCTTCGTGGATCTCGCCAATCTGTGGGACGCACACAGAAACGCCGGCACCGCGGTGACGGCGCCGGCGTGAAAGAGACGGTTGCGGCTCCGGCCCGGAGGCCGGAGCGCGGTCGCGCTCAGCGCGTCTGCTGGATCGCCGAGAGCACCCAGCCGCGGCCGGGCTGGCGCAGGAAGGTCCAGAGCTCCGTCGCCTCGGAGGAGTCGGTCTGGACGACGCGGCCGCTGTTCCGCTCGATCATCACGTCCTTGAGGGCGTAGCGCATCGCCACCGTGGCGTAGTCGGTGCGATCCTCGCCCCAGGCCTCCGCCAGGTCGCCCTGGAGCAGCTTCACGTCCGAGATCTTGTTCACCACGCCGCGGGCCGCGTTGTTGCGCAGCTCCTCGTCGAAGTAGCTCACCATCTCGGGCGTCGAGAGGTTGCCGAGGGTGACGCGATCCTCGCGGGAATAGGCATCCTGGATGTCGCCGAGCAGACGCTCGAACGCCTGGTAATCGGCCGGGCCGATCTGCACCGGGCGTGTCTGCGGCGGGCGCTGGCCGCCTCCGAACATGCCGGAAGCGGGGCCGCCCTGAGCACCGCCCATCGGCCCGCGGGCCCCCGGCTGATCGTCGAGCGACGAGCGGGCATAGGGCGCACCGGCGCCGGCGGGCTCGTTCCGGCGGCGGAAGAACCGCAGGGCCATCATCACGACGAGCACCACGAGCCCGACCTGGAACAGCAGGCCGATCATCGAGGCCAGGCCGCCGAGGCCGCCGAAGAAGCCGCCGCCGAGCAGGGCGCCGATCAGGCCGGCGCCGAGCAGGCCCGCGAAGAAGCCGCCGCCGAATCGGCGTCCGGTCGCGGCCGGAGCCTGCATGCCGGGGCTGCCCATGCCGGGGGACGGCGCGGTCTGCGAGCGCTGCATCGTCATGCCGCCGCCGGGCGCGGTCGGCGTCGCCGACGGCGCCGTGTAGGTGCGCGAGCCGCGGGAGCCGAATGAGCCGCCGCCGCCCGGACGGGCTTCGGCGACCGGCGCCGCGACGGTCAGCGCCGTGGCCAGCGCCAGAAGGGCGGCCACACGCCGGCGGCGCGAAATCTGGGTAAGCATGTACACGCCTCTAGGGACGAGAACCGAACGGCGCAGAGCGCCAGTGACGATATGGGAACGGCTCAGCGCGGGTTTTAGTCCTGCGCGATGATTCCGGCGCGCAGCGTGCTTAATGCAGCGTGCGATCGGGCGCTGCCGGGAACGACAGCCGGACCTGCGTGCCCTCGGCCGGCCGGCTGTCGAGGGTGATGGTCCCGTTCTGGCGCTTCATCAGGCCGTGCACGATCGCGAGGCCCGCCCCGCGCCCGGCCTCGCGGCTCGTCTGGAACGGCGCCAGGGCCCGGGCGAGCATTTCCGGCGACATCCCCTGGCCGGTATCGGCAACGGCGATCCCGACGATGCCCTCGTCGGGCTGCTGCATCGCCCGGTCGCCGGGATCGACCCGGAAGGTCGAGAGGGTCAGGGTGCCGCCGGACGGCATCGCCTCGCAGGCATTGGCGACCAGATGCCGCAGCGCGAACTCGATCTGCGTCGGGTTGCTGATTGCCCGCGGCAGGCCCGGCGTCGCCGACACGACGAGGCGGATCCCGGGCGGCAGGTCGGGCGCGAGGCGCCCGGCGAGTTCCGCCACGATCGCGTCGAGATCGACCGCGCGCACCTCCGGGGCGATGCGTCGCGAATAGGCCAGCAGCTGGCGCGTGAGGATCGCGGCCCGCTCGGTCGCATCGGCGGAGCGGGAGATCGCCCGCTGGATGAACGGCTCCTGGCGGTCGCCGAGGCGGCGCTTCAGGCCGTCGATGTAGCCGATCAGAATCTGCAGGAAGTTGTTGAACTCGTGCGCCACGCTGTTGGTCAGCAGGCCGAGCGCCTCGCGCTGGCGCGACAGCGCGAGCGCGCCCTCCGCCTCGCGGCGGCCCGTGACGTTCAGGATCTGCCCGACGCGGCAGGCCGAGCCGGGCAGCGGCACCGTCGTCAGGCAGGCCCAGAAGCTCGTTCCGTCCGCGCCGGTGGCGGGAAACTCCTGATCGCCGTCCTGAAGCGGATCGGGTGCGCTTCCCGCGGCGCCAGGATCAGGTCGAGGCCGCGCGCGATGAGGTCGGCCGCCGGGAAGCCGGTCAGGCGTTCTGCGGACGGGTTGACGTGAAGGATCCGGCCCTCCGCATCGAAGAGGAGGCTCGCCGTCGGCAGGGCGTCGAGCAGCCTGCGGGCCTCATCCGTGAGCGGTGCGCCCGGACCTGCTCCATGACCCGTACCCGGCTGCGCCATGCTCACTTCGCGCTGAGCGGATGCGGAAGATCCGCGACGGGCAACCGATAGCGGCGAACCGTGTCGTGGCCAAGCCGCGGCGCGCGACCGGTCACGGAACCGGCCCGCTACTGGCGCACCCACATCACCCGGGCCATCCAGGCGACCTCACCGAGGTTCAGCAGCCGATCCTCGTGCTCCGGATTGAGCGAGGCCAGCTCCACCGTCCGGGCCGTGCGCCGCTTCAACTCCTTGGCGAGCACCTCGCCGCCATGCAGGCGAACCACGACGCGATCGCCCTTGCGCACGCTCGCGGTGGGCGAGACGATCAGCACGTCCCCGTCGCGGAACAGCGGCAGCATGGAATCGCCCTGGATCTCCAGGGCGAAGGCCCGTTCCTCACCGAGATCCGGAAACTCGATCTCCTCCCAGCCGGCGCCTCCGGTGGGCATGCCCTCGTCGGTGAAGAGGCGGCCGGCGCCGGCCTGGGTCAGGCCGATCAGGGGGACCATCGTGCGCGCCGGGATCTCCCGGGCCTCGATGAGCCGCAGGAACTCGTCCAGGCTGGATCCGGTCGCGGCGAGCACCTTCGACACCGACTCGGTCGACGGCCAGCGCTTGCGTCCGTCGGCGCCCACGCGTTTCGAGCGGTTGAAGCTCGTGGCATCGAGGCCCGCCCGCCGGGCCAGCCCGGAGGCCGAGAAGCCGTGCCGCTCGGCGAGCCTGTCGATGGCGTTCCAGATCTGCTCGTGCGACAGCATAGCGGGCTCGGAGGCTCACCGTGAGCGGGCTGGCGCCCCCGTCTCGCAGCCGGGATTCGGCTGCCTCGGAGGCAAAGGGACGATCTTTCCGCCAGGTACGCTCAGCACCCGCCGGGTACGCGCCGAAATACTAGACATTTCTCGGTCCGGTACGGGTCTCCCGCCGCGGACACGGCTTTGTGACGGTCAGCCTAGTCGTAGGAAAGTAGAACTACGGCCAGCAGAATGCAATCGCTCCTCGAATCAGACGGGAGCCCCGGAGTTGCCGAGGATGCGCGGCGCCTCTATCGACGCGTCGGTTTTCGGGGAGCTTCGATGCCGCTCATCTACAAGATCTGTCCGCGCGCGCTGTGGCGCGAGGCGGAGGCCGCAGGCCGTTTCACCGGCGCACCGGTCGATCGGCAGGACGGCTTCATCCACTTTTCCACGGCCGCCCAGGTCGCCGAGACCGCCGCCCGCCACTTCGCCGGACAGGATGATCTGCTCCTCGTCGCCGTCGAGCCTGGGGCACTCGGGAATGACCTGCGCTACGAGCCTTCCCGCGGCGGCGATCTGTTCCCGCATCTCTACGGCGCGCTGCCGCTTACGGCGGTGCGATCGGTCGATGCGCTCCCCCTCGGCGCGGATGGGCGCCACGTCTTTCCGGCCGGGCTTCTGCCGGCATGATCGACGTCGCCTTTCCCCTTGTCCGGCCGCTGCTCCACGGCCTCGATGCCGAGCGCGCCCATGACCTGACACTGCGGGCGCTCGCCCTGTTGCCGTCCGGCCGGAGGCGCGAAGACGATCCCCGCCTCGCGGTCGATCTGCTCGGCCGCCGCTTTCCCAATCCGGTCGGCCTCGCAGCCGGCTTCGACAAGGGCGCCCGTGTGCCCGACGCGCTGCTCGGCCTCGGCTTCGGCTTCGCCGAGGTCGGCGGGGTCGTGCCGCGGCCGCAGCCGGGCAACCCGCAGCCGCGGGTCTTTCGCCTGGCGGCGGACCGCGCGGTGATCAACCGCTACGGCCTCAACAGCGAAGGGCTCGATATCGTGGCGGCCCGGTTGCGCGCCCGGACAGGACGGCCGGGCATCGTCGGCGTCAACATCGGCGCCAACAAGGATTCGGTCGACCGCCTCGCCGACTACGCGGCCTGCACGGCGGTGCTGGCCCCGCTCGCCGATTTCGTCACCGTGAATGTCTCCTCGCCCAACACGCCGGGCCTGCGCGACCTCCAGGGCGAGGCCTTCCTGGACGAGCTGCTCGCCCGGACCGTCGCGGCCCGCGAAGCGGCCGGCGCCTCGGCGGCGATCCTCCTGAAGATCGCGCCCGACATGGCGCTGGACGCACTCGACGCGGTCTGCGCGACAGCGCTCAGGCGCGGCGTGCAGGCCCTCGTCGTCTCGAACACGACGGTCGCGCGACCCGCGGGCCTGGTCGAGCAGGCCCTCGCCCGGGAGACCGGAGGGCTGTCCGGCCGCCCCCTGTTCGGGCCGGCGACCCGGATGCTGGCGCAGACCCGCCTGCGGGTCGGAGACAGCCTGCCCCTGGTGGGGGTCGGCGGCGTCGATTCCGCGGAGGCCGCCTGGACCAAGATCCTCGCCGGCGCCAGCCTCGTGCAGCTCTACTCGGCTTTGGTCTACGAGGGACCGGGGCTGGTCGGACGCATCAAGGCAGGGCTGGTGCGGCGCATGGACGAGGAAGGCATCACCGCGCTCCGGCAGGTCGTCGGGCGCGACGCCGCGGATCTCGCGCGCGGCGCGTGATCCGGATCCCGGTCGCAGAGCGCGGCCGTCTTTGCGAGCGGAGCGAAGCAATCCAGCAGCGCCACATCTGCCGGTGACTCGCCACCCTGGGTCGCTTCGCTGCGCTCGCGATGACGGCGCGGGCCCTCGGACCTGAACACCTCACGACCTTAGCGACCCAGCTTCGCCGCACAGTTTAGAAACGCTTTGCGGAGCGGGAGCTTAGCCTGTGTCCCGTGCATGAGGGGCCTGCGCGCGCACGCCATTGTGAGGGCCGCGCGGAGACGCTTATCTCGCGTCTGCGAGACACCTCGCGTCACCCAATCCAGGACGGTTCATGGCCCAGTCTGAAGGGTCTTCCAAGCGCTCATCCGCTGCCGGCGGCTGGGGCGCTCTGAAGAGCTGCGGCAAGCACCTGCTCGGCAGCCGCGCGCCGCTCACCGGGGCCCGCGCCCTGCTCAAGGCCAATCAGCCCGACGGGTTCGACTGCCCCGGCTGCGCCTGGGGCGACCCGGAGCACGGCTCGTCCTTCGAATTCTGCGAGAACGGCGTGAAGGCGGTCTCCTGGGAGGCCACCGACAAGCGCACGAAGCCGTCCTTCTTCGCCAAGCACACGCTGACCGAACTGCGGGGCTGGAGCGATTACGCGCTCGAGGGCCAGGGCCGCCTCACGCATCCGATGCGCTACGACGCGGCCAGCGACCGCTACCTGCCGGTGAGCTGGGACGAGGCCTTCGCGGAGATCGGCGCGACCCTGCGCGGGCTCGATCACCCGGATCAGGCCGAGTTCTACACCTCGGGCCGCGCCTCGAACGAGGCCGCCTACCTGTACCAGCTCTTCGCCCGCGCCTACGGGACCAACAACTTCCCCGACTGCTCGAACATGTGCCACGAGGCCAGCGGCGTCGCGCTGATCGAGGCGATCGGCATCGGCAAGGGCACGGTGCTGCTGGAGGATTTCGAGAAGGCGGACGCGATCTTCTGCGTCGGCCAGAACCCCGGCACCAACCATCCGCGCATGCTCGGCGACCTGCGCCGGGCGGCCGAGCGCGGCGCCAAGGTCGTGGTGCTCAACCCGGTGCGCGAGCGCGGCCTCGAGCGCTTCGCCGACCCGCAGAACACCGTCGAGATGCTGCGCGGTGCGAGCCGCCCAATCGCCAGCCACTATCTCCAGCCGCGCTCGGGCGGCGACATGGCGGCCTTCCGGGGCATCGCCAAGGTGGTGTTCGCCCGCGACGCCGAGGCCGTGGCGGCCGGCCGGCCCTCGCTCCTGGATCGCGCGTTTGTAGAGCACCACACCGCGGGTTTCGAGGCCTACCGGGCCGCGGTCGACGCGACCTCCTGGGACGCGATCCTCGACCAGTCCGGCCTGACCATGGACGAGATCGCCGCGATGGCGGACGTCTATCTCGGGGCGCAGCGGGTCATCGCGACCTGGGCCATGGGCGTGACCCAGCATCGTCACTCGGTGGCGACGATCCGGGAGATCGCCAACCTCCTGTTCCTGCGCGGCCATATCGGCCGGCCCGGCGCGGGTCTCTGCCCGGTGCGCGGCCATTCCAACGTCCAGGGCGACCGGACCGTCGGCATCAACGAGCGCCCGGCCGCCGCCTTCCTGGAGTCCCTGGAGCAGCATTTCGGCCTCGCCATGCCGCGCCAGCACGGCCACAACGTGCTGGCGGCGATCCGCGCCATGCGGGACGGCACGTCGAAGGCCTTCATCGGGCTCGGCGGCAACTTCCTGCGGGCGACGCCCGACACCCCGGTGGTGGCTCAGGCGCTCGCCTCCTGCCGGCTCACGGTGCACATCGCCACGAAGCTCAACCACGCCCATCTGGTACCCGGGGCGGTCGGCTACCTTCTGCCCTGCCTCGGCCGGACGGAGATCGACCGCAACGACCAGGGCAAGATCCAGATCGTGACCGTCGAGGATTCGATGAGCATGGTCCACGGGTCGGGCGGCATCAACAAGCCGGCCTCGAAGGAGCTGCGCTCGGAGATCGCCATCATCGCCGGCATGGCCCAGGCGACGGTCGGGTCGTCATCCATCGATTGGGCGGGATTCGCCGCCGATTACGACCGGATCCGCGAGGCAATCGCCGCCACAATACCGGGCTTCACCGGCTATAACGCCCGGGTGCGCAAGCCGCGCGGCTTCATGCTGCGCAACCTCGCCGCCGAGCGGGTGTTCGAGACCGCCACGGGCCGAGCCAATTTCTCGGCGGACGCCCTTCCGGCGGAGACCGAGCACCAAGCCGCCCAGAAGACCCGCGACACCTACGTGCTGCAGACCTTCCGCAGCCACGACCAGTACAACACCACGATCTACGGCCTGGATGATCGTTACCGGGGCGTCTATGGCGAGCGCCGTGTCGTCTTCGCCCATCCGGACGATCTCGCGGAGATCCGCGGGCGGCTCGGCGACCGGGTCGACATCGTCGGCACGCACGATGACGGCATCACCCGGCGGGCCGAGGATTTCCGCCTCGTGCCGTTCGACATGCCGCGGGGATCGCTGGCCGGCTATTACCCGGAGCTCAACGTGCTGGTGCCGCTCTCGACCTTCGGCGAGAAGAGCGACACGCCGACCTCCAAGTCGGTGCTGGTCACCCTACAGGCGCGCGCGGCGGCGTGAGCGACACGCCCGATGAGGCGGCGTTCGTCGCCGCCCTCGACCGGATGTCGGCCGCGCATCCCGGGCTGTCGTCCCTGGAGGCGGGTCTCCTGGCCGCGCTCGACCTCGGCCTGCCCGGCGACAGCCGCGCCTTCGCCCGCACCTTCGGGGTGGAGCACGCCCTCGTGCTGCGAGCTGTGGCCGGGCTTGAGGAGGCCGGGCTGGTCGCCGTCACGGCGCGCGACGGGCGCACGCAGCGGACGCGCTACACGACCTCCGATCCGGGACCTTCGGTGCCGCCGGCTCCGCCGTCATCAAGCGCGTAGCGAAGAGACCCGGAGCTGCACTCAGAATCCCTTCGCCTTGATCGCCTCGGCCCAGGTCACCGCCCGGCGGTTCACGCCGAGATGCTGGCGCTCGTAGAGCCGGCCCTCCAGCTTGATCGCGCCGCGCTTGGCGTATTCCGGCCGCTCGAACGCCTCGATCACCAGCTTGGCCCGGCGCACTTCCTCCTCGGTCGGCGCGAAGGAGGTGTTGGCCGGCTCCAACTGCGTCGGGTGGATCAGGGTCTTGCCGTCGAAGCCGAGATCGCGCGCCTGCCGGCACTCCTCGCGGCAACCCTCCGTGTCGGCGATGTCGTTGTAGACGCCGTCGAGGATGGCCAACCCCTCGGCCCGGGCCGCGGCCAGCGCCATCATCATCCAGGGCAGCATCGGCACGCGGCCGGGGACGATCTTCGCCCAGGTGTCCTTGGCGAGGTCGTTGGTGCCGAGGACGAGGCAGGTCAGGCGATTGCGCGGATCGCGTTTGGCGCGGGCGATCTCCTGGATGTTCAGGATCGAGGCCGGGGTCTCGATCATCGCCCAGATCGCGATGCCCTCCGGCGCGTCGAGGGACTCGAGCCGGTCGGCGATGCTCTCCAGCACGGCCGGGGACGACACCTTCGGCATCAGGATCGCGTCCGGCTTGGCCTCGATCGCCGCGTGCAGATCGGCCTCGCCCCAGGGCGTCTGGGGGGCGTTGACGCGGATGACCAACTCGCGGCTGCCATAGGCCCCGCTCTTGACGGCGGCACAGACCTGCTCGCGGGCGATCTCCTTCTCCTCCGGACCGACCGCGTCCTCAAGGTCGAGGATGATGCTGTCGACTGGGAGCGACTTCGCCTTGTCGAGAGCCCGCTGGTTGGAGCCGGGCATGTACAGCACGCTCCGGCGCAGGCGCAGGTCGGTCGTCGTTGCCATGGGCTTCTCCCTCATGCGGCCGCCCGGCGGCCGGCCGTCGTTGCGGTGCACCCTAAAGCACGCGCGCGGCCATTCCACACCCCATTGGTCGGGACCGGTGAGTTCGCACACGGTTTGATACCGGTGCCGGTCATCGCGGAACGAAGCCGCGGTTTGGTCACGTTCCGACGTTTAAAGGCCGACCAAAGTCAGTTCTGAGACATCGGACTTACAGGCATGAACAAGACCTTGGTTGTCTTTGCACTGGTCGGCGCTCTCGCCACGCCGGGCATGGCGTGGGCGCAGAGCCGGACCACGATGGGCGTCGGCTCGGGCGCCGTCGCGGGCGCCCTTGTCGGCGGGCCGATCGGCGCGGTCGCGGGCGCGGTGGTCGGCGGCTTCGTGGGCAATTCGACGGAGCGGGGGCGCCGTCATGTCCGGCGCGGCCGCCGGTACGGCTACGCGGGCGCGCGGCGGTCCTACCCGCGCCGCGCGGAAGCCGAGGTGCCGCGCCCGACAGGCGCCGTCGCGCGCGCCGCACCGCCCGCGCCGACGCGCACGGGCTGGAAGGATCCGCACTAGGACCCGCGCGGCTCAGGCTGCCCGTTCGAGGGGCGGCACGGTTCTCTCCGCGAAGGTCCTGCGCGCGAGGGCCGGAAAGGCAATCGCCTGGCCCAGGCCCCGGGCACCGAGGAACGCCACGAAGGCGAGCCAGAGCCCGGTATTGCCGAGGCCCAGAACCTGGACGACCGCCAGGATCGCGCCGTAGGCAGCGAGCGCGCACAGCATCAGGTTGCGCATCGCCCGCGTCCAGGTCGCGCCGATATAGATCCCGTCGAAGGCAAAGGGCGCTGCGGCGGCGAGGGGGGCCAGCGCGGCGAACAGCAGGTAGGCCCGCGCGGTCTCGCGCACCGGCCCGCTGGTGGTGACGAAATCGATGAAGCCGTGGCCGCCCGCGAGCGACAGCAGGCTGACCGCGAGCCCGAAACCGAGGCACCAGCGCAGGCACAGGGACGCCGCGCCGCGGAAGGCCGCCGCATCCCGGGCGCCGACCGCCTGACCGCAGAGCGTCTCGGCCGCCGTGGCGAAGCCGTCGAGGAAGAAGCCGCCGATCAGGAAGAGATTCCACAGGACCGAGTTGGCGGCGAGCACCACGTCGCCCTGCCGGGCCCCGAGGGCCGAGAACAGCACGATGCCGGTGATCAGCGCCAGCGTCCGCAGAATCACGTCGATGTTGACGTTTAGGGTCCGGCGGAGCGCTGCGGCATCGCGCAGGTCGCGCAGCGGCACCCGGAATGGCCGCGACCCGAGGCGCGCCAGCACGATCAGCCCGAGGCCGAGCCCGGTCGCCTCGGCGCAGACGGTCGCCAACGCCGCCCCCATCAGCCCGAGGCCGAGGCCTAGAACGAGAACCAGGGTCAGCCCGATATTGGCCAGGTTGATCACCACCTGCAGCAGCAGGCCGAGATCCGTGCGCCCGCGGCCCAGCACCGATCCGAGCACGCCGTAATTCGCCAGCACGAAGGGGGCGGAGAGGATGCGGGTGTGGAAATAGACCGCCAAGCCGGCGACGACGGTCTCGCTCGCGCCGCTGATCGCGAAGGCGACCGCCGCCAGCGGCCATTGCAGCGCCACCAGGACAAGCCCGATCAGACCGCCCGCCGCCAGCGTCCGGGCGAGGATGCGGTCGACCTCCGCGCTGTCGCGGGCCCCCACCGCCTGCGCGGTCAGGCCCGCGGTCGCCATGCGCAGGGTGCCGAAGGACCAGAAGATCGCGTCGAAGATGACGGCGCCGAGGGCCACGGCGCCGAGGAGCGCCGCGTCGCCGAGCCGGCCGATCACCGCCGCGCCGACGAAGCCGAGCATCGGCGTCGTGACGTTGGCCAGCGTCATCGGGAGCGCCAGAGCCAGCACGCGGCGGTGCGTCGGCCGGCCGGGACTGACCAGGGCATGTGTCATACCGCAAGCTTAGCAACCGCGGCGCGATCGAACACCCTCAGCTATGCGCCGACATGTCGGGGCTCGGCAGGCGAGTTCGGACCTGGAGGGGCACGCCGGGCGGCGGGCAATCCAGACACACCGGCATGCCGGGGCTGGCCAAGACGGCGGCTCTGGATTCCGGGCTCCGCTGCGCGGCCCCGGAATGACGGGCTGAGGGCCGGTCTGAACGGCTCCGGATCATCGTCGGCTCGCGCGATCGCGGGCACGGCCTCAGCGCGAGACCGCGAACAGCCGTGCGATCAGCCACAGCGGCACGACCACGATCGCCCCGGCGACGATCCAGCCGCCGAAATCGTGCAGCGAGGCGAGCCCGATATCGATCAGCGCCCGGGCGGAATCGTACAGGTGCCAGAACAGGCGCCCGGGCGTCAGGCCGAGCATCGACATGAAGGCGCCGACCAGCACCGACAGGAACAGGAGTCGCACGAACACCCCGACGGGCGAGCCGCCGAGGAAGCGGCGCAGCCCCGATTCGCGCGTCCGATAGGGCGCTGCCCCGTAGGCGCCGTCCGGACCCGGGGCACCCTGCTCGAAGCCCTGCGGGCGTCGGTTGTGATCGACGAGCATTGCGTCCTCGTGAACCTTGAGCCGTCCGGATCGGCGACGAAGCCGGCAGAACCGTGACCGGCACACCACACCGCGGCGAAACCCGAGCGCGGATCGAGCGTTGGCGGGTTTCTCCCGCGAACCCCAGATGGCAAGCGGCGCCTGTCCCGCCAAGATGTCGGGACAGGCGATGGATGAGGCACCTCGCGAAACTTTCGCTGCGCCGCGTTGGCTCAGGAGAGCGCTCCCCAGGCTCGGGAGTTTCGTGAGAGGCTCCGAGCACCGACGGGACCAAACGCACGATGATCGACCACGCCCTGTTCGACCCGGCGACGATCGATCCCGAGACGATCCGGATCAATGCCGAGATCGTCGCGGCGCATGCCGCCCTGCCGGATCCCTGGTCGCTGCCGATCGCCGAGGTGCGCGAGCGCCGCCGCGCCGGCACCAAGGCGGCGCCGGCGATGCCGCACAGCGCCCGGGCGGAATGGCTGACCATCGACGGTCCGGGCGGCCCGCTCCGGCTCCGCGTGGTCCACCCGAAGCCGGGCACGAAGCTGCGCGGCGCCTATCTGCACATTCATCGCGGCGGCTGGGTCTGGGGCTCGGCCGACGAGCAGGATCCGTGGCTGGAGCGGATCGCCGATGCCTGCGGCTTCGTCGCCCTGTCGGTGGATTACCGCCTCGCCCCCGAGCACCCCTACCCTGCGGCCCTGCTTGACTGCGAGGCCGCGGCGCTCTGGCTCGCCGGCCCCGGCAAGGCCGAGTTCGGCATCCACGCCCTGACGATCGGCGGCGAATCGGTCGGCGCCCACCTCGCCGTGATGGTGCTTCTGCGGCTGCGCGACAAGCACAACCTGCCGCGGGCCTTCCGCGGCGCCAACCTCAACGCGGGCTTCTTCGACCTGGGCCTGACCCCGTCGGTACGGAACTGGGGCGAGGAGCGTCTGGTCGTGAACACCCGCGACCTCACCAAATTCGCCGACGGCTACGTCCGGGAGGGAATCGACCGCCGCCGGCCGGACGTGTCGCCGATCTACGCCGACCTGAAGGGCCTGCCCCTGCCCTGTTCACCATCGGCACCGCCGATCCGCTCCTCGACGACACGCTGTACATGTCGGCGCGCTGGGCCGCGGCGGGCAATGGCGGCCACACGGCGATCTATCCCGGAGGCTGCCACGTCTTCGCCCGCTATCCGAGCCCGATGAGCGAGCGGGCCCTGGAGCTGATCGACCGCTTCCTGATGGCGCTCGCCTGAGCGTTCCGTCCGAGATCCTGCCGGAGACGTTCCGGGCCTGGTTCGCGGCGCGCGGCTGGGCGCCCCGGCCGCACCAGCTCGACCTCCTGCGGATCGCCGGGGCGGGTCGCTCGGCCCTGCTGGTGGCGCCGACGGGCGCCGGCAAGACGCTCGCGGGCTTCCTGCCGAGCCTCGTCGCCCTCGCGGAGCGTGGGCCGCAGAAGCTGAAGCCGACCGGGCTCCACACCCTCTACGTCTCGCCGCTGAAGGCGCTGGCGGTCGACATCGCCCGCAACCTCGACGCGCCCATCGCCGAGATGGCTCTGCCCGTGCGGGTCGAGACCCGCACGGGCGACACGCCGGCCCACAAGCGCACCCGCCAGATCAGCCGGCCGCCCGACATCCTGCTGACCACGCCCGAGCAGCTGGCGCTGCTGATCGCCCATCGCGAGGCGGAGGCGTTCTTTTCGGGATTGCGCTGCGTGGTGCTCGACGAACTGCACGCGCTGGTGACCTCGAAGCGCGGCGATCTGCTGTCGCTGGCGCTGGCACGGCTGCACCGGCTGAGCCCGGGACTCGCGGCGATCGGGCTGTCGGCGACGGTCCGCGAGCCGGATGAGTTGCGGAAGTACCTGGTGCCGCAGCGAATTGCGAGCGCACACCTCTCTCCTCCCCCTTGTGGGGAGGAGCTGGAGGTGGGGGTCGTGCAGGAGGCACCGGAACGCTCAATCCTGCACGACCCCCACCCCTACCCCTCCCCACAAGGGGGAGGGAAAACCGCGCCGCCCATGGCCGATCTCGTCACCGTCGCCGGCGGCGCGAAGGCGGATCTGCGCATGCTCGACCTCGGCCGGGCCCTGCCGATCTCCGGCCACACCGCCTGGCACTCGATGCCGGCGATCTACGAGCTGATCAAGGAGCACCGGACCACGCTGGTCTTCGTGAACACGCGTCTCCAGGCCGAGTACACCTTCCAGGAGCTGTGGCGGCTCAACGAGGACGCGCTGCCGATCGCGATCCATCACGGCTCGCTGGACGCGCAGCAGCGCCGCCGGGTCGAGGCCGCCATGGCGGCGGGCCAGCTGCGGGCGATTGTCTGCACCGCGACCCTCGATCTCGGGATCGACTGGGGCGACGTCGACCTCGTCATCAATGTCGGCGCGCCGAAGGGTGCAAGCCGGATCATGCAGCGGATCGGCCGGGCCAACCACCGGATGGACGAGCCCTCGAAGGCCTATCTGGTCCCGGGCAACCGCTTCGAGATGTTGGAGTGCCGAGGCGGCGCTCGACGCCGTCGAGGAGGCCGCGCAGGATACCCCCGACGCCCGCCAGGGCGCCCTCGACGTGCTCGCCCAGCACGTGCTCGGCATGGCCTGCGCCGACGCCTTCGACCCGGTCGATCTCTACGACGAGATCGTCTCGGCGGTGCCCTATGCCGGGCTGACCTGGGAATCGTTCGAGCAGGTGGTCGACTACGTCGCCACCGGCGGCTACGCGCTGCGCGCCTACGAGCGCTTTGCCAAGATCCTGCGCGGGCCGGATGGGCTCTGGCGCGTGCGCGACGCCCGCACCGCCCAGGCCTACCGGATGAATGTCGGCACCATCGTCGAGGCGGCGCGGGTGCGGGTGCGGCTCGGCCGGACCCTGCGCGGCAAGCCCGGTACCGTCCTGCCGAAGACCGGCCGAGTGCTCGGCGAGATCGAAGACGAGTTCGCCGAGACGCTGACGGTCGGCGACACGTTCCTGTTCGCCGGGGAAACGCTGCGCTTCGAGGGGCTCGCCGAGGACGAGTGCCTCGTGACGCGCGCACCGGCCGGGACCGACCCGGCAATCCCGTCTTACGCAGGCGCGAAGTTCCCGCTTTCGACCTTCCTGGCCGAGCGGGTCCGGGCGCTGATCGCCGACCCGTTCGCGTGGGATCGCCTGCCGAAGCAGATCGGCGAGTACCTGCTGCAGCAGCGCCGCCGCTCGGTCCTGCCGGGCGAGCGCGACCTGCTGGTCGAGACTTTTCCGCGCGGCAAGCGCTACTATCTCACCGCCTTCCCGTTCGAGGGGCGTCTCGCGCACCAGACGCTCGGGATGCTGCTCACCCGCCGGCTGGAGCGCGACGGCCTTCGGCCACTGGGCTTCGCGGCCAACGATTACGGCATCGCGATCTGGACGACTCGCGACGTCTCCGAACGCGCCGCCCTCGACCCGGACTTCATCGGCGACCTGTTCGCGGTCGACATGCTCGGCGACGACCTCGAGGCGTGGCTCGATGAATCGGCCATGATGAAGCGCACCTTCCGGCAATGCGCCGTCATCGCCGGGCTGATCGAGCGCCACCATCCGGGCCAGAAGAAATCCGGCCGGCAGGTCACGATCTCGACCGACCTGATCTACGAGGTGCTGCGCAAGCACCAGCCCGACCACCTCCTGCTGCGGGCCGCGCGGCAGGATGCGGCAACCGGACTCCTCGACGTGAGGCGCCTCGGCATGATGCTAGAGCGCATCCAGGGGCGAATCATCCACAGGTCTCTCGACCGGGTCTCGCCGCTCTCCGTATCCGTGATGCTCGAGATCGGGCGCGAGCGGATCTACGGCGAGGGGGCCGACGAGATCCTGGCCGAGGCCGAGGCGGAGCTTCTCCAAGAGGCTCTGTCCTGACCGTCGATCCGCCCTCCCCCGACGATTCCGAGGATGCGATCTTGGCGGCCGGCCTGAGACTCGAGAAGACTCATAAGCACCCCACCCTGCAGTTGGCAGGCGAGACCCTGGTGCTCGATCTCTGCGGCGGCCTCTGGCTGCCGGAGCATCGGACGCTGATCGTGTCCGACCTCCACTTGGAGAAGGGCTCGTCCTACGCGGCGCGCTCGGGTCAGTTCCTGCCGCCCTACGACACCCGCGAGACCCTGGCCTGCCTGCACGAGGCCGTGGTGCGCCACGACCCCGCCCGCGTGGTGGCGCTCGGCGATTCCTTCCACGATGCCCGCGGGCCCGAGCGGATGGAGCCGGGCGACCGTGCCATGGTGGCGGCGCTGCAGGAAGGCCGCGACTGGGTCTGGATCGCCGGAAACCACGACGCGGCGGTCAGCGAGGGCGTTGGCGGTCGCTACGCCGACGCGCTGACGATCGGCGGCCTCGTCCTGCGCCACGAGCCGAGCCCGGAGCCCGTGACCGGTGAGATCGCCGGCCATCTGCATCCCTGCGGCAAGGTCGCCATGCGCGGTCGGGCGGTGCGCCGCCGCTGTTTCGTCACCGACGGGTCGCGCCTCGTGATGCCGGCCTTCGGGGCCTATGCCGGCGGCCTGAACGTCCGCGACAAGGCGATCGAAGGGCTGTTCCCGAAGGGTTTTACCGCCCACCTCCTCGGCGACGGGCGGGTCTTCGCGATCGGTCGGGCGCAGCTCGCTCGGGACTGAGCGGACGTCGCGCTGGATGGCTACGGCGCGCCCCGCGTGGGACGCGCTCGGGTCGGCTCACGCCGTCCTCATGAACCGGATCACGCTCTCCGACAGGCTCGCCGAATGGCCGGCGAGGCTCTCGGCGATGCCCTGGACCGATTGCGCGAGCTGACCGGTGGCGTTGGCGGCCTCGGAGACGCCGCCGATATTTCCGGCCATCTCGTGGGTCGAGACCGCCTGCTCCTCCACGGCGCTCGCCATCGACAGCGTGAGCTTCGAGAGCTCGCCCACGGCCGCGGTGATCATCTCGATGGCGCCGACCGCCTCGCCCGTGGCGCTCTGGATCGCCGAGACCTGCTGGGTGATCTCGCCGGTGGCCTTGGCGGTCTGCTCGGCCAGCGCCTTCACCTCCGAGGCCACCACCGCGAAGCCCCGGCCCGCCGCTCCGGCGCGGGCTGCCTCGATCGTGGCGTTGAGCGCCAGCAGGTTGGTCTGGTCGGCGATCGACTTGATCATGCCGACGACGGCGTCGACCTTGCGGGCGTTGTCGGCGAGCTGCCGCATCGTCGCGTCGGTGGTCTCGGCCTGGACGGCGATCTGTTGCGCGCGCTCCGAGACCCGGCCGACCTGCCCGGAGATCTCCTGAATCGCGCCGTTCATCTGCTCGGAATTGGCGGCCACCGACGACGCCTTGTGCCGTGCGGATTCGGCCGATTGCATCAGCCCCTCGGCGGAACTCTGCATCTCTTGGATCGCGGATCCGACCGCCTCGGCGACCCGCTTGACCTCGGTCTCCATGTTCACCTGCGCGGTGACGACGGCCCAGGTCAGCATCGGCCCGAGGTAGCGGCCCTTCTCGTCGTTCACCGCCGTGACCTGCAGGTTGAGCGTCTCCGGCCCGACCTTGATCTTGGTGGTGTGCGGCAGCCGGCTGGCATCGGCCAGCATGGTGCGCTGGTGGTGCGGGTTCTTGTGGAAGACGTCGAACGAACTGCCGAGCATCGCGTCGACCTTGATGGGCAGGTGCTGCTCGATCGCCGACAGGGTCTTGCGCGACGTGGCGTTCAGGTAATCGATCTTGAAATCGTCGGTCATGTCGGCGGTCATGACCGCGACCGGCACATTGTCGATCATCGTCAGGAGCCGGGTGATCTCCTTCTTCTTCGCCGAGATGTCGGAGGCGAACTTGACCACCTTCACCGGCTGGCCCTTCGCGTCGAGGATCGGGTTGTAGGTCGCCTCGAGCCAGATCGTGGTACCGTCCTTGTCGATCCGGGGAAATTCCCCGGTCACGTAGTGGCCGGCCTTCAGCCTGTCCCAGAACGCCGCGTATTCGGCCGTTGCGGCATAGGCGTCATCAACGAAGATGCGGTGATGCTTGCCGACGACATCATCGAGCGCGTACTTCATCACCTTCAGGAAGTTTTCGTTCGCATGCAGCACGCGGCCGTCCAGCGCGAACTCGATGATGGCCAAGGACCGGTCGAGCGCCTCGATCTTGGCCTGAGCCTCGCTGTACGTTGCTCGCTTGAACATGGTCACAATCGGTTCCTCCGGACGGCTCTATAGCTTCCGCTCGGTTAAAAATGCGCTAATCGATGTCCAAATGCGATATCGCCATCGCTGAATGCTTCGAACGATACGATCCAATGAAATGGCTTCAGGAATTCATCGGATTTAAAACGGAACTATGATATATAAATATCCGATATCAACTATAATTAATTTGCCAATATCAGAACCAGCCGCGGAGACGGAAATAAATCACCGGCGCGATCGCGCTGAGCAGGATCAGGCCGAGCGCGTAGGGATAGCCGTAGGTCCATTCCAGCTCCGGCATGTGCTTGAAGTTCATGCCGTACATCGAGGCGATCAGCGTCGGCGGGACACCGACCACCGAGACGACCGTCAGCACCCGGAAGACGTTGTTCTGCTCGATGTTGATCAGGCCCAAAGCCGCGTCGAGAAGGAATTGCACGTTCTCGGCGAGCCGGGTCTCGAACTCGTCCAGGGACTCGATGTCTCGTCGGATCGTATCGAAGCGCCCATCCTCGGGCAGGCCGAGCCCATCGCAGGCGGCCGACACGAACGGGACGATCCGCTCCAGCCCGAGGAGGCTCGCGCGGATCTTGCCCAGCACCTTCCCGCGGTTGCTGATGCCGCGCAGGATCCGGCGCAGGGCAAGGTCGCGGCGGCGGGGCGGCGGGCTCTCCAGCCGGCGGCGGTCTGCGCCGCGGACGTCGAAGTCGAAGATCCGGGTCGAGAGGGAATCGAGTTCCGACGCCATGTCCTCAAGGGCGTCCGCGAGGCTGTCGACCAGCTCCTCCAGGACGACGAGGAAGATCTCGCTCGGGGTCGTGCTGCCGTCGCCGTCCGCGATGCGCTTCGCGGAGGAATCGAAGGCGCGCAGGTCGTGGAAACGGATCGTGACGAGATGGTCCTTGGTCAGCAGGAAACCCAGCGGCTTCAGCTGCGACGCGCTCTGCTCGAAGGTGATCATCGGCGTCGACAGCGAGAGCCCGCCCTTCACCCTCCGTAGGCGGCTCGACGTCTCGACCTCCGAGAGCGCTGCCCGGGACGGAACGCGCAGGCCGGTCGCGGTCTCGACGGCCTTGGCTTCCTCTGGCGTCGGGTCGTTCAGGTCGAGCCACACGGTGTTGCGCGCGATCGGGCTGCCGGGTTGCAGCGCCACCGGGCCTTCGGGTCCGTGCAGGCTCAGCATGAGAGCGCATTATCCATGTGGAAGGATGAGAGCCGCCGGCGCGTCATCGCACCTTCGCGCGGGGGTGCGACAGCCTTGACTCGGAACCGGGCCGGGCCTATCTCGCGGCCGTCTTTGGCACTCGCCGAGACAGAGTGCTAACAGTCGAGTTCGCAAGCGGTCCCGCCGGCCGCATCAACGCCAACTCCAGACCTGAAGCAAGAGGGCAGCTCATGAAGTTCCGTCCGCTGCACGACCGCGTGGTCGTCCGTCGCATCGAAGGCGAAGAGAAGACCAAGGGCGGCATCATCATCCCGGACACCGCCAAGGAGAAGCCGCAGGAGGGCGAGGTCGTCGCCGTCGGTCCCGGCGCCCGCGACGAGTCCGGCCGTGTCAACGCGCTCGACGTCAAGGCCGGCGACCGCGTCCTGTTCGGCAAGTGGTCCGGCACCGAGGTCAAGATCGACGGTCAGGACCTCCTGATCATGAAGGAATCCGACATCATGGGCGTCGTCGCCGCCTGATCGGATCACCCGTCCCCGCCCTTTGAGGCCGCCTGAGGCCTTGGGGCAGAACCCAACCAGACAAGAGGCAAACCATGGCAGCGAAAGACGTTCGTTTCTCCGCCGACGCCCGCGATAAGATGCTGCGCGGCGTCGACATCCTCGCCGACGCGGTGAAGGTGACGCTGGGCCCGAAGGGCCGCAACGTCGTGATCGAGAAGAGCTTCGGCGCCCCGCGCATCACCAAGGACGGTGTGACGGTCGCCAAGGAGATCGAGCTCGCCGACAAGTTCGAGAACATGGGCGCCCAGATGGTGCGCGAAGTGGCCTCGAAGACCAACGACATCGCGGGTGACGGCACGACCACCGCGACCGTGCTGGCCCAGGCCATCGTCCGCGAGGGCGCCAAGTACGTCGCCGCCGGCATCAACCCGATGGACCTGAAGCGCGGCATCGACCTCGCCACGCAGGCCGCCGTGAAGGACATCACCTCGCGAGCCAAGAAGGTCTCGACCTCCGACGAGGTCGCCCAGGTCGGCACGATCTCCGCCAACGGCGACAAGGAGATCGGCGAGATGATCGCCCACGCCATGCAGAAGGTGGGCAACGAGGGCGTCATCACGGTCGAGGAGGCCAAGACGGCCGAGACCGAGCTCGACGTCGCCGAGGGCATGCAGTTCGACCGCGGCTACCTCTCCCCGTACTTCATCACGAACGCGGAGAAGATGGTCGCCGAGCTCGAGGATCCCTACATCCTCATCCACGAGAAGAAGCTCTCCTCGCTCCAGGCCATGCTGCCGGTGCTCGAGGCCGTTGTTCAGACCGGCAAGCCGCTCCTGATCATCGCCGAGGACATCGAGGGCGAGGCCCTGGCCACGCTGGTCGTCAACAAGCTCCGCGGCGGCCTGAAGGTCGCGGCCGTCAAGGCGCCGGGCTTCGGTGACCGCCGCAAGGCGATGCTCGAGGACATCGCGATCCTGACCAAGGGCCAGATGATCGCCGAGGATCTCGGCATCAAGCTCGAGAACGTGACGCTCCCCATGCTCGGCCGCGCCAAGCGCGTGCGCATCGAGAAGGAGAACACCACGATCATCGACGGCGTCGGCGAGAAGTCCGACATCGAGGGCCGCATCGCGCAGATCAAGGCGCAGATCGAGGAGACCACCTCGGACTACGACCGTGAGAAGCTGCAGGAGCGTCTGGCCAAGCTCGCGGGCGGCGTCGCGGTGATCCGCGTCGGCGGCGCGACCGAGGTCGAGGTCAAGGAGAAGAAGGACCGCGTCGACGACGCCCTCAACGCCACCCGCGCGGCGGTCGAGGAAGGCATCGTCCCGGGCGGCGGCACCGCGCTGCTGCGCGCCAAGAAGGCGGTCGCCGCTCTGAAGTCCGAGATCCCGGACGTCCAGGCCGGCATCAAGATCGTGCTGAAGGCCCTTGAGGCCCCGCTGCGCCAGATCGCCCAGAACGCGGGCGTGGAAGGCTCGATCGTGGTCGGCAAGATCACCGACAACACGGGCTCGGAGACCTTCGGCTTCAACGCCCAGACCGAGGAGTACGTCGACATGATCCAGGCCGGCATCGCCGACCCGGCCAAGGTCGTGCGCACCGCCCTGCAGGATGCGGCTTCCGTGGCCGGCCTGCTGGTGACCACCGAGGCGATGGTCGCCGACGCGCCGAAGAAGGACAGCCCTGCTCCGGCGATGCCGGGCGGCGGCATGGGCGGCATGGACTTCTAAGTCCACGTCACCCGTCGAGACGAAGGAAGGGGGTCGCCGAAAGGCGGCCCCTTTTCTGTTGGATTCTGCTCCCCGCCGCCGCGGCAGGGCGATGGTCAAGACGACGTTGTGGCCGGCCCGCATGACGTCTGCCGCGGCGGTCCGCGGCATCAGTACGGGAACGTGATTGGCGTGATCCAATCCAAGCAGGAGGCGTCCGCGTCCGGCGACGTCACACAGGACGTCAACGTCGCGCGTGGTCACTGAGGTTGCGTTGGGGCCATGCCGGCGGCGCGATCCGCACGTAGGGCCGATAGCGCTTAGGCGAGGCAGTGTCCGCGGCTCGCGGCGCTGCGGTACCCCGCGCCGTCATTCCGCGGCGCCGAAGGCGAGCCCGGAATCCAGACCCGCTGGCGGTGCCCAACCTTGCCGCGGCGGCGTGTCTGGATCCCGGGTTCCGCTGCGCGGCCCCGGAATAACGGGGCGGGTCGAAGACACGTGTCGACGTGAATCGGGGGCTGGATGACCTGTCGCGGCGCGCAGCGAAGCGACCCGGAATTCAGAAGGCCAGGAATGCCGTGCGCCTGCAATGACGTCCTGCACCGCGCGATGGCCGGAACGCGACGCACAAAAAAACGGGACGGCTCGCGCCGTCCCGTTCAAGGACCTACCTATCGGCCAAGAAAGATCGAAGCCAGTCGCTGGATCAGGCCCCGCGGTGCGGGCGGAGGCGCGCTCTGCCCAGGACCGTCCCCGATCTAAGCGTTGGCGGCGAAGGGGTGCTGCGCGGAGTTGCGCTGCTCGGTGACCGTCGAAGCCTTCGGCTCGCCGTTGACGGCGCGCTGGATCGACAGCTTGGTCGCCTCGTAGTTGTACTTCTGGATCTTGGCGTCGTCGGCCGCCTCCCAGTGGATGAACACGCCGACCAGGATGTACAGGTCGTCGGCCTCGTCCGCCGGGATGATGCCCTCGGCCACCGCGTCCTGCACGGCCTTGGCAACACCGTGCTGGGCCGGGCCGAACATCTGGACGGCCTGACGGGCGTCGTTGATGGTGACCTTGTTGAACATCAGGGTGTTCGGCTTGCACGGCAGGTTCGGCGCGATGACCGCGAGCAGGCTGGTGAAGCCGTGCTTGTTGTTCACGAGGCCGTTGCAGAAGGCCGACTCGGCCGGCGAACCGCGCGGTCCGATGATCAGGTCGATGTGGGCGACCTCGTTGCCTTCGCCGACGAGCGCTTCGCCGACCTGAACCTTGGTGATCTTCGCCATTCGGTGTCTCTCCCTGGATTCCGAAAAAAGCCGCGCGCCGGGCGGTGCCGCGGCCGGGAAGCCATCCTTGTTATCGGCGCCCGACCATGCCGGCCGAGCCGGATGGGCCGAGCCGGTTGGGCCGGACAGCGCGGCGGACCCTACAGCGGGGCCCTGCGGCTCACAACCCGCGCAAGGCCCTGACATGAAGGAATTTCTAAGTCGTCCATTCGGGAAACACCGGATCGTGCGCGCGGTTCAGGCCAGAGCCGCACCGGCGGCCGCGAGCGCGTCCCAGAACAGCGTCGCCACCGTGAAATCGGCGCTCGTGCCCGGGTTGAGACCGCGCGCCTTCAACGAGGCATCAAGGGCGAGCAGCGCGTCGACCGGCCGCCCGGCGAGATCGAGCCCGGCGAGGGCCGCCTCGGCCTCCCGGCGGACGCCCTCGGCCGAGGCCGGGCCGTGCTTGCGGGCGATATGGCTGTCGGGCACCGCGCAAAGGTAAGCCAGGTGGATGGCGGTCGTGCACCAGGCGGGATCGAGGCCCTCGGCGCGGGCCGCGGCCAGGGCCGCGAGGCCGATCGCCGGCACGTCCGCGAAGCCGGTCACGTAGGCCCGGGCGATGCGGTCCCGGTCGGCGGCCTCCGCCATCGCGTCCAGGAGCGAGCCGGGCGCCGCGGCGGAGACGTCGTGCCGGCCGGCGCGGCCGAGCCCGCCGGGATTGGCGAGGCGGATCGCCGCGAAGACCGCCTCCGAATCCGCGCGGTCGAGGTTGCCGAGCACCGACGCGACGGTCTGGCCCCGCTCGGCGGCGGCGGCCAGCGGGGCGCAGAGGAGGAGAATGCCGAGATTGGTGTTCTGGCCCACCGCCGCCATCGTGGCGGCGACGCCGCCGCGGATCCGGGCGCCGACATGCGCGCCCTGTTCGGCAAGGGCGCCCGCTGAGACGTCGGCGCTCGTGACGAAATCCGCCACCTCCATGCGGTGGCCGGCCGCGTAGGCGTGGACGTTGCCGGGCTTGAGGGCGTCGAGCTCGGCGAGGCAGGCGGCCCGGTAGAGCGTGCCGATCAGCGCTGGGTCGAGCCCGGTCATGCCACCACGAGCCGGGGGCGGCTGGCGCCGCGGGTCGCGGCGAGGAAGCCGCGCACCACCGCGGCGGCGATGTCGGTCTCGCACACGGTCTGGAGCCCCGACCAGGCCGGCATGGAGTTGACCTCGAGGACCGAGAACCCGCCCTCCCCGTCCTCGGCGAGATCGACGCCGGAATAATCGACTCCGACCGCGGCGGCGGCCGCTTCGGCCAGTTCGGCGGCGGCGCGCGGCATCGCCCAGGGTAGCGGCCGGCCGCCTCGGTGGACGTTGGTGATCCAGCCATCGCCCTCGCGGATCATGCCGGCGATCGCCCGGCCATCGCAGACGAACACCCGGTAGTCGCGCCACAAGCCGTCCCGGCGCGGCACGTAGCGCTGGAGGTAGTAGACCCGCGCCACGGCCTCCTCGTCGGGCAGGTCCTCCGGGCGCTCGATCAGGGCGAGCCCCTCCCCTTGCGAGCCGAACAGCGGCTTCAGGACCAGCGGCGCGCCCGGTCGCGCCTCGGCGGCGACCAAGTCGGCGGCCGCGTCGCGCTTCGAGAACACCCAGGTTGCCGGCGTGGGCAGGCCGGCCCGGTCGATCAGCAGCGAGGTCGCCGCCTTGTCGACCGAGCGCTCGATCGCGGTCGGCGCGTTCCAGACCGTGACACCCGCCGCGACCAGGGCGTGCAGCACGCCGAGCCGCATCGTCGTCGCCTCAAAGGTGCCGCCCGCGATGGTCCGCATCAGGACGCCGTCCGGCAGGGCGTCGGGGAAGCCCGGCACGCGCAGGGGCTCGTTGCCGCCGGTCACCACGGCCACGTCGGCCAGCGAGAACAGCACCGGCTCGACGCCGCTCGCGCGCAGGGCCGCAAGCAGGCGGTTCTTGTGCCAGGTGCCGTTATCGGCCGCGAGCCCGATGCGCATGGGGGTCCTGATCGTCACGGAAGAGAGCCGCCTTCACGGCAGGGCCCGAGGGCCGGGAGCAAGCCCGAGGCGGGGTCGGTCTCCCGCCCGCTCGAGGTCCACGGATGGGAAGCCTTGTCTTGCGCGAGCGAGCCGCTTCTCGGGCGACCAGCCGCGCCGTCCTTCCGGGGCGCCGCTGGCGAGCCCGGAACCCAGAACTGCCAACAGCGCCAGAGCTTGGCACCTCGGCGTGTCTGGATCCCGAGTTCCGCTGCGCGGCCCCGGGATGACGGGGAGGTGCCGGTGCGTCGCCCCTCAGACGAAGGACGCGTCGACCAGCGTCGGCTCCAGGCGGCCGCCGCGATAGGTGGCGCCGGAGCGCACCGACGTGACGATCGCCTCGGCCGGCGAGAACAGGGCGCCGTCGATCTTGTAGAAGTCGCCGTTCACCCGCGCGAAGATCTCGGCGAAGGGCGCGCCGTGGTCGCTCGAGGTCGCCGAAGGCAGCTGCTCGGCGAGCTGCTTGGCGTCCGCGTCGTCGGCATCCACGAAGAGCTGGACCCGCCCGCCGTAGATGATCGCGTCGTTGGTGCGGCCCATCGCCTTGATGAAGTCCGGGTGCGGCGGTGACAGCGGCGCCGAGCCGATCCCGTCCACGATGGCGTGCAGGTCGAAGCCGACCGTGTGGGCCTTGTGAAGGGCGACCTCGAGGACGCGGGCCACCACCTGGGTGGAGCCGGCGAGGCTCTGGGTCGGCGCGAAGATGAAGGTCAGGTCCTCGGGCTTGAGGCCGGAGGCCTCGGCGACCTTCGCGACGACGCTCTCGGGCGGGCCGCCCGCCGCTTCCAGCACGAGCGCGGTCTTAGTGGCGGAATCGCGGAAACCGAGCTCCTGGTACAGATCCTCGACTGCCGCCACCGCGCGGCCCGGGCCCGAGCCGAGGGCGAAGAAGCCGGAATCACCGGTCTCGTCCGCGAGGCTCCAGCCCGCGTACTGGCTGCCCAGGCAGGCGAGCACCGGGTCGGCGGAATGGACCGTCACCGAGTAGGGCCAGGACGCGATCGGCCCGCTCGGCGCGATGGTGACGGTGCCGAGGCCGCCGAGGCAGATCTCGGCGATGCGCCGCCCGGCCTCGATCGAGCCCCGCGCCTGCGCGCCGGCATCGACCATGCGGGCGCCGCCGGCGGCCTGCGACACGGACAGCCGCAGGGTCCCGGCGTCGGCCACGAGCCGCTCGACCAGGGGGCCTGAGAGCGCGTTGATGCTGGGATAGGATTGGCTGGCACTCATGACGGGGCTTCCTCGGGGTGTGTTTTCTTCGCCGCGCAGACGGCCCGCAGGTGTGCCGTCCGCGTTTCCAACAGGGCGAGCACCTCCGCCCGGTCCGCGCCTTCGGCCAGCACCGTGCAGAGCGGCGCGTCGCGGCGGACCACCGAGCCGGAGCACGGTCGGTCGCGCACGCAGTCCGGCCAGTCGAGGGCCGGCACAGGCGCAAGCTCACGGTCCGCGTAACAGATCTGCGCGGCCGCCGCACCCGCCGGATGCGGTCCGGGATCCGGCATCGTGCCGAGGCAGGCGGCAATGTGGGCCGCGAGCAGCGGCGTCCCGCGCCGGTCGAGGATGTCGAGGGTCGCGCCGGGCCTCGGGTTGATCTCGGTGAGCCACCACTCGGTCCCGTCGACCAGCAGGTCGGCGCTGGCGAGGCCGCACAGACTGGTTGCGGCGACGATCCGCTCGATGCTGGCGGCGACGGCCTCAACGACCGAAGCGGGAAGCGCCGGGGCTTCTCCGGCGCCGCGGACGAGCGCCCCGGCATAGCGGAACGGGCGGATCGGCGACGGCGCGCACCACTGCTCGGTGACCGCGAGGATGCGGATCGTGCGTCCGTCGGCGAGGATGTTCAGAGCGTGCGGCCGCCCCGTCACGCGCGCCTGGAAATAGTGGCCCGCCGGTGCGGGCGACCGGGTGGCCGGCCGGATGTGGCTGCCGCCGGACCCTCCTGTCCGCTTGAGTAGCCACGCCGCGGGATCCGGCGGCGGCTCCGTCGCCACGGCCGGATGCGGCACGCCGAGCCGCGCGCACAGGGCCGCGAAAGCCAGGGGATCCTTGAGGGCGGCGACGGTCTCGGCCGAGGCGCCGATCAGCCGGTGCCGCGCGGCGAGGCGCGCGATCAGCTCGGGCGCGTCCTCGAAGCCACTGCCCAGGATCAGGCCGACCGGATTCCCGGCCCGCGCGGCGAGGTCGTCGAGGGCCGCCAGAGTGGCGTCGGCGGCGGGGGCGGTGCCGAACCGGCCCGGCAGCGGCCGGTAGGCCTCGGCCAGCATGCGGGTGTCGGAATCGCCGAACAGGTCGGCGACGTAGGGGCGCAGTTCCGCGCGCCGCGCCGCCTCGGCCAGGGCGCGCCCGGCCTGTGCGGCGATCAGGACCGCATCCGCCATGGGAGGCCGGTGCCGGAGCGGCCTAGCCGGCGATCTCCACGGCGAGTTCGTAGGCGTCGCGGAAGTCGAGGCATAGCGGCGTGTCGGAGGCGAGCATCCGGTCGAACAGGCGCCGCTGCGTCTGGTACTTCACGTTGCCGACCGCCAGCGCGCCGATGCCGACGCCCTTTCCGGTCGGCAAGGCCACGTCGACCGCATTGACGTCGATCCCCGCGATGCCGGCGGGCGGCACGGCGTTGACGTCCGAGGCGACGAGGAGTTTCGGCGCCGATTCCAGATCCGCCGCGGTGAGGATCGGGATGCCCGCCGGCCCGGCGGAGAGGATGACGTCGGCGTCGCGGATGGCGGCGCGGCGATCGTCCGGCGTCGTGCCGTCGACGGCGCCGACCTCGATGCCGAAGCGCCACTTCATCGTGAAGGCGATCTTCGAGACGCGCTCCTCGCCATCATGGCCGACCAGCACAGTGGTGGCACCCTGCAGGGCGCCGATCACCGCGGCCACGTAGGCGACGACGCCTGCGCCGCCGAAGATCACGATGCGCTTGCCCGTGAGGTCGGTGTTGAACTTCTGCCGCAGGGCACGGGAGACCTGCGCCACCATGGCGGCGCCGGTGGTGAACGAGCCCGCCGGGTCGGCGAAGACGTGGTTCACGAAGGGCGGCACGAAGGCCTTCTTGGCGCGGTCGACCATGTCGAGGGCGTCCTCGGCGTTCTTGCCGCCGATGAAGATGCCCGTCCGCGTCCCGTCGGCCGGCGACCGCGAGAAGATCGAATCCTGGGTCAGCGAGACCACGTCGGCGAGGCTGACCTCGGTGTAGGTCACCACCGTCTCGAAGCCGGCATCCACGGCCATGTTCACGTCGAACGGGCTCATGTGCCGGAGCGGCGTCAGCATGTGGAGGATCGAGCGGGCCATGGAATCCTCGTGCGGCGCGCGACAGAGGCGCCTTCCCTCCGTCCAAACCCGGAGCGGCGCCCCGGGTCAAGCCCGGGGCGACCGGCTCACGCCGGACCGGTTACCGAAGCGCCATTGTTGCGGCCACGGGCGATGACGAACCGGAGGGGGCCGCCCCGGTCGAGGCTGGCCACCAGGGCGCGGGCCTCGGCCTCGGAGGGCACCAGCGCGAAGCCGGTCGGACCCCAGGAGGACTGGCCGTAGCCCGCGATGCCCTGCGCCGCGACGGTGGCCAGCGCCTCCGCGACCGCGGCGCTGGCGTAGCGGCCGCCCTGATGTGGCGCGAAATGGTCGCCGATCAGCGTCTGGATCCGGGTGATGCCGGCGCCGAAGCCCTGCGGCTCCGCTAGGGCGACGGCGGGCAGGATCTGCATCAGCGCGATCCGGCAGATCTCGGCCGCCTGCGTCTCGGGGAAGCGCGGCAGGTCGCGGAACGCCTCGACCTCGCGCGTCCCGTGCACGCCGGCCATTCTCGGATCGAGGATCAGGACGACTCGCCAGGCTTCGGGATAGGGCAGGCGCGCGATGACCGGCGGCGGGCCGCCATCCGCGCCGCGGCCGCCATCGACGATCAGGCCGCCCTCCGTGAAGGCGCAGAGGCCGACACCGGAGCGGTTGCCCCGGTCCAAAGTCGCCGCGAAGGCATCCGCCGCGAAGGGCTCGCCGTTCAGGCGCGCCATCGCGGCCGCCACCGCGAGGGCGAGCTGCGTGCCCGAGCCGAACCCGGCATGGGCCGGGATCACCCGCTCGACATTGATGGCGATGTCCCCGCCGCGCCCGAGATGGGCGGCTGCGGCCTCGACGTAGCCGCGCACGCGGTCAGCCTCGGGGCCCGTGACGGTGGGCCGAGCCGCCCGGCGGGCAGTCAGGGCCAGGGACGGCGCGTCGATGGCGAGGCCGATGCTGCCGAAGCGGCGGCCAAGCCCACCATGCAGGTCCAGGAACCCGAAATGCAGCCGTGCCGGCGCCTCGACCCGCACGGCGCCGTCCGCCGTCATCTCGTTCCGTTCGGGGACCTCGCCCAACACACGTTCCTCGAATCCCGCAGGCCCGGCGCATGCGCGGGGCGCTTTTCACACGTGGCTCCGGGTCGGGCAACGTGGATACGCGCGGATCGCGCCGCTGCCACGGCAATTCCCGGCCGCGGGCCCGGTTGGTCCTCCCCGCCGCCGCGTCGGTCCTGAAAAGACCGTGACGTGAAAACCATCTCGGCCCCAGCCGCATGCAGCACTGGTGGCGTGCGATCCGGGATCCACCACACACGGTCGCAAGGCGGCGAACCGGTCCGCGCAATCCACTTCCCGACGCGCATCGCCGCCAGACCCCCTTGCCGCGGTGCGCGGATGAAGGCAAACCTAGGCCCGCGACGGCGTGCCGAGTTTGCCGCCTGCCCGGATGTGCCGGGCGGATGAGCCATTCCGATTCGGTGGGGAACCCTCGGGGTTGAGGGGCACCCGCTTCGTCCGGTCTTACGGCCGTCGCCCGCTCCGAAACCAAGCAAGAACGTTGCGAGAGGGAGCATGGCAGCCTGGGTGAAGGGCGGCGCGACGGACGCGGGCACCGCCATCGAGGCGGCCGCATCCCTGCTCGCCAAAGCGCGCGCGCCGGTGATCGCCGGCCTCAGCGCCGACGTGGCCGCGATCCGCGCGGCCTACGATCTCGCGGGGCGCATCGGCGCCTCCGTCGACACCGCCGGCTCGGCTGGCACCTACGCGGAACTCGGAGCGCTGAGCCGGGTCGGGGCGCTGACCTCGACGCCCGCCGAGGCAGTCGGGCGCGCCGACGTGGTGCTGGTGGTGGGCGCGGCCCCCTGGCAGGCGCCGCTCCTGAAGCGCTTGATCGACGACAAGCCCAGCCGCGGTCGCGCCGCCGGATCGGAGCGCGCCCTGCTGGCCGTCGGCGCCAACGCCACCGCGTCGCTGTCCTGGCCGGCCGAGGGCGGGCTGACCGAGGCGGTCGGCGTGCTGCGCGCCCACGCCCGCGGCCACCTCGCCGGTGATGACCTCCCCGCCCAGATCGCCGCCCGGCTCGCCGCCGCCCAGTACGGCGTCCTCCTCTACGACGCCGCCGAGCTCGGCGAGGCCGGCATCGAGATGCTGCAGGGCCTCGCCATGGAGCTCAGCGAGACCACGCGCTGCTTCACCCTCGCGGTCGGCGGCACCGGTCAGGACCGCGCGGTGGTACCGGTCTCGGCCTGGCTCACCGGGCAGGCGCCGCGCAGCGGCTTCGGGCGCCGCGTGCCCGAGCATGATCCCTGGCGCTTCGACGCCGCCCGCCAAGTCGCCGCCGGCGAGGTCGATGCCGTCCTCTGGATCGGCGCCGTCCCGGTTTCGCGCCCGGACTGGCTGTCGAACGTCCCGGCCGTCGCGCTGGTCGCCGACGGCGAGGCGCAGGTCGCCGAGGTGGTGATCGCCGTCGGCCAGCCCGGCCGCGACCATGGCGGCGTGTTGTGGAACGAGCAGCGCGCCGCGCTGACCTTCTGGCCGGCCTCAGCGCCGTCGGATCTGCCGTCGGCCGCGTCGGTGCTGGGCGCCCTCAAGGAGCGCCTGGTCACGGGCCCGGCCGCGTCGAGGAGTGAACCCGCATGCTGAGCGTGATCCGGGGCGGGCGCGTCGTCGATCCGACCGCGTCCCGCGATTCCATGGGCGACGTCTGGATCGAGGACGGCCGCGTCATCGATCCGCCGGGCCGCGAGCCCGACGCGGTGATCGACGCCGCGGGCTGCGTGGTCATGGCGGGCGGCGTCGAGGTGCACTCGCACATCGCCGGCGGCAACGTGATCACCTCGCGGCTGCTCCTGCCCGACCTCTACGTCAGTGAGGCGGCGCCCGACGGCCACCCCTTCGCCCACGCGGGCGGGGCGGCGGCCTGGATCGGCTCGACCTACGCGCGGATGGGCTACACCACGGCCGTCGAGCCGGCGATGCCGCCGACCCACGCGCTGGGCACCCAGCTCGAGCTCGCCGACATCCCGCTGCTCGACCGCGGCGCGCTGACCGTGATGGGCAACGACGACCAACTCCTGCAGCTGCTACGCGAGCGCCAGGGCGGCAACGCCGTGCGCGACCTCGTCGCCCTGTCGGTCGCCCAGTCGCGCGGGCTCGGGGTGAAGTGCATCAATGCCGGCGGCGCCTCCGCCTTCAAGGACGGGGCCCTGCGCCTGTCCCTCGACGACGAGATCCCCTGTTACGGGCTCTCGACCCGGCAGATCATGGGCTCGCTCCTCGACGCGGTCGAGGAGATCGGCGTTCCGCACCCGCTGCACGTCCACTGCAACAACCTCGGCCTGCCCGGGGCCGACGACAGCTTCATGGCGACGCTGGACGCGGCGGAGGGGCGGCGCATCCACTTCGCCCACGCGCAGTTCTACGCCTACGGCGCGGTCGACCCGGCCAATCCCGGCACCGGCGGCTTCCGCTCGGCCGCCGAGCGGATCGCGCAGGCGATCACCGACAACCCGAACGCCACCCTCGATATCGGGCAGGTCGTGTTCGGCCAGACCGTGACCGTGTCGCTCGACATCCTCCGCCAGTTCGCCGGCCGGAAGGGCGCCAAGCCGAAGAAGTGGGTCCTGAACGCGGGCGACGCCGAGGGCGGCGGCGTGGTGCCGTTCCTGTACCGGCCCCGGGGTCCGACCAGCTCGCTGCAATGGGCGATCGGCCTGGAGATCATGCTGCTCTCCACCGATCCGGAGCGGACGATCCTGACCACCGATCACCCGAACGGCGGCCCGTTCACCCAGTACCCGCGCATCATCCACCTGCTGATGGACAAGTCGGAGCGCGACCGCGAGATCGCGACGTTGCCGGGCGTGGTCGGCGAACGCTCGAGCCTTCCGGGGCTGGAGCGCGAGTACACGCTCTCGGAGATCGCGCAGCTGACCCGGTCCGGACCCGCGAAGCTCCTCGGCCTCGCCGACCGCGGCCACCTGCGGGCCGGCGCCCGGGCCGACGTCGCCGTCTACCGCGACGACGCGAACCGCACCGCGATGTTCACCGCCGCCAAGCTCGTCCTGAAGGACGGCGTGCCGATCGTCGAGGACGGCGAGGTCGTGGAGTGGCGCGCGGGCCGCACGCTGTCGCTGACCGTGGAGTCCGACAAGGCCATGGCGAAGCGCGCCGACACCTACCTCACGGAACGCTTCGGCGAGGGTCTCGACAGCTTCGCCGTGCCCGACGCGGCCTTCGGCGAGGGGACGGAGAATTTCGAGGCGGTGCCATGCCGGGTGTGATCAGCGGGGCGAGCCGCGGGAACAACGATGTCTGACCTCTCCCTCAACGGCATCCCGGTCGCCGACACCTTCGCGGAGGCGTTCGACGTGGCCGGTACGGCCATCATCGTCACGAACGACACCGCCAAGTGGGCGATGATCGCCGCGACCACGATGACGGGCTTCGCCACCTCGGTGATCGGCTGCGGCGCCGAGGCCGGGATCGACGCCGAGCTGTCGCCCGAGGAGACGCCTGACGGGCGGCCGGGCGTGCGCATCCTGCTCTTCGGCTTCGAACCGAACGGCCTCAAGGACCAGCTGATCAAGCGCGTCGGCCAGTGCATCCTGACCTGCCCGGGCACCGCCTGCTACGCGGGCGTGGACGGGCCGACAAAGATCAAGCTCGGCGGCGCGATCCGCTACTTCGGCGACGGCTTCGCGGTGGCCAAGCGCCTGCCCGACGCCACCGGCAAGGCCCGGCGCTACTGGCGCATCCCGGTGATGGACGGCGAGTTCCTCTGCGAGGATTCGGTTCGGGCCGTCGACGGCGCAGTCGGCGGCGGCAACCTGCTGTTCCTCGGCCGGAACCACGCCGAGACGCTGAAGGTCGCCGAGATCGCCGTGGAGGCCGCCAAGGCGGTGCCGGGCGCGATCCTGCCGTTCCCGGGCGGCATCGTCCGCTCCGGCTCCAAGGTCGGCGGCCGGACCAAGGGCATGATGGCCTCGACCAACGACGCCTACTGCCCGACCCTGAAGGGCCGCGCCGGCTCGGCGCTCCCGGCGGAATGCGGCGTGGTGCTGGAGATCGTGATCGACGCCCTCACCTCGCAGGGTGTGTCCGACTCGATGCGCGCCGGCCTGCACGCCGCCACCGAGATCGGCGGCAAACACGGCCTGATCGCCGTCACGGCCGGCAATTACGGCGGCAATCTCGGCCGCCACCATTACCACCTGCGCGACCTCATCGCGCGCGACGACGCCAAGCCGGAGGGCTGAGCCGTGAGCACCCTCACCCTGCGCGCGGCCCCGCCCGAGCGGCTGGATTTCCTCGCCATCAACCCGCTGGCGCTCAGCGGCCTCTCGCAGAGCGAGGCCGAACGCCTGGAGGTTGGAACCAGCCGGACGGGCGTGCGTCTCGGCGACTGTTTCGCCGTCTCCCTCGACGGCTCCAAAACGCTGACCATCGACGGCGGCCACGAACGTCTGGACCGCGTCGGCGCATCCCTGTCGGAAGGCACGATCCGCGTCGTCGGCGATGTCGGGCAGCGCCTCGGCGCCGGAATGGTCGGTGGCAGCCTGACTGTCATCGGGAACGCAGGTCCCTACGCGGCTTCCGGCGCCACCGGCGGCACGATCACCATCGAGGGCGATGCCGGAGATTACGCGGGCGGCGCGGTCTACGCCGCCAAGGCGGGGCTCGACGGGGCCACGCTGGTCATCCGGGGCAGCGCCGGGGCGCATCTCGGCGACCGGATGCGACGCGGGACCATCGTGGCCGGGCGCGCCGGCGCCTTCGCGGGCTCGCGCATGATTGCCGGCACGCTGGCGGCGCTCGCGGTCGGCGACCATCCGGGTCTCGGCATGCGCCGCGGGACGCTCGTCCTGGGATCGCATGGGCGGATGGCTGCGACCTTCGTGGAGACAGGAACGCACGACCTCGTGTTCCTGCGCCTGCTGGCCACGGCCCTGCGCGGTGTCAGCGCCGAGCACGCCGACCTCCTGGGTAAGCCGCTGCGTCGCTACTCCGGCGACCTCGCGACCATCGCCAAGGGCGAGATCTGGGTCGCGGCCTGACGCCGCCTGGGCAAGGGGCGTGACGCCGTCCTATGCTTCCCGGCAAGCCGGCCCGTCCGAGGCCGGCAAACCGGGGACGCGCCCATGCTGCTGCTGCTGTCGATCTGCCTCGTCGCCCAGCCCTCGACCTGCCGCGAGGACCAGATCGAGATGTCGTTCGAGAAGTCGAGCCCCTTCGTGTGCCTGCGCAATTCGCAGAGTGCGCTGGCGACTTGGCAGGCATCACATCCCGAATGGCATGTCGAGCGCTGGCGCTGCGCTGCCAAGGGCAGCGTGCCGAAGGATCTGTGACGGCGCCTTGGTTCTCCCGCCGGACGGTGACATGCTCGCCTCTCCTCTGAGTGCGGCACGGAAACCATGCGCTCGCTGAAGGTCCGCTTCGCGCTGCTGCTCGGTGGCACGGCCATCGTGGTGGTGTTGGCCGCGGCTGCGGCATTGGCGGCGATCGGGGCCGCGGAGCGGACAGTCGACCGGACCCTCGAGGCGCAGCGTCGTTTGGAGCTGCTGGCCGAATTGTCCGGCCGCCTCACCCAGTTCGGCCTCGCGGCCGTGGAGACCGTGGGCAATCCCGACAACCAGCCGGAGGCGATGGCGATCGCCCGCGACAATGCCGACCGGGCCCTGGCCACGGTCGATGAAGCCCTGGCCAGGAGTTTTCCGCCGAGCGATGATCCGGCCGACCGGATGCAGTACGCGGCGCGCACGCGCCCCATGGCGCAGCTGCGGGCCGCCCGCGCGGTCCTCGACCGGCAGGTGGCGCTGATCAGCCGCCAGACCGATCCGGAGCGGCGCCAGGACGCGATCAAGGGGGCGCTCAACGGGTTCGGCGCCATGACCGGCCAGCCGCTCTCGTTCCTGATCGAGGCTGAGCGGCGCAGCATGGCCTTGGGCTCCGAGCAGGCCCGGGCGCTCTCTGAGCGCCTGCGGGTCGCGGCGGCCTCGGCGGTGGCGGCTGCCCTGGTCCTGCTCGCGATTCTCTACCGTGGCGTCACCCGTCCGACGCTCGCGCGCATCGAGGAGGTGCGCCGGGCGGCGAGCGCCATCGGCCGCGGCGCCCTCGACACGCGGCTGTCCGTGGCGACTCGCGACGAGCTCGGCCTGCTGATGACCAACGTCAACCGCATGGCCGCCCGCCTCGCGCGGCGCGAGTCCCGGGTCGCGGCCGACCGGGCGGCGCTGGAAGACACCGTGGCGGCGCGTACTGCCGACCTGCGCGCCGCCAATGCCCGCCTGGAGGCCGTCGATCAGTCGCGGCGGCGCTTCTTCGCCGATGTCAGCCACGAGCTGCGCACGCCCCTGACGGTGATCCTCGGTGAGTGCGATCTCGCCCTTCGGAGCACGTCCCGCGGGGGCGACCCGGGACCGGTCTTCGCGACCATCAAGAAGCGGGCGCAGCGGCTGAAGCTGCGCGTCGAGGATCTGCTGCGCGTCGCCCGGTCGGAATCGGGCGAGATCGCGTTCGACAAGCGTCCCCTCGGGCTCGCCCTCGTCCTGTCGGAGGCGGTGGACAACATGGCGTCCGAGGCCGCGCGCCGCCGGGTCGGCCTGACGCTGGATCCCGGCACGCGCGACGTCGAGTGCCTCGCCGACCGGGAATGGATCCGCCAGACCGTCGAGAGCCTCATCGACAACGCGCTGCGCCACGCCGCCGGTTTGTCCCGGGTCGAGGTCGCGCTGGCGGCAGAACCCGGGCCGGTCGGACGGATCACCGTGACGGATGACGGACCCGGCTTCGACGCCTCGGAAGCCGAGCTGTTCGAGCGGTTCCGCCGGGGGAAGAGCGCCGGCCCGGACGAGACCGGTTTTGGCATCGGCCTCGCCCTGGCGCGCTGGATCGTCGAGCAGCACGGTGGCACGATCCGGCTCGGCGCCGGGCCGGACGGGCGCGGAGCTCGCGTCAGCCTGGATCTTCCGGCGCTCGATCCGGCATGGGATGCGCAGGCCGCCGGACACGCCGCCGGCGGCGCGCAGGTGAAGGAGTCGGCCGCATGACGCGGATTCTGATCGCCGAGGACGACGTCGACATCCGCGGGCTCCTGGCCCGTGGATTGGAGGCCGAAGGGTTCGAGGTCGGGACCGCGGCCTGCGTGGACGAGGCGCTCAAGGCCGCGCATGATCCCGCGCCCGGCGCCGTGCTCCTCGATATCAACCTGCCGGACGGATCCGGCCACGACGTGTGCCGGTCCCTGCGCGAGGGCGGCTTCCCCGGAGCGATCCTGTTCCTCTCCGCCCGCGACGAGATCCGCGACCGGGCCGAGGGGCTGGCCCTCGGTGCCGACGACTACATCATCAAGCCGTTCGAGTTCGACGAGCTGGTGGCAAGGCTCCGCACGCATCTCATGCGCCGTGAACAGGCGGAGGCGCCGCGCTCGCGCATCACGGCCGGCAAGCTGATGCTCGACCTCGACACCCGGCAGGCGAGCTGCGGTGAGGCCAGCGCGCGCCTCACACCCCGCGAGGCCGACCTCCTCGCCATGCTGATGGAGAGCATCGGCAAGCCGGTTTCCCGGGCCGACATTTTCGACCGGCTCTGGGCGAGCCAGGGCGGCCTCTCCCTGAACGTGGTCGACGTCTATATCGGCTATCTGCGCTCGAAGATGGCCGATTTCGTCCGCTATGGCGGGCCAAGTCTGGTCACGGTGCGCGGCAAAGGGTTCATGCTCGAGTTGCGCGGACCCGACTTCCGTCAGTGAGCCACTGTACTTAAGTCGCAGGGGCGCGCATTTCTCGATGGTTTCCGGAGGGTTAGGAAGTCTCTCACGAAAAATTTGGGAGGATCCGGCAAGTTAGTGCTTGAAGCGCGCAGCTGAATCGCCGATACCTCTCTCGCGCCGGAAATGAGAGCGCCATCAGTGTCTTAGGGTCCTCTTAGGAACCGCGTGACGCTCGGTGTAGATGTCGCGAAGGAGAAACACCATGAAGTGGGCTGCCCCGATCGTGTCCGAGATCTGCGTCGGCATGGAAGTGACGAGCTACGAGTCGGCCGAGATCGACACCTTCAACTGAGTTTAACGGGCCGGGGATCTCGGGAGCCGCACCATGCGCGTCGTGATCCTCGGTTCCGCGGCCGGCGGCGGCCTTCCTCAGTGGAATTGCCGCTGCCCCATCTGCACGCTGGCACGGTCCGAGCCGGACCGGGTGCGGCCCCGGACCCAGTCGAGCATCGCGGTTTCCGCGGACGGGTCGGATTGGCTGCTGATCAACGCCTCGCCGGACATCCGGCAACAGCTCTTCGACAATCCCCAGATGCACCCGCGCGAGGGCCTGCGCCATTCGCCGATCCGCGCCGTGCTCCTGACGAACGGGGACGTCGACCACGTGGCGGGCCTGCTGACCCTCCGCGAAGGTCAGCCCTACACACTTTACGCGACCCGCGGCATTCTCGATTCGGTCAACGCCAACCGCGTTTTCGACGTGATGGCGGACGGCGTGGTCGCCCGACAGCCGATCGGCATGGATCAGCGCTTCGAGCCTCTTCCCGGCCTGTCCGTGACCCTGTTCCCCGTCCCCGGCAAGGTGCCGCTCTGGCTGGAGGACGAGACGATGGAGATCGGCGCCGAGACCGAGACGACGGTCGGCGCGCTGATCGAGGCCGGCGGCCGGCGCCTCGCCTACATCCCGGGTTGCGCCCGCGTCACCGACGGGTTGCGGGAGCGGATCGCCGGCGTCGACGCGCTGCTCTTCGACGGGACCGTCCTGCATGACGACGACATGATCCGCGCCGGGGTCGGGACGAAGACCGGCTGGCGCATGGGGCACGTTCCCATGCGCGGCGACGGCGGCTCGATCGACGCCCTCGCGGGCGTGGAGATCGGACGCCGCATCTTCGTCCACATCAACAACACCAACCCGGTGCTGGTCGAAGACTCGGCCGAGCGGGCGGATGTCGAGAAGGCCGGGTGGACGGTAGCCCATGACGGGCTGAGCCTGTCGCTTTAGGCTGCGACGACTTTGGAGTGCGTGTGATCTGGCAGTTCTCACCTACATCCTGAGTTGCCCGCGTCAGCGATGCTTGAAGGAGCCGGGATCTCCGAGCTCTCCTTTGAGATCGCCGCCGCACTTCGGCACCTCAGGATTTGCGTGCGGAGCGGCCCCGCCTTTGAGGAACGAGCCCCGATCGTGATGGAGCGGTTTGCGGAGCTCCGAGACGGTCATCCGAGTGTACCCTGTGCCGCAGGCTCTGGCGGCTTGAACGGGGTTACCTGGACGGGGCCGGAGGTTGGGTCCGTAGCCCGGCGGCACTATATCGTGTCCAAGTTCAGATATTCGCCCCGCTGCCGAGGGCGGAACGACCGCACAGGAAACGCGACCCGAGAACGGACGCCGGAAACGCCATGAACGCAGTCTTCCCGACCCCCGACACCGCCGACAGCGAGCGTCTCCTGACTCCCGACGAGCTGGAAGCGGCCCTGCGCGATATCGGCGCGCGCCGCTACCACAACCTGCATCCGTTTCACCGCCTCCTGCACGACGGCAAGCTGTCGAAGGATCAGGTCCGGGCCTGGGCGCTGAACCGCTACTATTACCAGGCGATGATCCCGGTGAAGGACGCCGCGGTGCTCGCCCGGATGACCGACGCGTCGCTGCGGCGGATCTGGCGTCAGCGCATCGTCGATCACGACGGCGACCACGAGGGTGACGGCGGCATCGAGCGCTGGCTCAAGCTGGCGGAGGGCGTCGGCTTCGACCGCGACTACGTGCTGTCGACCCGCGGCATTCTCTCGGCGACGAAGTTCTCCGTCGAGGCCTACGTCCATTTCGTCTCCGAGAAGACTCTGCTGGAGGCGATCGCCTCGTCGCTCACCGAGATGTTCTCGCCGACGATCATCTCGGAGCGTGTCGCCGGGATGCTGAAGAATTACGACTTCATCACCAAGGACACGCTGGCCTATTTCGACAAGCGTCTGACGCAGGCCCCGCGGGATGCCGACTTCGCGCTGGATTACGTCAAGCAGCATGCGACCACGCCCGAGCTGCAGCGCCGGGCGATGGCTGCGCTGACCTTCAAGTGCAACGTCCTGTGGACGCAGCTCGACGCCCTGTACTTCGCCTACGTGGCCCCCGGCCTGATCCCTCCGGATGCCTGGCAGGCCGGAGAGGGTCTCGTTGCCGAGCCGGCGCAGGTCCAGGCGGCCGGCGGGAGGAAGACCGCGCCCGGCGACCGCCCGCGCCTGCCGCGCGGCGTGCGGCTGCGCAACGACGAGACGCGCGGCAAGTACGTCCTACTCGCCCCGGAGCGCACCTTCGACCTCGACGACAACGCCGTCGCGGTGCTCAAGCTCGTGGACGGCACGCGCAGCGTCGCCGACATCGCGGATGAATTGGGCAAAACCTACGCGGCCGACCCGCGTGCAATCGAGGCTGACATCCTGGTGATGCTCGACGGTCTCGCGGAGAAACGGGTTCTTGAGCGATGAACGCGCTGACGCCGAACCGGCCCGCGGCGCCGGCCCCGGTCGGTCTGCTCGCTGAGCTGACCCACCGCTGCCCGCTGCGGTGCCCCTATTGTTCCAACCCGCTGGAACTCGACCGCCGCTCCGGCGAGCTCGACACGGCGACGTGGCAGCGGGTGCTCAAAGAGGCGTCCGCGCTCGGCGTGCTCCACGTGCACCTGTCCGGCGGCGAGCCGACCGCGCGCAACGACATCGCCGATATCACCAAGACCTGCGCGGATCTCGGCCTGTACTCGAACCTGATCACCTCCGGGGTCGGCGGAGCCTTGTCGAAGCTCCAGGCGCTCTACGATGTCGGCCTCGACCACGTGCAGCTCTCGGTGCAGGGCGTGGACGCGCAGAACGCCGAGAAGATCGGCGGCCTGAAGAACGCCCAGCCGCAAAAATTCGAGTTTGCCGCCAAGGTCGTGGAGCTCGGGCTGCCGCTGACCCTTAACTCCGTCATCCACCGCGGCAACATCCACGAGGTGGCGGGCTTCATCGATCTCGCGGTGAAGATGGGCGCCAAGCGCCTCGAAGTGGCGCACACCCAGTATTACGGCTGGGCCTACGTCAACCGCGCCGCCCTGATGCCCAACAAGGCGCAAGTGGACGAGTCGATCCGCATCGCCGAGGCGGCCCGCGAGCGCCTGAAGGGGCAGCTCGTGATCGATCTCGTCGTGCCCGACTATTACGCGAAGTACCCCAAGGCCTGCGCGGGCGGCTGGGGCCGCAAGCTGATGAACGTGACGCCCCAGGGCAAGGTCTTGCCGTGCCACGCGGCCGAGACGATTCCGGGGCTGGAATTCTGGAACGTCACCGACCATTCGCTCAGCGAGATCTGGCATGACTCGCCAGCCTTCACGGCCTATCGCGGGACGGACTGGATGAAGGAGCCGTGCCGCTCCTGCGACCGCCGCGAGAAGGATTGGGGCGGCTGCCGTTGCCGTGCGCTGGCCCTCGCCGGCGACGCCGCGGCCACGGATCCGGCCTGCTCGCTCTCCCCGCTCCATGCCAAGGTGCGGGCCCTCGCGGTGGAGGAGGCGGCCGAGAACCCGCCGGATTACGTCTATCGGACGATCGGCAGCAACGTCCGGTCGCCGCTCAAGGAGGAAGTGCACTCGTGAGAGTTCTTGCTACGACGGCCCTGGCCCTCGTTCTGGCCGCGCTGCCGGCTTTCGCCGAGGACGCGGCGAAACCCGCGACCGTCACCCAGGCCAACGCCGCCGCCCCGCCCTCGGCCGCCGACCTGCTGTTCGATCAGCCTCAGATGAAGAACGCGGCGCCGGGATCGACCATCACGTACAATTACCTGCGCCGCTCCGGCATCTCCGGCGGCCCGTTCGGGGCCCCGCTCCAGGACACGGTCGCGCTGAAGATCGAGCCGGGCAAAAGCCCCGACGCGCGCGATATCCGCGTCACGATGTTTTCCGGGCTGAACCGCGTGCCGGCCGGACCGTTCGAGGACATGGCGGGCAATCCCGTGGTGTCGCTGTTTCTCGAGAACCACCTCCGGGCGCTGGCCAAGGTGCTCGAAGCCAACCCGCGCTATCTGAAGCTGGCGATCCGCCGGGGCCTGCGCGAGAAGGCGACGGTGACGCCGACGAAGGTCGAGTTCGACGGTCGCAGCGTCGATGGCTGGCGCGTGGTGACCAAGCCCTTCGAGGGCGATGCGATGACGCAGCGTATGCGCGGCCTCGATGACCTGACCTATACCTTCGTCACCGCCCCCTCCGTCCCGGGTGAGATCGTCTCGATCGAGGCATCCTCGAAGAACAAGGACGGCGGCGAGCTGCTTGAGGAGAAGCTGAACTATGATCAGAAGGCTGGCTGAACGCGGCGCGCTGGCCGTCCTCGCCCTGACCCTGTCGGGCCTCGCCGGCTACGCGGCCGAGGAGAACGATTACCCGACCGACGCGCGGGTCGATTACGTGTTCGGCTGCATGGCGGCCAACGGCCAGACCCGCGAAAGCCTGCAGAAGTGCTCGTGCTCGCTCGATCAGCTCGCCGCCATCCTGCCGTACGACAAGTACGTCCAGGCGAGCACGGTCCTGTCGATGCGGCAGGGCATCGGCAACCGCGCCAACGAGTTCAAGTCGACCAAGATCTTCGACGACAAGGTCGCGGAACTCCGGCGCGCCCAGGCCGAGGCCGAGATCCGCTGCTATCGCGGCTGATCGTGCGGAGAGGCCGGCGTTGCGCCGGCCTCGCGATTCGCGCACACGGGGTCTCGTAGCGCGCTCGTGACGGGACCCTCTTCGTGACCCCCTCTTCCGGCCTTTCCGACCTGCTGCCCGATCTCGGAGGGCGCACGCTGGTCATGGGCATCCTGAACGTCACGCCCGATTCCTTCTCGGACGGCGGCCTGTTCGCCGGAGACGCCGCGGCCGTGGCGCAGGCGGAGCGCCTCGTCGCGGACGGGGCGGCGATCCTGGACATCGGCGGCGAATCCACCCGGCCCGGGCATGTGCCCGTCTCGGCCGAGGACGAGCAGGCGCGGGTCCTGCCGGTGATCCGCGCGGTTGCTCCGCGGCTGGCCGTGCCGATCTCCATCGACACCTACAAGGCTTCGACGGCGCGCGTCGCTCTCGAGGCCGGCGCGCGGATCGTGAACGACGTCTGGGGCCTCCAGCGCGAGCCCGACATCGCCTCCGTGGCGGCCGCGCACGGCGCGCCGGTCATCATCATGCACAACCGCGCGTCGATCGATCCAGAGATCGACATCGTCGCCGACATGCAGGCCTTCTTCGAGCGGTCGCTCGGCATCGCCCATCGTGCGGGCATCGCGGATTCCGAGATCGTGCTCGATCCGGGTGTCGGTTTCGGCAAGACCTGGGCGCAGCATCTCGAGGTCTTGCGGCGGCTCCCGGAGATCCGCGCCCTCGGCTTTCCGGTTCTGGTCGGCGTTTCCCGCAAGTCTCTCCTCGGACGCCTGCATGATCGCGAGACCCGGCCGGCGGATCGGCTGTACGGCTCCCTCGCCGCGCACGCTCTGGCGGCGACACTGGGCGCCGACATCGTCCGCGTGCACGACGTGGCTGCCCATATCGATGCGATGCGCGTCGCCGACGCCGTGATGCGGCCGGGGGAGCGGTGAGCATGGGCGGCGATCTGATCCGCGTCACCCGCATCGCCGTGTTCGGGCGCCACGGGCTGTTGCCCGAGGAGGCCGTGCTCGGTCAACGCTTCTACATCTCTCTCGAGGCCCGCGTCGACCTCAGCGAGGCCGGACGGTCCGACGCGGTCGCCGGCACGGTGAGCTACGCCGACCTGACGCAGATCGCCGTCGCGATCAGCACCGAGCAGCGCTTCAACTTGATCGAAGCCCTGGCGGAGGCCATCGCGGCGAGCATCCTCGAGCGCTTCGCGCGCATCGACGCGATCACCGTCCGCGTCGACAAGCCGAGCGCACCGGTCCCGGCGATCCTGGATGGCGTCAGCATCGAGATCACACGCCAGCGCGGAGATCGCGCATGAGGGCCTATCTCGGCATCGGCAGCAATATCGGTGACATGGCCGCGATGCTGGACCGGGCTGTTGCGGGGCTCGCCGCCGTGCCGGGCATCGCAATCGTCGCGCGCTCGGCCGATTATCGCACGCCGCCCTGGGGCAAGACCGATCAGCCCTGGTTCCTCAACGGCGCCGTGGCAATCGACACGGACCTCGATCCGCATGGCCTGCTCGATGCCTGCCTGTCGGTGGAGCACGATCTCGGTCGCGTGCGCGAGGAGCGCTGGGGGCCGCGGGTCATCGACATCGATGTGCTGGCCTACGAGGGGGCCGCCGTCGAGGATGCGCGCCTCGTGCTGCCGCACCGCTACGTGCGCGAGCGCGCCTTCGTGCTGGTGCCGCTCGCCGAGATCGCTCCGGATCTCGTCATCGGCGGTGAGCGGGTGGTCGACGCCCTGGCGAAGCTCGACCGGAGCGGCATCGCGCCGGCCTGAGGCCGCTCAGCGCTCGCCGGGCTCGGCCAGCTTGTTGTCTTCCTCGCCGAGGAGCGGCACGTCGTACGCGCGCAGCACCTGATCGATATCCGCCTTGCGCTTGCGCAGGACCATGTTCAGCGTGCGCTTCCAATCGTTCTCGCCGAGGCGGACGCCCATGGCGATCCGATAGGCCATCGGCGGCCGCTCGGGCTCCTTGAGCAGCGGCACCACGCTCATGGCCGTCCCAGACTGCTTGGCGAGCCAGCCCGCGGCCGGTCCCCAGAGCACGGCGGCGTCGATCTCCTTGGCGGCGAGGGCCGCGATGATCTCGGCTGCGACCGTCTGATGCTTGCGGGAGGGGTCGAGCTGATACGGCGCGTAGGCCTTCATGCTGGACACGAGGCCCAACTCGCCCATTCGGTTCACCGGCGGGGTTCCCGCGATGACACCGATGCTCTTGCCCTTCAGGCGCGCGTCATCGAGGCCGGTCACGCCGTCGAATTCCCCGGCACGGGTGACCAGCGTGTAGGCGGACCGGTAATAGGGATTGGTGGTCTGGACGAGGTCGCTGCCGAAGGCCTGCCCATGATCAGGTCGCAGAGGCCGGTCCCGAGCGTGTTGCGCACGAAACCCGGGCCCTGAGTCAGCCAGTAATAGCGGACCTTCACCTTCAGTTCGTCGGCAATGATCGCCGCGATCTTGTTCTCGAAGCCGTCCTCCTTGCGTTCGGAGAACGGCATGTTGCCCGGATCCCCGCAGACGCGCAGCACGTCCGTGGTGACCATATCCGGCAGATGCTGGGCGAGCGCTCCCTGCGCCCCGGTCAGAGACAGGGCACAGAGAGCGACGATCCGGGCAAAAGACGACATCAGCCGCCCATGCATTCCTTCTCGGCCTTCTTGGCAGATTCAGGCTTGTCCTCGTGCTCGGAAGGACGGATGCGCCCAATCGCTCCGGCGGCGCGCGCCTTCAGATAGACGTAGAGATCGTCCGAGTAGCACATGACGTTCTTGTTGTCGCCGAAGGCCGGCATGACCTTCTGCTCGGCGGCGTTCACGTCCTGCTTGCCGCCCACCAGAATGCCGATGAACTCCTCGTAGGAGAGGTGCTTCAGCGAGTCCTTGAGCGCGGGCGCATAGGTCGAGCCCATGCCGTCCGGGCCGTGGCAGACGTGGCACTCGGCGTGATAGCGCCGGTATCCTGAGTAGGTGTACCAGTCGAGCTTCTTGCCCTCCTGGGTCACGTGGAACGTCGGGTGGCCGTCGGCGTCCGTGTACTTGCCGTCCTCGTTCTTCACGGCGGCATCCTGCTTCAGGAGCTTCTCGTCCTGCTCGGCAGTCTTGTCGTTCGCGTTGAGCGAGTTGGCGAGGGCGGGGTCGGCAGCGGGCTTGGCATCCTCAGCATGTACGGCAACCGAAGAGACGGTCGCTAGGGCGAGGGCGGCGATAACCGGCCGCGTTACAATCTTGCTGAGGTTGAGCAACGCATGTGTCTCCCTGGATCGAGGCCCTTCGTCTCCCTCCGAGCCGTAGCCTCTTGCGAGAAAGTCTAATCACAAGGATGCCGGCGCGGGAACCCGCGCCGGCACCGATTTTCACAGGTGGACCCTGCGGCCGATTAGTTCGGCAGAGCGAAGACCGTCAGCTGACCGCCGAGGTTGGTGTACTGCGACAGAGCCGCGTAGCCACCCACCGCGCCGAGGCCGGCGTTCGGGTCGGTCAGGCCGGCCGCGAGGCCGATGCCGGCCCAGCCGCCGACGCCCGAGAGGACGCCCACGTACTGCTTGCCCTTGTGCTGGTAGGTCATCACGTTGCCGATGATGCCCGACGGGGTCTTGAACTTGAACAGCTCCTTGCCGCTCTTGTCGCCGACCGCCTTCAGGTAACCCTCAAGCGTGCCGTAGAACACCACGTCGCCGGCGGTGGCCAGAGCGCCGGACCACACCGAGAACTGCTCGGCGTTGGACCACTTGATCTTGCCGTTGACGCCATCCCACGCGATGAAGTTGCCCATGCCGCCGTGCGAGTTCGGGGCCGGGTACATCGAGAGGGTCGCACCGACGTAGGGCTGGCCCGGGGTGTAGGTCACCCGGAACGGCTCGTAGTCCATGCAGACGTGGTTGGTGGGCACGTAGAACAGGTTGGTCTTCGGCGAGAAGGCCGCAGGCTGCTGATCCTTCGACCCGAGGGCCGCCGGGCAGATGCCCTTGGAGTTGGTGTCCTCACCATTCTGCTCGGTCGAGTACTTCGACACGACCAGCGGCCGGCCGTAGTTCTTCGAGCCCTTGTCCATGTCGACCTTGGACGCCCAGTTCACGGCCGGGTCGTACTTCTCGGCGACGAGCAGGGTGCCGTCCGCGCGGTTCAGCGTGTAGCCGAAGCCGTTGCGGTCGAAGTGGGTCAGGAGCGGCTGCTCCTTGCCGTCAACCTTCTGATCCGTGAGGATCATCTCGTTGATGCCGTCGTAGTCCCACTCGTCGTGGGGGGTCATCTGGTAGACCCACTTGGCGACGCCGGTATCCGGGTTACGCGCCCAGATGGTCATCGACCACTTGTTGTCGCCCGGACGCTGCTTCGGGTTCCAGGTCGAGGGGTTGCCCGAGCCGTAGTACATCAGGTCGAGCTTGGGATCGTAGGAGAACCAGCCCCAGGTGCAGCCGCCGCCGGTCTTCCACTGATCGCCTTCCCAGGTCTTCAGCGAGGAGTCCTTGCCGACCGGCTTGCCGAGCGAGGTGGTCTTCTCCGGGTCGACCAGCATCTGGTCGTCCGGGCCCTCGGAGTAGCCGCGCCACACCTTCTTGCCGGTCTTCAGGTCGTAGGCGGTGACGTGGCACTGCACGCCGAACTCGCCGCCCGAGATGCCGACGATGACCTTGTCCTTGACCGGCAGAACCGTCGCGGTGTTGGTCTCGCCCTTCTTCGGGTCGCCGTTCACGACCGACCAGTTGACCTTGCCGGTCTTGGCATCGAGCGACACGAGGGTGGTGTCGGCCTGGTGCAGGAGGATCGCGCCGTCGGCGTAGGCCAGACCGCGGTTGACCGTGTCACAGCACATGACCGGGATCACGGACGGATCCTGCTTCGGCTCGTACTTCCAGAGGATCTTCGCCTCGTGGTCGAGGTCGAGGGCGTACACGATGTTCGGGAACGGCGTGTGCACGTACATGACGTTGCCGACGACGAGCGGCGAGCCCTCGTGGCCACGCAGAACGCCGGTCGAGAAGGTCCAGGCGACCTGGAGGTTCTTCACGTTCGACGCGTTGATCTGATCGAGCTTCGAGTAACGCGTATTCGCGTAATCGACCGTCTGAAGCACCTGCTCCGCCGGGTTGGCGATGCCCTTCATGACGCTTTCGTTGGCCAGCGCCGGCGCGGCGACAGCCGCGACACCCGCGCCGAGCGCAAGGAGATGTACCGCTCTCATGGGTTCCTCCGACAAGTCTTTGAGTGTTTTCGCGACACGTCTAGAGAGTGGCGTCGCTAGGACTCCGACCTGACTGTTTGCGACAGGGATGGACGCCTCGGTAGCGGGCATAGTGGACTTCGAGGAGATCTGCAGATCCCCTAGCCAGGAACCGCCATCCCTGAGGCGGTCCCCTCGAAACCGAGGCTTGGACGGACCTTAAGAGATTTTTGAGCGCCGTCAACTCGCTGTTCCATGCTCGACGTCCCTTGGTGAAAGCTTCTTTTCGCGTGACAGAAGCATGGCGAATGTCATTCTCCTGCGAAAAGAAATGGTGCGGCGCACAAATAGCCGGACGTTCTTTTCGAAGCCTTTCACGGCGACGTGAGCCGTTTGCATGCAGATCTTGCAGGCGAGGAAGCTTTGCTGATCCAGCCTATGCGCCGATGGCGGGCGTTGCTGGTGTAGGAGGGTTGTCGGAGCAGGATTGAAGACCGCAACGCGGTATCGCGGAGCGAGGGGACAATCGGGATCCGAAGCGCCGGCCGCCCGTGCGCCGTGTCGCCGCATCTCCGTCAAGGTAGGGATCTCAACAGCGTCTAAGCGGTTTGCGCGCGACAAATTGCCAGATCATCCCGGAAAAGGGCTGGCTCTGCCGTGCTGCGCCCCGGCTGGGCGACTCGGAAACCGTCCTTGTCGAGTCGCACGACGGCTCGGAGCAGAGCGGAAATTACAGGCTCCCGACCGGTCCTGTGCTCTCGAATTCCGCGACATCCTCCACGAGGTCGGTCAGCGAGATGGCGAGACGCCGTCCGTTCGCGAGACGGAGTTGCGCATCCGGTTCGATCCAGATCGGCCTGAGGTTGGAATGACTGCCGTGCAGCGTGCCGTACGCCACAACGCCGTCGGCGCGCCGCTCGATCACCACACGGTAGCGGACGCGCACGGATCCGCACCCGTCAGCGGAAACCAGCCCACGGCCGGCCAGCGTCTTCAGAACTTCGTTCGGCTCGAACATACGCGCGACGCTTGGGCGGGACTAAGCGGCAATCCCATTGCCATTTAGTCCCGGTCCGCAGGCAAGTCACGCTTGCAGGCTTGGCACGCCGTATCGCCGGGAGGATCCTGTCATGCGGCGGTGGCTCAGACGTCGCTGTGTGCCGAGGGCTCAAGGGCACGAACGACGATACGGCCCGCCTCCACGGACAGCGCCAGCCGCCCCTGTTTCAAGGCCAAGGCCCTGTCCCCGAACAGGCTCCGCCGCCAGCCCTGAAGGGCCGGAACGTCGGCAGCATCGTCGTCGGCAATCGCTTCCAGATCGCCGACCGTGCCGATGATCTTGGGCGCGACGCCCTCAGCCTCGCACACCGCCTTCAGGAGGACCTTGAGAAGCTCCACGATCGCGCCGTTGCCGCCGCTCCGGCGCACGCGCTCCGGAAGACGGATGTCACTGGTGTCGCGCGACAGCCCGCGCTCGACGGCCGCGACGATGTCGGCCCCCGTGCGCGAGCGCTCGAAGCCCGCCGGGATCGTTCGCAGCCGGGCCAGGGCCTCCGCGCTCCGAGGCGCCGCCGAAGCCACGTCGATCACGGCCTCATCTTTCAGGATTCGCCCGCGCGGGACATTGCGCGCCTGGGCCTCGCTCTCGCGCCAAGCGGCGACTTCCATCAGCACGGCGATCTCGCGAGGCTTGCGCATCCGGCCGGCCAAGCGGCGCCAGGCTTGCGCCGGATCGGCCCGGTAGGTCTCGGGCGAGGTCAGCACGGCCATTTCCTCGTCGAGCCAAGCACCGCGATCCGTGCGCAGCAGCTCGGCGACGAGAACCTCGTAGACCTTCACCAGATGGGTGACGTCCGACAGCGCATACGTGAGCTGCGCGTCGGAGAGCGGCCGCCGTGACCAGTCCGTGAAGCGGGAGGACTTGTCGATCTTGGCCTTGGCCACGTCGTTGACGAGCTGCTCGTAGGAAACCGAGTCGCCGTAGCCGCACACCATCGCGGCGACCTGCGTGTCGAAGAATGGGTGCGGCAGAAGTCCGCCGATCAGCCAGATGATCTCGAGATCCTGGCGCGCGGAATGGAAAACCTTCACGACGCGCTCGTCGGCCATGAGGTCAATGAACGGCTGCAGATCGAGCCCGGGTGCCAGCGGGTCGATCAGAACTGCGGAGCCGTCCGGAGCCGCCATCTGGATCAGGCAGAGCTTCGGGTAGTACGTCGTCTCACGCATGAACTCCGTGTCGACGGTTACGAAGGGCTGCTCGGCCAGCTGGGTGCAGATTTCGCGCAGCGTGTCGGTCGTGGTGATCAGGTCCATACGTCGGCTATACGCAACCGCCGCGGCCCTGGGGAGTGATCCGCGCGCAGGTCCCCATCTTTCCGACATCGGGTGTCAGAATACCGATCATGCCGGCCCGGCCATGACGGCCCGACGGCGGGCCCGGGATTGCCGCCGAATGCGCAGCGCGTCGGCGCGGCGTTGCGCCTCGGCGCGTCCCAGGAGCCGGTCGAGGATGCCCGTTTCGATGCGCTCCCCCGTCGCACCGTCCGTGAGGCGACGGATACGGTCGACACGGAAACCGCGATAGCCGCCCCGTCGGGCGTCAATTCCGCCGAGCAGGGTCCTGCCCAGCCCGAGCTTCAACTCGCGAGCGTCCAGCGACCGGTTGCTCCACGCACCGGTGGCATCTTCGTAGACGAGGTCGAAATGGCCATCGAGCGGCAGCGTCCGCCACACGCTCGGTGCCGTCTCGAACGTCATGTCCCGTCGGCCCTCCGGCTGGGAAAAAGCGTTGTGATTCATGCACATCATATGGGGATGAGCAGCGCTTTCCGGTAGACCGGAGGCGCGGCGCGGCGCCGTTCTTGCGGCCATTGCGGACGCCCTGCGCTTGACTTGGGGGGCCTCGCGTGAATGGTGCCGGCCTTCCCACAGAAGAAGCCCGTCATGCACCGTTACCGTTCCCACACCTGCGGGGCGCTCCGCCCGTCCGACGTCGGGCAGAGAGTCCGCCTCTCCGGCTGGTGCCACCGCATCCGCGACCACGGGGGCGTGCTGTTCGTGGATCTGCGGGATCATTACGGCCTGACGCAGTGCGTGATCGATTCCGACTCGCCGGCCTTCAAGGCCGCCGAGGCCGTGCGCTCGGAATGGGTCGTGCGGATCGACGGCCGCGTCCGCACCCGCCCGGCCGGCACTGAGAATGCCGAGCTGCCGACCGGCGCGGTCGAGGTCTATATCGATGACCTGGAGGTGCTGGGCCCGGCGGGCGAGCTGCCGCTGCCGGTCTTCGGCGACCTGGAATATCCGGAGGAGACGCGGCTCCGGTACCGCTTCCTCGACCTGCGCCGGGAGAAGCTCCACGCCAACATCATGAAGCGCGGCGCGATCATCGATTCGCTCCGCCGCCGGATGCGCGAGGGTGGCTTCTTCGAGTTCCAGACACCGATCCTGACTGCCTCCTCGCCCGAGGGCGCGCGCGACTACCTCGTGCCGTCGCGGGTCCATCCCGGCAAGTTCTACGCGCTCCCGCAGGCGCCGCAGCAGTTCAAGCAGCTGACGATGATCGCGGGCTTCGACCGTTACTTCCAGATCGCGCCCTGCTTCCGCGACGAGGATGCCCGCGCCGACCGCTCGCCGGGCGAGTTCTACCAGCTCGACATCGAGATGAGCTTCGTCACCCAGGAGGACGTGTTCCAGGCGGTGGAGCCGGTCCTGCGCGGTGTCTTCGACGAGTTCGCCGAGGGCAAGCGTGTCACCCGGGAATTCCCGCGGATCACCTTCGCGGATTCGATGCTGAAATACGGCGTCGACAAGCCGGACCTGCGCAACCCGCTGATCATCGCCGACGTCTCCGACCTGTTCGCCCGTGATGACGTGGCCTTCAAGGCGTTCAAGGGCGTGATCGCCTCCGGCGGTGTGGTCCGGGCGATCCCGGCGACCGGGGCGGCCAGCCAGCCGCGCTCGTTCTTCGACAAGCTCAACGACTGGGCCCGCTCCGAGGGCGCGCCGGGCCTCGGCTACGTCGTCTTCGAGGAGGAGAACGGCCAGCTCTCCGGCAAGGGGCCGATCGCCAAGTTCATCCCGGCCGAGGTGCAGGCGTTGATCGCCGAGCGGGCCGGCGCCAAAGCCGGCGACGCGGTGTTCTTCTCGGCGGGTCCGGAAGCCAAGGCGGCCGGCCTCGCCGGCAAGGCCCGTATCCGCATCGGCGACGAGCTGGGCCTCTGCGACAAGGACCAGTACGCGTTCTGCTGGATCACCGACTTCCCGATGTACGAGTGGAGCGAGGAGGAGAAGCGGATCGACTTCTCCCACAACCCGTTCTCGATGCCGAACATCGACCGCGAGGCGTTCCTGGCGCTCGACCTCGACGCTCTCGCCGGCGAGGACGAGAACGGCGCGAACACCAAGCGGATCCTGGACATCAAGGCGTTCCAGTACGACATCGTCTGCAACGGCGTGGAGCTGTCCTCAGGCGCGATCCGCAACCACCGTCCGGACGTAATGGAGAAGGCCTTCGCCATCGCGGGCTACGGCCACGAGGTGCTGGAGCAGAAGTTCGGCGGCATGCTGAACGCCCTGCGCATGGGCGCGCCGCCGCACGGCGGCATCGCGCCGGGTGTGGACCGCATCGTCATGCTCCTGTGCAACGAGCCGAACATCCGCGAGGTGGTGCTGTTCCCGATGAACCAGCGCGCCGAGGACCTGATGATGGGCGCGCCCTCCGAGGCGACGCCCAAGCAGCTGCGCGAGCTGCACATCCGGCTCAACCTGCCCGAGAAGAAGGCCTGAGGCGGCGCGATCCGCCGCCCGGTGCCGAGTCTCGTCGCGATCGTCGTCGCGCATGACAGCGCCGACATGCTGCCCGGCTGCCTCGCGGCGCTTGCCGGGCAGCACGTGCCGGCGATCGTGGTCGACAATGCCAGCCGGGATGCCTCCGCTTCGGTCGCGGAGGCGGCCGGCGCGCAGGTGATCCGCAACGCCCGCAACGAGGGCTACGGCCGCGCCAACAACCGGGGCGTCCGCGCTGCCGTGACGGCGGAACACGTGCTTATCGTCAACCCGGACGTGATCCTGCGCCCGGGGGCCGTGAACGCGCTGCTGGACGCGGCCCGATCCTGGCCGGATGCGGGCCTGCTGGCCCCGCGCCTCGCCGAACCCGACGGACGCTTCTTCTTCCAGGCGCGCTCGCTGCTGGCGCCCTATCTTACAAATCCGTCCGGCCGGCTCGCGCTGCCGCAGGGCGATGCCTGCGCGCCGTTCCTCTCCGGGGCCTGCCTGATGATGCCGCGCGCCCTGTTCCTCGACCTCGGCGGTTTCGACGAGAACATCTTCCTGTTCTACGAGGATGACGACCTGTGCCGGCGCGTCGCCGATCGCGGTCGTGCCCTGATCCATGTCCACCGCGCCCAAGCGTTGCATGGTCGCGGCCGGTCGTCGGCGCCCGAGCCGGGACGGGTGTTTCGCGCGCGCTGGCATCAGGCATGGTCGCGCGCCTATGTCAGCCGGAAATACGGCCTACCGGACCCGAGCCTCGCCGCGTTGGCGGCCAATGTGCCGAAGGCGCTGCTGTCCGGGCTGGTCCTGCGTCGGGCGGGACTGGAGCGCTACGGCGGCTCGGCCGCGGGCGCCCTCGCCTTCCTGCGAGGCCGGACCGCGCTGGCCCGTGAGGGCCTGACCGGATGAGCGCGCCGACGATTGCGATTGCGCTGGAACGCGGGCGCAACGGCTTCACCGGCCTGAGACTGATGCTGGCTCTGGCCGTCGTGGTGTCCCACGCGTTCAGCGTCACGACCGGCGCATCCGGCGACGAGCCCCTCGCCCGGCTCACCGGCTACACGCTGGGCGAGCACGCGGTGAACGGCTTCTTCGCCGTGTCGGGCTTCCTGGTCACGATGAGCTGTGACCGCCGCGGCATCCGGGACTACGCCCTCGCCCGGACCCTGCGGATCCTGCCCGGATTGGTTGCCGCGACGCTCGTGGTGTCGCTGGGGCTCGGCGCGGCGCTGACGCGCCTGCCCGTCGCCGAGTACCTGCGCGATCCCGCCCTGTGGTCGTTCATCCGCGGGACGCTGACGACCTTCAAGAGCAACGCCGCCCTCCCTGGCGTCTTCGAATCCAATCCCTACCGGGCTCCCCTCGGCACGGTGTGGACGCTCAAGTATGAGGTGCTGTGCTACCTCGGCGTCCTCGTCGCTGCCCTGTGCGGCCTTCTCCGGCGCCGGTGGTCGGCGCTCCTGATCGTGGCCGGGCTGGCACTCGCCCTGTCGATCGTCGCCGGCCTGCGCGGCCCCGATCTGCCGAAGGGCACGGAGACCGCCCTGCGCCTGCCGTTGATCTTCGCGGGCGGCGCGGCCCTGTATCTCTGGCGCGCACGCCTGCGTATCTCGGGCGCCGCCCTCGCCTGCCCCGCCTTCGGCGCCTTCATCCTCGCGCGGACGCCGGCCTACCCGGCCCTCCTGTTCCTGGCGGAAGCCTACGGCGCGGTCTGGCTCGCCGTCGGACCGATGGCGCGCAGGCTGTTCGATCCGCCGGCCGACCTGTCCTACGGGATCTATCTCTATGGCTGGCCGATCCAGCAGAGCCTGCACGTCCTGTGGCCGCAGGCTTCCGGGTTGGCCCTCCTGATCCCGGCACTCGGCCTGACGCTGCCTGTGGCGACCCTGTCTTGGTATGGAATCGAGCGGCCCGCGCTGGCGTTGAAGGCACGGGCGCTCGGGCGACGGCGCCTGGGCACGATCGAGCCGGCCGGGCCGTGACCGCCGACCGGCCGCTCTCGCCGCTCAAAGTGCTGGATCTGGCGGCGCGGATGCTGGAGGCGCACGGCTTCGCGATCGTCGCACGCAACGAGCGCGGCGACAGCCTGTACCTGCGGCGACCGGACTGCGCCTGGCACCTGCGCGTCTCGAACCACGCGCGCACCGCCAAGCAGCGCGCCCGTCGCTCCGATGTCCTCGCGAGCCTCGTCATAGACGGGCCGCGCTCGCCCGATCAGATCGGCAAACTCGTCCGGGATGCCGTCCGGAACTTCGAGGCCGCCCGCGCCCGAGTCGCGGATCAGGCGTCCGCGGCGGGGTCGCGGAAGTAGGGCTCGACGGTACCCTTCAGCTTCACCGTCATCGGATTGCCGGCCCGGTCGAGGGTCTTGCCGGCCGAGAGCCGGACCCAGCCCTCGCTCACGCAGTACTCCTCGACATTCGTCTTCTCGACGCCCTTGAACCGGACGCCGACCCCGCGCTCGAGCATCTTCTCGTCGTAGAACGGGCTGTTCGGGTTGGCGGCGAGGCGGTCGGGAGGCGTGTCGGTCATCGTCCGGATCTCGGATGGTCTTCGCGTTGGGCCTCGCCGGTAAGGGAATCCGCGCCGGCGCGCAACGCCGCGAGCAGGTCCGCGATCTGCCCGCTCTGCAGCAGCGGCACGAGCCGCGTCACCGCGTCGTGCGGCAGATCCCACCACGCCGCTGCGACGAGCGCCTCCACCGTCGCGGTGTCGAAGCGGCGGCGCACCACCCGCGCCGGGTTGCCGGCGACCACCGCGTAGGCCGGCACGTCGCGGGTCACCACGGCGCGGGCTGCCACGACGGCGCCGTGCCCGACCGTGACGCCCGACAGGATCATGCAGCCGGATCCCAGCCAGACATCGTGGCCGATCACCACGTCGCCCCGGGAGGCGTGGAAATCCTCCGGCGCCTCGGCGTCCGGGAAGAGCCCGCGCATCGCCGCGAACGGGTAGGTCGACGCCCAATCGAGGCGATGATCACCGCCGAGCAGGATCTCGACCTTGTCGGCGATGGAACAATAGCGGCCGATCGTCAGCCGCCGCCCGCTCTCCGGGAAGCGGACTTTTGGACGCCCGTACGAATAAGCGCCTATGGAGAAGCCGTAGGTCCTCGCCAGCTTGGCGAGGTGGATCCGGGTCTCGTTGTGCGGGTTGCGCCCCCTGCGCAGCCGGTGCAACAGACCGGTCAAGACGCGAGCCCGCGCGATGCGCGACCGTGTCGTCCTCGGTGAAGAAGGTGAGCGGGAGCGTGGGCGATGGCCGATAACATGTCCGAGGACCTCAAGGCCGGGGCGCTCGTCTACCACCGCCTGCCCCAGCCCGGGAAGCTGGAGATCCAGGCGACCAAGCCGCTGGGCAACCAGCGCGACCTCGCCCTGGCCTACTCGCCCGGCGTCGCCGCCGCCTGCATGGCGATCCACGACGACCCGCAGCAGGCCGCCGAACTCACGATCCGCCAGAACCTCGTGGCGGTGCTCTCCAATGGCACGGCCGTGCTGGGCCTCGGCGATATCGGCCCGCTCGCCTCCAAGCCCGTGATGGAGGGCAAGGCGGTCCTGTTCAAGAAATTCGCCGGCATCGACGTGTTCGACATCGAGGTCGACCAGAAGGACGTCTCGAAGCTCGCCGACGTCGTCTGCGCGCTGGAGCCGACCTTCGGCGGCATCAACCTTGAGGACATCAAGGCGCCCGAGTGCTTCGAGGTCGAGGAGCAGTGCCGGGCGCGGATGAACATCCCGGTCTTCCACGACGACCAGCACGGCACCGCGATCATCGTGGCGGCCGCCGTCCTCAACGGCCTGGAACTCGCCGGCAAGAACCTCGCCGACGTCCGGATCGTCACCTCCGGCGCGGGCGCGGCGGCGCTCGCCTGCCTCAACCTGCTCGTTTCCCTCGGCGCGACCCGCGAGAACATCACGGTCACCGACATCAAGGGCGTGGTCTACAAGGGCCGCCCGGAACTGATGGACCGCTGGAAGGACGTCTACGCCCAGGAGACCGACAAGCGGACGCTCGCCGAGGTGATCCCGGGTGCGGACGTGTTCATCGGCCTGTCGGCCGGCGGCGTCCTGAAGCCCGAGTACCTGAAGGAGATGGCCGAGAAGCCTCTGATCATGGCGCTCGCCAACCCCTACCCGGAGATCATGCCGGACTTGGCCGAGAAGGAGCGGCCGGACGCGATGATCTGCACCGGCCGGTCGGACTTCCCGAACCAGGTCAACAACGTCCTGTGCTTCCCCTACATCTTCCGCGGCGCGCTGGATGTCGGCGCCCACAAGATCAACGAGGAGATGAAGAAGGCCGCCGTGAAGGCGATCGCGGGCCTGGCTCACGAGACCACCTCGGACGTGGTCGCCCGCGCCTATGGCGGCGAGGCGCGCCCGTTCGGGCCGAAATCCCTGATCCCGAGCCCGTTCGACCCGCGCCTGATCCTGCGCATCGCCCCGGCGGTCGCCAAGGCCGCGATGGATTCGGGCGTGGCCGGCCGGCCGCTCGCCGATCTCGACGCCTATGTCGACAGCCTCGACCGGTTCGTGCACCGGTCCGGCCTGATCATGAAGCCCTTGTTCTCGAAGGCGAAGGCCGAGCCCAAGCGCGTGATCTACGCCGAGGGCGAGGACGAGCGCGTGCTCCGCGCCGTTCAGGCGATCGCCGAGGACAAGGTTGCGTTCCCGATCCTGGTCGGCCGGCCCCGGGTGGTGGAAACCCGGCTGAAGCGCTTCGGCCTGTCCCTCGTGCACGGCCGCGACTTCGAGCTGATCGATCCCGAAGACGATCCGCGCTACCGCGCCTACGTGCAGACCTATCTCGAGGTGGCGGGACGCCGGGGCATCACCCCCGACGCGGCACGCACGCTGGTGCGCACCAACAGCACGGTGATCGGCGCCATCGCGGTTCGGCGCGGCGAGGCCGATGCCTTGATCTGCGGCCTGGAGGGGCGGTTCGAGACGCGGCTGCGCATCATCCGCGACGTGATCGGCCTCGCGCCCGGCGTGGAGCAATGCGCCGCGATGAGCCTCGTGGTGACGCATAACGGCGCCTACTTCCTGGCCGACACCCATGTCCGCCAGAACCCGACCGCCGAGGAAATCGCCGACGTGGCGCAGGCCTGCGCCAGCCACGTCAGCCGCTTCGGCCTGACGCCGAAGATCGCGCTGCTCAGCCACTCGGATTTCGGCCAGTCGGACTCGCCCTCGGCGATGAAGATGCGCGACGCCCTCGCGCTCCTGCAGCAGCGTGACCCGGAGCTTCAGGTCGACGGTGAGATGCAGGCCGACTCCGCCCTCAACGAGATGGTCCGCGAACGGGTGCTGCCCGGTTCGCGGCTCAAGGGCGCGGCCAACGTCCTGATCTTCCCGAACCTCGACGCGGCCAACATCGCCTTCCAGTTCGCGAAGGTGCTGGCGGATGCCCTGCCGGTCGGCCCGCTGCTGATCGGCCCGGCCAAGCCCGCTCACATCCTGACGCCGTCGGTAACGGCACGCGGCATCGTCAACGTCACGGCCGCGGCCGTGGTCGAGGCCCAGGCGGACGAGGCTGCACCGACGGTCGAGGAGCGCGGCGCCGGCATGATCTCCGAATGAGAAACGGCTGTCGGCGGCCGCGAGCGTGGCCGTCGATTTGCTTCCCGCTCCCGCGGAAACACAACGACCGGGAGACGACGCGATGTGCGCGGGCGACGATCCAACCTGCCACGCCTTCGAGGAGCACCGCCGCCGGTTCCGGCGCGATCTGGAGCCGGAGCGGCGCGCCTTCCTGAAGAGCGGCTTCGCGGCGACCGGTGCCGCCGCCGCGGCCCTCGCGGCCGGCGGCCCGTCGCTGGTGAGCCCCGCCCTCGCGGAGGCGAGCGGCGCCAAGATCGCCGCGACGGCGCATTATCACCTGCCGGCCAATGCCGAGACCGTCCACTGGGGCTTCTTCAGCCGCAGCCTCAAGCCGAAGGTCGAGATCGGCTCGGGCGACTTCGTCACGATCGAGACGCTCACGCATCAGGCGAGCGACGATGCCGAGCGGATGATCCAGGGCGATCCGGGCGCCGAGAGCGTCTATCTCTGGACGAAGGACAAGATGGGCGTCTCGCCGCGCGGTGCCGGCGCCCTGGACGCCAAGATCGGTCCCGGCGGCGGCCTCGGCGTGCATATCTGCACCGGCCCGGTGGCGATCCGCGGTGCCGAGCCGGGTGACGTTCTGGAGGTGCGGATCCTCGACGTGGCGCCCCGCCCCTGCGCCAATCCCAAATACAAGGGTCTGACCTTCGGCAGCAACGCGGCGGCGTGGTGGGGCTACCATTACAACGACCTGATCACCGGCGATAAGCCGCGCGAGGTCGTCACGATCTACGAGGTCGATGCCACCGGCGAGCGCGACTGGGCCCGCGCGGTCTACAGCTTCCGCTGGCCGGGCGTGACCGACCCGTTCGGCGTCTCCCACCCGACCATCGACTATCCCGGCCTGCCGGTCGATCACTCCAAGACGCAGAAGACCTTCGAGGTGCTCAAGGGCATCCGGGTGCCGATCCGTCCGCATTTCGGCACGATGGGCGTCGCGCCCGCCGAGGCCGACCGGGTCAACACGATCCCGCCGAGCTACACCGGCGGCAACATCGACAATTGGCGGATCGGCAAGGGCGCGACCCTCTACTACCCGGTGGCGGTGCCGGGCGCCCTGTTCTCGGTGGGCGACCCCCATGCCAGCCAGGGCGATTCCGAATTGTGCGGCACCGCGATCGAGTGCTCGCTCACCGGCACCTTCCAGTTCATTCTGCACAAGAAGGCCGATCTGCCCGGGACGCCGCTGGAAGCCCTCGATTTTCCGATGATCGAGACCCGGGAGGACTGGGTTCTGTCCGGCTTCAGCTACCCGAACTACCTGCGCGACCTCGGCCCGGACGCGCAGACGGCGATCTTCCAGAAATCCTCCATCGACCTCGCCATGCGCGACGCCTTCCGCAAGATGCGCCAGTTCCTGATGCACGCGAAGGGGCTCACCGAGGACGAGGCGATCTCGCTGATGTCGGTCGCGGTCGATTTCGGGATCACGCAGGTCGCCGACGGCAATTGGGGCGTCCACGCCGTGGTCAAGAAGGCGATCTTTGCCGATCGCGCCGCTTGAGCGCTAACCGCGGCCGCTCATAGAGGCCTGAGGTCGCCGCCCCAGAGCCGGCTGCGCTGGGACGGACGGGCGCTGCAGACACGCCGTGTCGGTTGGCGGGCGGAGTTGGTCAGGCCGCCCGGGCGAAGGACGACTTCATCAGGCCGGCCAGGACGCCGTGCGTCTCGGTCCAGGCTCGGCGGGCATCCGGTGTGAAGTCCGCTCCGAGCGCGCGCTCGAGCGTCCAGAGCAGTGCGGACCCGACCGCCTCGAAATGTGGCTCCTGGGTACCGTAGCCGAGGTGCCGCTGCCCGAGATCGCGCACGACCGAGGCCAGAGCCTCGGGCTTGTCGAGATTTGCGATCGCCAGCGCCAGCATGGCCATCAACTTGCGCTTCTGCTCCGCCAAGGCCTCGGGGAACAGCGTCCGGACCTGCGGGGCGATCTCGAACAGCCGATCGTAGAACAGGTCGGCCGCATGATCGGCGATCGACTGAACCTTGGCGAATGTCTCCCGTACGAGCGTCACCTGGGACGACGAGATGGCGTAGGTGGCGCGGACATTTGCCAGGAAGCGCCCGACCTCGCTGGTGAGATGGTCCGACTGACGCGACAAGGCAGAGGCGGCATCGAGCACCTGGCCGGCCGCAGAACCGGTCTTCTCTGCGGCATCGGCCACGCCCGAGATGTTGCTGGTCACGGTGGCGGCCCCTGCGGCCGCCTCTCCGACATTGCGGACGATCTCCTGGGTTGCCGTTCCCTGCTCCTCGACGCCAGCGGCAATCGCCGCCGCCACCCCATTGATCTCCCGGATCCGGTCGGTAATCGCCCCGATCGCCGTGACCGCCTGCCCGGTCGAGGCCTGGACCCGCGCGATATGCTCCGAAATTTCCTCGGTCGCCCTGGCGGTCTGCTCGGCGAGCATCTTGACCTCCGCGGCGACCACCGCGAAGCCCCGGCCCGCCTCGCCGGCGCGCGCCGCCTCGATGGTGGCGTTCAGCGCCAGAAGATTGGTCTGACCGGCGATCGATGAGATCAGCCCGACCACGTCGCCGATCTTGGCCACTGCCGTGCGCAGTTCCTGCACCAGCGCGCCGGTGTGATCTGCCTCGGAGGCGGCCGCTCTCGTCAACTCGGCCGAGCCCTGAACCTGACGGCCGATCTCCTGGACCGAGGAGCCGAGCTCCTCGGCGGCGACGGCCACCGTGTTGACGTTGCTGGCCGCCTGCTCCGCCGCGGCGGCGACCGCGCCAGATTGGGTCGAGGTCTGCCCGGCCATGGTCGACAGCGACCCGGCGGCGGATTGGAGTTCGCTCGCCGAAGCCGAGACCTGCCCGATCATGTCGCCGACCGCCCGCTCGAAACCATCCGCCATCTGGCGCATGCTGGCGCGGCGCTCCTCGTCGGCATGCTGTTGTGCCTGCGCCGTGTCGGCTTCCAGTTGCCGGGTCCGGATCAGGTTCTCCTTGAAGACCTGCACGGCGGCCACGATCGGTCTGAACTCGTTGCTGTAGTCGTGCACGGGCACGTCGACCGTCGTGTCGCCCTGTGCCAGCGCCCGCACCGTCGCCGAGATCGCTCGGATCGGCCGGAGAACGCCGCGGGACAGGGCGAGCAATCCAAGCGCGACGAGCAGCGTTGCGGCCAGCAGGGCCGCGGCGTTCCGCAGAAGAATCGCGTGCGACTCACCGGCCAGGGTTTCGGCCCGTGCCACCATCGCGTCGAGGGCGGCGTAGGCGAGATCGACGATCGTCATCTGATCGACGGTGTTGCGCTGCCGCAGTTCCAGGAATGTGACAGGGGACGGCTTGTTCAGGCTCAGCGCCTCGAAGACGGCCTGCGCAATCGATGCGGGCTCGCCTTCGAAGTTGCTGGCGTGAGCCTTCTGGTACGCGGCCCTGATCGTCTCCGGAACGTTGGAGACCGCCTCGGTCGTAGCCAGCCAAGCGCTCTGCAGGCGCGCGCGCTCCTCGGCGGCCGCCACGGTCTCGGGCAACGACCAAGTGGTCTTCGCCGCCAGCGAGGTCTGGACCCGTAGCGCGACATTGCCGATCGCAACGCGGGTCGTCCACGCCGACCGCTTGATGGCGAGGTAGCGCTGCAGGATCGCGTCCGACCGAGGGATCGCGGCGTCAACCGCGTCGGTCGTTGCGGTCAGCGCATCGAGCAGATCTTGGAAGGCCTTGAGCGCGGCCGGGAGCAGCGTCGCGTCGCGCTGGGCCTTGGGCAGTCGCAGGGCGCTGTCGATCCGGGGGCGGAGGGCGTTCAAGGTCTCCTGGGCCGCATTCAGCCGGCCCAGCGTCCCGGATACGGCGGGCACATCCTGCTCGTTCAGTAGTAATTGAGCCGTCCGAAAATTCGTCAGCATGGCCTCGCGGTTCTTCGCGAGGGCTGAGAGCGTGTCAGGATCTGCGGGTGCCTCACCCCCGAGGGCGAGGGACGACCCGCGCTCCAGGCGCAGCGGCAGAAGGGTCTTGAGCAGGCTGCGGCTCGCTTGGGCCAAGGTAACGGCTTGCCCTGCCTGCCCTGCCTGCCGGTGTGCCTCAATCAATCCAGTCGCGGCGTAGGTCAGTAACATCGACGCCATGGCTAATATCGCCACGCACATGAGAGCGCGAACAGACAAACGTCCAAATTTAAGCATAATACAAAGATCCGCGTCTCAACAAACGGTCCAGAAGATGCCCGCACGCTAGCGCAAATAACTGCGGATTGCACGCCCATTGCTCCGCAGTGTGCGGGCAAAATCGGTCATGATTAGGGACGCTGGCGGCGTATGTGCTGTAAAAACCGATCTAAATCCGTACTGTTAGATATAGCGAGTGATTAAATTGCTTAATCCGGAAATACGACGTCACTCTTATTAAGAATTACCAGCAAGAAAAGCTTGCTCAAGGCGTCAAACGGAGAAAAGTTTGGGTGTTAGAAAGAATCTGCCCCTGTCAAGATCTCAGGGGCGCAGCGGCGATCCTCGGAGGACCCGCGCGGCACCGCCCCGCTGAGAGATTGGTCGCGGCAGGCACGACAAGCGACGGCGACGCCGACCGCCGGCATCCTTGCTGTGCGTGATCAGGCAGTGCCGCCCATGACCTCGACCCGCCCATCGAGACCGATCACGCGCCCAAGGGCACGGACGCGGTTGAGGAGACGGTCACCGCTCAGGGGCTCCCAGTCTCGCGGGAGACGCAGGACCACGCGGCCGTCCTCCACGGTCAGCGGGGCCCGACCGAGCGCCCCGTCCATGCCGGCCGAGATCGGGAACGCGACGCGCAGCAGCGCGCCCAGGAGGCGCGCCCGTTCGAACAGGCGAGGCCCGGCCAGCCCGCGCAGCATCGGGTTGGCTTTCTCGGCGGCGAGGCCCGTGTGCCGGAGCGACACCGAGAGGGCGAGATAGGCCCGGCCCGGATGATCGACGCCCACGAACGCCGCGTTCTGGATGACCGCGATGCTCTGCTCGTCGCGGTAATCGGGATGGGCCCGCCAACCCACATCCGAGAGCAGGCAGCCCGCGTGGCGCAGGCGGCGCTCGTCCGCGGTCTCGTGGCCGTCGAGTGTCGCGACGAAGCGGTCGGTCCAGGCGATCAGCTCCTCACCATGGTGCGGCGCTCGGGAGCGAAGGCTGTTGAACTCCGCCGCGGAGGCGAGCAGCGGGTCGATCAGCCGGGCGTCGCGGTCGAGCTGCTCGAACAGCAGGCCCTCGCGGACACCGGAGGCCGAGATGGCCACTTCCCGCGGCCGTCCGACCCGGATGATTTCCTCCAGAACGACGGCGCCATAGGCCAGAAGCGGGCGCCGGGCTTCGGAGATCGCGTCGACGTCCTGCAGTAGCGACACATCGGTCTGCTCCACAACCTGCAGGAAGCTCAGCTCGTCCGTGGGCTCGACCGTATAGCCGTGCATCACGTGGACAGGATAGTTGCGGGCGGCCTGATGGAGCCGCGCGATCGCGCGCCACGTGCCGCCGACCGCGTAGAAGGTTCGCCCGCGCAGGGTCTCGAGCTGGGGCACCGCCTTGCGCATGTGCTCGCGCACGATCTTGGCGGCCTTCTTGACCGAATTGCCGGAGAGGTCCTGCAGGGCGAGGCCGCCGAGCGGCATGGTCACGCCCTGCCCGACCACGGCGCCTCGGACATCCACGAGTTCCAGCGATCCGCCGCCGAGATCGCCAACCACGCCGTCCGGCGCGTGAAAGCCGGAGACCACGCCCAAGGCCGAGAGTTCCGCCTCGCGCCGGCCGGACAGGAGCTGGATCTCCTGCCCGCAGGCCGCTTCCGCCGCGCGCAGGAAGTCCGGACCGTTCTCCGCATCCCGCGCCGCCGCGGTGGCCAGCACGAAGACCTGCCCGACCCGCATGGTGTCGCAGAGGACCCGGAATCGCGCCAGGGCGGCCAGCGCCCGGGCGACGGCGTCCTCGTTCAGCCGCCCGGTCGTCAGGACATTGCGCCCGAGACCGCAGAGCACCTTCTCATTGTAGAGCGGCGTCGGTGCCCGGCTTAGACCGTCATAGGCGACAAGCCGGACGGAATTGGAGCCGATGTCGATGATGGCCACCGGCTGGCGTGCCGCGCTGGCCATCGGGTCCGCCGAATGCGCGAGGGTGAGGTTGGCACGAGGGCTGCCCAAACGTCCAAGTCCTTGATGAGCCCGACGCGCCGACCGGCGCGTCGCGCAAAACGTTTAGCCCAGCGCCGCTGCGCGGCGAAACTCAGGCGCGCTGCGCACGCCGGCTCAGCGCGCGCGGGCTCGACTTCTTCGAGGCCTTGCCGCGGCCCGAGAGACTCGGGTTGGTCATGAAGTACTTGTGGGCGTTGAACGGTTCCTCGCCTTCCGCCGGCTGGATCCGCTCGCAGCCTCCGGAGGCAAGCAGCCGCCAGCTCTGGCGATTGTCGAGCAGGTTGGCCAGCATGATCTGGTCGAGCACCTGTTGATGCACCGTCGGGTTGGTGATCGGCAGCAGCGCCTCGACGCGCCGGTCGAGGTTGCGGCTCATCAGGTCGGCCGACGAGATGTAGACCGTGGCCTTGGGATGGGGGAGGCCGACGCCGTTGCCGAAGGCGTAGATGCGCCCGTGCTCCAGGAACCGCCCGACGATCGACTTGACCCGGATCGTCTCCGACAGGCCCGGGATGCCCGGCCGCAGGCAGCAGATCCCGCGGACCACGCAGTCGATCTGAACCCCGGCTTCCGAGGCGTCGTAGAGCGCGTCGATGATCTGTCCGTCGACCAGCGAGTTGCACTTGATCCAGATCGCCGCCGGACGCCCCGCCTTCGCGTGGGCAACCTCCGCCTCGATGTGCTCCAGCAGCCGGTACTTCAGCGTCAGCGGCGACACCGCCATCCGCTCCAGTTCCGCGGGCTCGGCGTAGCCGGTGATGAAGTTGAAGATCCGCGAGACGTCGCGCGCGATGGCCGGGTCCGCCGTGAAGAAGGACAGGTCCGTGTAGATGCGCGCCGTGATCGGATGGTAGTTGCCGGTCCCGACGTGGCAGTAGGTGACAAGCCTGTCGCCCTCCCGCCGGACCACCAGCGACAGCTTGGCGTGGGTCTTCAGCTCGACGAAGCCGAAGACCACCTGCGCGCCGGCCTTCTCCAGGTTGCGCGCCCAGCGGATGTTGGCTTCCTCGCCGAAGCGCGCCTTCAGCTCCACCAGCGCGGTGACCGACTTGCCGAGTTCCGCCGCCTCGGCGAGCGCCGCCACGATCGGCGAGTTGGACGAGGTCCGGTACAGCGTCTGCTTGATCGCCACGACGTTCGGATCGCGGGCGGCCTGGGCCAGGAACTGCACCACCGAGTCGAAGGACTCATAAGGGTGGTGGACGATGAAATCCTTCTGGCGGATCGCCGCGAACACGTCGCCGCCGCTCTCGCGGATGCGCTCCGGGAAGCGCGGGTTGTAGGGCTTGAACTTCAGGTCCGGCCGGTCGATCCCGACGACCTGGGACAGCTCGTTCAGGGCCAGCATGCCCTCGACCAAGAAGACCGCGTCCGGGGAGATCTCCAGCTCGCCGACCACGAAGGTGCGCAGATCCTCCGACATCCCGGCCTCGACCTCGAGGCGGATCACGACGCCGCGGCGGCGCTGCTTGAGCGCCGTCTCGAAATGGAGAACGAGGTCCTCCGCCTCCTCCTCGATCTCGAGATCGGAGTCCCGGACAACCCGGAACGCGCCGCTGCCCTTGACGAGGTAGCCCGGGAACAGGCGCCCGGTGAACATCCCGATGACCTGCTCGATCGGGATCAGCCGCGCCGAGGTCTCGCTGTCGCTGACCGGCAGGCGCACGAAGCGATCCAGGACGCCCGGCACGCGGATCAGCGCCCGCAGCACCCGCCCGTCCCGCGGCCGCACCAGCATCAGCGCGATCGTCGTGCCGAGGTTCGGGATGAACGGGAACGGATGCGCCGGGTCGATCGCCAGGGGCGTGAGGACCGGGAAGACGTGGTTGAGGAAGTACTCCTCCAGCCACCCCGCCTGCTCGGCGGTGAGCGAGGCCGGCTCGACGATGTCGATATCGGCCGCGTGCAGCTCCGCGCGCAGCTCGCGCCAGCGGGCCTGCTGGTCGGCGGCGAGGCGCGAGACTTCCGCGCCGATCCGCAGGAGCTGCTCGGAGGGTGACAGCCCGTCCTGGGACGGAACCGTCAGGGCCGCCCGGACCTGATCGATCAGGCCGGCGACGCGGACCATGAAGAACTCGCCGAGATTGTTCGCCGAGATCGACAAAAACCGGAGCCGCTCGAGCAGCGGATGATTGGGGTTCGAGGCCTCCTCGAGAACGCGGCGGTTGAACTGGAGCCAGGACAGCTCGCGGTTCACGAAACGCTCCGGCGAATGGCGAAGGGACCGGCCGGCCTCCAGCACCGGCTCCCGTGCCGCCCCGGCCGCTGGGCTGGGCGCTGCCGGCTCGGCCGGAGAGGCCGAGGCGGGCCATTCATCGTTGGCATCGGCCGTGGCGCCGGCGATTGGCGGCTTCGCCGGACCGTCGGCCAGCGCCGCTCTCGCGGCGGGAACGCGCCGGGTCGTCGGAGGTGTTGTCGAGCGCCGACGGGGCTCCGCGGCCTCTTCGGCGACGTCGCGTTCCACGGGCTTCTGCGTCGATTCCATCCCCGATCCCTGTGTCTGCCTTCGGCTCCTCGCGGCGCGGAGCGTTTAGCATCGTCCCCCTGCAGCCTTCACGACGGTTTCGTGACGGCTCCCAATTTCCGCCGTCAGCCGTCGGCCTCGTCCTCTAAGCCTTCGTCATCAAGACCCATGCGCCGCAGCACCGCCAGCGCGAGCGGGCGGCTGATGCGCCGACCGCGCCCGAGGGCGTCCCGGTCCAGTTCGGCGACGACGTCGCGGGCGCGGCCGAGGGAGCGGTCGATCCGCAGAGCCAGCGAGTCGATGACGCTCAGATCGACCACGAGTTGCCGATCCACGAACAGCTTGACCAGGACGGCGCGCAGGAGCGCGTCGTCGGGCGCCTCGATGGCGATCCGCGGGGCGAGGCGCAGGCGCGAGCGCAGGTCCGGCGTGACGAGGCCGAGGGCGTCGATCTCGGCGGAACTGGTCAGCAGGACCGGGCAGGCCCGCTCCCGCGCACGGTTCAGAAGGTGGAACAGGGCGGCCTCGTCCCGCTGCTCCGCCCGATCGATGTCCTCGATCACCAGGGCGCCATTCGAGACCAGGTGCTGGACGGCATCGGCTCCGATCTCCGCCGCCGCACTCGTCCAGGCATGGGCGCGTTCCGCCCAGATGGCCGCGAGATGGCTCTTGCCGCTGCCCGAGGGGCCGGTGAGCACGAGGACGCTGTCGGGCCAGTCGGGCCACGCCTCGATCAGGGCGTAAGCGGCCTCGTTGGCCGGTCCGACGAGGAAATCCTCGCGGCCGCAGCGGGGGTCGAGCGGCAGGTCGAAGGTGAGCTGCCGGGGTGGTGCATTCTCGCGCATGCGTCGTCCAGGATCATCCCGCGCCCGCGGAGGTCAAGGCCGAAGCGTCCTTGCCATCGTGCTCGATCAGGATCGGCTGCCCGGCATGGTAGAGGCGGCTCTCCAGATAGCGGGCCAGGGCGAAGCGGACCAGCACGCCGATCGAGGCCGCGATCGGGACGGCGAGCAACAGCCCGACGAAGCCGAACAGCGTGCCGAACGCCAGCAGCGCGAACATCAGCCAGACCGGGTGCAGCCCGGTCGAGTCGCCCACGAGCTTCGGCGAGATCACGTTGCCCTCCAGGAACTGGCCGACGAGAAACACGCCGACGGTCAGGCCGAGGTGCAGCCAGTCGGCGGAGGGCCAGAACTGGACCAGCGCGACGCCCACCGAGAGCAGGAAGCCGGTCAGCGTCCCGACATACGGGATGAAGGTCAGAAATCCTGCGATCAGTCCGATCAGCACCCCGAAATTGAGGCCCAAAAGCCAGAGGCCGACCGCGTAGAAGCTCCCCAGGATCAGGCAGACCAGCGTCTGGCCGCGGACATAGCCGGTGACGGCCCCGTCGATCTGGCGCGCGAGGTCGCGCACCGTCGCCCGGTGCCGCGGCGGCACCCAGCCGTCGATGGCCGCGACCATCCGGTCCCAATCCACCAGGATGTAGAACGCGACCACGGGGGTCACGACCAGGAGCGACGCGATCGAGATCAGTGCCTGGCTGCCCGACCAGAGCGATTTCAGGAAGGCCAGGAGCCGGTCCCCGCCTGGGTCGCGAGGGTGCCGACCGAGGATTGCAGCTCGCTCAAGACATTGGCGCCGCCGATGCGTTCGAGCAGGCTCCCGGAGCGGTCGGCGATGATCGCCTGGAGCCGCGACACCATACCGGGCAGGGCGTTGATGAGCGCCACGACTTGGTTGGCGGTGAGCGGGATCAGGATCAGCAGCGTCACGACCAGCGCGACGACGAACAGCGCCAGGATCAGCAGGCTCGCCGCGAGCCGCCCGAGGCCGAGCCGCTCGAGCCGGTCGGCCAGCGGATCGAGCAGATAGGCCAGGGTGATGCCGGCCACGAAGGGCAGCATCACCTCGCGGAGAAGGTAGATGACGAGTCCGAGGGCGACGACAGCGGCCAGCCCGATCACAGCTCGTGTGCGCACGATGACGCTTCCCCCGCAGCACACCTCGCCACTCGGCAGAGTGGGTATGCGGCCTGCGCCGATCAAGACGCCGCTCCATCGACTCGCGCGGCGCGCGGTAAGCCGCTAGAGCGGGGCCAGTATTGAACGAGGTGGCGCGGGCATGACGGCCAAGGACGGCAACCAGCCGAAGACGGGGCTGACCTACGCGGCGGCGGGCGTCGATATCGACGCCGGCAACGCCATGGTCGAGACGATCAAGCCGCTGGTGCGCTCTACCCGGCGCCCGGGCGCCGATGCCGAGATCGGCGGGTTCGGGGGCCTGTTCGACCTGAAGGCCGCGGGCTTCCGCGACCCGATCCTGGTGGCGGCCAATGACGGCGTCGGCACCAAGGTCAAGATCGCCATCGAGACCGGCCGCCACGACACGATCGGGATCGACCTCGTGGCGATGTGCGTGAACGACATCATCGTTCAGGGCGCCGAGCCGCTGTTCTTCCTGGACTACTACGCCACCGGCAAGCTTGTCCCGGGCGTCGGCGCCGACATCGTGCGCGGCATCGCCGAGGGCTGCCGGCAGGCCGGCTGCGCTCTGATCGGCGGCGAGACCGCCGAGATGCCGGGGCTCTACGACGGGTCCGACTACGATCTCGCCGGCTTCTCGGTGGGCGCCGCCGAGCGCGGCACGCTGCTGCCGCGGCCCGGCATCCGCCCCGGCGACGTGGTGCTCGGCCTACCCTCCTCCGGTGTCCATTCCAACGGCTTCTCGCTGGTCCGCCGGATCGTCGCCAAGACCGGCCTCGGCTGGGACGCGCCGGCCCCGTTCGCCCCGGGCCGCAGCCTCGGCGAGGCGCTGCTGGAGCCGACCCGGATCTACGTGAAGCCGCTGCTCGCGGCTTTGGGCGCCACCGACGGGATCCGGGCGCTGGCCCACATCACCGGCGGCGGCTTCCCCGACAACCTGCCCCGGGTCCTGCCGGACGATGTCGGCATCGCCGTCGACCTCGACGCCGTGACCCCGCCGCCGGTCTTCGGCTGGCTCGCCCGGGAGGGCGGCGTCGCCGAGGCGGAAATGCTGCGCACCTTCAATTGCGGGATCGGCATGGTGGTGATCGCCGCCGCCGACGCGGTCGACGACGTCGACGAGGCCCTGACCCGCGCTGGAGAGACACCGGTGCGCCTCGGGCGGATCACGGCGCGCGGCCCTGAACCGGTCACCTTCACCGGCCGCCTCGCCCTCTGATGGCACCCGTCCGCAAGACCCGCGTCGCGATCCTGATCTCGGGACGCGGCTCGAACATGGTGGCGCTCTTGGAGGCCGCGAAGGACCCGGCCTACCCGGCCGAGATCGTGCTGGTCCTGTCGAACCGCCCGGAGGCCGCCGGTCTCGCCCGGGCGGCCGAGGCCGGCATCCCGACGCAGGCGATCGACCATAAGGCCTTTCCCGACCGCGCGGGCTTCGACGCCGCCCTCGACGCCGCCTTGCGCGCGGCCCAGGTGGACCTCGTCTGCCTCGCGGGCTTCATGCGGATCCTGACGACGGCGTTCGTGGCGTCCTGGGCGGGCCGGATGCTCAACATCCATCCGTCGCTCCTGCCCCTGTTCAAGGGGACCCATACGCACCGGCAGGCGCTCGACGCCGGCGTGCGCCTGCACGGCTGCACGGTCCATTTCGTCGTGCCGGAGCTGGATGCGGGCCCGATCGTCGCGCAGGCGGCGATCCCGGTCCGCCAGGACGATGATCCCGACAGCCTCGCCGACCGGGTCATTGTTCAGGAGCGCCGCCTGTACCCGGCAGTCCTCGCCCTGGTGGCGGGCGGCCGCGCCCGCCTGGAGGGCGACCGCGTCGTCATCGCCGAGGCGGCGCCGGACGGCGTCCTGTTCAGCCTCTAAAATCGCCGGCGATTGGGCTCAGGTCTCGCCTCCGGTGCCGACCGCCGCACTGTCCGTGCGACGCAGGATTCCACGTTCGGGGATTCCGTCTCCGAGACGTAGGCGTTTTGAATGACCAACCCACGTCGTTCCGGGGCCGCGTAGCGGAGCTCGGAACCCAGATCCACCGTCGGGACAAGATCTGGGCGCGTCGGCGTGTCTGGATTCCGGGCTCGCCTGCGGCGCCCCGGAATGACGATATGGCTGACCAAGCCAGGCAATCGGCGAAGGGCCGGATCCTTACAATAAGGCGCGGCTGCTCGAATCAACCGAGCGGGCGTGTCCTCAGACCGGGCGCTGCAGCTTGCAGCTGTCCAGCGCCGAGAGCGCCTTCGCGCGGGCCGAATCGTTGAAATAGCCGGTGGTCCGGTAGGCCTCGATCTCGGACGCGTCGAGGCTGCGCAGGGTCTGCCGGGCGTAGCAGCCGCAGGGGCGCTCCAGCGACGCCTCGGTGGCGCTGGTCAGGCGAGCCTGGACGACCGTGCAGGCGTGGCGGACGCGGCCTTCGAGGTTGGACTTCGTGGCGGTCTTGAGGGCCGGGTCCGGCTCGTACTGCTGGAACGGGGCCGAGGATCCACCCGCATAGGCGGCGGTCGCGCCGAGCGCGAACAGACCGGTCGCGATCAGCAGGGGCAGGCGGCGCATCGTCATGGTGTTGAGGGTCCGAAGGGCTGAGATCGACTAAGCTCGGCCGTTGGACGCTTCCGGGCTCCGTCCCGTCAAGGACGGTCCGGACACACAGGGCGGCATTCCCCGCGCGGCCCGGTGCGGTGCGCGACAATGGCGGGTCGGTGTGCCCAACCCGCCACCACCCATCGCCTTACGCGGCGATGTCGGAGTCCTGGAAGAACTGCGCGATCTCGAGCTTCGCGTTCTCGGCGCTGTCCGAGCCGTGCACGGTGTTCTCACCGACAGACTCGGCGAACTTCTTGCGGATCGTGCCCTCGGCGGCCTGGGCCGGGTTCGTGGCGCCCATGACCTCACGGTACTTAGCCACCGCGTTCTCGCCCTCGAGGACCTGAACAACCACCGGGCCGGAGGTCATGAAGGTGACGAGCTCGCCGAAGAACGGCCGCTCCTTGTGCACCTCGTAGAACTTCTCGGCCTGCTCCTTGGTCATGCGGATGCGGCGCTGGCCGACGATCCGCAGGCCCGCCTCCTCGATCACGGCATTCACCGCGCCGGTCAGGTTCCGCCGCGTCGCGTCGGGCTTCAGGATCGAGAAGGTGCGCTCGGTGGCCATGGTCTATCCGGTCTGTCTGTGGAAAAGGCGTGCGGCGCGCCGGCAGTCCCTGCGCGCCGCGGCAGCGAAAATTTCGCTTCGGCGCCGGGCTTATAGCGGGCGCCCTCCGGGGCCTCAAGCCGCGCGCCGGCTGCCTCCGCGGCAAGCGCGGCCGTGGCTCTGCCGCAACACCGCCGAAAAATCGCCCGATTGCGACGGCTCACTCCCACACCAACCGACCTCGTCCACCCCTCGGGCGTCCGCGACGCCCCATCCCCGGAGACGAACCATGCGACTCGCTCTCAGCGCCGCCCTGCTTCTGACCGGCCTCTCCGCCGCCGCCGCCGACACCGGCAAGGATCCCTCCGGGACCTGGCTCACGGGCGACGGCCGCGCCAAGATCCGCATCGATCGCTGCGGCGCCGGCCAGAAGCTGGTCTGCGGCAAGGTCGTCTGGCTCAAGACGCCGACCTTCGACAACGGCGCGCCGCGCACGGACCTGAAGAATCCCGACCCGAAGAAGCGCGCCCGTCCGGTGATCGGGCTCCAGCTCATCGAGGGTCTGAAGCCCGATGACGCGAAGTTCACCGGCGAGCTCTACAATATCGAGGAAGGCAAGATCTATACGGTGAGCCTGGAGCGCGAGAGCGAGGCCGAACTCAGCGTCTCTGGCTGCATGCTCAAGGTGCTGTGCGGATCGCAGACCTGGACGCGGGTGCCGGACGTGAACCAGCAGGCCGCGAACAAGAACTGAGCGGGCCGTCAGATTGCCGCGAGGCCGCGCTGCACGGCGGGCCTCGCCAGGATGCTATCCAGCCAGCGAGCCACGTTGGGCAGGGTGTTGATGTCGACGCCCTGCTTGAAGTTCAGCTTCGCCCACGTGAACGTCGCGATATCGGCGACGGAATACTCGTCCGCCAGATAGGCGCGGCCTTCCAGGCGCCGCTCCAGGACACCGTAGAGACGCTTGGCTTCCGCGGTGAATCGGTCGATCGCGTACGGCACCTTCTCGGGCGCGTAGATCTTGAAATGGTGCGTCTGGCCGAGCATGGGGCCGAATCCCGCCACCTGCCAGAACAGCCACTCGTCGACGGCGACCCGGGCGCGCTCGTCCGTGGGATAGAACTGGCCCGTCTTCCGGCCGAGGTATTGAAGGATCGCACCCGACTCGAACACCGAGATCGGCTGCCCGCCCGGGCCGTCGGGATCGACGATCGCCGGGATCTTGTTGTTGGGTGAGATCGCCAGGAAGTCGGCGGCGAATTGCTCGTTCTTGGCGATATCGACCGGAACGATCCGATATGGGAGCGCGCACTCCTCCAGCATGATCGGAATCTTCCAGCCGTTCGGCGTACTCCAGGTATGGACGTCGATCGGCCGCCCGGACACCGCTGCCATGCTCTGCCTGCTCCTCGACCGAACTGTCGGCGGCGCGGCGGTCCTCCGCCGAGTTCGGACTACGCCCGCAGTGAAGACGATTTCCCCGCCGTGCTCAAGGGCAAGGCGAACGTGCGGCTCACGATTCCGAGATGCGGGGTCGTGCTTGTTGGCAGGGCCCGCAGCGGACTTGCCGGCGCCGCGACGGAGCGGCGAAACTCCCGTCCGTGCGTCGAGGCGACGCGAAAACGGGGAGTTTGTTCGATGGTCGACCGTCTCGTGAGGATCGCAGCCCTGCTCGTGCCGCTGCTCGCCGTGCAGCCCGTTCTTGCCAAGGAGGCAACCACCAAGGCGCCGGCTACGTCCGAGGCGCCGGCCGCGAGTCCGGCCGCGCCGGCCGCGAAACAGCCGAGCCCCGGCCAGACCGCTGCGCGGGATCGGCAGAAGAAATGCGGCGCCGAGTGGCGCGGCCTCACCGACGCGCAGAAGACCGCCCAGGGACCGAAATGGCCGCAGTTCTGGAGCAAGTGCAACAAGCGGCTGAAGGGCAACGACAAAGCGTGATTCGCGTGCGAACCGCAGAGCTCCCGGTTCGTTTCATCGCTTGATCTGCGAAGCGCCGGGGGGCGTGCGATGATGACGGCTCGACACCGGCGACCAGCTCTGAGCTCGATCCGGCATGGCTGAGGCCGCCGCCAGCGCGGTCCGACCGTCCGGATCGGTCGTCCGATCGGGCCGTGGACGTCCTGGATGCCTGGGTGCCCGGGCCTGCGGCCTGGGCATTCGCCCTGCGGATCTGGATCGCCATGATGCTGGCCCTGGCGGCCGCGTTCTGGCTTCAGCTCGACAGCGCCTCTTCGGCCGCGACCTGCGTGGCCATCCTGGCCCAGCCGAAGCGCGGGCAGGCGATCTCGAAAGCGATCTACCGCCTGCTCGGCACGCTGATCGGCGCCGCCGTGTCGATCGTGGTGATGGCGCTGTTCGGACAGGACCGGGTCCTGCTGTTCGTCTCGTTCACCGCGTGGCTCGGCCTCTGCGTGTTCGTCGCGCAGTATCTGCAGGATACCCGAGCCTACGGGGCGATGCTGTCGGGCTACACGGTGGCGATCATCGCGCTCGGCCAGATCGACGATCCGCAGGGCACCTTCGACGCCGCCGTGTCCCGCGTTGCCGTGATCGTGCTCGGGATCGTGGCGATCACCTTCATCAACGATGCGCTGGCCTCCCCGAGCACGTGGCGAACTCTGCTGCCGCAACTCCGGAACGCCTGGGACGGGACGCGGGCTTACGCCCGCGAGACGCTGGCGGAGGGCGACCTCGGTGCGACGCGGACCGCCGCGCTGATCCGCACCATCGCGCCGATGCGCGCCGATGCCAGTGCCATCTCCGGGGAGCTCGGCGATGGCCACCTTCGGGCCGCGGGCGCGCGGAGCTGCATCGCGGCGCTCTACGTGATGGCGGCGTCGGTCCGCACGGCGGCGGCCGCTGCCGCCCATCTGCGAAACCCGAGCCCGGCCGTCGCCGAGGCCCTGGCGATCTGCCGGCGGGTCGCGGGCGCGCCCGACCGCGAGGCCCTCGACCGGGACGACGAGCGCCTGCGCGACCTCGTGGACGCCGCGATCCGCGACGGGGATCGGCCCCTCGATGAGGTGGTGGTGCTGCAGCGGGCGCTGGATTTCGTCTGCGCCGCAACCTTCGCGCAGGACGGGATCCGCGCAGTCGCTGACGGACACGCGCCGCTGCGCGATGCCAGCCTTCCGACGCACCGGGACTTCCCGGTGGCCCTGCGCGGCGCGCTGCGGGTGGCGCTCGCCTTCGCGGTCACGGCCGCCACCTTCGTGGCGCTCGGCCTTCCGCAGGCCTCCTTCGCGCTGGTGCAGGTCGCGGCCACCGCGGCGCTCTCGTCGGTCACGCCGGACCCGAAGAAGTTCGCCAACGGTGTCGTCATCGGCATGACGATGGCGGCCACCTTCGCGGGCATCGCCCGGTTCGCGCTGCTCAACGGCGTCCAGGGCTTTCCGATGCTCGCCATGGTGATGGCGCCGGTGATCTTCTTCGGCTGCTTCCTGTCCCTTAACCCGAAGACCTTCGGCATCGGCTTCATCGTGATCGTGTTCTTCCCGGTCCTGCTCGGCCCGTCGAACCCGCAGACCTACGACGCCCTCACCTTCCTGCTGAACGCGTTCCTCGTCATCGTCGCCGCCGTCATTCTGTCGATCGTCGTCCGGATCCTGCTCCCCGTGACGCCGGCGCAGCAGCGGGTCTTCGCGCTCGATTCGGCGCGGCGGACCCTGGCCGACGCGCTCGTCGGCGAGGGCGGCGACGCCACCACACGCACCAGCCTGAATGCGGACCGCCTGTTCCAGTTCGCCGGCTACAGCTCGGGAAGCAGCGCCGTGCGGCGGGCGAGCCTGTCGCACGCCTTCGCCCTCGCCCGGCTGGAAGCGGCCGCGGCCCGCGCCCACGCGGAGCTGCGCCGGCTGTCGGCGGTCGGAGCACTTCGCGATGCGATTGCGCGTGCTCGCGCCGGGCTCGCAGCCGGCGACGACCGCGCCCTCGAAACGGCCGCCCGCGATCTGATCCGCGCCGCTTCGCGGCAGGATCGACACGTGCGGCTCACCACGGCGCGCGCGGCCAGCGATCTGATCAGCGCGGCGCGAACCATCGTGCGCCACAGGCGGTTCCTCCATCGCCTCGACATTGCGCTATTCTGACGGGCGGGTTCTCAAAAGACGGCCATGTACGAGGATATCCATATCGGCGGGGTTCTGATCTCCTCGTTCGTCGCCTATGCGCTCGCCGCATTCGTGATTCTTCTTGTCCTGCGCTGGTTCTTCGCCCGCATCCGCTTCAGCCGCTACGTTGCCAATGCCCCGCTCGCCGAGGCCGGCATCTACGTCTGCGTCCTCGCTCTGCTCATTGCGTTGGTCTGAATGCCCGAAACGACTGCCGACGAGGATGATCCCAAGACGTCCGCCCGGGAGGGCAAGGCGAGCCGGGCCGACACCCTTCCGGTCGTCCCGCGGCGCGGCCGCGCCGCCAAGATCTTCCGGCTGGCCGCCACCGGCGTGATCCTCCTGGCCGCGTTCGTCGCGGCGGCCTACGTCTGGGAATTCTACGTTGCGGCGCCGTGGACCCGCGACGGCACCGTTCGCGTGCAGGTCGCCAACATCGCCCCGCAGGTCGCCGGGCAGATCGTCGAGGTGCGTGTCCGTGACAACCAAGTCGTCCGGAAGGGCGATGTCCTCTACGTGATCGACCCGGTGGATTTCGAGGTGTCGGTCACGTCCGCAGACGCCGAGGTCAAGAACCGCGAGGCCGACCTCCAGGTGAAGAACGCGCAATCCGCCCGGCGGCAGGCGCTCACGACGGTGTCCACGTCGATCGAGGAGAAGCAGCAATTCGCCGGCACGGCCAAGATCGCCGAGGCGGCTCTGGAAAGCGCGCAGGCGCAATTGCGGCAGGCCAAGATCAACCTCGAACGGACGCAGGTGAGGTCCACGGTCAACGGCCGCGTGACCAACCTGCTGATGCGGGTCGGCGACTACGCCCGCACCGGTACCTCGAACATCAGCGTCGCCGACACGGATTCGTTCTGGATCGACGGCTATTTCGAGGAGACCAAGATGCCCAACATCCACGTGGGCGACCGCGCCGACGTCAAGCTGATGGGCTTCGACCCGCACCTGACCGGGACGGTGGACAGCGTCACGCTCGGCATCTCCACCGCGAATGCCGCCGCGAGCACCCAGGGCCTGCCGGACGTGAACCCGGTTTACACCTGGGTCCGGCTGGCCCAGCGCGTGCCGGTGCGGATCCGAATCGACCATGTGCCGCCCGATGTCCCGCTGATCGCCGGCATGACCGCGACCGTGGTGGTCAACGGTGGCCGCGCGCCGGCTCCGAACTGGTTCATGGACCTGCGGGAGCGCGTCTCGGCCCTGGCCACACCCGCGATGGGCCCCACCGCAGAGGCCGACCGGCGCTGACGTCCGCCCGGATGTGACCGCGGTGCGATCCCCGGTGTTGTCTCCTCGAACCCCTCGTCGGGGATGCGCGCATGATCCGATCTACAAGCCTGATCGCCCTCTTCCTGGCCGCGGGCGGATCCGCCCTGGCCGCCCCCGAGAAGGCCGCGGTGTTCGACTTCCAGTTCTCGAACCTGTCGCCGGTGCCGAGCGACGCGGCGGACACGGCGCGCCTGAAGCGGGTGAGCGCGCAGTTGCGTGACCTGCTTCAGAAGAAGGGTCTGTTCACGGTCGTCTCCGTCGACCCGATCCGGGATGAGGTCGCCAAAAGTGCCGACCTGCGCCGATGCAATGGCTGCGCCGACGAACTCGCCCGTAAGCTCGGCGCCGATGTCGCGATCACCGGGGAGGTCCAGAAGGTCTCGAACCTGATCCTGAACCTCAACGTCTACGTGAAGCCCCTCGGCGGATCAGCGCCCGAGAAGGCCTACAGCGTCGACCTGCGCGGCAACACGGACGAGTCCTTCGATCGCGGCATCCGGTTTCTGGTCGAGAACAATATGGGCGCCGGCAAGTGAGTCGCGCGCCAAGCAATATTTCGCAATGCCGTGGGATCGATCCAAGTCCTTGACCCGACACGCGCCAAGCGGTGGCCCCGTGCTCAAGGTGAGCCGAAAAGCAGTCTGCCGAGGAAATTGCTATTGACCGGCCCGGTGGACGGGCGCAGTCTCCCCCTGTGCTTAGCGAGAGCGGGCACGGACCGGCCGGAAACCTAGATGCGATCAGGTTTCGCAATGGTAACGGTTGCCGAATAGCTGGAGGAGACAGGGATGACTCCACCGCAGCGGAACGCCGCCTAGACGGTTCAGGGACAGGTTCGGCCCGGAACTCAGCGGCACAACACGGACAGCCGGACGGACGCGGCTCCAGGGGCGCAGAAGCGGCCACGCATGGCACGTCTTCGAATGCGCGAAAGGCCCCACTTTGAGCCGTTCCGCCGCGGTTTCTTTTGAGCCAGGATCTGTTCGTCTTTCACCTGCCCGGCATGGCCGTAGCGGGATATCGTCGTGGCTTCGGGATGGTTGTCTCTGCGCGCGGAGGCAATCCAGCAGCCGCTGCTACCGGTCATCCCGGGGCCGCGCAGCGGAGCCCGGGATCCAGACCCGCCGACGCGCCAGATCTTGGCAGAACCGAGTGTCTGGATTCCGGGCTCGCCTGCGGCGCCCCGGAATGACGGTGCGGATCGCCCGGCGTTAGAACGTCGAGGCGGACACGACCCATCCGAGGGGTCGCTTCGCAGGCCTCCCGTCCGGCGATGCTACTCGATCCCGAGCTTCGCCTTGAGCAGCGCGTTCACGGCGGCCGGGTTCGCCTTGCCGCCCGTCGTCTTCATGGTCTGGCCGACGAACCAGCCGAGGAGCGTCGGCTTTTCCTTGGCCTGGGCGACCTTGTCGGGATTGGCCGCGATGATCTGGTCGACCGCCGCCTCGATGGCGCCGGTATCGGTGACCTGCTTCATGCCGCGGCTCTCGGCGACGGCGCGCGGGTCGCCGCCCTCGGTCCAGACGATCTCGAACAGATCCTTGGCGATCTTGCCGGAGATGACGCCCTCGCCGATGAGGTCGATGATCGCGCCGAGCTGGTCGGCCGAGACCGGGGTCGCCTCGATGGACAGACCTTCCTTGTTGAGGCGGCCGAACAGCTCGTTGATCACCCAGTTGGCCGCGGCCTTGCCGTCACGACCCTTCGCCACCGCCTCGTAATAGTCGGCGGAGGCGCGCTCGGCGACGAGCACACCGGCATCGTAGGGCGAGAGGCCGAATTCGGACACGAACCGCGCCTTCTTGGCGTCCGGCAGCTCCGGCAGCCCCTTGGCGAGGGCATCGACGTAGGCCTGGTCGAATTCCAGCGGCAACAGGTCCGGATCCGGGAAGTAGCGGTAGTCGTGCGCCTCTTCCTTGGAGCGCATCGAGCGGGTCTCGCCCCTGCCCGGGTCGAACAGGCGCGTCTCCTGATCGATCGTCCCGCCATCCTCCAGGATCGCGATCTGCCGGCGCGCCTCGGTCTCGATGGCCTGACCGATGAAGCGGATCGAGTTGACGTTCTTGATCTCGCAACGGGTGCCGAGCGGCTCACCGGGGCGGCGCACCGAGACGTTCACGTCGGCGCGGAGCGACCCCTTCTCCATGTCGCCGTCACAGGTGCCGAGATAGCGCAGGATCGTGCGCAGCTTGGTCACGTAGGCCTTCGCCTCCTCCGACGAGCGCAGGTCCGGCCGCGAGACGATCTCCATCAGCGCCACGCCCGACCGGTTGAGGTCGGCGAAGCTGCGCGTCGGATCCTGATCGTGCAGCGACTTGCCGGCATCCTGCTCGAGGTGCAGGCGCTCGATGCCCACGGTGATCGGCGAGCCGTCGATCATGTCGACCAGCACCTCGCCTTCGCCGACGATCGGGTCCTTGTACTGCGAGATCTGGTAGCCCTGCGGCAGGTCGGGGTAGAAGTAGTTCTTCCGGTCGAACACCGAGCGCAGGTTGATCTTGGCCTTGAGGCCGAGGCCGGTCCGCACGGCCTGGGCGACGCATTCCTCGTTGATGACCGGCAGCATCCCGGGCATCGCGGCATCGACCAGGGAGACGTGGTCGTTCGGTTCGCCGCCGAATTCCGTCGAGGCGCCTGAGAACAGCTTCGCGCGGCTCGAGACCTGGGCATGGATCTCCATGCCGACGATCACCTCCCAATCGTGGAGGCCGCCCTTGATCAGCTTCTTGGGGTCGACGGGTGCGTTCATGGTCGGTCCGGAAAGCGGCTGGCATTGGAGGCGCCGCCGTCTTTGCGAGCGCAGCGAAGCAAGCCAGGGAAGCGCAAGGCTTCCAGACATGGCGCCACTGGATTGCTTCGCTGCGCTCGCAAAGACGGCGGCGTCACCGAGTGCGTCGATCGAGAGATTGTCTAGGAGGCCCCTGCCCGCAGGGTCAAGCGCGGCGTCCGACCGCTCGGCGCGCGCCGTAGCCGAGGATCGCCCAGAGCAGCGCCGCCACGGCGCGGACCGGGAAGAAGGTCGGCCCGTCATGGGTGATCGGGGCCGGCCACGGGATGCCGGCCGCGCTCACCGCGTAGGAGAACAGCACCGAGAAGCCGAGCGCCGCGATCGCCGCGATGAACACCTTGCCGAACTGGCTCGCCGTCCAGCCGAGATACAGGGCGACGACGATCAGCGCCGGGTCGAACCCGGCCCAGATCCAGACCGTCCAGGGATAGAACGGGACGGTCATGCCCACCACGGCTCGGGCAGGGCGGTGCGGCCGGCCGAATCCTCGATCACCTGGGCGACGGCGAACAGCGTCTCCTCATCGAACGGCCGGCCGATCAGCTGCAGCCCCAGCGGGAGGCCCTGGCCGTCGAGCCCGGCCGGCACGGCGATGCCCGGCAGGCCGGCCATGTTCACCGTGACGGTGAAGACGTCGTTGAGGTACATCTCCACCGGATCGGCCGAGGCCTTCTCGCCGATGCCGAAGGCGGCCGACGGCGTGGCCGGCGTCAGGATCGCGTCGACGCCGTTCGCGTAGGCCGTCTCGAAGTCGCGCTTGATCAGCGTGCGGATCTTCTGGGCTCGGACATAGTAGGCGTCGTAGTAGCCGGCCGAGAGCACGTAGGTGCCGATCATGATCCGGCGCTTCACCTCGCGGCCGAAGCCCGCGGCGCGGGTGTTCTCGTACATGCCGGCGATGTCCTTGCCGGGCACCCGCAGGCCGTAACGCACGCCGTCGTAGCGGGCGAGGTTCGAGGAGGCCTCGGCCGGAGCGACGATGTAGTAGGCCGGCAGCGCGTAGGACGTGTGCGGCAGCGAGATTTCCTTGATGGTCGCGCCGGCGGCCTTGAGCCAAGCCGCGCCCTCGTCCCAGAGCTTCTGGATCTCGGCCGGCATGCCGTCGACCCGATATTCCTTCGGGATGCCGATCGTCAGGCCCTTCACGCCGCGGCTGACGGCGGCCTCGAAGTCGGGCACCGCCAAGTCGGCACAGGTCGTGTCGCGGGCGTCCGAGCCGGCCATCGAGCCGAGCAGGATCGCGCAGTCGCGCACCGTGCGGGCGATCGGCCCGGCTTGGTCGAGGGACGAGGCGAACGCCACCGTGCCCCAGCGCGAGCAACGGCCGTAGGTCGGCTTGATCCCGACCGTGCCGGTGAAGGCCGCGGGCTGGCGGATCGAGCCGCCGGTATCGGTGGCGGTGGCGCCGAGGCAGAGCCGCGCGGCGACGGCGGCGGCGGATCCGCCTGAGGAGCCGCCCGGCACGAGCGCCGCGTCGGAGCCCTTGCGCCGCCAGGGCGAGACCACGTTGCCGAAGGCGCTGGTCTCGTTCGGCGAGCCCATGGCGAATTCATCGAGGTTGAGCTTGCCCAGCATCACGGCGCCGTCGCGCCACAGATTGGCAGACACGGCCGATTCGTAATGGGGTTCGAAGTTCTGGAGGATCTTGGAGCCCGCCGTCGTGGTCACACCCTGCGTGCAGAACAGGTCCTTGATCCCGAGCGGGATGCCCTCGAGCGGCCGGCCCGCGCCGGAGGCGATCTTCTGGTCCGACGCGTCGGCCATCGCGAGTGCCCGGTCGGGGGTTTCCAGGAGATAGGCGTTCAGGGCGCGGGCCTTGGCCATCGCGTCGAGATGCGCCTGCGTCAGCTCGCGTGCCGAGATCCGCTTCGCCTTCAGGGCGTCGCGCGCCTCGGCCAGGGTAAGTTCGTTCGGATTCACGCTGTTCACGTCCTCGCGCGCCACCGCGCGCCTGCCCGCCAGAAAACCGGTCCGTCAGGTCCGGGCCGAGTCCGGCCTACTCGACCACCTTCGGAACCAGGAAGAAGTTGTCCTCGGTCTCGGGCGCGTTGGCGACCACGTCGGAGGCGCGGCCGCCATCCGTCACCACGTCCTCGCGCTTCTTCATGGCCATCGGCGTCACCGACGTCATCGGCTCCACGCCGGAGACATCGACGGCGCCGAGTTGCTCGACGAAGGCCAGGATCGCGTTCAGCTCGCCCTGCAGCGGCCCGACGTCGTCGTCGGTGACCGCGATCCGCGCCAGATGCGCGATACGCCGAACCGTCTTCTCGTCGCCGACCGACATGCCGTCTCGTTCGTCCCTGTCCGGGAGGTGTCTCCCGGGATCGGTCGGGCTATAGCACCGGCCTTCGACGCGCCGCAACGCGGGCGCGCCGTGTCATCCGGTCGGCCGCCCGCAGATTTCGGAGCCGGCTCAAAGCCCCACGCCGCGAAGCCGGGCCGGGATCAGATCCGTGCCTCAAGTCACCACGTGGTTCGGCTTCACCGACATCTCGATGGTGATCCCGGGCTGCCGGACAGGCTGAAGCATCGATTGCGCGAAGCCGAGGACGAGGATCTCAAATGCGAGCAGGAGCATCCAGCACTGCTTGCGGGTCATCGTCGGCGCGCGCTGGGGCGGGGCGGCTAAGGAGAGCTGGCCGGTCGACAAGGCGGACACCCGTGGCAAGGTTTAACGAAGCATTAACTTACCTATTCGCGAACGGCTCCGCGCACACCGGTGGTGATCTACGGAGCCGCTCAAGGCTGTGGACGACGGAGCGGGATCGATGTGGGAGCAGGTGTTCACCAGCCTGTCGCCGGGGCTCACGGCGGATGACGCGGCACTCAACCACGCCGCAGAGGAACTGGGCTTCGCGCTCCCGGCCTCGTACCGCGCCTTTTGCCGGGCGTGCGGTATCGGTCTGGCGGGCGGGCAGTTCCGGATCGCGGTTCCGGCGCCCTTCGAGGCGAGCGATCTCGTGACTCAGGCCGGGATCATTGCCCACAGCGTCGGCGCTGCCGTGACGATGCTGGAGACGGGGGGCGAGCCTCACCGGTTCGATGTCGAGGGCGGGGACGCGAGCATCATCGAGCGTGCCTGCTTCTTCGGCGTGGCCGAGGATGGCGGCTTCCTGTTCTGGGACGTGTCGGGAACGGGCGAGGAATACGATATCTGGCTGCTGGGGCCGGATCTGGAGGCGATCCGGTTCGGCGGCGAGAGCCTGACCGACTTCTTCGGCCGGGTGACCGGTCCGTCCGCCGCCCTGGTGCTCGGCCCGGGCACCGAGCCCCTGCCGGCCCGGTTCGAGGGCTTCTCGGAAGCGACTCTGGCGCGCGGGACACAGGCGGAATCATGAATCACGACGCGATCCGCGCCTTCTCGGCGGCCTCCCGCGGCGGCGCGCGCCTCATCGGCATCGACCTCGGCACCAAGACGATCGGACTCGCCCTCTCGGATCTGGGACGCCAGATCGCGACGCCGCTGGAGACGATCCGGCGGGTCAAGTTCACCCCGGACGCGCAGCGCCTCGCCGCCCTGTGCCGCCAGCACGCGGTCGGCGGCCTCGTGGTCGGCCTGCCCCTCAACATGGACGGCAGCGAGGGCCCGCGGGTGCAATCCACCCGCGCCTTCATCCGTAATCTCGCGCCGATCCTGCCCCTGCCCCACGTCTTCTTCGGCGAGCGCCTGTCGACCGCGGTGGTGACCCGAGCGCTGATCGAGGCCGATGCGTCCCGCGCGCGGCGCGGCGAGCTCGTGGACAAGCTCGCCGCCGCCTACATCCTGCAGGGCTGCCTCGACGTGATGCGCCACCTCGCCGATGTCGACGCGGATCCGCTCACCGACTGACGAGGGAGACGGTGCCGCTGCCGTGCCGCTCGATCCGGCCGTCGAGCTCCAATTCGAGCAGCACGGTCTGGACCACCCGAGCGCCGACGCCGGCGCTGCGCACCAGCTCGTCGGCCCCGACCGGGCTCGGGCCCAGCAGGCCGATGATGCGGGCGCGATCATCGGCCGGCTCCGGCGCAGCGGCGTCGAGGCCGGCCTCCGCCGGCCGCGTGAGCAGATCCTGCAAGTGGCCGGTCTCCGCGGTCAACGCGTCGAGATCGATCTCGTCCCAGAAGTCCGGTTGCTCGGCGAAGTCCGGCCGGTCCCGGTCCGGCGCGGCCTTCGGTGTCGGACCCCGCTCGATGATCGGGCCGATCACATCGAGGACATGCTCGACGTCGGAAACGAGGGTGGCGCCCTGGCGGATCAGGTCGTTGGTGCCCTCCGCGCGCGGATCCAGCGGCGAGCCCGGGACGGCGAACACCTCGCGGTTCTGCTCCAGGGCGAAGCGCGCGGTGATCAGCGAGCCGGACCGCCGCGCCGCCTCGGCGACGATCGTCCCGTAGGACAGGCCCGAGATGATGCGGTTTCGCCTGGGAAAGTCGCGCCCGCGCGGGACCCAGCCCATCGGCATCTCGGCCAGCACCGCCCCGCCCTCCCCCAGGATCGCATCGACCAGGCCGGCATGGCTCGCCGGGTAGATCCGGTCCTGCCCGCCGGCCATCACCGCGACGGTGCCGGTCGGCAGGCTGGCCTTGTGGGCGCGCGCATCGATCCCGCGGGCGAGCCCGAGACGACGGTGAGACCGGCCTCGCCCAAGCCGCGGGCCAGCTTCTCGGTGAAGGCCAGTCCGGCCATGGAGGCATTGCGCGAGCCGACGAGGGCTACGGCCGGGCGGTTCAGGATGGCGGCTCCGCGCAGGGCGAGCAGCGGCGGCGCCGCATCGGTCTGCTGAAGAAGGCGCGGATACTCCGCCTCGCCGGTGGCGACCAGCCGGCCGCCGAGCCGGGCCAGGGCGGCAAGCTCGTCCTCGGCCTGGATCCGGCTCGGCGGCTCGATCCGCCGGCCCTGGCGGCGGCTGAGGTTCGGCAGCGCATCGAGGGCTGCGGCCGCACCCCCGAACCGGTTGACGAGCGTGCGGAACGTGCGCGGCCCGACCCCATCGGTGCGGATCAATCGCAGCCAGTCGAGCCGCTGGGCGTCGGTCAGCTGCATGCATCCCCCAAGGACCGCGCGTCACGCGCGTGCGTTCAGCCCTTCTGGCCGATGCGCCCCTCGGTGCCGGACGCGAGTCGGCGGATGTTGGGCGCGTGCTTCCACCATAGCAGCACGCCCATGAGGAGGAACAGCAAAGCTTGCGCCGGTGCGCCGAGTGCCCACAGAACGACAGGTGTCGCGGCCGAGGCGGCCAGCGCCGCCAGCGACGAATACTTGAGCGCGAAGGCGAGACCGAGCCAGATGATCGCGAAGATCCCGAGCGCCGGCGGGCTGAAGGCGAGAAGAACGCCGATGAACGTCGCCACGCCTTTGCCGCCCTTGAATCCGAGCCAGACCGGGAACAGGTGGCCGAGGAATGCGCCGAGGCCGGCCGCGAGCGCTGGGCCCTCGCCCAGGTTCTTGGCGATCAGGACGGCGGCGGTGCCCTTCAGGGCATCGCCCAGCAGGGTGGCGGCCGCGAGTCCTTTCCGGCCGGTCCGCAGGACGTTGGTGGCGCCGATATTGCCCGATCCGATCGCCCGCACATCGCCGAGCCCGGCGAAGCGGGTGAGGATCAGCCCGAACGGGATCGAGCCCAGCGCGTAACCCAGGGCCAGGCCGCCGAGGGCGGAAACCGTCGCGAGATCCGGCAGCATCACGCGGCCGCCGCGAGGTCGTCGGCGGCGTGGACGATCCGCCCGCCGACCAGCGTGAGCACCGCCGCACCCTGCAGCCGGGCCTCATCGAAGGGCGAGTTCTTCGAGCGGGATTTCAGCCGGCGCTTGTCGAGCACGTAGGGCAGATCGGGATCGATCAGCACCAGATCGGCCGGCGCCCCGGCGGACAGCCGTCCGGCGTCGCGGCCGAGGATGCGGGCCGGGTTCACCGTCAGCGCGGTGATGAGCTTCGACAGGGCGAGATCGCCGGTATGGACGAGGCGCAGGGACGCGCCCAGCAGCGTCTCGATCCCGAGGGCGCCGTCCGCCGCCTCCGCGAAGGGCAGGCGCTTGGTCTCGACGTCCTGCGGGTTGTGATCGGAGACGACGACGTCGATCACGCCCTCGCCGAGCGCCTGGACCACGGCCTGGCGATCGACCTCGTGACGCAGCGGCGGCGAGAGCCGGCAGAAGGTCCGGTAGTGGCCGATGTCGTTCTCGTTGAGCACGAGGTTGTTCACCGACACGCCGCAGGTCACCGGAAGGCCGTCCTGCTTGGCCCGGCGCACGATCTCCACCGAATCGGCGCAGGAGATCATCGCGGCGTGGTAGCGGGCCCCGGTGAGCCGGACGAGGCGTATGTCCCGCTCCAGCATGACGGTCTCGGCCTCGCGCGGGATGCCCATCAGGCCGAGGCGCGAGGCGAGCTCGCCCTCGTTCATCACGCCCTCGGCGACGAGATCCGTCTCCTCGACATGCTGCATGATCAGCGCGTCGAAGTCCCGGGCGTAGGTGAGCGCGCGCCGCAGCACCTGGGCGTTCGACACGGCGCGAAGGCCGTCCGTGAAGGCGACGGCGCCGGCTTCCTTGAGCAGGCCGAATTCGGTCATCTCCCGGCCGGCCAATCCCTTCGTGATGGCGGCGGCGGGCAGGACGTTGACGCTCGCAGTGTCGCGGGCGCGCCGGAGCACGAAGTCGGCGATGGCCGGCCCGTCGATCACCGGGTTGGTGTCGGGCATGCAGACCAGGGTGGTGACACCGCCCGCCGCCGCCGCGGCGCTCGCCGAGGCCAGGGTCTCCCGGTGCTCGGCGCCCGGCTCGCCCACGAAGGCGCGCATGTCGATCAGCCCCGGGGCGAGCACCCGGCCGGCGCAGTCGATCCGCTTGGCATCGCCCGGCGCGCCCGGGGCGGCTCCCGACGCGACATCGCTGATGCGGCCGTCGCGGACCAGGACCGCGCCGGCGGTCTCGGCACCGGTCTCGGGATCGAGCAGGGTCGCGTTGGCCAGAAGGTAGCTGCTCACAGGGGCGCCCTCGCGGAAGATGCCGTGCCGTCGAGGCGCATGGCCAGCCCGGCCGCCGCCATATGGGCCTTGGCCTCGGCGACGCTCGCCTGCCCGAAATGGAAGATCGAGGCCGCCAGCACGGCGCTCGCGCCGCCCTCGGCGACACCGGCGACGAGATCGTCGAGCCCACCGACGCCGCCGGAGGCGATCACCGGCACGTGGACGGCGTCGCTGATCGCCCGCGTCAGGGCGAGGTCGTAGCCGGAGCGGGTGCCGTCCTTGTCCATGGAGGTGACCAGCAGCTCGCCCGCGCCCTTCTCGGCGACGAGCCGGGCGAAGGCCACCGCGTCGATGCCGGTCGGGTCGCGACCGCCATGGGTGAAGATCTCCCAGGCCGCAGGCTCGCCGGGCCCGGACACGCGCTTCGCGTCGATCGCCACCACGATGCACTGGGCGCCGAACTTCTCGGCGGCGCGGGCGACCAGATCCGGGTCCTTCACGGCCGAGGTGTTGATCGCGACCTTGTCGGCCCCCGCCAGCAGCAGGGCGCGGACGTCCTCGACGGTGCGCACGCCGCCGCCCACGGTGAGCGGCATGAAGCAGGCCTCGGCGGTGCGGCTGACGATGTCGAGCAGCGTGCCGCGGGCCTCGCGGCTCGCCGTGATGTCGAGGAAGCACAGCTCGTCGGCGCCGGCCGCGTCGTAGACCTTGGCGGCCTCGACCGGGTCGCCGGCGTCGCGCAGGCCCTCGAAGCGCACGCCCTTCACGACGCGCCCGTCCTTCACGTCGAGGCAGGGGATGATGCGGGTCTTGAGCACAGTCTCTCGCGGTCCGGTCAGGCTTCGGGGTCAATCGCGAAGGAGCGATCGATGATGTCCTGATAGGTGTAGGGACAGGTTTCTGGGAAGCGCTTGACGACCAGACCCGTCTCTTTCGCAGCCTCGAGACGGGCGACGCGGTAAGCCTTCGCTACCGCTTCGGCGAGGCGGCCCTTCAGGCCGGGGCTCTCGGAGAGTTCTTCAGCGATGTGGACCCGATGAGTCGCAATTGAGATCGCCCAGCTCCGGGACTGCATCTCTGGCTGGAAGTCGAACTTCAGCATATGCAGCAGCACGATCTGCAACGCGCTCACCAGACTGGCGAACTGGCTTTTGCCCAAGCTCTCGATCTCCTCCGCCAGGTTCTCGCGATCCAGGCCGGTGAGATCGCCCGACCGCAGGCGCGCGCTTTGCTCCTGTGTCCAGGTGTAGAAATCGTCCGCGTAGGCCGTTCCGGCCGGAGCCGGCCGGGTCTTCAACGCCGTCATCGAAGCCTCCCGCGTCGGCGCCTCCACGGCGAATGGTCTATCACGGAGTCGTGCCGCGCGCCGCAGCGATCGCCTTTAGGGCCGCTTCCGGATCGATTCGGCCGTCGTAGAGGGCCCGCCCCGTGATGGCGCCGGCGATGAGCGCGCAATCCGGCTGCAACAGGCGATGCACGTCGTCGATCGACGCGAGGCCGCCCGAGGCGATGACGGGGATGCGCACCGCCTGGGCGAGCGCCAGGGTCATCTCGACGTTGAGACCCTTCAGGATGCCGTCGCGGGCGATGTCGGTGTAGATGATCGCCGCGACGCCCGCGTCCTCGAAGCGGCGCCCCAGCTCCTCCGCGGTCATGCTGGAGGTCTGCGCCCAGCCCTCGACCGCGACGCGGCCGTCCTTTGCGTCAATGCCGACCGCGATCTTGCCCGGATACTTGCGGGCGGCCTCCCGGACGAAGCCGGGGTCGCGCACGGCTGCGGTGCCGATGATCGCCCGGGCGACACCCTTGCTCAGCCAGCCCTCCAGGGTCTTCATCTCGCGGATGCCGCCGCCGAGCTGAACCGGGATCGTCACGCGCGCGAGGATCGCATCCACCGCCTCCGCGTTTCGCGGCGCGCCCGCGAAGGCGCCGTCGAGATCGACCACGTGGAGCCAGGGGAAGCCCTGCGCCTCGAAGATCGCGGCCTGGGCGGCCGGATCGTCGCCGAAGACCTTGGCCTGCGCCATGTCCCCCTGGATCAGGCGGACGCAACGCCCCTCCTTCAGGTCGATCGCCGGGTACAGGATCACGGGCGGTTCTATCCTTCTTGCCGGAGCCGAACGGCGCTCACGGGCGCCAGGTCAGGAAATTCGCGATCAGCGCGAGGCCGAGCCGCTGGCTCTTCTCGGGGTGGAACTGCGTGCCGGCGACATTGTCCCGGGCGACCAGAGCGGTGACCGGGCCGCCGTACTCGGCGCGCGCCACAACATCGTCCGGCCGCTCGGGCGTCAGCGCGTAGCTGTGCACGAAATAGGCGTGCAGCCCGTCCTCGCCGGTGGGAATGCCGGCCAGGAGCGCGTGATCGCGCTCGGCCCGCAGGGTGTTCCAGCCCATATGGGGGACCTTGAGGGCCGGATCCGACGGTCGGATCGGGCCGACATCGCCGGGGATCCAGCCGAGGCCCGGCGTGGTGGTGTATTCGAGCCCCCGGGTCGCCAGGAGCTGCATGCCCACGCAGATCCCGAGGAACGGGCGCCCGGCCTCGTGAGCGACCTGCGTCATCGCCTCGACCATGCCGGGGACCGCATCGAGCCCGCGGCGGCAATCCGCGTAGGCGCCGACGCCGGGCAGAACGACCCGGTCGGCCCCCGCCACGACCTCCGGGTCCGAGGTCAGGCAGATCCGCGCGTCGCGCCCGCTCTCGCGGGCGGCGCGCTCGAAGGCCTTGGCGGCGGAATGGAGGTTGCCCGACCCGTAATCGATGATCGCGACCGTCTCGGCACTCATGCGCGTCTCGCCCGCAGATTCATCGGGCGCCTTCCTGGGCAGGGAACAGGCCGATCACCGGCTCGGCGCGCCGGCTCGGGCCGCTGGGGAATGGCGGGCGCGGCGCATTCGGGCTCGCCTCCAGCCACCGGCCGATCGCGCGGGCCTCCGCCTCCTCGGGCGTCGCCGCGATGACCGCGTCACGCACCGGCCAGCCGCGACGCGCCAGCGTCCAGCGGCGCAGGCTCGACGCTTCGAGCCCGATCAGCCACGCGGCCAGCAGGGTGGCGATGAGGCCGGCGCCGGTGGGCAGCCCGAAGGCGATCCCCGCGATGGCCAGCGCGACCAATCCGACGAGGACGGCCAGCGCCGCGATCCACAGCCGGTGGTACAGGAACCACAGAACGGTGAAGGCGAAGGCCGGCCATACGAAACCATCCGGCACGAGCACGGCCCGGTCCAGGCCGATCGACTCGCCCGGCCGCGCATCGGCGGGCAGGTGGAGCGTGTAGCTGCGCATCCGCATCACGGGACTCCGGCTAGGTCGCTCCACGCAGGCCGGACGGCCGCACGGAGCGTGACGACGACAGGTCTACAGGGAGCCCTTCGTGGAGGGAACGCGTCCCTCCTCGCGCGGATCGATCGCCACCGCCTTCCGCAAGGCGCGCGCCAGTCCCTTGAAGCAGCTCTCGGCGATGTGGTGCGCGTTGTCGCCGTACAGGGTCTCGACGTGGAGGGTCAGCCCGGCATTCATCGCGAAGGCCTGGAACCACTCGCGCACCAGTTCAGTGTCGAAATTGCCGATCTTCTCCACCCGGAAGGCGGTGCGGAACACGAGGAACGGTCGACCGGAGATGTCGACGCAGACCCGGGTCAGCGCCTCGTCCATGGGCAGGTGGATGTCGGCGTAGCGCGTGACGCCGCGCTTGTCACCGAGCGCCTTGGCGAAGGCTTGGCCCAGCGCAATACCGCAATCCTCGGCCGAATGATGCTGGTCAATGTGGAGATCGCCGTCGACCTTCACGTCCAGATCGAACAGGGCATGCCGCGCCAGCAAATCCAGCATGTGGTCGAGGAAGCCGATGCCGGTGGCGATCGTCGATCGCCCGGTCCCGTCGAGCGAGACCGTGACCGCGATATCGGTCTCCGCGGTCTTCCGGCTGATGGTGGCGCTGCGCATTTCGGTCTGGACTTCGTGACTGGGGCGGCACCGGCCGCCCGCGCCTTCTAGAGGGACTTTCTCCGGAATGGAAAGGGTGCGTGCCTATCCGTTCAGCACCCGACCCGCCACGGCATCGAGCTTGGCGAGCAGCGCGGGGTCGCGGACCGACGGCGCGGTCATGATCGCCCCGTCGAGCGCCCGGTGCGAGCCCGCCGGGCAGGGCTCGCGCTCGGCCGGGAAGTCGCGCGCCAGCCGGGACACCAGCCGGGCCGCCTTGTCGGCATTCGCGCGGGCGACCGCGATGACGGAGGCCACGTCCACGGCGTCGTGGCCCGGGTGCCAGCAATCGTAATCGGTGACCATCGCGATGGTCGCGTAGGTGATCTCCGCCTCGCGGGCGAGCTTGGCCTCGGGCATGTTGGTCATGCCGATCACGTCGAAGCCCTGCGCCTTGTAGGCCCGGGACTCGGCGAGCGACGAGAATTGCGGGCCTTCCATGCAGACATAGGTGCCGCCGCGATGCACCGCGATGTCCTCAGCCCTGGCGGCATTCGCGATCCGCGCCTGCAGGCCCGGGCCGACCGGATGGGCCAGGGAGACGTGGGCGACGCAGCCGTCGCCGAAGAATGACGAGGCGCGCCCGTGCGTACGGTCGACGAACTGGTCGACCAGCACGAACAGGCCCGGCGGCAGCTCCTCGCGGAACGAGCCGCAGGCCGAGAGCGCGACGAGATCGGTGACCCCGGCCCGCTTCAGCGCGTCGATATTGGCGCGGTAGTTGATGCCCGACGGCGAGAGCCGGTGCCCCCGCCCGTGCCGGGCCAGGAACACGACCTGGGTGTCGCCGATCCGTCCGATGCGCAGGGCGTCCGACGGCTCGCCCCAGGGTGAGGCGACCCGCTCCTCGCGCACGTCTTCCAGACCCGGCAGATCGTAGACGCCGGACCCACCCATCACCCCGAGGACCGCTGCCGTCATGCCTGTCTTCCTGCACTGTCAGTGACGCTGCGCGAGCGCCGCGATCCCCTGCACGCCCTCATCCTGAGGTGCCGGAGCGAAGCGGAGGCCACGATGGAGGACGTGGATGGGGATCACCCGCCTCCCGCCAGCCGATCGTCGCGGCGGCCGACCGGTAGCATGGGGGGCAGGCCCAAAAAAGATGGGCCCCCGCGAGGGAGGCCCATCCGTGTCGCCGATCGTGGAGCGGCGCTTCAGTAGGTTTTGTGCAGTTCCGGCTGGAGGCCGTGGACCTCGCCGCCGACATCGGCCCAGACCTTCTTCTTCACGTAGTAGAGCAGCCCGGACAGCACGATCAGGAACAGGATCACCCGGAAGCCGAGGGCCTTGCGGTCCATCATGTGCGGCTCGGCCGTCCACATCAGGAAGGCCGCGACGTCCTTGCCGTACTGGTCGACCGTCTCGGGGACGACCGGTTGGCCCTGGTCGTTCTTGGGATAGCTCACCTGCCCGTCGGTGATCGGCGGCGGCATCGCGATGATGTGGCCGGGATAGTACTTGTTGTAGTGGCCGCCATCCGGAACCGTGAAATCCTTCGGCGGCTCTTCGTAGCCGTTGATCAGGGCGTGGATGTAGTCGGGGCCCTGCTCCGAATAGCCGATGAACGGCAGCCAGTCGGTCAGGAAGTAGAGCGAGCCGCGGGAGAAGGTCCGCGCCTTGGCGATCACCGAGAAATCGGGCGGCGCCTTGCCGCCGTTGGCCGCGGCGGCCGCCTGGTCGTTCGGGAAGGGCGGCGGGAACGTGTCGGCCGGCCGGCCGGGCCGGTCGAACATCTCGCCGGAATCGTTGGGCCCGTCCTTCACCTGATAGGTCGCCGCCAGGGCCTTGACCTGTCCGGTGCTGAAATCCGGCCCACCCTCTTGCGCGAGGTTGCGGAAGGAGACCAGCTTCATCGAGTGGCAGGAGGAGCAGACCTCCTTGTAGACTTGGAAGCCGCGCTGCAACTGCGCGGTGTCGAAGCGGCCGAACACGCCGGCGAAGCTCCAGCTCACGCGGGCCGGGATCGGCCCGCCATGCCCTTCCTGGGCGGAGACCGGCACGGCGCCGATCAGCAGGGCCGCCAAGGCGGCCGCGGCGGTCGTCGAGAGGACACGGGTCATCATCATGGTCCTGTCGTCAGCCCGTCAGCCCTTGGTGGTCGGAGCGGCGGCGGCGCCCGCCGGCATGCCGGACCCGCTCACCTGCTTGCCCGGCCCGGTGACGCTCTCGAGGATCGAGCCGGGCAGCTTCTTCGGCGTCTCGAACAGGCCGCAGAGCGGCATGACGATGAGGAAGTGAGCGAAGTAGTAGGCGGTGCAGATCTGCGCGGCGAGCACGTAGCCGCCCTCCGGCGGCTGCGAGCCGAGCCAGCCGAGCAGCAGGGTGGCGCCGACGAACACCCAGAAGAACTGCCGGTAGATCGGCCGGTAGTTGCACGAGCGGATCCGCGACGTGTCGAGCCAGGGCGCGAAGGCCAGGATGATCACCGCCGAGAACATCAGGATCACGCCGCCGAGCTTGCTCGGGACCGCGCGCAGGATCGCGTAGAACGGCAGGAAGTACCATTCGGGCACGATGTGCGCGGGCGTCACCGCCGGGTTCGCCTGGATGTAGTTGTCGGCGTGGCCGAGATAGTTCGGCTGGTAGAACAGGAACCACGAGAACAGGATCATGAACACGCAGACGGCGAACACGTCCTTGATCGTCGCGTAGGGCGTGAACGGCACCGCGTCCTTGCCGGACTTGATCGGGATGCCGACCGGGTTGTTCTGGCCGGTGACGTGCAGCGCCCAGACGTGCAGCACGACGACGCCGGCGATCATCCACGGCAGCAGGTAGTGCAGCGAGAAGAAGCGGTTCACCGTCGGGTTGCCGACCGAGTAGCCGCCCCAGAGCAGCGTCTGGATGGTGTCGCCCACTACCGGGATCGCCGCCAGGATGTTGGTGATGACGGTGGCGCCCCAGAAGCTCATCTGACCCCAGGGCAGCGTGTAGCCCAGGAAGGCGGTCGCCATCATCAGCAGGTAGATCACGACGCCGAGGATGTAGAGAACCTCACGCGGGGCCTTGTAGGACCCGTAATAGAGGTTGCGGAACATGTGCAGGTACACGGCGACGAAGAACATCGAGGCGCCGTTGGCGTGCGCGTAGCGCAGCAGCCAGCCGTAATTCACGTCGCGCATGATCTTCTCGACGGAGTTGAAGGCTCCCGTCGCCGAAGGCTCGTAATGCATCGCCAGCCAGACGCCGGTGACGATCTGGATGCCGAGGAAGGCGATCAGGATCGCCCCGAAGGTCCAGAAGTAGTTGAGGTTGCGGGGGACCGGGAAGGCCACGAACGAGGAATGCACCAGCCCGACGATGGGCAGGCGCGCCTCGAACCATTTGGCCACGCGGCTCTTGGGGACGTAGGTGCTGGCCGTTCCGCTCATGCTTCCGTCCTCCCCTCAGGCCGCTTCCTTGCCGCCCTCGCCGATCCGGATCTTCGTGTCCGTCTCGAAGGCGTAGGGCGGGATCGGCAGGTTGATCGGCGCCGGTCCGTGGCGCACGCGTCCCACCGCGTCGAATTGCGAGCCGTGGCACGGGCAGGCCCAGCCCTCGAAATTGCCCTGGTGGCCGATCGGCACGCAGCCCAGATGCGTGCAGTTGCCGTACACCACCAGCCACTGATCGTGACCGTTCTTGACGCGCGTCGTGAAGGCGGCCGGATCGATCATCGCCGAGAGCGGGACGGACTTCATGTCGCCCACCTCCTTCTCGGTGAGCTTGCGCACGAAGATCAGCTTGCCGCGCCAGAAGACGTTGACGATCTGCCCGTCCTGGATCGGCGTCAGGTCGACCTCGATCGGCGCGCCGGCGGCGATCGTGTCGGCATCGGGTGCCATGGATGAGATCAGCGGCCAGGCCGCGGCCGCGGCCCCCACCGCCAGCCCGGCGCCGGTGGCTAGGTACAAGAAGTCACGACGGCTGCCCTCAGGCCCGGAGGCCGCGGGAGCGGCTGCTGATGTGTTCGCCAAGATTCGGAACTCCATGCGTCGGCGTGAGGGCCGCAGGCGCCCTGCCCTGAATTCCCGGTCTGGCCGGGATCAAAGCATTATCGTTCTAAACCGAGCAATGAGACCGTCTGCCGCCCCCGAGTCAAGCGGCCGTTTGCACCGCAGCGATAAAGCCCGGACACGATTGTCCTGATATGTTGCCGGCTCTCGGCACGTCAGGCGACGGCGCTGTCGTAGCGGGCGGTCCCGTCGTCCGAGAAAGCCGCCCGATTGGCGCGACCACAGGCCGGCGTAGACGCCGCCCTGGGCGACGAGTTCGGCATGGGTCCCCTCCTCGATGATCCGACCCTGGTCGATCACCACCAGCCGGTCGAGGGCCGCGATGGTCGAGAGGCGATGCGCGATGGCCAGCACGGTCTTGCCGGCCATCAGCGTGTCGAGTGATTCCTGGATCGCCGCCTCGACCTGACTGTCGAGGGCCGACGTGGCCTCGTCCAGGATCAGGATCGGCGCGTCCTTGAGCATGACGCGGGCGATGGCAATGCGCTGGCGCTGTCCGCCGGACAGCTTGACCCCGCGCTCGCCGACCTGGGCGTCGTAGCCCCGCCGACCCTTGTGATCGACGAGATCGGCGATGAAGCTGTCGGCATGCGCCAGCCGGGCGGCCTGCTCGATATCGGCTTGGCTCGCATTCGGCCGGCCGTAGGCGATGTTGTCGCGGATCGACCGATGCAGGAGGGACGTGTCCTGGCTGACCATCGCGATGGATTCACGCAGGGATTGCTGCGTGACGGCCGCGATGTCCTGCCCATCCACGAGGATGCGCCCGCTCTCGACGTCGTAGAGGCGCAGGAGGAGACCCGCGAGGGTCGATTTGCCGGCCCCGCTGACGCCCACCAGCCCGACCTTCTCGCCCGGACGGATGGTGAGGGAGAAATCCTCGATCACCGTGGCGTCGCCGCGGCCGTAGTGGAAGCCGACATTCTCGAACCGGATCTCGCCGCCGGCGACGGTGAGCGCGCGCGCGTTCGGCGCGTCGGTCAGCCCGTGCGGACGGGCCATCGTCTGCATGCTCTCCTGCACGACCCCGACATTCTCGAAGACGCCGCGGACGGTCTGCATCACCCAGCCGGACATGGCGATGAGCCGCAGGACCAGGGCGAGCCCCGCCGAGGCCTCACCGGTGCTCATCCCGCCCCGCTGCCAGAGGACGAGGCAGGCCGCGCCCGTGGCGATCAGGAGCGCGCTGTTGAGCAGGCCGAGCAGGCTGGTCGTCAGCGTCACCAGCCGGAACTGATGCAGGTAGGCGTCGGTGTGAACTTCGACCGCGTCGCGCACCGCCGCCCGTTCCTCGCGGTCGCGGGCGAACAGCTTGACGGTCAGGATGTTGGTGTAGCTGTCGGCGATCCGGCCGATCAGGGTCGAGCGGGTGTCGGCGGTCTTGTGCGAGCGTGCCCGCGCCCGCGGCACGAACCACGTGGTCAGGGCGGCATAGGCGGCGATCCAGAGCAGCACCGGCAGAACGAGCCACGGCGAGATCGCGCTGAACAGTCCGACCGCGGTGATCGCATAGATCGCCACGTAGAGGAGCGTGTCGATGAACACGACGGCGAGTTCCCGAACCGCCGGTCCCACCTGCACGACGCGGTTCGCGAGCCGCCCCGAGAAGTCGCCCTGGAAATACGAGAGCGCGTGCCCGAGGGTGTAGAGATGCGCCCGCCACCGGATCTGGCTGGTGGATTGCGGCACGACGAGCTGGTTCGACAGCACCTCGTGCGCCCAGATCGACAGCGGCCGGATCACCGCGACGAGCAGGACGACCAGACCGAGTTCGACTGCGTGGTCCGACAGCACCGTGGCCCGATCGGCCGTGCCGAGCAGGTCGATGAACCAGCGCATCACCAGATAGAGCGACGCCTCGACCGTGCCGGCGATCACCGCGATGACGAACAGCGCCGCGAGGGCGGCGCGGATCGGGCGCAGGTAGAACCAGGCGAAACCGAGGACGGACCGCGGCGGCATCCGCGCCTCGTCCGAAGGGCGCGAACGGGTCGACGCGGCGCTCAAGCCAATCCAGGAACATGTCTACGGGGGCGTGATGCGGCGGGAGCCCCTCATGTAAGCGCGACCCGCCGCGGGCCAACCGCGCGGCTTGGTCGCGCCGCCTTACCTCAGCGGTTCAGGGCCAGCGCGGCGCCCGATTTGGTCAGCGCCCCTTCGAGGCCGCCGCCGCCCTGGCGCAAACGCGCCGCGACCGCGCCGCCCGGCTGATACAGGTAGACCTCGCCGTCGCGGAAATCCCAGGCCGAGACCCGGGACAGGTCCTTGTTGGTGCAGCCCGCCGCGGACGCCTTGTAGAGGTCGAGAGCCGGCGCGCTCGACAGCGTCACCTTGCAGTTCGCGCCCGTCGCATCCCGGGCATCCCAGCTGCCGACCACGGAGGCGCGTCCGCTCGTGACCACGGGCGGCGGCGGCGCCGGCGGGGCGACCGGTTCCGCGATGACGGTCGGGGCAGACGGCGACAGTGCGGCCTGGGCGCCGGGCGGTGGCGGCGCGTCGGGGCTCGCCGACACGCCCGGCGGCGGCGCCAGCGGCGCGGCCGTCACGGTGCCCGACGGGACGGCCGGCACGGCCTCCAGGGACGCCTGGGGCGAAGGAGCCCGGGTGCGCGGCCCGTCGAGGCGGCTCGAAGCACAGGCGCCGAGGCTGGCACCGAGACAGAGAATGGCGAACGTCGACAGGCTCGGGCGCAGCATCGGTCCACTTCGGGTCAGGTTGAAGGCGCAATCGCGATTGCCCCCTGACTCCGTGCCAATTGCGCTGGCCGCAAGGCGGCATCCCCAACCGCGGTCCACTCCGCTGCGGAGAGGCCGCCTTTTCGGCCCAGTGTGGCCGTCAGGCCTCAGAGCCCCGCAATCAGAGCGTGCGCTCGACCATCATCTTCTTGATTTCCGCGATGGCCTTCGCGGGATTCAGGCTCTTCGGGCAGGTGTTGGCGCAGTTCATGATCGTGTGGCAGCGATAGAGCCGGAACGGATCGTGCAGGCCGTCGAGGCGGTGGCCGGTGTTCTCGTCGCGGGAATCGATCAGCCAGCGATAGGCCTGGAGCAGCGCGGCCGGGCCTAGGAACTTGTCGCCGTTCCACCAGTAGCTCGGGCACGAGGTGCTGCAGCAGGCGCACAGGATGCACTCGTAGAGCCCGTCGAGCCGCGAGCGGTCCTCGGGGGTCTGGCGCCACTCCTTCTCGGGCGCCGGCGTCTCGGTCTGGAGCCAGGGCTCGATGGCGGCGTGCTGCGCGTAGAAGTTCGTCAGATCCGGCACGAGGTCCTTGAGGACCGGCATGTGCGGCAGCGGGTAGATCCGGATCGCGCCGTCCTTGTCCTTGCGGGTCAGGACCGGAAGGGCGTTGTCCGGGCTCTTGCACTCGTCGATGCCCATCGTGCAGGCGAGCGCGTTCTGGCCCTCGATGTTCATCGCGCAGGAGCCGCAGATGCCCTCGCGGCAGGAGCGGCGGAAGACCAGCGTCGAATCGACCTTGTTCTTGATCCACAGCAGCGCGTCGAGGACCATCGGGCCGCAATCCTCGCGGTCGACCTGATAGGTGTCGATCCGCGGGTTGGCCCCGTCATCGGGGTTCCAGCGATAGATCTTGAAGGTCTGCAGGTTCCTGGCGCCGGGCGGGGCCGGCCAGGACTTGCCCGGCGTGATCTGGGAGTTCTTGGGAAGGTTGAACTGGGCCATGAGATTCGACGGCTTCCGCTAGAGCAGAATGCGGCGGCCGGAAGAGCGACGCTCCACCGGCGCAAGGGTTGTGCAAATTTTCAGATCAGTACACGCGCGCCTTAGGCTCGATGTACTGAATCTCGTTCGACATCGTGTAGGTGTGCACCGGACGATAATCGATGTTCACCTGATGGCGCCCCTCATCGAGCCAGGACAGGGTGTGCTTCATCCAGTCCTTGTCGTCGCGGTCGGGGAAGTCCTCGCGGGCATGGGCACCGCGCGATTCCTTGCGGTTGGCGGCCGATTCCATCGTCACGACCGCCTGGCCGATCAGGTTGTCGAACTCCAGGGTCTCCAGGAGGTCGGTGTTCCAGACCAGGGACCGGTCGGTGATCTTCACGTCGGCGGCGGCGTTCCAGACCTTGTGGATCAGGCCCTTGCCCTCCTCCAGCACCTCGCCGGTGCGGAACACGGCGCAGTTGTTCTGCATCGTCTTCTGCATCTCGGCGCGGAGCTCCGCGGTCGGCGTCGAGCCGTTGGCGTAGCGGAACCGGTCGAGGCGCTCGAGCGCCTTGTCGGTGGCGCCCTTCGGCAGCTCCATGGCCCGGCCGTTCGGCTCGGCGATCTCGGCGCAGCGCTTGCCGGCGGCGCGGCCGAAGACCACGAGGTCGATCAGCGAGTTCGAGCCCAGGCGGTTGGCGCCGTGGACGGAGACGCAGGCCGCCTCGCCGATCGCCATCAGGCCCGGAACCACCGTGTCGGGGTTGCCGTCGCGCAGCGTCAGCACCTCGCCGTGATAGTTCGTGGGGATGCCGCCCATGTTGTAGTGGACCGTCGGGATGACCGGGATCGGCTCCTTGGTCACGTCGACCCCCGCGAAGATCCGCGCGGATTCCGAGATGCCCGGCAGGCGCTCGTGGAGGATCTTCGGGTCCAGGTGGTCGAGGTGCAGGTAGATGTGGTCCTTGTCCTTGCCGACGCCGCGGCCGTCGCGAATCTCCATGGTCATGGAGCGCGAGACCACGTCGCGCGAGGCGAGATCCTTCGCGGACGGCGCGTAGCGCTCCATGAAGCGCTCACCCTCGGAGTTCGTCAGATAGCCGCCCTCACCGCGGGAGCCCTCCGTGATCAGGCAGCCCGCGCCGTAGATGCCGGTCGGATGGAACTGCACGAACTCCATGTCCTGCAGCGGCAGGCCGGCGCGCAGCACCATGGCGTTGCCGTCGCCGGTGCAGGTGTGGGCCGAGGTCGCCGAGAAGTAGGCGCGGCCGTAGCCGCCGGTCGCCAGGATGGTCATCTGGGCGCGGAAGCGGTGGATCTCGCCGGTCGCCTGATCGATGGCGATGACGCCGCGGCAGCGGCCCTCGTCGTCCATGATCAGGTCGAGGGCGAAGTACTCGATGAAGAAGTCGGTCTGGTTCTTCACCGCCTGCCCGTAGAGGGTGTGCAGCATGGCGTGACCGGTGCGGTCGGCCGCCGCGCAAGTGCGCTGGGCGGTGCCCTTGCCGTAATCCGTGGTCATGCCGCCGAACGGGCGCTGGTAGATCTTGCCCTCTTCCGTGCGGGAGAAGGGCACGCCCCAGTGCTCAAGCTCGTAGACGGCGGCGGGGGCGTTGCGCACGAGGTACTCGATCGCGTCCTGGTCGCCGAGCCAGTCCGACCCCTTCACGGTGTCGTACATGTGCCAGCGCCAGTCGTCCGGGCCCATGTTGCCGAGAGAGGCCGAGATGCCGCCCTGCGCCGCGACGGTGTGGGAGCGGGTCGGGAACACCTTGGTGATGCAGGCGGTGCGCAGGCCCGCTTCCGAGCAGCCCACCGTGGCGCGCAGGCCCGCGCCGCCCGCGCCGACGATCACCACGTCGAAGGCGTGATCGTGGATCGTGTAGGCAGGCCCGCTGCCGTTTGTGCCGTTGGCGGCCATGTTCGGCTCCTCGAAATTCGTGATGACGGGGTTCAGGCCGGCTGTCCGAAGCCGATGCGCAGCACCGCGTAGACGCAGGCCACGGCCACCAGGACCGCGTAGACATTGTTGGCGAACACGGCGACGATCTTGGTCGCCTGCGCGTGAACGTAATCCTCAATGATCACCTGCATGCCGATGCGCATGTGGAGCGTGACCGACAGGAACGCCAGGATGAGGATGATCGATACGAAAGGGTTCGCGACGACGTGGACTGCGTCCGCATAGCCGCGTCCCGCCATCCGGGCGATGATGATTACGAAGGACAGCATCAGCAGGGTATTGGTCACTGCGGTAATTCGCTGCAGCCACCAATGACCGACGCCGTGATGGGCGACGCCGAGACCCGCGACGCGCGCGCGCGGGGTACGGATCGAGACGCTCGTGTCCTGCCGGACCTGTTCCTTGGCCATGCCGACCTCCTCAGCGGACCAGAAGGGCGACCGCCCAGATGACGAGGGTCAGCACCGTCGACCCGATCAGGGTCAGGCGCGACAGGGCGAGGCGCTTCTCGCGATCGAATCCGATCCCGAAATCCCACGCGAGGTGGCGCAAGCCGCCGAGCATGTGGTGCATCAGGATCCAGGTGTAGACGAACAGGATCAGCCGCCCGATCAGCGAGCCGAAGAACCCGGCGACGTAAGAATAGGCGACCGGCCCGGAAGCCAGTGCAACGAGCCAGATCGCGACCAGCGCAGTTCCGCCGTAGAGAGCGGTGCCGGTGATGCGGTGAAACACCGACATCGCCATGGTCCAGGTCCAGCGATAGATCTGGAGATGCGGCGACATCGGCTGTGCCACTGTCGGGCGGGCGGTGGGTGCCATCGGGTTGAAGCCTCGCAGCTGCGAACTGGACCGTCTCTAATCTGGTAGCGCTAGTGGCTGAGGGAGCAAGCCGCAATGCGTCATGCTGCAACGCAATGTGGCGCGCTCGGCGACACTAAACGGATTCTGTCACTTCAGGGCTCCCAGGAACTGCCACCAGACGTAGTCGAGGGGGCCGGCCACCAGGAGCGAGACGAGCCCGAAGCTCACGGTGAGCCGCGTCGCGTCACGAAGCCGGACCCCGCCGAGTTCGCTGGCGAACACGATCGGCGGCGCCTGATAGGGGAAGAACACGGTCGAGTAGCCGATCACCTGAAGGGAGACGACCGCCAGGGGTGACAGCCCGCTGGCCTGCGTCATCTCTCCGGCCAGCGCGGTGTAGAGGGCCGGCGCGCCGTTCGCGGTCACGAGCAGCGTCAGGATCGTGCCCAGGCCGGTGAGCACGGCGAAGTTCTGCAGCGGCGCGCCCGGCTCCAGCGGCGCGATCGCGAGCAGCAGGTGGCCGAGGCGCTCACCCAGACCGGTCTCGTTGACCAGCGCTACGAGGCCGAGCAGCGCCGCGATGTAGAAGCAGGTGCGCAGGTTGACCTGCTGGAAGGCTTCTGGGGCAAGGACGCCAACCCGCGGCAGCAGGCAGATTACGGCTGCGGCCAGGCCGACCCAGGCCGGCGCGAGGCCGTGCAGGCTGTCGGTCATCCACAGGGCCAGGGTGCAGGCCAGGATCGTCGCGAGGCGCCGCTCGGCGGCCGAGATCGGCGGCAGGGCCGGCAGCGCCGGGGTGCTCTGGCCGAGCCGGTCCGGGAACAGCCGCACGATCAGTGCCACGAGCATCACGCCCTTGATCGCGGCCAGGACCGGCGCGTGGAGCAGGAAGTAGGACAGATACGAGAGATGAAGGTCGAGGAGGCGTTCCGCCGAACCGGCCATGACGAGGTTCGGCACGTTGGCCGGCAGGATCGCGGCGGAGAGGATCGGCGTCGCCACGCCGACAGCCAGGACTGCGCCGGCCCGTCCCGGACGACCGTGGGTCAGCCCGAAGGCGTCACAGAGCGCCAGGGTCACGGGGATCATCAGGGCGATCCGCCCGAGATTCGACGGCATCACGAAGGCGATCAGGAAGCTCAGGGCCACCAGCCCGGCGATGAAGCGCTCGTACGAGCCCGCCAGGCGCAAGGCGAGCGCCCGGGCCATGCGGGCGCCGAGCCCCGTCCGGGTCATGCCCTGCCCGACCACCATCCCGGACAGGACCAGCCAGAACGCCGAGGCCGAGAATCCGGAGAAGACGGTGCCGGCGCTGCCGAGACGGAGGAGCATCGCGATCCCGAAGAAGGCGAGTGCGGTGACAATCTCGGGCAACAACGCCGTCGCCCAGAGACCCATGCACAGCATGAGCAGAGCCGCCGTCGCCGGAACAACCGCCACCCCGCTCACCCGAGCCTCCACGCCGCCCCGCCAATCGAGGCGGCATCCTGGCCGGTCTTAAACGGTTCGCAATTCGGAAGATCTAGACCGAGCCTTCGTCAACGACGAAGGCAGAGCCGGCGGGACACGATCCACGCTGGCTGCCATCCGACGAATGGCCGGCCGCGGCCTGAATCGACAGGCCCGGCCGCAGACGGCCGGGCTCGATCCGGAGAGGCTCGGTCCGGGCAAGACGTCCGGCTCAGTAGCCGTAGCCGTAATAGCTGCACGAGACCGGATCGTAGGCGCCGTAGCCGAACGCGGAGTCGCAGCTGTCGTAGCCGAAGCCGCCCAGACCGTAGCCGACGCCGAGACCGAGCCCCACACCGGCGAGGCCGTAACCGAGTCCGCGGCCATAGCCCCGGCCATATCCGCGGCCGGCAAAGCCGCGACCGACGACGCCCCGGTTTCCGATCGCACCGACCCGGCCGGCATTGTTGAACCCGCCATTGCGGAAGCCGCCGGTGCGCAGGCCGCCGACGCCAGCGCCGGTCACACCGGCCGCGCCGAGGCCCGCACCGCGGAGGCCGCCGGCTCCCGCGCCCAAACCTCCGACGCGCGCTCCGCCGAAGCCGCCACCGCGGAACCCACCGCCTCCGAACCCGCCAGCATGGAAGCCGCCGCCGAAACCGCCGCCGTGAAATCCGCCCCCGCCGAAGCCGCGCGCATCCGCGCTACCTGGGATGAAGGCCGCCGCAGCTAGGAGTGCGGTTGATGCCAATGCCAAACGCTTCATTGCATAATCCAATTTGATGAGTGGCCTCTGGCCCTCCAACCTCGCTGAACTCCCGTGTATCCAAGCTTGAGTATTGCGACGGACGTGTCAGTCGGTCGCTGTGCCGAAGTCTCGAGACGTGGCGGCAAGAACTCGGCAGTTCGTTGGCCCGCGGCGCCTTACGGCGGATTCACCGGAACGGCGGCTCGTCGAAACTGCGCAGCTTGCGCGAGTGCAGCCCATGCCGGTCGGCGCGCAACACGTCGAGGGCCGCAAGCCCGACCCGCAGATGCTCCGAAACCGCGCGGTCATAGAAGGCGTTGGCGGCGCCCGGCAGCTTGATCTCGCCGTGCAGCGGCTTGTCCGACACGCAGAGCAGCGCACCGTAGGGGACGCGCAGCCGGAAGCCCTGCGCGGCAACCGTGCCGCTTTCCATGTCGACCGCGACGGCCCGCGACTGGTTAATCCGCCGCCGCTCCTGGCTGAAGCGCAGCTCCCAGTTGCGATCGTCGTAGGTCACCACCGTGCCGGTGCGCAGGCGCCGTTTCAGGGCATCGGCCTGCTCGCCCGTCACCGACGCCGCGGCGCTCTGGAGCGCGAGCTGGATCTCGGCCAGTGCCGGCACCGGGACGTCCGGCGGCACGAGTTCGTCGAGAATGCGGTCGCGGCGCAGATACGCATGGGCCAGCACGTAGTCGCCGATGGTCTGCGACTGGCGCAGGCCGCCGCAATGGCCGACCATCAGCCAGCAATCCGGACGCAGCACGGCGAGGTGATCGGTGATCGTCTTCGCGTTCGAGGGGCCGACGCCGATATTCACCAGGGTCGTCCCCTGCGCGGTCCCGTCGGCGCCGCGCGCCACGAGGTGATAGGCCGGCATCTGGTGGCGGTGCCAGGGGGATGCCGCGATCACCGCCGCAGGATCGGCGTCGGCGGCCTCGGCCCGGGTCACCGAGACGCCGCCCGGCAGGACCAACCTCTCGAAATCCTCCGCTCCGGAGGCCAGACGCTCCAGCCCATGGCGGACGAACTGGTCGACGTAGCGGTGGTAGTTGGTCAGCAGGATCCAGGGCTGGACGTCGCGCCAGTCGCAGCCGGTGTAGTGCACGAGGCGCCGGAGCGAGTAGTCGACCCGCACGGCGTCGAACAGGGCCAGGGGCAGCGGCTCGCCCGCCACCTGGTCGAAGGTGCCGTCGGCGATCTCGTCGCCGACCAGCGACAGGAGCGGGACCGGGAAGTAGGTGGCGAGATCCGCGCCGTCGACGGCCCGGCCGCCCGCGTCGAGGCCGGCTTCCAGGACGTAGGGATAGGGAATCTCCTGCGCGCCGAGGCCGACCTCGATGGCGATGCCGTAATCGGCGATCAGCGGCTCCAGCTGCCGGGTGAGATAGTCGCGGAAGAAGGCCGGATGCGTCACCGTCGTGGCGTAGGTGCCGGCAGCCTGGAGCTTGGCGGTGGCCCGCCGGACGCGCGGCAACGGCCCGTCCGGGCGATAGCTGATCCGCAATTCGGGGTAGCGGAAGGCGAGGCGTTCCGTGGCATCGGGCGGAGGCCCGCCCGCGAGATAGCGCTCCAGGGCCTTCCGCAGGGCGCCCGCCGCATCCTCGTAGAGCTCGACCAGGCGGTCGATGGCGGTTCCGGCATCCGCCACCGCCTGCATCGGCCGCAATTCCCGTTCGATCATGAAGCCTCCGTTGCTCGCGCCGCTCTACACCCGTGACCGCAGCGGGGCGAGATGCGGGCTTGCGGGCGCCGGTCCCTTGGCCGACAAGCCGGCCCGATCACAGCGAGGCGGCATGGACGCGGACGCGTTTGGAATCCGTCCCGGCGAGGAGATGGCGGCGTTGCCCGCGACCTTCGACGCGGGACTTCACTTCATCGGCCGGCTGCGCACGCCGTGGCGGGAACGCTCCGACTGCCCGAAGAACGGGCTCCAGACCGACGTCGTCTGCACCGTGGAGGTCGATCCCGCCTACGCGGCCGGCCTGCGCAACGTCACGGGCTGCACCCACCTGATCCTGCTCTACTGGATGGACCGGGCGACCCGCGGTCTGCTCGTCCAGCAGCCGCGCCATGCCGACGGCCCGCGGGGCACGTTCTCGCTGCGCTCGCCCGCGCGCCCGAACCCGATCGCCCTGTCGGTGGTGGAGCTGATCGGGCGGGAGGGTGACACGCTGCGGGTGCGCGGTCTCGACTGCCTCGACGGGACGCCGCTCCTCGACATCAAGCCGTACTACGCCTCCACCGATGCGCGGCCCGAGGCCCGGGTCGACCGCGCCGGGGCCGAGCCATGAGGCGCGTCGTTCTTCTGAGTCTCGGCGGACTCGCCCTGCTGGCAATCGGCGGCTTCGCCGGGTGGCGCCTGCACCGGCCGGGAGCCGACGCGCGGGCCTACGCCGAGATGCGCCTGATCGCCGTGCAGGTGAGCCTCGACGAGGCGCCGCCGGACTACGTGTTCTGGGCGGGCGATTCCCAGGTCGAACTGCAGCCCGGCAGCCAGCGACCCTGCGGGCTCGAATTCCTCAATGGCGGGATCAGCGGCGCGACCGCGGGGAGTTACGCGGAGTACCTCGCGCGCCTGACCTTCAAGGTCCATCCCCGGCTCGCCGCGCTGACGATCGGGACCAACGACATCCTGGTGAAGAACAATCCGCAGCTCCACAAGCCGACGGAGCAGTTCGAGGCCGCCGCGGAGACGATCATCAAGCGGCTTCAGGCCTTGAGCCCGCGCGTGGTGGTGACCGCCCTCCCCCCGGTCGGACGCGAGATCGGCAAGCTCGCCGAGGCCAGCGCGGTCGGCGACTACTCGCGGCGGCTTCAGAACCTATGCGGGCGTCTCGGCTGCATCTTCACCGATCCGTTCGCGTCCCTGCGCGACGGTGACACCGGCTACGCCAAGCCCGGCGCCCTGCGCGACGGGCTGCATCTGGCAGCGTTCCGGCCGGCGCTGAAGGCGGTCGAGCCGGCGCTCTGCGCGCCGTGACAGCGTGCGCTCCGCCTTTGCGAGCGGAGCGAAGCAATCCGGGGTCGCGCCAAGACTCGACAGGTCACGCTGCCCTGGGTCGTATCGCTCCGCACGCGATTGGAGCGCGGGCTTCGATCGAAAGCCGGCTCACTCCCACTCGATGGTGCCGGGCGGCTTCGAGGTGATGTCGTAGGTCACCCGGTTGATGCCCTTGACCTCGTTGATGATGCGGGTCGCGACCCGGCCCAGGAAGGCCATGTCGAACGGGTAGAAGTCGGCGGTCATGCCGTCCACCGAGGTGACGGCGCGCAGCGCGCAGACATGGTCGTAGGTGCGGCCGTCGCCCATCACGCCGACGGTCTTCACCGGCAGGATCACCGCGAAGGCCTGCCAGATCGTGTCATAGAGCCCGGCCTGCCGGATCTCGTCGAGGTAGATCGCGTCGGCCTTGCGCAGGGCTTCCAGCTTCTCGCCGGTGATCGTGCCGGGGCAGCGGATCGCCAGGCCCGGGCCGGGGAATGGATGGCGGCCGACGAAGCCCTCGGGCAGGCCGAGTTCCTTGCCGAGCACACGGACCTCGTCCTTGAACAGCTCGCGCAGCGGCTCGACGAGCTTCATGTTCATGCGCTCGGGCAGGCCACCGACATTGTGGTGGCTCTTGATCGTCACGGAGGGGCCGCCCGTGAACGACACGCTCTCGATCACGTCCGGGTAGAGCGTGCCCTGCGCGAGGAACTTCGCCCCGCCGGTCTTCTTCGACTCGGCCTCGAACACGTCGATGAACAGGCGGCCGATCGTCTTGCGCTTGACCTCCGGGTCGCTGACGCCCTCCAGCGCCGCGAGGAACATCCCCGACGCCTCCACGTGGACCAGCGGGATGTTGTAGTGGTCGCGGAACAGGGCCACGACCTGCTCGGCCTCGCCGAGGCGCAGGAGCCCGTGATCCACGAACACGCAGGTGAGCTGATCGCCGATCGCCTCGTGGATCAGCACCGCCGCCACGGCCGAATCGACGCCGCCCGACAGGCCGCAGATCACCTTCTCGGAGCCGACCTGCTCGCGGATCTTGGCGATCGCCTCCTCGCGGTAGGCGCCCATGGTCCAGTCGCCCGAGCAGCCGGCGACATCACGCACGAAATTGCGGATCAGCAGGGCGCCATGGGGCGTGTGCGCGACTTCCGGGTGGAATTGCACCGCGTAGTAGTTGCGGGCCTCGTCGGCTACCGCCGCGAAGGGAGCATTCTTGGAGATCGCCACGGTGGTGAAGCCGTCGGGCAGCTTGGTGACCCGGTCGCCATGGCTCATCCAGACCGGGTATTTCTCGCCCTTGTGCCAGACGCCGTTGAACAGCGGGCAATCGGCTAGGATCTCGACCTCGGCCCGGCCGAACTCCGCGTGGTGCCCGCCCTCGACGGCACCGCCGAGCTGCGCCGCCATGGTCTGCTGGCCGTAGCAGATGCCGAAGACCGGGACGCCCGAGTCGAACACGAGCTGGGGCGCCCGGGGTGAGGCCTCGACGGTGACCGATTCGGGGCCGCCGGAAAGGATCACGCCCTTCGGCTTCTGCTCGCGGAACGCGGCCTCGGCCTTCGTGAAGGGCACGATCTCGCAGTAGACGCCCTCCTCCCGCACCCGGCGTGCGATGAGTTGGGTCACCTGAGAGCCGAAATCGGCGATCAGGATCTTGTCGTGGTCGGTGTTCATCGCGGGCGATTATCCGAAGGTCGGCGCGGGTGCAACGCACAAGTCCCGATTGGCCGGCCTTCAGATGTGCAGTCGCGGACATCGACCGGGCAGGCGGCCCTGACCCGGCCCGATGCGGAGACACTCAGTCGAAGTTGCGGACCTTGGCCGAGCCGCCGAGGCTGATCGCCGGCTTCGAGGCAGCGCCGGCGAGGCTGACCTTCTTCTGGCCGGGGGGCGTCTTGGCGCGGAGTTGCGGAGCGGCCTCCGGCACGGGCCGGGACGGCTTCAGATGCGCCTGCCCGTGGATCACCGAGCCGATCTCGCCCGCCGCCCGGACGAGGTCGTCGCGCTCGCAGGAGCGGGCGACCTTGAGCCCGAGCTTGTGCATGTGGCTCTTGCCGTAGAGGTAGGCAGCGAGCTGGGCGCGCTTCAGCGGCGGGATCTGCTCCAGGATCAGCGGCAGGTCGAAATCGTCGGCCCGGTACACGGAGCCCAGAACCTCCAGGCTCACGGGGCAATCGACTTCGGGCTCGGCGCCGCTGGTCGGATGCGCTTGCGTCATGGATGCCTCTCGGGAGTCGATGGGTCGGGAGGAGGGTCGGATGCCCCGGAGCCGGGGTCGAGTTCAACCCCTATTCGGACGGTGAGGTTCGCGACGCGATCCTGGGGCGGAGCGGGCGCCGGCTCGGCGTCGGGCTTCCACGCGCCGACGCAGCCGGTACAGACGGATTCGATCACCGCACGCGCATGCGCCTGCCGCCGCGCCCAAAGCGCCTCCCGGGCTGCGCGCGCCGCCTCGGCGTCCGACAACGGCCGGATCCGGATGAACAGCGGCTCCTGCGCCTCGGTCGCCGCCGGCGCGAGGGCGAGAAGCCCCAGAAGGGCGAGCCGACGGACGATGTCGCGCGAGGCAGTCTCGGCCGGCGGTGAAGCGCGCGTCATGCATTCCTCCCCACGAAACCGAGCCGGATACGTCGCCCGACAGGGTAAACCGCGGCTTAACGTGCCCCGGCGGACCGACCGGCGTGTGGAGGCTCGCCAGTGATCGATGCGGCCCACCGTCGGGAACTTCGAGCCGCGGCGTCGGTAGAATCGCAGGCGGACCGACAGAGGGACTGTCCCATGCCTCAGATGTTCGACTGGATCTTCTTCGCCATCATGCTTCCCTTCCCGGCCTTCCTGGTGTGGGACTGGATGCAGCACCGATAGCGCGAGGCACGCCGGCGCCTCCGCAATCGCGGGACGCCGACCTCCTGCCATGATCATCCAAGCCGGCGCCGCCGAAGTCCGCGCACCCGCAGATCCCGTGGCGGGACGGCGGCTCGCGGCCTGCTTAACGGCGCGTTAACCGGCCACGGACACACTTTCTTCACCATTTCGGAGGGCCGCCCATGACGTTTCAGGTCATCGCCCAAACCGTTGCCGCCCAGGCCATGGCCACCCTCCTCTTCGCCCTGGCACTGCGCCGGGGCATCCAGACGCCAAAGCTCAGGCCCGTTCCCGCGCGGACGAAGCGGATGCGGGACTGAGCGCCGCCCGGCCGGCCGCCTCCGCGGTGCCGGCCCGCACCGGATCCTGCGCAGCCCGCCGCCGCTCCTGCGCGCGCCCGAGCCAGAGGCTGTTCACGAGCCACGCGATGGACAGCGGGACCGCGGCCCCGGCAATGCCGGTGCTGCCCAGGCCGATCCCCTCGATGCCGGTGAACGACCACGCGCCGACCTCGTCCCCGAGGCGGTAGACGACCGTGTCGATGAAGCTCTTCGCCTTGTAGCGGTCCTCGCGCGGGACGACCGTGAACAGCACCTCGCGGACCGGGCGGGCGATGGCGAAGTTCCCGGCTCGGCGCAGGACCTGGAAGGCGACGATGACGCCGATCGTCGGCCAGGCCGCGAGGGCCGCGAAGCCGAGGATGCTGAATGCCGGCAGGATCGCGAGCGTCAGCGCCACGCCCAGCCGGTTCACGATCCGCCCGGTAAGGAACAGCTGGACGCCGAGCGTCAGCACGTTCACCGCGAGGTCGACGCTGGCGAAGAACGCCGTCTGGGCGCCGCGGTCCGGGAAGCTGCGCTTCGCGATGCCGGCCTGCTCGAAATACAGGAAGGTGGACGTCACCGAGAACAGCAGCAGGAACAGCGAGATGTTGAGCAGGTAGGGCGACGCGAGGGTTCGGGTCACGCCGGCCAGCACGCTGCCGCCGATCGTCCGGTCCTGGCCGCTCTCCGGGTTCGCTTCGCTGCCCGGAACCTCATGCAACCGGGTCGACAGGGCCGCGAGCCCGCGCATGCAGAACACCGCGATTTCGAGGAGCACCACCGCGCCGAGCATCAGCCCCCAGGTCGGGACGTTCTTGGCCAGGATCGCGGTGGTGGCCGACCCCGCGATGGCGCCGAGCGTCGCCCCGGCCGCGATGAAGCCGAACAGGCGCTTGCCCTGCGCGTTCGAAAACACGTCGACGATCGTCGCCCAGAAGATCGAGACCACGAAGAGGTTGAAGATCGACAGCCAGACGAAGAACACCCGGCCGATCCAGACAGTCCAGTCCGGTGGCGCGAGGTAGAGCGTCAGCGCGAAGGCGAGGATGTTGGCCGCGAAGAACCGATAGGTGATCGGCACGAACCGGGCCCGCGGCATCCGCTTCACCAAGTAGGCGAAGGGCAGGTTGAGCGCGAGCATGCCCACCAGGGTCGCGGTGAACAGCCAGGGCAGGTTCTCGATGCCGCCGGCCACGCCCATCTGGTCGCGGATCGGACGGAGCACGTAGTAGGCGGCCAGGATCGAGAAGATGTAGGCCCAGGACCAAGCGAGCGCCCGGCCCTCCCCGGGCTGGACGTCAATGAGACGCGCGATCGGGCCGCGGGCGGGTACGGACTCAACCATGGGCCGGACGGCTCGCATCAGGAGCCGCGAAGGCCCACGCGTCCCACTGCGCGGAGAACCGGCACCGCGGCGTGTTGGTGACCACTCCGAGATCCGCCCGGACCTCGCTCTCCTGTGCCGATCCAGGCGCAGGCGGCTCTGCCAGCAGCCCCGTCATTCCGGCTCCGCGCAGCGGAGCCCGGGATCCAGAGCCGCCGACGAGCCCGGATCTTGCGCCGCCAGAGGTTCTGGATTGCCCGCCACCGGCAGGTCCCGCCTGGTCCGGGGTCGCCGGCGGCGTTCCGGAAAGACGGTCCGGTGCGGCCACGTCAGACCGCGCACTCACTTCGCCAGTCCGAGCTTCTCGCGCAGCTCCGGTGCCGTGACGTCGTGGCCGAAGCCCGGCGAGCCCATGGCGAACTTGTCGGCATCCTTGAGCGGACCGACCACGACCGGATCGAAGCCGGCATCGCGGACAAGCCCCTCGGCCACCTTCAGCGCCTCGGGATCGTCGCCGGCGATCGGGATCGCCATCCGGCCGCCGGCGCGGGCCTTGCCGCCCTCGGCGCCTTCCTTGGCAAAGACCTTGTAGTTGGCCGCGTTGAAGGCGCGCACGAGCTTGGCGCCCGGGAAGTATTTGGCCGAGATCGCGCCGATGCCGCTGGCCTGCACCTCGTCGTAGAGGGCCCCGTCGCGCTTCTGGGTGGCATTGCCCGCGTCGAGCACGATCTTGCCCTTCAGGGACGGCCCGATCTCCTTCGCGAGGTCCGGATAGGCCTTGTAGGGAACGGCGATGAACACGGCATCGCCGAACGCGATCGCCTCCTCGGGGGTGCCGGCCTTCGCCTTGGGGCCGAGTTCCGAGACCATTGTGGCCAGGGCCTCCGGGTGGCGGGAGGCGAACATCACCTCGTGGCCGTCCTTGACCCAGAGGGTCCCGATCGTGCCGCCGATATTCCCGGCTCCGATCACGCCGATCCGGATCTTCTTGGCCCCGTCCTGCGCGAGGGCCGGCAGTGCGGCGACCAGGGACAGGCCGGCCGCCAGGGCGAGCGCCGCACGGCGCGTGGTACGATCAGACCGCATCGATGAAGGCCTCCATCTGCTTGCGCTGTGCCGGATCCGGGAGCCTGCCCCGGGCTGCACCGAGGTTGTCCTCGACATAAGAGGCCTTTGCCATCCCGGGGATCGGGCAGGTCACGGCCGGGTTGCCGAGCACGTACTTGAGGAAGAACTGCGGCCAGCTCGCGCAGCCGAGGTCCTTGGCGACGGCGGGCAGCTCCTTGCCCTGGACCGCCTTGAACAGGCGGTCGCGGCCGAAGGGCACGTTGGTCATCACCGCCATGCCGCGGTCAGCCGCCAACGGGATCACCCGCTCGGCCGCTTCCCTGTTGTCGATGGCGTAGTTCACCTGGATGAAGTCCAGGGTCTCGCGCTTCATCACCTCGGCGAGGGCCTCGAGCTGGTTGTCCCGCCAGACCGTGACGCCGACGTAGCGGATGCGCTTGCGGCTCTTGAGGTCGCGCAGGACCGCGAGGTTCTCGGTCACGTCGATCAGGTTGTGGACGGCCACGAGATCGAGCGCCTCGACCTTCATCCGCTTCAGCGACCGCTCGAACTCCGCAAGCGTCGCCTCACGGCCGGTGGTGTCGACCTTGCTGGCGAGGAAGATCTTCTGGCGCAGTCCGGGCTCGGCCAGGACGAGGCCGAGCACATCCTCGGCCGTGCCGTAGCTCGGCGCCGTGTCGATCACTGAGCCGCCGAGCGACAGGAAGGTCTGCACCGCGTCCTTGAGCGGCGCGACCTTATCGGGCGTCGGCTCGACCTCGTAGCGGCGGGAGGTGCCAATGCCGATCGCCGGCAGCATCTCGCCGGTCGAGGGGATCGGGCGGCGGATCAGCGGGTCCGCGGCCCATGCGAGAGGCGGGGCGAGCGGCGCGAGCGCCGCCGCGGCGATGACGGCGCGACGGGATACGGACATGGCCGACCTCCGGGGGAGTCAGAACGCTGAACCGAGATAGGGCGCCGTCCGGCGCATGTGTATTCGTTATTCTCACGCTTGCGCGAGCGACGGCGCCTCGGGCCCGGCCGTGGCGCCGCTTCGCTAATCCTCCTCGGGCGGATCCTCGAACTCGGCCCCTTCCGTGTCGGGGGCGATGCGGAACCGATACTCGTCGATGGCGAGAAACGCGCGGTGTGCCACCTGAGGATCGATCCCGTCGCGCACGACCAGGGTCTGGAAGTCGATGAACAGGCGAGCGATGCGCGCCTCCTCCGACATCGCGGCGAGCGCGGACGAGCTGGCGCCGGCGCGCATCATGTAGCGCTTGGCCTCTCCGGACGCATCCGGTGCGGCCAAGACGACGACCTGCCCGGCGGTCTCGGGTTTCAGCTCCGCCCAGCGGACGGGCGTCCAGGCGATGAGGGCCTCGGTCTGCTTCATCGAAATCTCCGGCCGGGAGCAGAGAGACCCGCCTACCGGGCGCGCACGCGCAGGTCGAGGCCGTCGGCGCCGTGCCCGCGGCGGGCGATCAGCGGCCGCGTTCGACCTGTCCGCGAAGCTCGCCCTTGGGATTGGCGGCGGTGTGGAGGTTAAAATAGAGCCGCCCGGCCTCGAGATCGGCGGCCTTGGCGTCGTCCAGCGTGGCTTCTCCGGAGAAGGGCGAGCTGGTCGCCGTCACCGGAACGAGCACGCCGGCATTCTCGCCGGCCTTGGCCGGTCCGTGGAAATGCGCGGCGGTCACCGGTCCGGTCAGGCCGCTGTAATTGCCCGTCCAGCTCAGGCGCTTGGTCGCCGGGTCGAAGGTCGCGGTGACCTCGCCCGTGCCGGTCGACTGCGTCGCCGGGACTTCGCTGGCCCCGGTGAGGGCCGCCCGATATGTGGCGCTCCCGCCCGCCGCGAAGGCCGGCGGGACGACGAGCGGCGCCGCAACGGCGAGCAGGATGGAGAAACGGGTGCTGGTGCGCGAGAACATCGGAAGCTCCGATCTTGCGGCCCCGCTCGGGGACCGGACCGTTACATAGCGGCCCCGGCTGGGCCGGACATGGCCCGGGCGCCGATCGGTCGGAGCGCCGCGTGACAGCACAGGGGGTTCGTCGCTCGACCGTGTACTGCGTGCGGACACGCGCGTTTTGCGTGCGCCGGACCGTTGACACCGTGCGCCCCGCCTCCCTATACCCCCGGCACTGCATGCATCGCTCCTCGGGGCGGGCGCGGCTTGGGGCGGGGTAGCTCAGCTGGTTAGAGCAGAGGAATCATAATCCTTGTGTCGGGGGTTCAAATCCCTCCCTCGCTACCAAAATCCTACATCAAAGACATGCACTTAGCCGCCGAGCCCTGGACCAACCGTCCGGGGCTTTTCGCATCTCGGGCTGTTCTCGGGCTGCGACCCGCGATATTCGCGGCGGCCCAATTTGCACGGATTCGAACGCCCGGACGCTTTCCAGGCCGGGATCGTCTCAGGCTCCGTTGGCAGTGCCAAGCCCGGCATCTCACTCGATCCCGAGTTCGGCGAGGAGCTCCGCGCGATCTTGGTGCGCGAGCCAGATCAGGAAGCTCCGGTCGACGGTGGTCAGGACCCGGGTCGTCTGGTCGTAGTCGAAGATGATCGGCCGGATGCTCTTCAGCACCTGGAGCGAGGCGGTGTTCTGAAGGGCCTGGGTGATGTTGCCCTCGTTGAGCGTGGCGCCCTCGGGGTGCTTGCCTTTGATGATGCTCGCTACCTGCTGCCGCCGCAGGCCGGTCTCCAGATCCTCGATCGAGCTAGCGAGCACCGCGTAGGTGACCCACTTGTACATCTCCAGGCCGGTCTGCTGGAAACCCTCGCTGAAGTTCGTGATGAAGGCGGAGTACCGCCCGGCCTGGTCGTTGACGATCTCGCGGACGAGGGCCTCGGCATCGGCGCCCACGCCCACGTCCCGCGCTTCATCCCGCGTTTCGACCGCGCCGGCGCGTTCGCAAAGGCGGTAGCAGGCCTCCTGCACCAAGGCGACGCTGTCCCCACAGTGCCGCAGCAGGACCTCGACCGTATCGGGGTCGAAGCGCACGTTGAGGAGCTGCTCGCCGACCCGAATAACCTCGCGCAGGTGCGCCTGCTCCCAGACGTCGACGTCGATGCTGACGATGCGGTTGGTGAGGTCGCCGTTGTAATAGATGAGCCGATTCTGCTCGCGCCAAACCCCGACGACGATGAAGCAGAACGGCGAGTTCTCGTGGAACGCCTTTAGCGAGAACGCGAAGGACCGCTGCGTGTCGGCCGACAGGTAGTGGAAGTCCTCCAGGATGATGAACTTGCCGAACGCGATCTCCTGCAGCGCGGCGATGATGTCGTTGACGTCGTTGAGGTCGATCTCCAGGCGCTTGGTCACCAGCGCATCAGAGGAGTTGGTCTCGCGGTTGAGCGTGCCCTTGCCCGTGACCTTGGACACGAACGGCACGTTCCCCTCGCCGGCGAACTCGGCGCCGTACTTCCAGGCCCCGCCGACGGTCTTGGTCTGCGTCTGCTCGATGCGGTAGCCGGCCTTCTTCAGGATCGCGCCGTTGAGGTCGGCCAAGCCCATCGTGTTGAGGCAGCTCACGACGATGAAGTCGCTCTCCTCCAGGCAGTGCCGCCGCAGCGTCGTCTTGCCCTGCTTCGAGGAGCCGTAGATCACGACGTGCTTGTCGCGCGTGAGGCTATCGACGAACCGCCCATCGACGTTGTCCCGCGAGACGTAGTTCAAGGGGATCTCACGGCCGACGCCGAAGGCGTCCCGCAGCTTCACCACCTGCTCTGGCATTGCGTCCCTCGTCCCTACGCGTCGACAGTAGGAGCGCGGGCGCAGCCTCCGCAACCGTCCAGGCTTGCCCTGCCCCCCGGCCTGCCCGATCCTGCACTGATGACCATGAGCGTGCACGACGCCTGCGAGGCATGGGCCGAGGGCCGCATTTCGGTCGAGCGCGCCCTGGAACTGACGGGCGCCGCCGACGTGACGGAGATGCTCGTCCTGTGCGGGCTGTGCGACGTGAGCCGGCCCCTGCTGACGGGGCCGCCGAGAAACCCGGAGGGCCTCTCCACTGCGGATCCGATGGACGACCCCGTCTTCGCGGCGAGCGTTCACGCCTACTCGGATCGCCTGCGCGACACGCTGGGCATGCCCCGCCGCGCCCGGCGCGAGAATCCCTCCATGCCCCATGACGACTATCCTCCCGAGGCTGCCAACGGCCTCGGCCCCCGGCCGACCCACCGCGACCGTGATCGCGAGCCGCTCCTGCCGGTGACGTCGCCCCGCGTGCAGGAGGCCCTGGAGGCGATCATGCGGGATGCCGGGTTCTCGGAGGACATGATCCGGACGAGGTTCCCGACGCCCGCCCGTTAAGGATGGCCTCGTTTGCCGCTTGGCATGCTGGCCGGGCGAGCTATCTTCCTCTCGTGCCCACCGCCTCGCACGGTTCGAGGATGACACATCGTGGGCCAGCCCACCGGTTAGCTGACCTATCCCTCGCCGGTACGCGCGAGGATGACACCCACCTTGACAGCATGATCACGACACACGCTTCCCCTCGCACTACGCGAGGATGACCAGGGCCCCGGGGCGATGCCGGGGCCCTCTCTCGTTTCAGGCCTCCCCGTCCTCGCCGAGCTGCTGCCACAGCCGGAGCTCGCCCTCGGCGATGGCCCGCACCTCCGCGCAGGTCCGCCCGAAACCGAGGCACTCCTCATCGGCCGTGGTCTCCCCGGTGGCGACGCGGGCCAGCGCAGCGCGGACGGCGGCCTCGGTGGCGACGGCGACCATCGTGTCGGTCCAGCCGCCCGGGCGGAATGCATCGGGCCGGCCGGCCGTGATCGGGAGATCTGGCTCTGCCGCGGCGCGCTGTGCCCACCAGTCGAAGGGGCGCTCGACGAGCAGGGTTCGGGTCATGCTGCGAGCCCCGCGAGCGCCTCGGTGTCCTCCGCCGGCGGCTCCGGCTCCTGCGTCCGGCCGCCGCCGCCGAGGTAGATGAGGTGGCAGCGCAGCTCGGCGGTCCAGAGCACGTGCTTGGCCTCGTACGTCCAGTCCTCATGGATGGTCCGCAGGATCCCGAAGGCCTCTTGGATGGTCCAGAACCGGAACTGGCGCGGCACGAACCCTTCCTCGAACCACCGGTGCGGGATGCCAGCGTGGGGATCGAGGGCCATGATCTCGCGAAGCAGGCAGTCGATGATCGGCGCTGCGGCCCTCGCGTGTCGCCGGATCGTGCGCTCATGGCGGCCGCATCCCTGCAGCACCAGGCCGCCGCCGTAGCTCAGGCGCTGGTACCGGGGGCGGTTCGGCTCGATCCGTCCGAGCCGGAAGTCCGCCCCCCGGCCGTCGATCGACAGCAGACCGAGGTGCAGCGCGTTCCGCGCGAGCGTGGCTGCGTCCTCGGCCTTGCGCACGTCGAGGATGACGTATCCGAAGCCTCGGCTCTCCGCCTTCCAGCGCATCCACCCCTCGATGAACGCCAGGGCCCCGACGCCTTCAAGCCCGGCGTCGGCGAACTGCGCCTCGAACAGGTTCACGATCCGCTGCTCGATCGTGTGGACGTGCCAGTGCAGCGACGTCCATGGGCGCCGCACGGCCTCCTCAAACAGCCAGGCGGCCGTGTGCGTAGGGATGCGTTCGGATCGCTTGCTCACACGACACCCCCGTTGAACGGATCATGCCGGGACGTCTGGACCGGACGCGTCGACCATCGGACGACGACGCTGCCTCGGCCGTCGGTCGGGAAGCACAGCCCGACGTGCGGCACAGGCAGGGCCTGCCGTCCGCACGCCTGGCGCTCAGCTTGGTCATCCTCGGTCCGAGGCAGTGGGCGTCCGCACGTCCGGCACTTGGGCTCGCTCATGTCGTCACTGCCTCCCGCCCTGGATCGCGCCGACCTCGGCTTCGACGGAGATCTGCCGGCCCATGAGCACGCCGCGCCGGTAGAGGTGCCGCATCATGTAGAGGATCCGGTGCGCCTGCTGCTCGTGGACCATGCCGTCTCGCCAGTGCTGGCCGGTCAGGACGCAGATCGCCTCGCCGGCATCGAAGCCGCCCCGGCGGGCGATGTCGGCCAGAGACTGGCCGTGGTTACGCTCGCAGGCCTGCTCGGTGACATCGCTGGCAAACAGCTCCCAAGGCAGGTCGGTGACGTGCACGAATCTCTCGCCGCGTCGCTTCCGGAGCCGCAGGCCTTCAGACAGCATGATCCGCATGACGCGGCCGCTCTCGCCGGGGCGGCCCGCTTCCAAGGGTGAAGCCTCGCTCACGACCGCCTCCCCCCGAACGTGATGACCTGCTCGTAGAACGGCGCCGCGGGCGCGCGGGGCTGCACCGGCGCATGCGGCGGAGGCGGCCGCCAACGGACCCCGAGGTCCTGGTTTGCGAGGTGACCCTCCTCGCGGATCGACCGGTCGGCTCTAGAAACCTCCCCCTCGCTCATAATCGCCAGGGTCGGCTTGCCCGCATAGCCGTTGCCCTCGAACTGCAGGCGGACCTCTGTGAGGCTGTCGTCTGTCAGGTCGACCTCGGTCTCGTACAGGCGGATCCACCGGACATTCCCGTCGACGGCGATGTGCTCCACGATCCGCTGAGCCATCGCGATGGAGACGTCCCGGTGATAGTACTCGCCACCCCCGTCGTAGGGCAGGCAGACGATCGCCTCGTAGCCGCCGCCGTCGACCGGCTCGTAGCCCTGCTCGCGGAGCCAGCTCTTCACCTGGTCATCGAAGTGCGGCCAGGCGGACAGGCCGGCCGGGCGGAGGTAGAGGGCGCACCTCATGCCGCCCTCCCGAACAGTCGGGCGACGAGCCCGGGCTTCGGCCTGCGAGCCTCGTCGAGGACCTGCCGCAGGTGCCTGAGGTTCGCCCCCTGCCGCGCGCGGATCAGGTCGCCCATCTCCTCGCGGTGTGCCTGCAGCTCAGCCCTGGGGACCAACCGCTCGACGAGCTGCAAGAAGTTGGAAGGCAGATCCACCGCGTCGCCCGTGTAGATGTCGGCCATGTCGAAGAGGAAGCCCTCCCAGGATCCGGACGCCTCGACCGCGTCGGCGCGCGTCCGGATCGACACGTCCCGGAAGGCGAACAGCACCGGCGGTCCGATCGGTCGCTTCGGCATGGGCGGCAGGGGCATGGCCAGCCCGCGGACCCGGCGGACGCGGAGGTAGTGGAGCTTCATGCGAACCACTTCTCGATGCGGTGGTAGGCCTCGGCGACGTCGTCGAACCCGAGATCGCTCAGCAAGCCGCATAGGACGCCGTCGCCCTGCATGTGCGCTTCCTCGCGATCGCCATTCACGGATTCGACCGCCAGCTTGTTCAGCGTATCGATCGCCTCGGCGCGATCGGCTTCGGTGACGCCCTTCACATTCTCGATCACGCCCGCCTCCTCTTGGCCTCGGCTGCCCGGCGCTGCGCCCGGTTGGCCCCGCGAAAGGGATGCCTCGTCGCCGGCGGCGGGGGCGCCGGTCGCGGGGCCGGCTTCGGCGCCATGAGGTCGACCAGCTTCTTCATCTCCGCGTCCGCCGCATCGAGTGAGGCATGCTGCTCGGCTAGGGCTTCTTCGGGGGACCGGGCCGGCATGGCCCGCAGGATCTTGGCTTCGGCTGGAGTGACGACCCGGATCCGGATGCCGCCCAAGGTGTGGAACATCCAGCCGAGCGGGCGATCCTCCTCCGGCTTGCCGTCGAACATGCTGTGGGCGGCAAGGTCGGCATGCACCTTCCCGCTCGCCAGCAGCGCGCGGTAGCCGTCCTCGTCCTCGCAGTAGATCCCCGGCGGGAGCGCGCCCGGGACGATCTCCGGCTTGTAGGGGTTGGTGCGGTCCAGGTCGGACGGCCACCAGTCGCGCTTGTGCCAGTAGGTCGGCATGGTCAGGCAGCGTCCCTGTTCTGCCAAGCCCACGTCACCGACGGGGTAAACCTCCTCATCAGGATAGCCTTCGCGGCATGGACCCTGCCGCGGTTCCGACGCCGGGCGCGCCGGGACAGAGGCTTGCCGATTGCAGGGCGCATCGCCTTGGCGCGGGCCTCGACCGTCGCGAGGTTCTCCAGGATCTGGAGCCAGAACAGCGGGAGCACCTCCTGCTGGATGCCGGCCCGGACGAGGGCTACGTCGCGATCGTATGACTGGCGCTGGGCCTCCAGCAGCGAGGCGGCGGTCGAGATCTCGGGGTGGACGACCACGGCCATGCGGGGAGGCGCCATTCGCAGCGGGATCGCGGAGTAGATGCGCACGCTCAGGCCCTCCCGGTCCGGACGCGCGTCGAGCCGTCCGCGTGGGTGGTCGTCTCGATGCAGAGCGGGCCGCTGCGCTTCGGGGGATCGCGGACCTCCAGGTCGACCACGCGGCCATAGTCCGCCACGCTGGGCTTGCTCGTGCAGCCGGAGTGGTCGCACCCGGTGAGCTCATCCAGGATGCGGTAGAGGTCGTGGCGGACGACCGGTAGGAACGAGAGATCCTTCCGCTCGTGGGCCGCATCGAGCATCCGGATCGCCTCGAAGGCGCGGCCGAGGGCCGCCGGAACGTTCGCGGCGCCCGGCACCGGCGAGACCCGCCTGCGTCGCGTCGAGCACCAGGCGACGGAGGTTGCTTCGGTACCGCAGGACCACCTGCGCGGGGGCCAGCATCCCGCCGATCGGCGAGTTCTCGACGGGCTTCAGGAACGGGTGCGGCGTGACGTTGGCGGTCGTCAGGTGCTTGCCTTCGCACCACATGGTCAGGTCGCCATGCTCGTCATCGAGCTTCAGGCGCTATGCCTTCCCGGTGCGCCGTCCCATTCCTTCGACTGCCTCCGCGAGGATCTCGTCGATCGCCTCGGCGCCCAGGTCTCGGATCTGCATGGTCCCCTCCATCACCAGAACGACCCCACCGCCGGCAGGCTCGCCGACGGGGACTTCTTCACCGCCGGGGCGGCCTCTTCCTCCGCGGGCGCCGGCACCGGCTCGGGCTCGCTCGGCAGCGGGTTGCCCCAGCCGATGACGCGCCCGATCGCCATGCCTGCCAGCAGGGCCGCCTCGACCCAGATCCCGAGCCAGGTCATAGGCAGGTCCCCTTCCGCTTCGCGGCGGCCGTGACGATCTCCTCCAGCCTGCCCTTGATCGGAGGCTTCCTGTGCTCCAGCCCGGCGACGATCCCGACGGCGAGCACCGCGAGGAACAGCACGCCCGAGGACAGGAGGATGATGGCGTCGGCGGTGCTCATGCCGGCCCCCGAGCAGGGCGGCCTCGACCTTGGCGCGCTCCCCGGCTGGGAGGACAGCCATCCGCTCCTCCGCGATCGCGTAGACGTCGAGCGTCGCGGTGCTGTCGATCGTGGCCCGCCCGATGCTGAGGATCTCCCAGGCGTCGAGGATGACGTCGTCGGCGCGGTCGTCCCGCACCGCGACGACCGCGGACCGGAAGGCGCGCTGCCGCTCCGGCGAGATGGTGTAGAGGGCACGGGTCACGACCGGCCCTCCGAGCTCTGCGGGGCCGCCAGGGTGAATGCACCCTTGAACTCGCGCACGCTCATCAGGAACGGGGCGGCCCCCTTCCGACGCGCCACGACATACCCCTCGGCGACGGCCATCACGCGGACCGGGCCGTCCGCATCCTGCCAGTGCTGGCTTCTGACTGGCTCGCTCACGCCCGGCCTCCCTGGATCAGGCCGTGGCTGACCAGCACGGTGTAGATCCCGCCGGCCAGCTGGACGTCGTCGAGGCCGTCGGCGCGCCCCTTCACGAGCACCTCGCGGATGAGCTCCCAGGCTGGCATGGGAGGGTACCAGCGCGGCTCCTTGGGGAACCGGGCATGCAGCTTGGCGCGCAGGCCCTCGAAGATCGGGGCCTGGGTCATGCCGCCTCGACCTCCTTGAGGTGGCGGGACGCCTCTTCGCGCTTGATCTCGATCGCGATGCCGTCGACCACGACTCCAAGGGCGGCAAGCTCGTCGTCGCACTGCTTGATGCGGGAGCGGATCTCGTCCCGAACCGCGGTGCGGATCGCCTCCCTCATCGGATCGTCGATCACGTAGCCGAAGGCCGTCTGGGTGTTGATGAGGCCGTAGGGAACGTAGACTTCCTTCGCGGTCGCCACGTCGACGTAGGCGACGACCAGCATCCGCCGCTTGTCGACCAGGTCCTTCGCCAGGCTGACCTCGCTGAGCTTCATCCCACCCGCTCCACCGCTCCGAATCGTCCCAACAGAATCGTGCCACGAACGGTCGCGTGGCACTGGACGCTGCCAGCGGTTTTTTGCAGCCGGGCTGATTCGTAGAGCGGCCTCTCCTCGTAGGAGGCCGGTCTTGGGGGCGTGCGCATGCCTACGGCATGTTGTCGCACCCGTGTTTCGGAGGTCGCCTTAGGGTTCTGCACACCCTTCCGAACGAGGGCGCTGGACGAGGCCGGGCGCCCAGGTCTTTATGAGGGACTCAGACCCGGGAGAGACCCCGTGACCACCGCTCGCTTCTTGAAACGGATAGCCGCCTGACCGCCTGAGCCCAGCTCGGCGCCCGCCTGCGCGTCCCCGTTTCAGCGAGCCTCCCCCATGTCCTCCGACGATGCCAAGCGGCCGAACGCGGCTGCCCGCCTGCGCGCGGCGATCCTCGACCCGACCGAGTTTTCAGGCACACGCGAGCCGCTCGCCGCGCTCAGCCGGGCCGAGCGCCTTCTGGGCGCGGAATTCGTCTGCTGGGATGCCCGCGTCGACGCGCAAGTCATCCTCCGGGGGCTGCTGGGGTTCGAGCTCCCCGACGACATCCGCAGGCACATCCTTGCGTCCGCCGACAGCCCGACAGTCGCCAAGCTGCGCCGCGTACGGCAGCTCCTGAGCCGGCGTGAGGTACCGCATCTCGCCGAGCGCAGATGCCGGGAAGCGGCGGACCTTCTCGTTTTCAACGTCGCCGCCCTTGGATGCGCAGCGGCCTCGGCCGAGTGCGCGGCGACCGCGCTCGACAGCGCCGTGCTGCACCTAGCAACAGTCGAAGGCACGGACGGTCTGGTGCCCGGCTTCCTCGCGCTCCGAGCAGCGTGCCTCTGGGCATCGGATGCCCAGTGCGACATGACAGATATCGAATACAAGCCGGGCCCGCTCTACCCGCGGCTGAGCGGATATGATCAGCGCGCCAGGTATTGGCTCGCGTCCTTCGCAGTAATCGCGAAGGCCGAGCGCATGATCGAGGATGAGGACGACATCCTGCGCGGGGGCGCCGGGCAGCGGACGGACATGGCTGAGCTCGGGCAGATCGCGGATCTCCCGTCCGTGCCCGAGGACTGGGATCGGCCCGGAGCTGAGGTGGCACGGACGCTCATCGTGTTCCCAAGCCTCAAGCATCTGCCTAGGCCATCGGCGGCCGCAATCGACCGGGGCGACAGCCCGCGCGCGCTTGCGGAGCCGTGGGCCGACTGGCCGATGCCGCTCGTCCCGGCTCCCGACCCGGGCGCATTCACGGCCGCACTGCGTGCCCGCTTCCCGTGGGCGAGCGATGCAATCGAGGCCTACGCGATGGACCTCGTCGGCGCGCCCTTCGCCGCGTTCCGGCCCCGGATCCTCGTCGGCCCGCCGGGTTTCGGCAAGACCGAGTTCGCGCGGGCGGTGCTGGAAACCGCCGGCCTGGACGTCACCGTCTACGCCGCGGCCGGCCAAATGGACGGCGGCAGCTTCGGCGGAACGAGCCGGCAGTGGGGATCCTGGCGGCCATCCGTCCCGGCGCAGGGCTGCCTTCGGCACGGCAAGGCGAGCCACGGCATCACCGTCGATGAGGTGGAGAAGGCCGGCACGAGTCGCCGGTGGGGGCGGCTCGATGAAACCTTGCTGCCATTCCTGGAGCGGGGCAGCACGGCGCGGGCGATCCATGACCCGGCGCTGGAGTGCGCCCTGGATCTGTCTGCCGTCTCCTACGTGCTGACGGCCAATTCCCTCTCCGGGATCGTGCAGCCCCTGCTCGATCGCGCGCCCCCGCTGCATTGGCCTGCACCCCGCGCGGAGGACCTCCCGATCGTGGCGGCGGCGATCCTGGCGGGCCTGCGCCGCGACCGCGGGCTCGACGTGACGTGGTGCCCGGACCTCGACGGTGAGGAGCTCGATGCGCTGACGGCGTGGCGAGGCGGATCTCTGCGGCCGCTGCGCCGGATGGTGGAGACGATCCTGGCGAGCCGCGACGTCCTCGCCCGCCGCATGCCGAACTGAGGGGGGCGGGCAGCCATGATCCAGGACGAGTTCACTCTCATCTGCTCCTACGCCCTCGTCGGATACGAGGGCGTGGAAACCCTGCGGATCCTCGGCGTCGAGCCGTCGCCGATCGGGCCCCGCGTGAGGTGGGAGGCCCCGGGCATGCCCGCCGAGCGCGAGCGCATCGTGTCGGGGGCCGGCTACGTCACGCTCGGCCCCCCGTCCGGTCCGATGATGCTCGACATGCTGAGCCGAACCCTCGCGGCACGTTGGGGGAACGGCTCGCCGCGATGCCCCGCGAACTGGCGGGAGAGCCTCCAGCAGCGGTTCCCCCGCCTCTTCACGGAAGAGGATCCGTGCGTCGGCCCCGGATGGAGCTGGCTTTTCGAAGCCGGTGCCACGGCAATCCGCGAGCGCGGCGTGCCTCGAAACTTCAAGACTGTGCAGACGAAGGAGAAGTTTGGGGCCGCCAGATGGTATTGGAGCGTAGATGAAAGCTGTGAATACACCAGAAACATCATCGCCACCGTAGAGCATCTGTCAGCCTACATTTGCGAGGACTGCGGACGTCCTGGCCGTATCCGCAAGGGCGGTTGGGCCAAGTGCAAGTGCGACATACACGCGTCCACTAAGTCCGCCCGCTAGGGCCGTGCCCGCCGTCGACGTCTACTGGAACCGGACCCGGCGCGCCTGGTCGGTAAGGATCTCCGGCCGGGTCGTCGACCACGTCCAAGCCGTCGCGCTCGTCGGTGTGACGCTCCAGGCCTCTGAGGCCTCCCGCCTGCGCTGCCTCCGGACCGGCGCCCGCGACGTCCATGCCGTGGCGAAGGGGATGCCGCTCCACGGCGTGCCCCGTCCCGCCGGGGCCCTCCGGTTCTCATACCGCTTCAGCGAGCCAGGGTTCCGGCTCGCGGACGGCTCTCTCATCACCGCCGCCGCCGTCGCCTGGTTCGAGGTCGACGGCACCGCCTGGTGCCTAGCCCCCTTTCGGAGTGACCGATGCGTACCCTCGCCCTCGCCCTGGCCGTCCTCGCCTCTCTAGCCGCCCCAGCCGAGGCAGGATCCCCGCCGGCCGGCGTGTACTGCAGCGTGTCGGGCGAGCTGCCACCGATCGTCGTGGGCCGCGCGCCCGGCCGGATCGGGATCGACCTTCTCGATTGCCGGGACGCGGTGATCGCCGGCGGACGCCTCCGGGCGAGCCGGTGCCACGCAAATGGGGGCGCGGAAGTCGATTACGACACCTCGTTCCGTGTCCTCGCCGACGGCGTGATCGTCCACGAGATGGAGCTGTATCGCATCACGCCGCGCGTGCCGTGCCCCTGAGCCTAGTGCCTCTCACGCCCCGAGCCGACGATGCCCGCAGGGAGATCCACGATGCGCCGCCTGAGACGCCTGAGCCTCGCCGAGATCGCAAGACGCCGGGCCGACGCGCACCGCGATGCCGACCTGCTGCAGAGCGGGTGGCAGCCCGACCAGAGGACGCTCGATGGTGCGCCGACGATCGATGCGTGGGGCGCGGCGACTTATCCGGGGACGAGCCTGCCCTGCCTAGTGGGCTACGTCTCGGGGCATCCCATCGTGCCGGACGGGCCCGCGACGACGTCGCCGATCATCGCGTGGGGCGACGACTGGATCAGGACGGAGAGCAGGTTCTACAGGGTGCTGGAGCCGCTCCGGATCCCGGCTGCGCCGAGGCCCTCCGAGCCCCAGGGCGAGACAACCCCGGAGCCATCGTCCGCAAATCCGGACGAGCCGGATGGGAGCGGCTTCGTGGGGTTCTAGCCCTCACCCACCAGGGCAAGGAGCTCCTTGGCCCGCTTCCGGCCCTCGTCTCGCGCCCAAGCCAGCGGCCGGGGCGGCACCTCCGCCTCCCCGCTCATCCACCGCCTCACCTGCCTCGGGTTCTCACCCAGCGCATCAGCCAGGTCCGTGACCCATCGCGGGCCGAACATCAGCTGCCCGATGGCCCGGATCTCATCGGCCGCCCTGAGCGTCGGCGGGCCACCGTTCCCCGTGCGGGCTGCCTCGGCGACGATCGTCTCGGCACGGGCAGCCTCGGCGGCCCGGATGGCCCGGCCCTTGGCGATCCGGCGGTCCCGCTCGGCGTCGCGGCGCTCGCGTTCGGACCGGCGCGGTAGCCAGTCCGGCAACTGCATGGCGTCCTGTTCGGAAATGATACCGTCCGGCATCTCGGTTCCTTTGCTCGGTTGCTCCCCTTTGAGACGGGGGTGCAGATCTGCACCGGCACCCCCGCGCGGTGTCAGTCCTCGTCGTCGAAGAGGGCTCGACCGGAGCGGGCTGCCCCACGGCCGCCGCGGCCGCCTTGGCCGCCTCCTTCTCCTTGATCCGGAGGTGGGCCTTCCAGCGGATCTCGAACCAGGCCTGCCCGCCCGCGGTGACGAGGGTCTGCCACCGCTCCTGACCGTCCGAGCACGGCACCAGCCTGACCGTCAGGACCGCGTCCTTGCCACCCTTGCGCAGATCTGCGCGGGGCTGGAGCCAGCCGCTCTCCCGGAACAGGAACTTGCGGTCGAGCATCCACTGGAAGAACTCGGTGTGCGGCGCGTCGAGGATGCGCGCCAGCGTGCGCAGGTTCTCCGTCTTGCCGGTGCTCCTGAACCGCCGCGCCGCCTCGACAAGTGGGGCCTGCTCGGCGAGGACCTCCTGCGCGACGACGAGCTCGCGGCCCGTCTGGCCGGCCCGTTCCGACGCACGCCGCGTCAAGACCGTCTGGTCCTCCAGCTGCTGGAAGGTGTCGGCGTGCGCGTCCTTCTCGGCTGTGAGGGCGGCGCGGGCGGTGAGGGTCGCCTGTGCATGGTGGGCGATCAGGGCGATGACCTGCTCCGGATCACGGAGCGCCTCCAGGAGGCCGACAGGCTGCGGCTGCGCGGCCGGCAGGGTGTAGGATCCAGTCTTCCGGATCGAGGGCAGCACCTCGCCAGTGACGTAGCGGCGGAACGTGTGCGGCGTGGTCCCCGGCGTCGTCGCCCCCCTGCACCGCAGGATGAGGGTGTATAGGCCAGACTCGGTGACGACGAGCAGGTCTTGGGGGCCGCCACGGGTCGGGATTAAAGCCCGACCCTTCTCATCGTCATCCAGCTTGGCGACGGCGTCGGACACGTCTTTCAGCGACAGGGCGGCGCAGGCGTCGACGGCGACGAACCGCGCATCGTCCCCATCGCCGACGACACGGATCTCCTGATCACCGAACATGAACGTGGTGACGGTGACGTCCGGGAGCTTGGTGATCGCGTTCATCAGGCAGCCCCCGGTGTGCGAATCGGCGCCGGCGTCGACCGGGACGAAGGTGCAGTCCCATGGCAGGTCGAGGTCTTCCTCCAGCGCGGCCGGCCCGACGATGATGCCGCCGAAGCCGGGGCGGTCGTCGAGGAAGGCGATCAGGTCCTTGAGCTTGTCGTCCCCCTGCGTCTTGGCCGCATAGAGCCAGATGTGATCCCTGCCGCCGTGGCGGACGACACCGAACGCGGGGGCGTGCAAGAGCACGACATCCGAGACGGTCGCGCCCGGCAGCCAGCGGCCGTGCTCCTCGCGGAAGGCAGCCTCCCGCGCCCTGTCGAGCGGGCCACCGGCGGCGAGCTCGCCGATCGGATCCCACGTGCTCTCGATCTGCTTCATCCGCTCCACGCAGGCCTCCAGCAGGGCGACGCGGATCTTCGGGAAGGCGTATTCGCCGTCCGGGCACTCCTCGCCCTGTCGGAGGAGCAGGTCGTGCGCCGAGTGCGGGTCTGCCAGCATGGCAGAGGCGACGTCGTCGTAGAGCTGGGCCTCGGAGAGCGTGGAGACGGCGTTCAGGAGGGCCTTCTTCACCGTGTGGATCTCGGAGCCGCTGAGCTGCTCGGAGGGGCGCGCGAGGAGCGCGTTGATGCTAGTGTCCTTGGTGGGCTCGCGCATGGGGTGTCATCCCGTGTGTCGACCAGGCTCCGGGCGGCGGCTGCAACCGTTTCCCGGGGCCACCCCCGGGTGGGGGTGGTTAGGGTTATTTGACCACGTTTCTGGAAAAGCGCAACCTTGATCGTTGCAGAAATCTTGCTAAATTGACGCAATGTTCCCCACCGGTCCACAGATCCGCGCCGCGCGCGCCCTGCTCAACATGAGCCGCGACGAGCTCGCAGCCCTGAGCGGCGTGTCGGCTAGGACGATCGACAATCTCGAAAGCGAGGCGCGGACGCCGATCCAGGCTACCCAGATCGCGGTGATGTCTGCCCTGATGTCGGGGGTCGAATTTCTGCCGCCTGATCCGAAGCTCGGCCGCGGTCCAGGTGTCTGTCTCGTAGCCCGCTAGGCCCCCGCCCGGGCCCGCCTCGCGCCCTTCGGCCCCCGCAGCTCGGGGGCCCGCCTGAGCAGCTCGGCCGGCTCGCTGCCCCATCGCTCGACGCACGCGACGATGGGATCCTCCCCCGATGTCCGGGACCAGGCCACCAGCTGGCGGACCTGCGCCACGGATGGCCGATGCCTGACGCGGCTCTCCCAGTCCTCGGCTCGGGCCCGCTCCATCAGGCAGGCCTCCGTAGGGGCATGTAGGTCAGCTCGCGCGCGATGCGGGCGAGCTGCTCGGCGATGGCCTCCTGCTCGTAGCCCAGGATCGGATCGGCGTAGAGCTCCTCCCGAAGCAGGTCCGCCCGCACCGCCAGGTCGACCTCGCCGGGCTTGATGTCGTCCGGCACCGTCACGACCCCTGCTCCTCGGCGGCGCGCAGGGCGGCGAGGGCCTGCTCAAGGGCGGCCTCCCAGGTGCTCGGAAGGGGCCGGTCGGCGAGCAGGCCCAGGTAGCGCCGGCGCCCCTCGACAAGCGCAGCCGCGGCGGCGAGGACGGCGACGGCTTCGGGCGTCATGGGCGGATCCTGCGGGGCGGGTCGACGAAGCACAGCGCGAGCGCGACGCCGACGAGGAACGTCGTCACCGATGCCGCCTCCGGATCGGCGCCACGGCTTCGATCGCCGCGGCGACGTCGGCCCGTCCTGGGGCGGGCCCGACCGCCTCGCCGAGCGGGGCCCGGTGCACGGCGTCCGGCACCGGCGGCCCGATCGGTGCGGGCGGCGGCGCGTAGCAGGCCAGCGCGACGAGCGCAGCCGCGCCGGTCATTCGGTGGGCGCCATGATCGAGCGGACCGCGCCGAGCCGATCGCGGCAGTCGGCATGGGCGTCGCGCAGGTCGACGGCGTAGCCGGCGACGTCGCGCTGCGTGCCACCCTTCCGCCAGGTCGGCGCGTCGGAGCATGTCAGCAGGCTCGCGGGGATGGATGGCTGGCCGGGCGTGACGCACCCGGCGAGGCAGGCGGCGAGCGCGGCCGCGGCGAGGATCCGGATCATCGGCCGCCCTCCAGGACGTCGCGCAGGACCGGGGCAACGGGCCCGTCGTCCGATGCCGGCGCGGTGACGACTTGATCGCGGATCGCCCGATTCGCGGCGGCTCGGGACGCGGCCTTGGCGGCGACGCCCTCGACGGCTTTGGTCCCCCGCGCGGCGGTGGCGGCCGCGGCCTTGGCCTCGTCCCGCTCGCGCCGGGCGGCGCCAAGGTCGGCCTGCAGCGCGGAGACGTAGGCGGCACCGCCGAGCATCACGGCCACGCATGCCAGCGGGAGCGCCAGGCGGGGCATGTAGACCGCCGCGGCGACGGCGGCCGCGACGGCGATCAGCGCGCCGATCCCGATGGGCGTCCAGACTAGGGCGAGGGCCAGGACGAGCATCGTCAGATGCCCTTGAGGCAGAGCGCGCGCTCGCGCTCGCGGCGGGCGCTCAGGCCCGGCACGACGCGGCCGCCGGCCCGGTTGAACTTCAGGACGGCCTCGCACGCGCCGCGGCGGTCGCCGGCGTTCTAGCGCTTCACGACCGTCGACTTGCAGAAGGCCCCCGAGCCGATGTTGTAGGCGAGGTCGAGGAAGGCGACGTACGGCTCGTCGCCGATCGGCGCCTTGATGCAGCGCTCGACGGAGCCCTGCGCGAACTCGCCGAGCGCCTTGACGAGCATCGCGTCGCACTCGGCCTTGGTGAACCGCATGCCGAGCTCGACGCCGCGGGTCTCGCCGTAGCAGACCGTCGGCAGGTTGTGTGCGAGCCGGTCCGGGTAGGCGACGAGCTTTAGGCCCTCGTTGGGGCCCGTGGTCGTCACCGCCATCGCGGCGACGCCGGTCACCATGCCGGTCGCGGTCACGGCCGCGAGGATCCGGTTGCGGCCGTTGCCGACAGGCTTGGCGGCGGCCGGGGATGCCGGCCTCTTGAGCGAGAACCACGGCATCAGGACTGGTCTCCGGCGAGGTGGGCGTTGGCGAGGAAGGGCAGGACGAGCGCGGCCAGCGACACGACGGTCGTAGCCACCGCGAAGGGGATCGGGCCGAAGGGCGGGTCCGACGCAAGGCAGGCCATTCCGGCCTGGAGCGCGCTGAAGGCGAAGCCGGCGCCGCTCAACCAGACGACGCGGCTGTGCTTGGCGACGTGCGCCGGGTTCGAGACGACACGGGGCTTGCGCAGCTTCACGGCCGGCTCCTGCGGTTGCGATGGTGAGGGGAGCCGGTGCGGGCGCCGCGCCGGCGCACCCGGGCAGGTTGGCCAGCGCGTCGGCGTGGTCGTTCAGCGCCCGGGTCAGGTCCGTGGCGGTCCGGACGAGCGTGAAGCCGAGGTCCCGATCGGCGGGATCGAGAGCGAGGCGCGGCATCGCCAGCACCGGGTCGGGGCCGCGGCGGGCTTCCTTGATCCGGGCGACGACGTACGTGCCGAGGGCGAGGAACGCGCCGCCCAGCACGGTGCCGAGAGTCTTGAGGTACTCGGCCGGGAGGCCGACGAGGTCGGAGAGCCAGTCGGTCACGCCGCGGCCCTCCGGACGATGCGCGCGCGCTCGTCGTTGTGGCCTTGGTCCCAGATCGCGCGGAAGGCGCAGTAGGCGTCGACGGCGGCGAGCACCCCGTAGGCCCCGCAGCCGGTGTTCACGCCCGGGTAGCCATCCCGCCAGAGCAAGACGGTGATCCAGCCCCACAGGACGGAGCCGACGCTGGCGGTGACAAAGCGGAGGAGCGGGCTGTGCCGCTTCGAGCCGTTCACCCAGAGCCCGACCATGCGCACGATCGCGACGCCGAGCAGCGCGGCGCCCCACGTACCCTCGGGGGCGATCGCGGCGAACGGCCCGAATGTCGGGCGCGAAAAGGTGGATCCTGGAGCCAGCAGCGCGCAGGCGACGCCGAACAGGATCATCGCGCCGACCCACTCGGCCTCGCGGCGCTGATGCTGCCCCTGCAGAGGAAGGCCGGTCATGCCCGGTTCTCCGCGTCCTGCTCGGCCTTGAGCTTGGAGAGCAGCGCCGCGAACCCGGTGTCCGTCGCCGGGCACTGGCGGATAGAGCCGTCGGACAGGATGACGGTCAGTATCGGCTGGACGGGCGGATCGAGCGCGACGGTGGCGATGACGCCTTCGTCGCGGAGCGTCCGGAAGTCGGAGGAGGCGCGGTACACGGGAGGCCTGCGGGCAGGGCCGCCACTCGCGGCCGGGACGCCATCAGCCTCCGCCTCAGTCCGTCACGCGTTCCAGGTCACGCGCGGCGCCTGCGCTCCGATCGGCGCGAGACGACCGTCACGACGCGTCCGCCTTTCAGGACGAGGCCGACACCGTCCCGGCAGACACCCACCGCCCCGTGCCGGACCCCGACACCGCCGTAGAACGCCAGCCACCGGCGGACCGCGCCGATCGGCACGCCCGCGGCCTGCATGGCGTCCACCGCCTCGACGTCCTCTAGCCCGTCGAGGACCTCTTCCATCCCGAGGATGCGATCCCCGTAGCGCCGAAGCGCGTGGATCGTGACGCGGGCCCGGACGCCGCCCGAGCGGTCATGCTCGCAGCAGGGCGGCGGCGAGGAAGGGGTGCCCGGCTGGGCGACGGCGACGGCTTGGGGCACGGGGCTCTCCGGGGTGTCGGGAGAGCCTCAGGCCGTTCGGGCGATTTGGGAGAGGGAGGCGGCGAGGTCGTTCCCCTCGCCGTCAGTGTCAGGAAGCCCGCTTCGGCACGTAGCCGTCGCGGAAGCCGTCGGTCGGCCTCGGCGGGGGCGGAGACTTCCGCGCCTCGGCCTGCGCCTTCGCGACCCGGTCGGCCTCGCGGTCGCGCTTGACGGCGCGGTTCACCAGGGCGCGGTCGGCGGCGATCTCGGCAGCCGGGTTCACGGACCTACCGTTCGAGACCCTCGTCGGCCAGCTCATCGCCAGCATGGCGACGTAGTGCGAGGCGTTCTCGTCCTGCTTGCCCACCGTCAGCCCCGGCACGAAGGCGCGGGTGACGTTGTCCAGCCGCGCGATGGCTTCCAGGTAGGCATCGCCCGCCTCGGCGAGGATCGGGTATTCCCCTGCCGCGAAGGCCTGCTTGACGCGGGCGGCCACCAGGACCGCCTTGGCGAACGGGTACTCGAAGGCAGGCTGCCACTCCCGATACAGCCGCAGACCCTCGGCACGTGCCGCAGGCGACGTGAGGTCCACGGTGGTGGGAGGCATCGGCATGGCGGGGTCGTCTGAGGGTATCGGCACCGTGGGCTTCGAAGGAACGGTCACGCGCTTCTTGGCGGGCTTGGGCGAAGCCATGCCATCGGCCCGTGCCTCCCGAAGGGTGCGCCGGCGTTCCTGGGCGGCAGCCACGGTGGAAGCCTTCAGGCGCAGCTTCCTCGCTTTCTCGATCTCCTGCTTGAACCGGTATCGCTCCGCGATGGCCGGCCCGATGTCAGGGGCCGCGGCCTCGGCGTGGGAAAACGCCCAGAAGACCTTGTCGGCCCCGTCCCGGGCGATCGCGTCGAGGAGCCTCTGCCCACGGCAGGCGCCCGTCTCGAAGGCCGGGGTGATCGCCTCGCCCGTGAGCGCCTCGTGGATCGCGGCGAGCCATAGGTCGTGGCGGACCCGCATCTCGGACTGCAGGAGCGGTGCGGCCCGGCCCGTCTTCCGATTGCGCAGCCGGGCGCTCGGCAGACTCGACCCGAGGCGGACGATCGTCTCAGGGCGCACGGCGTACGGGGGCGCGTCCCGGCGCTCGCAGAGCGACGCGAAGGTCTCCTCGTCCAAGGCACGGGTCGGCACGGCGTCCAGGCGCTCGGGCGGGCAGAGGCGGATGGTGAGAGCGATCGAGGCGACGGCGCGCGCCTGCAGCGCAGCGCCGTCATCGCCGGTGACGATCTCGCCCGCCCGGCGGCGCGTATCGTGCGCCGTCCCGACTGAGACGATCTCGAACGACCGGACGTGCTCGGCGATCTCCTCCACGGCCGGCGTCAGGTACCGGATCCGGAGCTGGCCGACGTGCAGGCTCGCGCCGGGGGCAGGCTCGGGCATGCCGAGCGCGGCGGCGAGGTCCTCGGGGCTGTACTCCATGACGAAGGGCTGCATGCCCGGCTCGTAGCGGATCCGCTCGGCCGCGACGTGGGCGAGCACTTGGCGGTACAGCAGCGAGGAGGACCGGCGACGGAACCGGGCGAGGACGGACAGGTCGAGGTGCGCGTACCGGCTGCCGGGCTGCTGCAGCGGAACGGCCCACGCCGGCAGGTGGAAGTGGAACATCGCGCCCCGTTTCAGCGGCTCGGGCGCACGGCCGAACAGCCTCTTCAGGGCGGCGACGAGCTCGCGCGGCTGCGCGTCGTGCCCACCGGCCGACAGGACCGTCAGCGCCGACGCGACGGAGCAGAGCCGCGCGGCGCGGATCGACGTCTCCGTCTCCTCGCCCTGGGCCGTCAGCGCCACCAGGGCCTCGAACAAGGAGATGTCGCGTGCGGTGATGCCGTCACCCCCGGCCAGCGTCCGGTCGCGCAGCCATGCTACGGAGCGCGGGACCGACGGCGCGACCCTGAGGAAGTCCTGCACGGAGGTCAGGGCCTCGGACAGCGCGCCCCGGGCCTTCGGCACGAACGGGGCGCGGCGGCGAGAGGACGTGGGGCGGGAGGTCAGGGACATGGCGCCTAGATCTGCAAACCTGCAACGGATGATACGCCTCGGTTTGCCAATCACAAGAGGCAGTTGGCACGGAAATTTGGCTGGGGCGCCGGGGCACAATACTGAGAGATCTGGGCGTGCGCCCCGAGAGGGCCCTGACGGGGCGTGGAGAGGTGGGACCGAGGCTAAGGCCGGTCGGTCGCTATTAGTATTGTCACCGCCCTCCACGCCTCTCCCCTAGGGGAAATGCCGATTTCGCCGTTGCAGGTTTACACGTCGAGCGGTGCAACTTTGCACCCTCGGATCGGCCGCGCACCTGCAACCCTTCAACCGGGCGCATGGCGCGGCTCTGGTGTGACCTGGAGGCCGTGACGGGGGCCCGCGTAGGCTGCCGCCATGGCCGGCATCCCCCTCGACGTCATCAGCGACATCTGCAACCAGGTCGGGCAGTGGCAGCACGCCTTCCTGTCCGAAACGTCGCTCAAGCGCTACCGCCGCGCCTGCGCGTGGACCATGTCGGAGGTCGCTAAGGCGGCCGCCGGGGGAGCCACGGCCGCCGTCGACGAGGCGTTCCAGGATCCCACGCCGTGGATGCGGCGGGCGTTCAAGTACATGCGCGCGCTGAACAAGGGGTCCGACGAGGTCGACGCGGACGTCTTCGTCCTGCCCAGCCAGTCGATCGTCATGAAGTACAGCATGGGCGACGGCCCCAACGTCCGCCGCCCCGGCGACGTCGGCCTGGCCAAGGACACCATCCTCGTCCCCAACTGGAAGAACTTGCAGCTCACCCAGGGCATCAACCGCAACAGCTATGGCAACCTGCCTGGGGGCGTCGCCGCGCGCCTCGCACGTGAGGCCCTGGGGCAGCTGGCCAAGCATCGCGCACCCGGCAGGTGGGGCGTCTACAAGGGTGAGCTGGACGTGGGCGGGTCGCGCGTCATGGGCTACATCGCCCGCCCACCGCGCGGGTATGCGCCCATCGGCAAGAACGGGCGCGAGATCGTCGTGAACCTCGGCAGGCCGCGCGCGCTCCTCGTCGCGATCCAGCAGGCGACGTACAAGCCCGTGATGCAGCCCTTCTACGACAAGGCCATGCGCAAGGCCGTCGAGCGGATCCCCGCGCAGATGGGAGGTGAGCTGCGCGACGCCATCGAGTACCGGGCGGCCAACGGCGGCATGCGCCGGCTCGGCGCGGCCTGACCCCATCCCCCCTGGGACCTGGAACGCATGACGGGCCCGGGCCGAACCTGCCCGGGCTGATGATGCCGATCCCGCGGCAGCCGCGGGCATGGGCCCGGGTAGGGTGGGACGGCCTCGCACCCAGGGGATGGTGATGTAGGGGGGCACGGGAGCCGACGGGGAGGGAGCCCGACCCGTCCATGGTGGCGTCCGCATTTCCGGACGCCGTGGCGCACGTGATCCAGGGCCCGCCCCGCCTGCCCGGCCTCCCAAGCCGTGCCGGCGCCCCACGCCGCCCGGCGCGCGCCTAGGGCGCGCCATGGCCGCCGCGGCCGCGGGGCCTGCCCCCTCCCACCCATGGCATGGGGTCCCCTGGGCCTGGAGAAACCTGCGGGGAAGCATTCGCCCCCGGGACCGCGCGACTTGTAGAATTTCGTGGGAGGCTTCCGCATTCGATGCGAGGCCAAGCCCCTGACCCGGCAGGGGAAACCCGCCACCCGAATGCGGAGTAACCCGTGCCGTGACCGGCCAGCCGACGCCATCGCCCGACGCCGCCGCGCCCCGCGGCCGGACCTACCCCATAACCGAGCTCGCCGAGATGACCGGCTGGCACCGGGACACGATTGCGGACTTGCTGAGGCGCAAGGACAACCCGCTGCCGTACGAGGCCAGGGGCCGCCAAAGGGCGAGTAGCAGATTACGCTGCGGCGGTTGGCGCGAGGACGTCGCTACTCAGGAAAGCTAGGACGGGTCCGTGCAGCGCGCCTTGCCGTTTAAGGGAACATCAAATTGGGAACAGCTGTGTGTAAGCGCCCTCAGCTGGGAACCCGAGTAGTTCCAAACTTATTCTTTCTGCCCGGAAGCAGACCTTCGGCTAAGCGCCCATTCCGGTCGTCTAAGGAGCCGCGAACGCTCCTCGATAGCGGACATTCACCTGGACGATTGCGGCGGCCCATTCACATAAGGGCACGCTACGGAATTAACGTCGGTTCGGTGGGTTCGTTTCAACCGGATGAAACACAAGGCTGCAATGGCACGTGGGTGACCCGCGAATCGCTACACTCAGAACTCGATCCCGCCTGCAGATTAGCAATCGCGGCGCGGACGGGGTGCGCGGGCCGGGCGAGCCATGATGATATGGCCGCCCGGCCATCGGGCTGAGGCTGCGTTTTCCAGTTGCTGCCCGCCTCCTCGATGCATCAGGCAATCGGTAGCTCAATCCGGCAGCGCACGCCGTCCTCGTCCAGCCGGTAGTCGACCTGCGCCTGGAGCGCGTAGGCCAGGGCCTGCTGGATCAATTCCGCGCCGTAGCCGCGGTGCATGATCTTGTCGGGATCGACGGCGACGCCGCTCTCAACCCAGATCAGGGCAAGCCGGTGTTGCCCGCGCTGATCAAGCGCCACCTCCCAGGTTACGCCGAGCCGGCCGGTCTCGCCCTTCAGCGCACCGTGCTTGACGGCGTTGGTGGTCAGCTCGTGAACCGCCAGGGCGAAGTTCTGCACCTGCCGCACTGTCAGGTGCACCTCCGGCCCGGAGATCGTCACGCGGTCGAACGCGCTATCGGCATATGGGGCCAGCTCAGCCCGGACGAGCGCGCCGATTTCTACCGTGTCGGTACCGCCCTCGCTGAGCAGGCCCTGGACCCGGCTGAGCGCCTGCAGCCGGTGCCCGAACGTCTCCACCGAGCCGCGTTGTTTCACCGTGCCGTTCGCGATCGCGATGACCACGCCGAGCAGATTGCGCGTCCGGTGCTGCAGTTCGCCGGCCAGAAGTCGTTGACGCTGCTCCCCGGCTCGGGCGCGCTCACCAGCCTCGCGCAGTGCCGCTTCGGTCTGCCGTAGGCCCGTGATGTCACGCTGAACCGAGATCCAATGGGTAATCTGCCCTGACCCGTCCTGCATGGGGGTGATCAGCCACTCCATGCGGTAGGTGCTGCCGTCCCGGCGGTAGTTCACCGCCTCCCCCTGGAACGACGCGCTTCGTGAGAGCGTCTTGCGCACTCGGTCGAGCATCGCGCGGTCAGTCCCCGGTCCCTGTAAGAACCGCGGCGAGCGCCCGATGACTTCTTCGTGGGTGTAGCCGCTCATGCGATAGAAGGCTGGGTTGGCGTAGACGATCACCGGACCGGGCGCATCGATTTCTGGCGTGGTGATGAGCACCGCCTCGCCGATCGCTTCCAGAGCTACTTCGAACAGGGCTGCGCCTGGCAGCAAATGAGCGGGGGAAGGATCAGATCCACGGGTCACAGGTGGGCCTCTGATCTCTCATCCGGTGGTGAACTGGTGAGTGCCGCCCCTGTTCCCAAGGTTTGCGATGAAGATGGCGCCGCGGCGTCATCCCAAATGCTCATTTAAGAGGCGGCTCGGCATCGACGCGCCTGCGCACGCCATCCCGGATCTTTAGGTGAAGTGCTGCCTGATGTGCCGGGCGAAGCACCGCAGAACTCTGAACAAAATAAATGAGGCGCTTGCTCAGATAGCGTAATCCGTTCATCTTGCCGAGCATGAAATTATTGAGCAATAAAGCGGCAATGAGACGCTGTCATAAAATTGTAATCTGATGACCCGATCCGTCATGACGGTCGTCGCATTAGCTGCCAACGTGATGCCTGCCGTCGCTGGATGCCAGGATGCAGCGGGCAGCTATAATCAGGCCCTAGACGATATTTCTATCTATCTTCGAAGGTACACAAGGTGCCTGCAGACAAGTCCATCCAGTTATGCCTGCGGCGTCGAGTTCCATAGGCTCGGCAAAGCGCAAGAAGATTTTGAGTCCGCAGTGTTGTGGCGCCAAAAGGAATGTCGAGATTAGGATACTGCGGTGCTGTAATCTCGGAGCTTGGATCTGCAGTGACATCGATCACGAACGTAAGATCTGGATCAATCACCGTCGCGTTGCGGAAGGCGCTCTTCGAGGTGAGTTGCCGCATCCGCGTAGAGTTCAAAGCGCCGCAGCAGGACCGCCCGCTTCTCGGGCTTGCGCGTCCCATCCATCTTCGATTTTGCCTTGTCCGCGCGCTCGCGCATCTTCTTGGCCAGCTTTCCGAATGCCTCGTCGATCCTGGTGCTGACCTTCTCAGCCTCGGCCTTCATCGCGTCTTGGTGGTCCCGCACGGAGCCGGGGAACGTGCTCTTTTTGTCCTTGCCCATTGTCGCCCTCTGTCAATCCACCAGACCCCCTCTTAAGCTATGCATTACGACGATGCGATCACGGCCGCCCAGCGCTTCCCATCAAGCGGGTGGCCTTGGCGCCTTGTCCTGCCTGAGAAGCTCCAGCTCTTCGGCGCTGAGGTCCTCAATCCCGATCAGGCGCTCGTCCGTGTCAGCCACCGCGCGGATGAGTTCATCGAGCTTGATCTGGATAGCCGCGATGTCCCGTGCGCCGGCCACCAGGATCACGCCGGCCAGGAGCATGGCGGCGATGGACAGGAACAGGTTGAAGACGAGCGCCCAGTGGTCGTTGAAGCTGAGGAGGGCGCCAGCCCCCAGGCCCGCCGCGACCGTGAAGCATGTCGCCAGAAAGCCGATCGGCTTCGAGAGCCACACGGCGAGGGAAACGATGGGTCGGTCGAGCATCAATCACCAAGCTTTACCATGCAGCTTTAGCGATACCGCCCCAGCGGTGAAGCGCGAACTGCGCCGCTTCGGCCAGGAGCACGGGGTTGTGATGCCTTCAACGTAGAGCCTATGAACTGACGCTCCGTACACGTTAGCCGGCCGACTGTTTATCGGCAGAAGGAGCGATCATGGCCACGATCGAGCAACTTGCTACCACGTTGCAGGGGCTGGCTGGGCCTGGGATCAAGCGCAAGGAACTGATCGCGGCCGTTCGCGAGAAGCACCCGAAAGCGTCCAAGAAGGACATCGTGCCGGCCGCCTTTTACGCCCTTACCAGCACCGTGGAAGGCGACGTGGAGCGCGCGCATCGACTTCAAGCCTTCGCGCTGAGCGAGCGTGCTGCTGAGGAGGGCGAGGCACCACTTCCCGTGACACGCCGAAAGAAGGATAGGCGTAGAGATGCCCGTCGGGGCCAACAACAGGTGCACTGACCGAGCCGACGATACGGCCAAGGTCATCACATCGTCGTGGCAAAGCCATAGGGTGCGCGCTCCCCAGCACGCCCGACCCGACGAGACCCCGTGGCAGATTGGTTAGATGACCCGGAAGACGGCCGCTCGCCGCCGTTCGCCGAGCAAAGCTGGATGCGGCTATACATCCTTGCAGGGTTGATCGGATCCGGGACGCTTGGCGTGATTGGCGGGATGCTGCACGTCTTTCCCTGCTGACCAGGCTACTGGAGAACTACAGGATGAGCTGAGGCGACCAGCGCCAGCTCTTCACGTTCGAACCTGTGCCGTCTCGGCGGGTCGCTGGCGGCTATCACTGGGCGATCCGCAAGCATGGAAAGCTGGTACAGCGCTCCGATACCGCGCTTGCGACGGAGGGCAAGGCGCGCAACTAGGCGCTGGCCTGATCGGGCAGCTCCGCGTCGGGCAGGTGAACTGGTAGCTGCGATTGGTCCGCGCCACGTCGGAGGCAAACAAGAACCCGGCACGACAAACTGCCGGGCGGGCTCTGAGCCTCGCACCTTGGTGTCAACGCGGACCACAAGGCTCCGTTGGCACCTGCGCTGAGACGGGGCGCCACGGCATAGCTAGGATGGGCTTATAACAGAAAGGCCCGCCGCGGGAGCGAGCCGGGCGGGCAAAGAAAGTCGAGAAGAAAATCGCCGCGTTCTCTGGCATTCACGACTGAGCTCGGAGAGGCTTAGCCGCCGCTGCCGTTGCTACCGCCCGTGCTCCCCGTTGAGCCGGCACGCGAGGGCTGGCCCTCGTTGCCGCCCGCGGCTGACTCAGGCGTGATACCATCCGCAGCGCGGCCAGTCGGGGTGTAAGTGCCGGCACCTGGAGCACCGGTTGAGCCGCTCTGCCGCGTCACCACGCCGGGCGAGCCGGGCGGAACGACGACGGTCGTGCTGGTGGGTGTCTCAATCACAGCTTGCGCGAGAGCCGGCGAGACGAGCGCAGCAACGCAAGTTGCGGTTAGAATTGTCTTGATCATGTTAGACGCCTAATCATATGGACCGGGCAGGAAACTCCTGTTTCGACCCAACTCCGGTTACGCGTGATTGATCCGCATGTGTTGATCAGCGCCGTCTATCCATGAAAAGCCCGCCCCGGCGAACCGGGTGGTCTTCTTGTGCCGCGCAGCAGGCTGTTTTGGAGGCGCACGAGTTAGATCTGAAGGCGTGAGCGGATGCGCTTCTGATGGCGCTGCGGCGCAAGCTCGCCCAACACGAACTCCCGGGCCGACGCGCGCGCATGAACCGATCGCAATCCCCAACGCGCGAGCCTCAACGACCTGTGACTCTAGGGCGCTGGCGACCTCTGCTTCAGCATGACATGTCGGAGCTATGCCGAGCCCTGATCCGCAGACCTGTGAAGTGAAGATCGGGGGCGCCTGGATTGCCGTCAGTCTGGACGAAGCCGCGGCGCTGCACATCATGGCTGTCAAGCGCTGTCCGGCCTGTCACGGGCGCGTGGCGGTCAACGGGACGTATAGCGGGCCGAAGGTTCTACGACGCCTGTATCACCGCAAGGCGCACAATGGCTGCCCCCTCAAGGCTGACACGTACAATGGTCGGCTATCGCCGCATCCGCAGGCACTAACCTGACGCTCTGTGCTATCCCGCCATCGCACGGCCGTGGCGAGATCGCCGAGCAACCCCGAACAAAAGAGGCCGCCCCAGAGGAGCGGCCTGAGTCTAGGGAGGAAACGCCCAAGAAGGGCTGCAGCGCGGCGATGCTGGCGCTATCGCTTTGCTGCAATGCGCCAACCGATGCTGCGCTGCGATGTTCCGCCTAACTCTGGCGGTGGATATCTGACGCCCACCGGCCCGACCCGTGGGACGGGGGGATGTCTGCTGGACCGGGCCGAAGGGTGTCCCTCGTGAGGACGCTCCAAGGTGCGAGCCAACGATCTGACGGTCAATGAGAAAACCCGTCCCGGTATCTGACGCGTCTAGGCGGTCTCGGCCTTGGAAACCGTGTGCGGCATCCCATGGTTTGACGGAGACGTGGTCAGTCCTGACGGCGCAATCTTTGGAGCCGTCTATGGCACGCACCCCCGCCGCGGTCCTCGCGGCTGCCTTGTCGATCAGCGCACTCTGCCCAGCGAGTGCAGCGACGAAGAAGGTCCACGTGCCGGACCAATATGATGGCTCATGGAGCATCACGGCGGTCACGACCGAAGGCCCATGCTCGCCCAGCACGACCTACCACGTGCAGATCAAGGACAACGACACCTCGATCCCGGGTGAGGACATCGACATCGACGGGAGTGTCACGTCTAGCGGCGTCGTCACGGCGACCATCACGAAGGGGTCGGTCAAGGTGCCGATCACCGGCAGCCTCGACCCGAAAGGAACGGGTAGAGGCACGTGGCAGACGAAGGGTGGCCTAGTCGCGTGTACCGGGAGCTGGAGTGCTACGCGGTCGCGCTCAGACACCTAGATGCGGCAGCTCGGCTCAGGGTCGAAGTATGGAAGAGACCATCAAGGCGTTCACGCTCTGGCTGGCGGTCGGAACTGAGGCTGCGGCGGCGCTGATCATCGGGCTTGCCACTGTCGAGGCTGTTCTGTCTGCTCTGCTCCTGTTCCTGCCCGACGCAGCCTCACGGATCGTTGGCGAGGGACCGCAGGCAGCCAAGGAGCAGGTGCGGCTGAAGCTCGGACGCTGGCTCGCCGTGGCGCTGGAGTTCGAGCTGGGTGCGGATATCCTGCGCACGGCTGTGGCGCCGACCTGGTCAGAGATCGGCCAACTCGCCGCCATCGCGGCAATCCGCACGATCCTGAACTACTTCCTCCAGCAGGAGATCGACAAGGCCGAGCGACGGCCGTTGGGAAGTGGATCAGCCGGTCCGGTATCGGATCCGCGCTGAGGCATCGCGCCCATGTCGCTGCTCGATCACTGGATCAACATACTGGCGACGCTGATCGAGTTCGGGGGTGCCCTACTCGTCGTGTTCGGCTGTACGCGCGGCCTTCTGCATCTCGCCGTCGGGTTTGGCAGTCGCGAGAGCATCGATGCGGCCCGCCTCATCGTTGCCGACGGCATCGTGGCGGCTCTTGGCTTCAAGACAGCCGCGACCCTCCTGAAGACGATCGAGCTGCGCAGCTGGCAGGCCATCCTGATGTTCGTGGCTGTGTTTGCCCTACGCACCTTCGTCAAGCAGGCCCTGATGCGCGAAGAGGCTGGTTTGAGGGCGAAACGGTCAGCGAATTGATGAGGGGCGGATGCGCCGAGCCAGCATGAGATGGCTACCCCATCCAATTAAGGACCGAGCGGAGGTTAAACATCCGTCGGATTTCCGGAACCACGCGCGCGGCCCCCTTCGCGACTCGGGTTTGGTCGCTCGTCGCGTTCTCACATATCGCCACCGTCTCGTGGCGAGCCCAGGCTATTTGGCGGAGCATCCAGCACCGGTCATACCGCGAGACCTGCACAATCACCGGCTCCTAGCATTCTCGCTGGGCAAGCCGGACCATCGCTGGACGTTCATCCGTGCCGGACATGCGGACCGGGAGACCGTCACCTTCCAACCGCACTTCACGATGAACGACTATATCGGACTCGCGACGGCGCTGATGGCAGGATCTGGTATCGGCGACCTGCCGCCGGTGGTCCAACCAGAGCCGCTGCGGGATGGCAGGTTGATCGAGGTGATGCCGGGCTGGCAGTTTCGAACCTTCGACCTGTCGCTGGTCCATCTGGGCCATCGCCATCTTCCGCAGCCGGTTCGTTTGTTCAAGGACTTCGCCACTCAGATGACAGCAAGCTTATTTCCGGATTTGCCGGTTTGATCATCGATGATAATAGTATAACTTTAACTCTTAGATAAATATATGTTGTCGATCAGAGCTTATAGCCGACGTCGGCCCCGAGTGTGTCTTCGGTGATCCAGCGGCCGCATGCGAAGCAAGATGGTTCGGGAGGAACGCAAGCGGGACATGTGATCCGGACACTGCTGATGTCCGCTTCGGAGATACCGGAAAAGGCCAGCGAATGGCCAACATGGGCGCGAAGCCGAATGTCCGGTTTTGCGCGTGATGGCGATCCGGCGTGACGCACTCTGGCCGAAAGCCGCTGGTCTGCTTCTGGTCGCTCGACGTGGCAAACCGGACATCGCAGCACGCTAATTCCCGGCGTCAGAAAAAACGTTTTGCCGACATGTGATAAGCCGTCATCGTTTTCCGACAGGCTTGCAGCCAATTTGGCGGCCCCAACATGCGTGGCCAGCGATCGTCGGAAAAACGATCGTTTTCCAGACATGCGGAGATGATAGGACCGATTTCCGCGAAGGGTGCAGGCTGTGCGAAAACGGAAACGCGCCCCCAAAACTGTAGAACAATCCTCCAGGCGACAGACATGCAGTCCCGCTTGATGACTGTTCTAACGTGGTCTGGATGTCTAATCGGTGCTGCCTAGGTTAAGCCTCGGGAAGATTTTTCTATCGCCTCCGCGTTTTCACCCACCCTCGGTGGCAACCGGACGTTGATTGTTAATCCGGAAGCGGACGTTCTATCAGTTTCATGCCAAATTTCTTGGGAATGTTTATAAATGATTGCGATAATGCTAGAAAGTTCCACAGCGTAAGCCTGGAATTCCAAATTTACGCTTATGATCTTAGTATTGATGAAGGTTGGGCGACAAAAATGCGCGAACTACGTCGATGGATCATTGCTTTTTTGGTTATCGAAGCGGCATGGATGACCTATCTACTGATGGCCTGCTCTGCGACACATATTTCGGTCAGTGAGCAATCAGGAATGTCAAACTTCAGCCCGTTCTACCTAATGCCGGTTGCGATATTTCTGTTCTCGATCATGGGGTTGTGGCTGATAGCGGCTCTAGCTCGCGTGTCGATCTTGTTTTTCCGGTCAATCATTCAGCCTTGAATAACCTTATCCGAGTTGTGGACGATATAACTAAGATTATTCGGCCGATCACTCGCGCGTACTTGCCGGACCTAAATAACTACCTCAAAAAATTTTGCATGAGCGGTCGTCTAGATCGAAGCTAAGGTCGTGCGCTGATTTAGTAAAGATTAACTCTGTAACAGAAGAAAAAGGTCGACATTGAATTCTGCATATCTTGTTTCAGCAGCTGCAGCCTGATGTTAAGACCGCACAGGCACACGTGAGCTTGAGCGTTGCACGTTGGCCTTGCCCTCAAGCCAAGGCGCTGAGAAGGTTCTATGCGGCGAGATGAGCGGCGCCGGCTGCTCTCCCTGGCAAAGGGCGAGAGCGGCAATGTCGTGATAATTTTCGGTCTTGTCCTACCTCTGCTCCTCGGTGCGGGCGGCCTAGTGATCGATTACGGCAATGCCGTGCGCATCCGTGCTGTCGAGTCCAGTGTCGCCGACGCCACCGCTCTCCTCGTCGCCAGCGCCGATACTGATCCGCCCCCATTGAAGTGGTCCGCCCTTTGGTATGGCTTTTGAGCCAGGAGGACGGATGACATGGCCAAGCACCCGAAGCCCGAGGAGATCGTTGCCAAGCTGCGGCAGGCGGATGTGCTGATCTCCCAGGGCCAGAGCGTCTCCGACGCCATCCGCGCCATCGGCGTGAGTTCAGTGACGTACTACCGGTGGCGGCGTGAGTTCGGCGGCCTGAAGAGCGATCAGGTTCGCCGGATGAGGGATCTGGAGACCGAGAACCAGCGGCTGCGCAAGGCGATCGCGGACCTCACGCTCGACAAGTTGATCCTGCAGGAGGCATCCCGGGGAAACTTTCTCTATTCGGGGTTCATCGGTCAACGCCCTTTCGTGCGCATCCTGGTTCGACGCGTGATCGGCCCTGTGGAGCTCTTGCTTCTCTCCGAGGTCAGCGAGCGCCGCCTCATGATGGGGTTAGAGGGAGTGGGCGGATCCATCTAAGCCGCGCGCTCGGCAGAACCGACGCTCGAGTTTCCTCGGTCTCACCCGCTCCCGTCGTCCCCACAGGGACCTCCTCCACGCCGGAGGAGCTCGGTATTACGTGATGCTGATCCGTAAGCTTCAGGCCGCCGTCGCGGCTTCGGTCGACCAGCGGAAATCCTTCTCGTCGCGCCACATGCGATGCAGCACGATCGCCAGCTTGCGGGCGACGGCCACAAGGGCCTTCTGCATGCCTCTGCGCTTGGCCACAGCCAGCCCCCAGACCTTCAGCGAGGACCATCGAACCCGAGGGCCAGTCAGCAGCACGAGCGCGGCCTCATACAGTGCGGCGCGCATCATCGTGTCGCCGCACTTCGAGACTCGGCCGACCCGCATCGTCTCGCCGGACTGGTAGAGCCGCGGCGTCAGACCATAATGCGCCCCGACGCATTGCGATCGTCCGAAGCGGGCTGGGTTGTCGACGCAGGTACGGTAGGTCAACGCCACGACCGGCCCGACGCCGGGCGCGGTCATCAAGCGCCGGCAGACCGGGTCGGTGCGGACCTGGTCCAGCAGCATTTTGTGCAGCTTGGCCAGTTGGGTCCGCAGCGCCGAGCGCGCCTCCAGCAGCGGCAGGACCACGGCCGCGACGAAGGGCAGATCGAGCACGAGGTCGCGTACGCGCTGCTCGAACCCGGCAGCCCCCACGACACCCACCTTGAGGCCGAAGTTGCGCAGTTGGCCGCGCAGGTCGCTCTCGATGTCGTAAGCCTTGCGCTGAAGCAGCTTGCGCGAGGTCAGGAGCAGGCGGCGTTGCTGGCTGGCCGGCGTTTTGACGTGGACCGGCTTGAACAGGCCGACCCGCATCATCTGGGCTATGCCCATCGCGTCGTTGCGGTCGGTCTTGTTGATGCGGGCCGAGAGGGCCGCATGCATGTGGCGGGTCTCGACGCAGATCGCCGGCAGTCCGGCTTCGACCAGGCCGGCGTAGAGCCACGGTGAGAGCGGTCCCGCCTCCAGGCCGACACGCGCGTAGCTGTGGCCGAGGTCGATCAGGTGCCGGCCGATCACCTCGGGATGGCTCTCGACGGTGGCCCGGTGCACGACCTTACCATGGGGATCGGCGATGCAGATTGCGGTCTCCTTCACGGAGACATCGAGGCCGACGTGGTGCTGCTCGCTCATGGTGGGGCTCCGGGATTGGATCGAAGCGCCATCATGCCGCCGCTTCCGCTGCGCGAGGCACCCCGAATACCCCATCTGAGCCCCGCGCGCCGACGCGCCTGTGTCGAGCACATCATCGATGTCTTGCACGTCTCCGAGCGCCGCGCTTGTCGGGCCCTCGGTCAGCATCGCTCGACACAGCGCAAGGTGCCGCGGGGCCGTGATGACGAAGAGGCGCTGACGGCCGACCTCGTGGCGTTGGCCGAACAGTATGGACGCTATGGCTACCGCAAGATCAGTGCGCTGCTGAAGGCGGCCGGGTGGCTCGTCAACGACAAGCGCGTCGAGCGGATCTGGCGGCGTGAGGGCCTGAAGGTCCCGGCCAAGCAGCCCAAGCGGGGGCGGATCTGGGACAACGACGGCTCCTGCATCCGTCTTCGCCCGGAGTACCGCAATCACGTATGGTCCTATGACTTCGTTGAGGCACGCACGCACGATGGGCGCAAGTTCCGGATGCTCAACGTGGTCGGCGAGTTCACGCACGAATGCCTGGCGATCCGGGTCGCCCGCAAGCTCAAGGCGATCGACGTGATCGATGTGCTGTCTGATCTGTTCATTCTGCGCGGAGTGCCGGGACACATGCGTTCGGACAACGTCCTACGTAGCGAGGAAGGACGGCTGGCCGGGCAACAGGTCTCTGTCCGCGAACATGCGCTCGCGGCGTGAACTTCGTCAACGTCGATCCAGGTGGCTCCTGCCGATCCGGAAGAACTCTCAGCCATAGCGAACACAGGATCCAGCCGGCGCACGTCGCGCCGTGGTCCTCACCGTCCTCAACATGAGATGTCGATCCAGGCAGGAGACCCGAGCATTGTCTACAGGGTCGTGGTTCTCACGCCCTCACGGCTCAACTGAGAGGGGTTCTCCCACCTGGTACCGGTCCCTCGACGAAGGGCCGGTAGTCGTCACCACGTTTGACGACGGCGTGCACCACGCGCGCCATCTTGGCGGTGATCGCGGTCAGCGCCTTGCGCCGCAGGTCGGCATTGTGCCGATCGCGGGCGATGTAGCGCTCGAACTTGTCGCGGAAGCCGTTCTCCCGCTGCCGGATGGCGACCTGTCCAGCCAGCCACAGGGTCCGGCGCAGGCGGGCGTTTCCGTACTTCGACAGCTTGGTTTGGCCCCGGAAGGTGCCGGATTGCTGGGTGGCCAGATCAAGCCCGCAGAACTTCAGGAACTGCCGGTGATGGCCGAAGCGGCGCAGATCGCCGGCCTCAGCCAGGATGGTCAGGGCGTTGATCGGGCCGATGCCAGGGATGCGGCGCAGCAGCTTGTAGTCGGAGCTGTCGGTCAGGAGGGCGTCGGCCATGGCCTCGATGGCGTCGCGCTGCTGGATCAGCCCGCGCACCTCGCCGATGACGAGCCGGAGCATGCTCACCGCCGGAGCGTCAGGCGGCACCGGCAGGCCAATCGAGCTGCGGGCCGTCTCGTAGATGTCGCCGAGCAGTTGCGCCTTGGCCACCTTGCGCCCGACGACATCCCAGGCGGCGGCGATGAAGGCCTCCTTGCTCAGCGCGGTGATGCTGGCGGGCGTGGGGAAGCGATCGAGGAAGGCGAAGAACCAGTCCGAGCGGCTGTTGTGGCGGAAGCGGTCGACCTCCGGGAAGTACAGCGGCAGGTAGTGGGTCAGGATCCGATGCAGCACCTCGGTCTTGGCCTTTGAGACGGCGTCGTGCGTCTTGGACAGTTCCTGCACGTCGTTGATGCCGGCGGCGAGTGGATCGTGGTACACCTGCGAGGCGCCGATGCGGATCATGTGCAACATGACCTGCGCATCCTTGGGATCGTTCTTGTCCCAGCCGTTGTGCAGGGCCTCACGGGTGCGGGCGAGCGCCACGGACGAGATCAGGCGCACGGCAAAGCCGGCCTGGAGCAGGCGCCAGGCAATCGGGCGGTGATAGTTGCCGGTGGCCTCGAAGCCGCAGGTCACCGGCTGGCCGAGATCAGATAGGATCGCGATCAGACGGTCGTGCTCGGCGCGGGTGTTGAGGACGCTCAACCGGCGTCGTCGGCCGGAGCCGGGCACCTCGATCAGGACCTCGTTGCGGGCCTTGGCGACGTCGATGGCTACGAGAACGCCGGCCGGCGGCGTAAGCTGTGGTCTGGTCATGGTCGATCCGTCTCCGGAATGAGGCTTCGAACACCGTCACTCTAGAGACCTGCTGATCGGCCATGACCGCCCAGGGCGGCGCGCTGCGCTCAGCATGGCTTCGCGCGCCGCCCCAGAACCGTCGAGCCATCTTCCCGATGTGCTATGGCCCTGAGTTCATCGCCAAGTCCGTGCAGGCTTGGATCACCGGGGTTGGCGCCAAGACGGCCTACATCACCCCCGGTTCACCGTGGGAGAACGGCTACGTTGAAAGCTTCAACGCCCGCCTGCGGGACGAACTCCTGAATGGCGAGATCTTCTACACCCTCAAGGAGGCACAGATCGTGATTGAGAGCTGGAGACGGCACTACAACGCCGTTCGCCCCCACGCTTCACTCGGATACCGCCCGCCAGCCCCGGAGGTGTTCGTGCCAGCCTTCACCGCTTGGCCGGCTGCGCTCGCCCGACCGGCTCCGCCGGCCAAGCTACCCGTGGTGGAGCGGCCCACCGCGCACTAACTTTGCTTCTGGACCACCTCGTGGGGGCCGGTCAGTCGCGGCGATCGAGTTCGCGCTGATCCTACCGATTACGCTGGCGCTTCTTTTCGGCACAACGGAGTTTGGGCGCGCGATCGATCATTACCGCAGAGTTACACTTCTGGCACGCGCGGTGGCCGACCTCACGTCTCAAGGTGACGGGCAGCCCACGATGGCGGCGGCGTCGATGTCCGATATCGTGGCCGCGGCCAAACTGGTGCTCACGCCTTATCCCAGCAGCGGAGCCAAGATCGTCATCAGCGCGCTCGGCGTCCCCGCTGACGGTGCCGGTCAGCAGCCGCGCGTGTGTTCCAGCTACGCCAGCAGCAACGCTACGGCGCGGACAGTCGGGGCAGCGAGTGACCTCAAGGTTCCGGAAGGCTTCCAACTCGCCGGGATGCGGTACGTGCTGGCCGAAGTGAGCGTGCCGTATCCAGCGATGTTCGGCAGCAGCGTCATGCGGCTCGTGGGTGGGGCAAGCAACCAGTTCACATTCCAGGCAAGTGTGCCCTGGCCAGTTCGGGCCGGCCAGAACTATAAATCGACATACAACGAAATCGTTTTGCCAAACGGCAAGGCGTGCACTTCCTGACTGCTACCGAAAACCCTCTGAAATTCTCGCCGCACTGCTGACCCCTCACCTGCCCCCGATCCGAGGCTCGTAGCGGAGGAGCCACAACCGGCCACGCCCTGTCGTCTGGGCTGGTCGTGCTGCCGACTAGCGGACCTTCCGAATGCCTGAGAAAGGTCAAAACCTGGAGCATGCCGATATCGGGAAGCCGTCGTTTTTCGTACATAGATGCCCGCTAGCGCGGAATGACTGGTTATGGTGGTTTCGAGACGGTCCGCTTTTGGACGATAATGCCAGGAAGCGGACATCGGCGCTGCGCCACTTATTACTCTCACTCGAATGCCAGAAGGGCGGCTTGCGGGTAGCTCGACTTGGGTCTTCAACAAATCCTGAACTGTGGCAGCCGTGCTCTTTCGAGAGAACAAGATGATTATTTAGATCAAGCTTTCTCAACCGCCTCTCGATTGCTGCAAGCAAAAGTTGTATGGCTATTTAGCTGTCTTTGTCTAAATTTTATACAAAGGATTATGCTAAGTTTAAGTTAATCTTCACTTATTACAGCCACTCTCATCAACGTTCGACCGGGAGACCAGAGGTCGGAGTTTCAAGTTATCCCTGCCATGGCTGTTCCCTGCATGCAGCGCTTCGATCCTTCCGATGAACGAAGTCGTCGGGCCAACCTCTGGGCGGATCGCCGCGGCGGCGTCGCGCTCATCTTCGGTCTGAGCGCCACTGTGCTGATCGGTCTTGTCGGCGGCGGCATCGACTACGCCCGCCTCTCGTATCGCCGCAGCCAGCTTCAGAATGCCGTCGACGTGGGGACACTCGCTGGCGGCAACACTCTCAAGCTTGCATCTGCGACCGTCGAGTCCGTCAAGGGCGTGACCGAACAGGCAGTTCGGGATAACGCTCATCCCCTGCCGGATCGGCCTTTCACGCTGACCGTCACCGTCGCGTCGGACAAGACCAGCGTCTTCGCCCGCGCTGAGGAGACGGTGAAGCTTGCCTTCGGCGCCTTCGTGGGCCTGCGCGCCATGACGGTGTCAGCGCAGGCGCGGGCCAACGTCGTCGGCAAGATGCGGCTGTGCATGCTCACCCTCGGCGACGCCGCGCCCGGCGCCTTCAACTTGCAGAAGAGGGCTGAGGTCACCGCCGACGGGTGCTCCCTCTACTCGAACTCGACCAACGCGATCGGTATGGTCGGCGGCAACAGTGCCATAGCCAAGGCACAGACCATCTGCTCAGCGGGCGGCTACAGCGGACCGCGGGCCAACTTCGCGCCACCGCCGCAGACCAGTTGCCCGTCTCTGGGCGACCCGCTCAAAGATCGCGCTCTGCCCACACCGGGCACTTGCACCCCGATCCCGGCCTCGGCCAACAGCAAGGGCGACACCAGCAAGAACTTGGTCGATCAGAGCGTCACGCTCGATCCGGGCACTTATTGTGGTGGCTTGCACATCACCAAGAAGGCAAATGTCACGCTTCGAGCCGGCGTCTACGTCCTGAAGGATGGGCCGCTCGTCGTCGATCAGAAAGGGTCGCTGACGGGCACGGATGTCGGCCTGTTCTTCACGGGCGACCAAGCTGGGTTGCTGTTCGACAAACTGTCCACTGTCAGCTTAGCGGCGCCAACCACGGGGATCATGGCCGGATTGCTGATTGCCGAGGACCGTACCGTCGGCGACCCCGTAGATCCGACGGCAGCAATCATCAGCTTCATCGGCGCCCTGCTTTCACCACTGACACCGGCGCCTTCACCGACGCCCCAGCCTCTCGGTCTGACACGGCCGTTGCGGACATACCGCATCATCAGCGACAACGCGCGCACGATGCTCGGCACGATCTATCTGCCGGCGGGGCGGCTTGTGATCGATGCGGACAAACCTGTCGCCGATCAATCGGCCTACACCGTGATTGTCGCCGCGCAGCTCAACCTCTATGAGGGACCTAACCTCTACCTCAACGCGAACTACGATGGGACGAGCGTTCCGGTCCCCAAAGGCGTTGGACCGCTGCCGGGCAAGCTCCTGCTCACCCAGTGATCCACTCGGACGTGGCTATAGAACGCTAGGTACGTTGTAAGACCGAACGTCGGCTTTCGGTATGTAGGTCAAGCGCTACCATTACGCCAGCCACGACGAACTCCGGCTGCACCTGAAGCCGTTCGTGGATGCCTATAACTACGGCCGCCGGCACAAGACCCTGCGCGGCCTCACGCCTTACGAGTTCATCTTCCAAACCTGGACGAAAGAGCCCGAACGCTTCAGGCTCGATCCGTCACACCACATGCCGGGACCGAACATCTAGGGCCGGGATGGCGGGACAGGTCGGCACGGACCGGCGCAGGTGCTCCAGCTCCTTGTGCCGCTCGGCGACGCCGTAGCCCGACCAACGGCGCAGGCGTTTCTCGGTCTTGGTCGGCGGCGGGAGGGACTTCAGGACTCTCTTGGTCATGCCGCCTCCGCCATTTCGAGGGCGTTGGCCGGGGCGAGGTTGTGCCGGCTAATAAATGGAATAAAGGCGTGCATTTGCTGAAAAAATAGGCGGCAGGCTCTGCAAAAACCACTAAGAAACTCCGCAACTAGGCGCTTTAATTAAATTTTAATTCTTGAAAGTAATGCTCGCAAAGGTAGGAGACGCGCGTGATGATCAGCGTTTCGGCGGATAGCTACTTTGCGGTGCTCCGAGCGGCGCAGCTGCAGGCGGCGCGAACCGGTATGCCGACGAACGAGAAGCAAAGCGTGCCCGTCGCCATTGAGGAGCAGGCTCCACCGCCTGCGCCGCAAAGCACCAACGCATCTGTTAGCCAGATTATTGACGTCCTGGTCTGACGCAAGAACAAGCTTAGAGGAAAGTTCATTGCCCCAGGATCGACGCGAAAGTCTGCGCGCCGCAACTAACTTTCCCGCGCACATCCTCACCGACGGCGGAAGGCGCACGCCCTGCACGCTCGCCGAACGCTCGGCTTCCGGCGCATTGCTGAAGGTCGTCAGTGCTGCCAGTCTCCCCGACGCGTTCACGCTCATCGTCGGGCACAGCGGTGAGATCCGAGACGTCCGCGTGGATTGGCGGCAGTCCGACAGGCTCGGGGTTACGTTCGCGTAGCGCTTCACGTCCGCACCTCCCCGCCGAATAGATCCCCCTTCGCGCCCTCCTCCACGATCAGATCCGGCCAGCGCTCAGGCCTCCCGACCCACAGGTCGGAGGGCTTGATGTTGCCGGCTTGGCGCTCGACCGAATAGGCGGTGATCCTGACCCAGCAAACTAACTGGTCCGCGCCGAGCACGAGTTTTTCGGGCATTGACGTCCCCCATCGCTTCGGTCTGGCCTGATCGCAAGGCCTGGGAAGGCTGACGCCCCAGGGATTCGCCTTTGCGGCGGCTCAACCGGCCGCCGAACGAGACCCCGGAGGCTCACCTTTCGACTGGACCAAGATCTGGGAGACCCTCAAGGATCAGGCAGGCTGGCGAGATTGCTAGTCCTTACAACCTATAGGTTTCAATTTCGCCCATTTCAATTTGAGGGCGAATGCCCCGCAGGCCCGCTCATCAGAGACTGATAAGGCAAATTGTCGCCGCAGCTATAGCAACTGATATAAGACAAAGACATACTTAATTAACTATTTTTCATTATTAGATTTATTGCTAATCCTCAAAATTATCAAGAGACAGCCATGCCGCTCCTGCGGACGATTGCACATACTTTGGCCGCGGTATTGACTTTTAGTAGTTTTAGTGCGGGTGCACAAGATTACAAAGATGAGAAGTCAATCTATAGGAGACCTGACCTCATCCCTTTTCCCGAAGACGGGCCATACTCGCCGCAACTAGCAACTCTCGGTAAGATGTTGTTCTTCGATCCTCGCCTCAGCGGCAAGCAGAACCTCAGCTGTGCGAGCTGCCATAATCCATCTTTCGGCTTTGAAGTGCCAGTTGCGGGCGCAATTGGCGCGACGAACAAGCCTTTGCCTCGCAAGGCCCCAACTGTGCTGAACGCGGCTTGGATCCCGACTTTATTCTGGGACGGACGCGCGCCGAACCTGGAACTGCAAGCCATGGGCCCGATCACGGCCGAAGGTGAAATGGACGGTAAGTTCCCCCAGATTATCGGACGCTTGAAAGGCGTCCCGGAGTACAGCGCTTGGTTCGCGAAGCTGTTTCCTAAGGACGGCGTCACCCAAGACAACATCCTCACGGCGATCGCGACTTACGAGCGCTCGATCGTGGCTGGATCCGCGCCGTTCGACCGCTGGGTTGAGGGTGACGAGGCGGCAATCTCGCCTGCCGCGCAACGTGGCTTTGCCCTGTTCAACGGCAAGGCTGGATGCTCTGGCTGTCATACCGGCTGGAACTTCACGGACAATCAGTTCCACGACATCGGTATCCCGACCAAGGATGTCGGTCGAGCGGCGTTCGATCCCGACAACCCTCTGGCGCAGTACGCCTTCAAGACACCGGGATTGCGCAATCTGACCTACCGCGCGCCGTTCGGCCATGCTGGTCAGTTCGCCGACCTCGATGCGATCATCACCTTCTACGAGAGTGGCGGCGTGCCTCGGCCCTCCAAGTCGCCGCTGATGAAGCCGCTCAGCCTCAGCACCGCGGAACACGCGGATCTGGTCGCCTTTCTGCGCTCCCTGACCGCCGAGCAGACGCAAACCGCTCTGCCGAACCTGCCGAACTGACGCTGACGACGGAACTTCGCACGATGTCAATCCGCTATAAAATCCTTCTTCCGCTGCTCGCCTTCATGCTCCTGGCGGCCCTCCTTTCAGGCGTCACCGGGCTTGTCGGCCTGGGAGCAGTTACGGATCTTGCAGGGCTTACCGAGCGCACGAGTGAGGCGAACGAGGTCAGCCGCGCGGCCCGAGACCATTTCCGTCAGGCGGAAGCGCTGGTGGCACGCGTGACCGCGATGACCGATCTCGTCGACATGGACCCGATTAACGCTCAATTCGCCACGGCGGGCGACGAGTTGGCGAGCCTACTCGCGCGCTTGAAAAACGCCGCGCTATCCGACCGGATGCGAGTGTTGTCGCGCAACACGGACGCCGATGCGGCTCAATGGCGTGCTGATGCGGAGATCCTGCTCGGTGTCCGGCCGGCGCGGGAGATCCCGACCCAGGAGCGGATGACGCGCCGCAGCCGCGGGTTGCAACAGCGCTTCGGCGAGATCGTCGCGCTTGCGGCAGAGGATGCCCGCACTCGGATCGGCTCTACCCGCGAGGCGACTGCCTCGAAAATCTGGATGATGCTGGGCCTCGCAGGCGCCGTTGTCGTCCTTGGATCAGCCACGGCGTGGTGGCTCGCCGGGAGCTTGGCCAAGCCTCTGGTCCGGCTCACCGCCGATACCAGCCGCTTGGCTCAGGGCGATACCAGCGTGAGGCTCCTGGGGGCCGACCGCGGAGACGAGATCGGCGCCATCGCCCGGGCGGTCGTGGCTGTCCGCGACATGTCGCTGGAGGAAGCGGCCAAGCAACTCGCGACGACGGAGGCCGGCCGCCTGCGCGAAGAGCAAGCACGACGTGCCATGCTGCGCGATCTCGCCGACCAGTTCGAGCACTCTGTCGGCGCGATCGTCGAGCATGTCGGGCAAGCGGTCGGCAGTCTGCAAGCTTCATCCGACACGATGTCGGCGGCTGTAGACGGCACCGCTCACCGTTCGGCCACGGCGGCGGGAGCCGCGCGGCATACCAGTGGTAACGTGCATGCCGTGGCGGCAGCAGCCGAGGAGATCGGTGTGACGGTCCAGGAGATCGGTCGACAGGTCGAGCAGGCCACCGCGATGTCGGCTCATGCGGTTCAAGCCGTCTCTCGTACCGACCAGACCATGGTAGACCTTGCCACTGCCGCGACCCGTATCGGTGACGTGACCGGTATCGTCTCGCGCATCGCTGGGCAGACGAACCTCCTGGCGCTCAATGCTACGATCGAGGCGGCGCGGGCCGGCCAGGCGGGGCGAGGCTTCGCCATCGTCGCCGCCGAGGTGAAGGAACTGGCGAGCCAGACCACACGTGCGACCGAGGAGATCGGCCGTCAGATCACGGCGATCCAGGCAGCGACGGGCGGTGCCGCTGAGGCGATCCGGGACATCGTCGAGCAGATCCACGCGATGAATGGTGTGACGATGAGCATCGCCGCCGGCGTCGAGGAGCAGAGCGCGACCACACAGGAGATCATGCGCAGCATGGTCCAGGCCTCCGCTGGCACGGATCAAGTGACCGTGAACATCTCCGAGGTGGCGCGCTCGGCGGAGAGCGCGGGTGAAGCCGCGCATTCCGTTGCGGCGGCTGCAGACACTCTAGCCGAACAATCACGCACCTTGCGCATAGAAGTGCTGCAATTTCTTGCAAACGTGCGTGCAGCTTAGTTCTCGTTAGTAGGCACCATCAAATCGTCGCAAATTGTCTCCTGTCCCAAAGAAAAGCCCGCCCCGATGCGAAAGGGGCGGGCTTTTCGCGCCTCGGCGGCTCAATCGCGTGCTCGCGACATCAGCTCCCCCATCGCACCTTCGCCATGACCGCGTCCGACAAGTCCGGATGCGTGGATTGGTTCGCGTTACCGGCCTTCTGGGTCGATCCGCGCCTGATCGCGAACTGGGCAGGACCGAACGCTGAGGAACAAAGAGAGCCGTTTCGTTGCAGCTATAGGCCTGTAAAACAAACGGTCTTTTTCGTACATTCGCAGCGACGCTACCTACCGTCGAGTTCTAGTAGGGCGAGCGCAGTGGAACGGCGCAGCTGGAACTCAGCCGTGCCATTTGCATAAGAGGTGACGATGGAACGTCGTAGGCGAGCGCACGCCTAGGTGGTGCGCCCGCCGTCGTGATCAGTGAATTTGGTGTGCCTCTCAGGCCGCCGCTTTCTCGACCGTCTCAGCCAGCTGGCTGGCGAGTTCGTCGCCCTTGTAGATCTCGTCTACCGCCTGCTTCAGTTTGGCTGCGTCGTCCGTGCGGCCGAGCGCCTTGGCGTAGGCGGCAGCCGAGCCGAAGCCGGCCAAGCCGTAATGTGACATGCGCTGGTACTGTGCGATGATCTGGACATCGCGCAGCTTGCCGTCGCTCGGCGCCTCCTTGATGCCGTGCTTCACGGCCTCGGCCACGAGGCCCTCCATACCCTTGCAGTGCTCGGGCTTGTTCTCACCGCCGTTGGCTTGGATCAGGCTCTTGAGCACGTCGGTGTGCTTCTGGATCCCGCCGACCGACTTCTCCAGCATTTGCTTGAGCTTCGGATCACTCGCCTGACCGGTGAGTTGCTGCGCGGCTCTGACCATCTGGTCGTTGGCTGACCAGAGATCCTGCATCTCGTCGAGATAGACCTCTTTCAGGCTGTTGGGTGCCGACATCGTTTCCTCCAGCTGGTTCGCGATGCCCCGCAAACCGAAGGGACATCACGGCGTTCCGCCCGTCGGCATCGCCGCGTCGTTCCGTCTGAGGTCACAGAGGACGATGCAGCCGGAAACTCTCGACCGACCGCGAAGATTTTCCTCGAGCCGCCGTCGTTCGCATCAGGGCTTTCCACGCGTCCGAACGTTGGTGTTCCGCGAGGAGAGACGCCGATGGCGGATGAGACGCGCCACATACAGATGCAGCAGATTGTGGCCGGCCTATCCGAGGGCGTGATCCTGATCGAGCCGGATCAGACCATCGCCTACGCGAACGACGCCGCCGTGATGATGCACGGGGTTGCGGACGCCGGCGATCTCGGCGCCACCGTGTCCGAGTACCGCGCGAATTTCACCCTGCACTACCGCAATCACCGGGAGATCGGCCCGCTACAGCACCCCCTCGACCGGGTGCTCGCCGGCGAGGTGTTCCGCGACGTCGTAGTCGAGTTGATCCCCAAGCGGGATCCGACACACAGGTGGATGCACCGGATCCGCAGCCTGGTGACGACCGATGCCGATGGCACACTGAATGGCCTCGCCCTCGTGATGCAGGATGTCAGCGAGCACTACCAGGCCGAGGCCCGGTTCGAGCGGATGTTCAACGCCAACCCGGCTCCGGCGATCATCTGCCGGATCGCCGATCTACGCTTCGTGCGGGTCAACCACGGCTTCCTGGACCTGACCGGGTACCATCGCGACGATGTGCTCGGCCGGAGCTTCTGCGAGATCGATCTGCTTCGCGAGGCCGAGCGGCGCGAGATGGCGATCCATCGCCTGCACCAGGGCCGCACCATCCCGCAGATGGAGGCTCAGCTCGCAACCCCTTGTGGGAGAGGCCGCTACGTGATCGTGGCCGGACATCCCATCGAGATGCCGGGCCCGGGCGGCATCGAGCCGTGCATGCTGTTCACCTTCGCCGATCTGGAGGATCGCCGGAAGGCGGAGATGGCGCTGCGCCACAGCGAGGAGCGCTTCGCCAAGGCGTTCGACCTGTCGCCGGTGCCGAGCGCGTTGATGGACGCGGACGGGCTGGAGATCACCAGCGTCAATCAGGCCTTCGTTACCACCTTTGGGCCCGCGCCTGAGCCGACGGGCGGCCAGTCGCTCGCCGATCTCGCGCTCTGGGCCGACCGCGCCGAGCAGCGCAAGTTCTCCCGCGACTTGAGGCGACTCGGCAGCGTTCGCGGCTTCGAGGCCGTGCTGCAGGATGCGGCGGGCGCCGAGATCGACTGCCTCGTCTCGGCCGAGCGGGTGAGCATCAACGATGAGGCCTGCGTGCTGTGCGCCCTGCAGGACATCACCAGTCGCAAGCGCTCGGAGCGCGAGCTGATCACCGCCATCGAGGCGGTGATGGCGGACGCGTCGTGGTTCAGCCACGGGGTGATCGACAAGTTAGCGACCCTGCGTCACCCGTCACGCGCCGCCCGGCCGTCGGTCGGTGTCGAAAACCTGACGACCCGCGAGCGGGACATGCTCACGCGGATCTGCCAGGGCGCTACCGACCACGAGATCGGGGCCGAGCTGAAGCTGTCGCCGAACACGGTGCGCAATCACGTCTCGAGCCTCTACCGCAAGCTCGGGGTCAACCGCCGCAGCGCCGTACTGGTGTGGGCGCAGGAGCGCGGCATCGGGCCGAACACGCGGCACCGGCGCTGAGACCCACGAAAACCGTGACGGAACTACCAAGTCGACCTGGTAGAAATGTACTTTATGTAAATCGTCGGAACTTCGAGTAGATCCACTGATTACGCAGTGGTAGCTCTGCTCACGCGAGCATCTCGGAAGATCATCCCAGCGGGTTGATACGAGGAGATCCGTGTGGCCGGGCGTCGGAAGGTGCTCTCGCCCGACCATGCCCGGGCGCTGATCAAGGAAGCCATCGGCATCATCGAGGGCGACCGCGCGATCCAAGCGGAAGCCGCCGCCGAGATCGCCGCCATCGAAGCCGCGCACACGTCGTCGAACCCCAAGCCGAGACCAAGGCGCCCGACCCTCACGTGATGCCGGGTCGCGAGCGGACATGAGACCACACCCGCGGCTTCTGCACGGCTTCAGCGAGCCTGCAGACGGTCTTGCTGAGGCGCAACCACACCCTGCTCGGCCGTCGCCGGGTGATCTGACCTTGGACCAAACCCGTTTCTGCCGCTCCCGGCCGAAGATCGAACCACACTGACCTGAGAGCACCGAGCATGGCGTTGACCCCCGACACCACCCGTCCGGCCTACGACCGCGACGTCCCCACCGTCAGCGCGGTCTCCCCCGCGGAGGACATGCGCACGATGGCGCTGCACTCCGTCTCCTTGGGCGCGGTGTTCGCCGGCGCGGTGATCGCGCTGGTCGCCCAGGTCATCCTCAACATGGTCGGGCTCGGCATCGGCCTCTCGACCGTCGACCCGGCGGGTAACGGCACACCGACCGCCGGCAGCCTGTCCTCGGGCGCGGGGATCTGGTTCGTGATCTCCGGCATCCTCGCCTCCGCCGCCGGCGGCTGGCTCGCAGGGCGCCTCTCGGGCAAGCCGGCCAACACTACGACTGCCTACCACGGACTGATCGCCTGGGCGGTCTCGACGCTGGTCGTCGTGTACCTGCTGTCCTCGGCTGTCGGCGGTGTCGTCAGCGGCGCGTCGAGCGCGGTGTCGAGCACGCTGGGTGGCGCCGGCAACCTGATCGGCGGCTCGGTGAAGACCGCCGCACAGGCTGCCGCCCCGTCGCTGCCGGGCATGGATAACCCGTTCTCGAACATCGAGAGCGAGGTCCGCAGCGGCACCGGCAACGATCCGGAGGCCCTGAAGAACGCCGCCGTCAGCGCGATGCGCGCGGCGGTGACGGGTGATACCGCCCAGCAGAAAGATGCGCAGGAGAACGCGGCTCAGGCGCTGGCGAAGGCGCAGAACATCCCGGTCGAGCAGGCCCGGACCCAGGTCGCTCAGTACGTGCAGCAGTTCAACGACGCGACAGCCAAGGCCAAGGAACAGGCCAAGCAGGCGGCTGATGCCGCCGCGCGTGTCGCCTCGCAGGGCGCGCTCTACGGCGCCCTGGCGCTGATCCTCGGCGCGCTGGCGGCCTTCTTCGCGGGCCGCGGCGCCGCCGTCGATCCGGTGGTGAGCCGCACCGGCGTCGTCACCACGACCCAGGGTCGGATCTGACCATGAGCGATCCCGCCGACAGCCAACCGAAGCCCCCACAGGCGCAAGGCGTAGAGGCGGTGGAGGTCGCCGCCGGCGAGAGTGTGACGCTCCCGGTGGTCGAGGAGACCGCACGCATCGACAAGCGGGCGGTGGAGACCGGACGGGTGCGGGTCTCGACCCTCACCGAGACCGTGGACCAGGTCCTGCGCGAGAGCCTGCGCAGCGACACCGTCGAGGTCACCCGTGTGCCGATGGACCGAACGCTGTCGCCGGGCGAGGTGCCCCCGGCGGTGCGCGAGGAGGACGGGGTGACGATCATCCCGGTCCTCGAAGAGATCCTCGTCGTCGAGAAGCGCCTCGTCCTGAAGGAGGAGCTGCACATCCGCCGAAACTCCGCGGATGAGGACGTCGAGGTCCCGGTGACGCTGCGCAAGCAGCGCGCCGTGGTGGAACGCGTGAGCCTGGACGGCCACGCCAGCGTGCAGATCGATCCCCTTTCAGCCCAGGAGAAAACACCATGACGCAGACGATCACCGCACTGTTCGATCGCCCGGCCGAGGCGCAGGCCGCGCAAGCCAAGCTCGTTGCCGCCGGCATCCCGCAATCGGCAATTCGGCTGGTCCAGGGAGCGCAGACGGCGCGCACGAGCGGCTCGTACGACTACCACAAGGACGAGGGTGGCTTCTGGGGCTCGCTGAAGGACTTCTTCATGCCCGAGGAGGATCGCTACGCCTACAGCGAGGGCCTGAGCCGCGGCGGCACGCTGCTGACCGCGAGCGTCGAGCCGACGCAAACCGAAACGGCCTACGACATCTTGGAGCAGCACGGCTCGGTGGATCTCGACCAGCGCGAGGCCTCCTGGCGCAAGGAAGGCTGGAGCGGGTACTCGGCGTCGGGCGGCACGACCGTGGCCGGCTCAACCACAGGCACGGCGGCGACCGGAACAGCTACGGGAACTTCGGCTACGGGTGCCGCGGCTCTGAAGGGCGCCGGCACAACCGCGGGCGAGACGGACTACATCCCGGTCGCCGAGGAGCGGCTCAACGTCGGCAAGCGCGTGGCTGAGGCGGGTCGGGTGCGAGTTCGCTCGTACGTCGTCGAGAAGCCGGTCGAGGAGCAGGTCACCCTGCGCGACGAGACCGTCCACGTCGACCGGCGCGCGGTCGACCGGCCGGTGACGGCGGCCGACGAGGCCTTGTTCGCGAGCAAGACCATCGAGGCGACCGAGATGCGCGAGCAGGCGGTGGTGTCGAAGGAGGCCCGCGTGGTCGAGGAGGTCGGCATCCGAAAGGGCGCGACGCAGCACGTCGAGACCATCGCCGACAAGGTGCGGCACACCGAGGTCGAGGTCGAGGACGAGCGCGGCAACGTCAGCCGCACCGGCGCGACCGGCACCGCGACGGCCGGGACCACGCCGGGCACCCGCAAGCCGGTTTGATCCACCTGAGCACGCGGCCCGGAGCCTTGATGCACCGGGCCGCACACCCTGCCGAGATCTGACTTCGGATCCCCCGCAACCAGAAAACCGCTGGCCCCGCCATGTCCCTGAACCGCTCGATCCTCCTCGTGTTGCCGCTGCTCGCGGCAGCGCCCGCACTGGCGCAGACGACCGTGACCGGACAGCCGGCGACGGGTGGCACGTCGAGCGCGACCTCAGGCGGGCAGAACGCCGTGACGCGGCCGAACACCGATCACGCTAACGATGGCAAGGCAGCCGCAACCGGCACGGGGGCGAACGTCAAGCTGGAGCGGGGCGCCAACAGCTTCACCGAGGGTGAGGTTCGCCGCCGCCTCGAGCGGGCCGGCTACCACGAGGTCAAGGACCTCAAGAAGGACGCCGACGGTATCTGGCACGCCAGCACCATGGTGGATGGTAAGCCCGCCAGCGTCGGCCTCGACTTCAAGGGCAATGTCGCGGTCCAGTAGCCGGCCCCCTCGCTCGATCTGTCCCGCTCGAACATCTCGGAGTCATCCCATGCCCACGCAGACCCTCTCGGCCCTGTACGATCGCTACGACGACGCTGCCGCGGCGGTGACGAAGTTGGAGGCGGCCGGCGTGCCGCACTCCGATATCAGCCTCGTCAGCAACAAGGCGGAGACCAGCACCGCCGGAACCGGCGACACGGCCGACCATGCCACCACTGGCGCGGGTACCGGTGCGACGCTCGGCACGATCCTGGGTGGCGGTGCGGGCCTGCTCGCTGGCCTCGGGTTGATGGCCATCCCGGGCGTCGGACCGGTCGTGGCCGCGGGCTGGCTGGTGGCGACGCTGACCGGTGCAGGCATCGGTGCCGCAGCGGGCGGTTTGACCGGCTCGTTGACCGGCGCCGGCGTGAGCGAGACAGATGCGCACGCCTACGCTGAGGGTGTACGCCGTGGCGGCTCGCTGCTGACCGTGCGGGCGGATGAGGCTCACGCTGCTGTAGCCACGCGCATCCTGGAGGAGCATGGCGCCGTCGATCTCGACGCGCGTGCGCAGGGTTGGGAGAGCGAGGGCTGGAACAGCGGGACGGCCGGCGAGGCCCGAGGCGATACCTCGACTTTGATCGGCTCGGATGCCGCCGCCGGCTCGCTCGTACGCGAGAACGTTGCGGTCAACCCTCCTGTGACGGACACCGATACGCGGACGTCCGGTGCCCGGCGGGTGCGGGTCTACAATCACCCGATTTGATCATCGGGATCCACCCGCCAGAGCGGCCTCGTCAGCGACCAGTACGATCACCCGGCCTGCGGCCGCATCAGGAGTACAGACCATGGGCCTACTCGACAGCATCATCGGCAGCGTGGTCGGCGGCAATGCTGGTCAGCAGCAGGGAGGCGGAGCAAATCCTCTCGTCGGTGTCCTGATGAGCCTGCTTGCTGCGCGGGCCGGGGGCGGCCTCGGCGGCATGGCTGGTAACGCAAGCGGCGGCGGTCTCAGCGGCCAGGGTGGCCTCGGTGGTCTGCTGGGAGGCAGTAGCGGGGCCGGTGGGCTCGGTGCTCTGGTCGAGCAGTTCACCCAGGCCGGTCACGGCGGGGCGATCAACTCGTGGATCGGCAGCGGCCAGAACCAGCCGATCGCGCCGCACGATCTCGGCGCGGCGCTCGGTCCGGAGACGGTGGGGCAGCTCTCGCAGCAGACCGGGATGGGCAGTTCCGACCTGCTGTCGCAGCTCTCGCGACTGCTGCCCGGTGTGGTCGACCAACTCACCCCGCAGGGCCGGATGCCGACCGAGCAGGAGCACGCGAACTGGTAGCCTGTGTTGCGCGGCGCCCACGGAAAATACGGGCGCTGGCGTCCAAGCTGACCCACCGCAGACGCGCCCATTGACGGCTGCTGATCCTGGTACTCGCCTCGGCGACGGCCAGCGGCACCCCGAGCCGCCTCCTTGCGGCGGTTGGTCCAAAGTAGTGGCACCCCTTCGAGGCAGACCGCCTCCCATGCGTCTTTCCCGGCTCTCACGAGAGCTTCCCCCAGCGGTGGAACGCAACACCGACACGGGCAAGTCGCCAGTGCAAGGAACCATGGTGGACCTGAGGACACTCCGCACGCCAGGTGGGATCCCCCACCTGGACGCGCCGGTCGATCCAACCGCAACGAGCACCGTGATGGTGCCGAACAAGGAACACAGCCATGGCCCAGAACGCACACCACGAGGCGGCCAAGCACCACGAGGCCGCCGCCAAGTCGCACAAGACCGCGGCCGAGCACCACGAGAAGGGTGACGAGGCCACCGCGGCCAAGCACTCGAAGGAGGCGCACGGCCACTCCGAAAAAGCGCACGAGAGCTCGGCGAAGGCGCACAGCAAGAGCAGCGCCAAGAAGTAGTTCGCGCAATCGAGCCACGGCTGGGCGCGCGATCTTCGTGAGCCCAGTCACCTCACTCAAGAGGCCATTTCAGCTGATGGCGGCATAACCTGCGGCGGGTTTGGATATGAACGCGACGGTGAACAAGATCGAGCGGGAGATCGAGGCTGGGCGGGCGCGGCTCGACGGCGTGCTCAACCAGCTCCAGGATCGCCTCCACCCCGGTGCGTTCGTCGAGGACGTGCTCGGGACAGCAAGGCGCAGCGGTGCCGGCGGCGACCTCTACGACCTGTCCGTAGATGCTGTGCGACGCCATCCGATACCGGTGCTGCTGATCTGTGCCGGGTTGAGCATGCTTCTGGCGCGAGTCAAACAACCTGCGAAGCTGTCAGCCGGCAATCTACCATCGGCTTCGGTGCAGGGAGACGAGCGCCTCCGACGAGGCAGACGCGCGCGGATCTACCCGGAACCGATTTAAGTGTTCGGACTGTTTCGAAGCAGACCTCCTTCCTAGAAGACGCTGATATCTTCAACAAACGAATGAGTTCCGGTTAGAGGAGAGATCCGGGTCAGCGCCGATCCGGACCCTACCACCTTCTCAATCAAGGGTGGCGCAGGCAAGTAGCCGCCATCAGTACTCGCAAGGCGAACGCCTATGTTTGCAACGCTTGGTGACAGGAACGGATGAGGGTGATCAAAGGTCCTCAGCTTCTCGCAGCACGACTGTCTATCGCCTGGGCTCCTGCCGAGATGGCCAAGCGAGCCAAGGTGCCTCTAAGCGTCGTAACGCGAGCCGAGAGCAGCCCTGACGAACCGATGGTCACAATCGCGCAGCTGAATGCTCTGGTGCAGGCGCTTCGCACGGCCGGCGCCAGCTTTCCACCTCCAGCTACTGAGGCCGAGGCTGCTCCGATCAGTTAGTCTGCCGGCTCACAAGTACCATCAACGATGTGTGAAAACGCGTTTTGCCACCAACAGAGAACCTAAGCTGAGCTGGGTAAGTTTAGCTTCGCAGGAGACGCGGAGTGCACCATGTCAGACCCAGATGCCTTTGCCTGCGAGATCGCCGCGCTCCTCATCGCTGACCTAAAGACCTCGGGCGCGCGCACGCGACCCGAACTGGAAGAAGCGTGTCGTATCTCACTGAGGAGCCTTCTCGGCGACGCCGAGGTGCCACAGCAGATCGCCGTCCTGATGCCCATCGGGCTTGATCGCTGGCCTAAGGTCGTCGTGCAGCCGCGTAAGGTATCGGAGGACGAATAGCAGCCTATGAACGATCTCTCTGAGCTCCTCTTCACCAGCCCGTAATCAAATCAAGCGACGGGGCACTTACGGGCGTCTGCTGACTTTGAGGTTGGAGCAAGGTTGCGAACCTTGAGCGTTCGTCGACGTTCGGCCGTAAGCCTAATCCTACAACTCGCTCAACTCGCGCACTTCCCAACAGCAGAGCATACCTGTTCAAGGCCGCAAAATCGTGCTCGGCGTTACAGCAGCGCGAACGGCAGAACTGAGCTTTTATCGCCGAGGTTCTACCAGTATGTCAGCTGAGCCGAGTACCGCTTCACGCCAGCCAGCGCAGGTGCCGCCGCCTCTAGTCCCGGGTGTCCACGGGCTGCTCACCCTCGCCATCGGCGTGGTGCTGATCGCGGCTCTATACTTCGGCCGCGAGGTGTTCATCCCTCTCGTGCTGGCCGTGCTGCTCAGCTTCGTCCTGGGTCCCGTCGTCAACTTGCTCCGGCGGATCAAGCTCGGACGGGTGCCCTCGGTCATCGTCGCTGTCCTGCTCGCTCTAGGAATGCTGGGCGGCATCGGCGCGGTCATCGGTACGCAGGTGGCCGGGCTCGCCGGAAACCTGCCGCAGTACCAAGCCACCGTGCAGAAGAAGTTCGCCGGGCTGCAGCAAGGCTGGTTCGGCGAGGCCAACCGCCTCCTCCAGAAGTTCAACCACCAAGTGCGGGACGTGACCCAGAAGGCCGACGCCGTCGGTACGAGCGCGGCGACCGGGCCAGCTGGCGACACGCCCAAGCCGCAGCTCGTTCGCGTGCAGGAGCCCGAGCCCTCGCCGCTCGCGCTGGCCGAGAAGGTGCTCGGTCCCGTCGTTTCGCCGCTGACCGACGTCGGCATCGTCCTCGTCGTGGTGGTGTTCCTGCTCCTGCAGCGGGAGGATCTGCGCAACCGCATGATCCGCCTGTTCGGATCGAGAGACCTGCACCGCACGACAGTGGCCATGGACGACGCGGCGGGCCGGCTCGGCACCTACTTCCTCGCCCAGCTCGGTATGAACGCGGCCTTCGGTGTCATCGTCGGCGTCGGCCTCTGGTTCATCGGCGTGCCCAACCCGCTGCTTTGGGGCGTGTTCTCGGCGATCATGCGGTTCATCCCGTATATCGGCTCTTTTATCTCGGGCATCCTCCCGGTGGCATTGGCCGCCGCGGTCGACCCGGGCTGGTCGATGGTGATCGCGACCGCAGCGCTGTTCCTGATCGCCGAGCCGATCTTCGGGCAGGTGATCGAGCCGCTGCTCTACGGCCACTCCACCGGCCTCTCGCCCTTCGCGGTGATCGTCTCGACCCTGTTCTGGGGCTTCCTGTGGGGCCCGATCGGCCTGATCCTGGCCACCCCGTTCACCGTCTGCCTCGTGGTGCTCGGCCGCCACGTGGACAGCCTGGAGTTCCTCGACGTCCTGCTGGGCGATCGGCCACCGCTGACGCCGGTGGAGAACTTCTACCAGCGCATGCTGGCCGGCGACCCGGACGAGGTGCGTGACCTTGCCGAGGGCATGCTGAAGGAGCGCTCCCTGTCCTCGTACTACGACGAGGTGGCGCTCAAGGGCCTCCAGCTCGCCGCCAACGACTACGCCCGCGGGGTCGTGACGCCGGCGCAGCTAGACGGCATCCGCAACTCGGCTCGCTCACTGGTGGAGGATTTCGAGGGCCATCCCGACGCCGAGCCGGACGGCGAGGACAATGCGCTCCATCCGAAAGACACCCCGACGCTGGCCGAACGCGCGCACCCGAAGAACGAGGCCGTACCCGGCCAAGCCCCGCCGCGCGAGAGCCTGCCGGAAGCGTGGCGCGGGGAGGCGCCCGTCCTGTGCGTGGCGGGGCGCGGCCCCCTCGACGAGGCCTCCTCAGCGATGCTGGCCCAGTTGCTGCGCAAGCACGGGCTCGGCGCCAAAGTCATCGGCTACGAGGCCGTCTCACGGGACCGTATCCGCGATCTCGACCTGACGGGCGTGGCGATGGTGTGCATCTCTTACCTGGACATCAGCGGCAGCCCGGCGCACCTGCGCTACCTCCTGGAACGCCTGAAGCGGCGTGCGCCCGGTATGCCGGTTCTGGTCGGATTGTGGCCTGTAGGTGAGAAGGTGCTCACCGACGCCGCCCTGGGCCGACAGATCGGCGCGGACGTCTACGTGGCCTCGCTGCGCGACGGGGTCGAAGCCTGCTTGAAGGCGGCTCAGACGGCGACCGACTCGGCGACTAAACCGCACGAGCTGCAGGACGGTAGGAAACCGACAACGTCGGCGCCATCATCACTTCGGCTTGTTCCCTGAGACGCCTTCGCGGGAACAGCCGACAGCAACCAATTGGCTGCATATCCGCCTCGCGCACATCCCGACCACGTCCGCGGATGGTGGTGCCGAGATAACTCCTCCGCCGATTTTGGAGACACTTCGGTGTGTCTCCGGCGTCATCGCGGGCGAGTGTTTTACCCGGTTGAACGCGCCACCGAACCGACATTAGTTCCGTAAGCTGCCCTTATTCGAATGGCCGATCGCAGCCGGTAGCATCAGCTTACGGGACGTCGTCAAAGCCATCTGAACGACCGGGTTGGGCGCAAAGCCGAACGACCGGTTCTTCTCGCGTCGGCAGTTTGGCTTGGCGTAGTCTGGCCGAAAGCGGCTGGTCCGCTGTCGAGCGATGACGCCATTGAAGCGGACGTTCAACTCGCGCCCTGATCGCGTGACCAGCGTCGTACCCGGGGCAGGCCCGGTGAGGAGCCCACCACGGCGGAAGAGGACGTTCAGCGCCGCCCCGGTCGCTTGTATCAGCGGCCGAACGACATCGGCCAACGCCCATTGTCGAACTGAGGGCTTCCGCAGCCCGACTGTGCACAAAAAGCATCGCCGAGGTTTCATGGCCGCCGAACCCGTGTCGAACCTGCTGCGTCGGTCCGGACCGCCGGAACCTGTGTCCCACGTCGACCCGCCGCGGGCGTTGGACCCACGTTTCAGCGAGGTGGTGCCCCACCACGCCCGCCTCTTCTCGCTCTACGATCAGGCGATCTTCGGCGAAGGCCCAACCTGGTGGCCCGCCCAGAACATCCTGGTCTGGTCGGATGTTGAGGGCCGCCGTGTCCTCGGCTGGCATCCGGACGGGTGCGTGCGGGTGGTCATCGACGCGACCCCCTTCATCAACGGCAACACGGTCGACCGGAACGGCGACCTGATCCATTGCGAGCACGGCAACCGCCGCCTGTCCCGCACGACCCCTGGCGGGCGCTACGCGGCGGTGATCGAGACCTATGACGGACGCCGCTTCAACGCGCCGAACGACGTCGTCTGCGCTGCCGACGGCGCCCTGTGGTTCACCGACCCAGCCTACGGCCTGCGCCTGCCCAAGCAGGGTGTGTTGGCCGAGTCCGACCTCGGTCACCACAGCGTCTACCGCTTCGACCCGGCCACCGGCACCGTGCGGCGCATGGTCGATCTTGGCCAGCCGAACGGGCTCGCCTTCGCGCCGGACGGGCGCACCTTCTACGTCAGTGACACGTCCCGCACCGAGGGCGGCGACGGGCACACGATCTACGCGTTCCCCGTGTTGGACGATAGTAGTCTCGGGGAGCGGCGCGTCTTCGCCGAGGTCGAGCCTGGCGTACCGGACGGTTTCCGCGTCGACCGCCGCGGCTGGATCTGGACGAGTTCCGAGGCTGGCGTGCAGGTCTTCTCGGCGGAAGGCCACCGGCTCGGGCTGATCCCGACGCCGCAACTCTGCTCCAACTGCTGCTTCGGGCCGGGCGAGCGGCGGCTGTTCATCACGTCGAAGCAGCACCTCTACGCCATCGACCTCGCGGGCGGGTGAGCCAGACTGCTCACGCAAACGTCAGCGCGCCCGTCCGTACCGCAGGAACGGCGTCGGAAGACAGCCAGTTAGCCCCACGACGTCGCGCGGACGATCGCGCGTCAGATGCATAATCCCGACGCCGCATTCGACGCGCCGCCACCGCCCCGTGCTGCGCGGCCGCGCGGGTTCCAAGGAGGTGTTCCATGGCCGACTCCGTCGCGGACTTCTTCTGGAAGCGTCTGGCCGAATGGGGGGTGAAGACGATCTTCGGCTACCCCGGGGACGGCATCAACGGCCTGCTCGGCGCCCTTCAGCGCAACGACCTGCCCTTCGAGTTCATCCAGGTCCGCCACGAAGAGATGGCGGCCTTCATGGCGACCGCCTACGCCAAGTTCACCGGTGAGGTCGGCGTCTGCCTCGCCACCTCCGGTCCCGGCGCGACGCACCTGCTCACCGGCATGTACGACGCCTATTCGGACCACGTGCCGCTGCTCGCCATCGCCGGCCAGCAGGCCCGCAACGTCAACGGCGCGCACTACCAGCAGGAGCTAGATCTCACGAGCGTCTACAAGGACGTCGCCGCCTACGTGCAGCAGGCGGCGAGCCCGGCCTCGGTCCGCCACATCGCCGACCGTGCCATGCGCATCGCCAAGGCCGAGCGGAAGGTCGCGGCGATCATCCTGCCCAACGACCTGCAGGACGTTCCCTACGAGGGGCCGGTGCGCAAGCACGGCAACACCTTCTCGGGCGTCGGCTACACCGCCCCGAAGGTCGTGCCCTTCGACGGCGACCTGCGCCGGGCGGCCGACGTGCTGAATGCCGGCCAGAAGGTCGCGATCCTGGTCGGCGCCGGCGCGCTCCACGCCACCGACGAAGTCATCGCGGTGGCCAACAAGCTCCAGGCCGGCGTCGCCAAGGCGCTGCTCGGCAAGGCGGCGCTGCCGGACGACCTGCCCTTCGTCACCGGCACGATCGGCCTGCTCGGCTCCAAGCCGTCCTCCGACATGATGGCCGAATGCGACACCCTGCTGATGGTCGGCTCGGGCTTTCCCTGGGCCGAGTTCCTGCCCGAGGAGGGGCAGGCCCGCGGCGTGCAGATCGACATCGCGCCGGAGATGCTGTCGCTGCGCTACCCGATGGAGGTGCCGCTCTGCGGCGAGGCCGCCGAGACGCTCACCGCCCTTCTGCCGCTCCTCGACCAGAAGCAGGAGGGCGGCGCCTGGCGGACCGGGATCGAGAAGAACGTCGCCTCCTGGTGGAAGGAGGCCGAGGACCGGGCGATGGCCAAGGCCAACCCGGTCAACCCGCAGCGGGTGACCTGGGAACTCTCGCCGCGCATGCCCGAGCGGGTGATCGTCACCTCGGATTCCGGCTCCTGCGCCAACTGGTACGCCCGCGACCTGAAGATGCGCCGGGGCCAGATGTGCTCGCTCTCGGGCGGCCTCGCCTCGATGGGCGCGGCGGTGCCCTACGCCATCGCCGCCAAGGTGGCGCATCCCGACCGGCCGGTGATCGCGCTGGTCGGCGACGGCGCGATGCAGATGAACAACATGGCCGAGCTGATCACGGTGGCAAAGTACATGCATCGCTGGTCCAACAAGACCTGGATCTGCTGCGTGTTCAACAACGAGGACCTGAACCAGGTCACCTGGGAACAGCGGGTGATGGAGGGCAACCCGAAATTCGAGGCGAGCCAGACCATTCCGAACGTGCCCTACCACAAGTTCGCCGAGCTGATCGGCCTGAAGGGCCTCTACGTGGACGACCCGGCGCAGGTCGGGCCGGCCTGGGACGAGGCGCTGGCGAGCCCGGTGCCGGTGGTGCTGGAGGTCAAGACCGATCCCGAGGTGCCGCCGCTGCCGCCGTTCTTCACCCTGGAGCAGGTCAAGAACTTCATGTCGATGCTGGGCAAGGGCGACTCGAAGGAGCGCCACCTCCTGGCCGACACCGCCCGGCAGGTGCTGAGTTCCGTCCTGCCCGGCGACCGGAAGTAGAGCTAAGATCCGGCTCCGATGATGCGTGAGGACCCGACGATCGGGGCGGTGCGGGCCCGGGCGTTCACCGTTCCCACCGACGCGCCGGAGGCCGACGGCACCTTTGCCTGGGAAAAGACGACTCTCGTGGTCGCCGAGGTCGAGGCGGGGGGCGAGACTGGCCTCGGCTACAGCTATACCGACGCGAGCGTCGCGCAGCTCATCACCAAGACCTTGGCGGCACGCCTCTCCGGCCTCTCCGCCCTCGATATTCCGCGGGTGAACGGGGTTCTGTGGGGCGCTGTGCGCAACCTCGGCCGCTCCGGGCTCGCGGCCACCGCGATCTCAGCCCTCGACACGGCCCTGTGGGACCTGAAGGCGCGCCTCCTCGGCCTGCCGCTCGCGAGCTTGTTCGGGCGGGCGCGGGAGCGCGCGGATATCTACGGCAGCGGCGGCTTCACGAGCTACGACGACCGGCAGTTGCGCGAGCAGCTCGCCGGCTGGGTCGAGCAGGACGGCTGCCGCGCCGTAAAGATGAAGATCGGCAGCCAGCCAGAGCGCGATCCGGCCCGCATGGCGGCCGCCAAATCGGCGATCGGCACCGCGCAGCTGTTCATCGACGCCAACGGAGCCTTCACTCCGAAGCGCGCCGTCGCGGTCGCGCGGGCGGCCGAGCCGTTCGGCGTACTGTGGTTCGAGGAGCCGGTGTCGAGCGACGATCCCGCCGGGATGGCCTCCGTCCGCGCGGCGGCGCCCGCCGGGATGGAGATCGCGGCAGGCGAGTACGCCTATACCCTGAACGACCTGCGCGGTCTGCTCGCGGCCGGCGCGGTCGACGTCGCGCAGGCCGACGTGACCCGCTGCGGTGGCTACAGCGGCTTCCTGAAGATCGCGGCCCTCTGCGAGGCGGCCCATATCGACCTGTCCGGCCACTGCGCGCCGGCTGTGCACCTGCCCGTCGCGGTGGCGGCGCCGCGCTTCCGGCACCTCGAATGGTTCCACGACCACGTCCGCATCGAGCGGATGCTGTTTGACGGGGCCCCCGTGGCTCGCGACGGGGCCATCGCCCCCGACCTCACGCGCCCAGGCCATGGCCTCACCCTCAAGACCCGGGACGCCGATGCCTACGCTGTCTGACCGCGGTCCGCGCCCGCCGGAGCGGCGCGGCGGCGCGCCGGGATCGTCCGGACCCGCCCTGAAGCGGCGCGTCGCCCCCGTGCGGGTCGAGGCCGCGGTGCATCCGGTGGTGGTCCTCGCCGCGGCCGCTGTCGGCGCCGGCCTGCTGACGTGGTTCGCTTCCGGACGCGAGAAGCGCCTCGATCCGGCCGGCTCGGACGGGCGCCGCTACGCGCCCCGCGGGCGCGCGGTGACGGCGAGCGCGGCGCAGCGCCTCAACCACGCCTCGACGATGCTCGCCGCCTCGGTGCTGTTCGATTCCGGTCTGGAGCATTACCGCGGCCAGTTCTTCAATCGGGCGATGTACACGCCGATCATCGTGTCCAGCGTCACCCTGGCGGCGTCCCTGCACGGGGCCGGCGACACCGATCCCGGCAGCTCCCGCGTCCGGCACGGGGTGCAGGTGTTGGCCGGGCTGACCGGGCTGATCGGCTTCGGCTTCCACGCCTACAACGTCGGCAAGCGCGAAGGCGGTTACTCCTTCCAGAACCTGTTCTATTCCGCCCCCATCGGCGCGCCGATGGCGCTGACGCTTGCCGGCATCCTCGGCGGCGTCGCCGAGCGGGTGCGCGACGCTGACCCCGACCAGCCCCAACTCGGCGGCCTGCCGGCCGGGCGCGCGCTGGCGCTGGCCACCGCGGGCATGCTCGCCGGCACGACCCTGGAGGCCGGGTTGCTGCACTTCCGCGGCGCCTTCCAGAACCCGGCCATGTACATCCCCGTCTCCCTGCCGCCGCTGGCCGCCGCCCTCCTCGTCCGGGCCGCCACGAGGCCGGTGGGCGCGCGCCAGACGGGGGCGAGGCTCGGGATGTGGGCGGTCTCGGCGATGGGCGTCGGCGGCGTCGCCTTCCATGCCTACGGCGTCGCCCGGATGATGGGCGGCTGGGACAACTGGCGCCAGAACCTTATCGACGGGCCGCCGCTCCCGGCCCCGCCCTCCTTCTCGGGCGTGGCGCTCGGCGGGCTCGCCGCCCTCGAACTGCTCGAACACCGACCCTTCCGCTTCTGAGCCGGGTGTCCCATGCTGCCGAGACGTGACCTCTATCCCGGCTACGACGTGCTGGCGAAGCGCGACAGCCCCTCTTGGAACGCCAAAACCCGCGCGGTTCTGGACGAGCGGCTGGCGATCGGCCCGGAGACGCGCCGCTTCTTCGACGAATCCGAATGGCCGACGATGAAGGCGATCGCCGACCGGATCGTGCCGCAGCCGGCGGACCGGGCGAATCTGGTCCCGGTGGCGGCGCTGGTGGACCACAAGCTCGCCACCGATACCCGCGACGGCTACCGCAACCCCGATCTGCCCGAAGAGCGCGAGGCATGGCGTCGGGGGCTGAAGGCCCTCGACGCCGAGGCGCGGGCGCGGTTCGGCGCGCGCTTCCACGAACTCGGCGCTTGGGCGCAGGACGCGCTGCTGAAGCTCGCCGAGGCGGGCGAACTCACGGACGCCGCCTGGGCGGGCATGCCGTCCAAGCTGTTCTTCAAGCAGCGCGTGCTCGCGGATGTGGTGGAGGCCTACTACGCCCACCCGACCGCCTGGAACGAGATCGGCTGGGGCGGCCCCGCGAGCCCGCGGGGCTACGTCCGCATGGCTTTCGACCGCCGCGATCCTTGGGAGGCGGCCGAGGCCAAGCCGGGCCGCGAGGACGAGGCCCACGCAGAGAACCTCTTGGTCGGTCGGTAAGGATCTCCCTCGCTCATGCGTATCCCCGGCCTCGGCAACGCCGCCGACAACCCAAAGCACGCCACCCCCGGCGACGATCCGGAGCACCATCCCCGCGCCCGAGACGGCCGCGCGCCCAACGTCATGCGGATCGGCGAGTGGGTGCCGATGCGTCAGTACCGGGACGACGAGGAGGTCGATTTCGTCATCGTCGGCACCGGCGCGGGCGGCGGAACCCTGGCCTGCCGGCTCGCGGAGCAGGGCTTCTCGGTGGTGGCCTTCGATGCCGGCCCGTATTTCCGGCCGCTGGAGGATTTCGCCTCGGACGAGAGCCACCAGTCCAAGCTCTACTGGACGGACGAGCGCATCGTCGACGGCGAGAACCCGCTGCAGATGGGCTCGAACAATTCCGGCAAGGCGGTGGGCGGCTCCACCGTCCACTACGCCATGGTGGCCCTGCGCTTCCGGCCGGAGTGGTTCAAGGCGCGCACCCTGATGGGCTACGGCGCCGACTGGCCGATCGGTTGGCGAGAGATGTGGCACTACTACGATCAGGTCGAGGACGACCTCAAGATCTCCGGCCCGGTCTCCTACCCCTGGGGGCCGCACCGGCGCCGCTATCACCGGCGCGCACACGAGATCAACGCGGCCGCCAAGGTGCTGGCCCGGGGCGCCGAGGCGATGGGCATCGGCTGGACGCCGACGCCGCTCGCCACGGTCTCGGCCCCGCACGGCGACGCGCCGCCATGCGTCTACCGGGGCTTCTGCACGCTCGGCTGCTCGACCAACGCCAAGCAGAGCGTGCTGGTGAGCTATCTGCCCCGCGCCCTGAAGGCCGGCGCCGAGATCCGCGACCTCGCCATGGTCGGGCGCATCGAAACGCGGAACGGGCGCGCCACCGGCGTCCACTATCACCGCGAGGGGAAATGGCGGTTCCAGCGCGCCAAGAACGTCGTGGTGGCGGGCTACGCCATCGAGACGCCGCGCCTGCTCCTGAACTCGGCCAACCAGGAATTCCCGGACGGGCTCGCCAACTCCTCGGGCCTCGTCGGCAAGAACCTGATGGTCCAGGGCAACCAAGCGGTCTGGGGCGTCTTCGACGAGGAGATCCGCAGCTACAAGGGCCCGCCCTCGCTCGCCATCAGCGAGCACTGGAACTACGACGACACGGGTCACGGCCCCTTCGCCAAGAACTTCTTCGGTGGCTACTCGTACATGAGCCAGGGCCCGCTGCCGCAGCTCTGGGCCAATACCCAGGCTTCCGCGCACGGCCTCTGGGGCGAGGCGCTGGTGGCCGAGATGCAGCGCTACAACCACGTGGCCGGGCTGAAGGTCGTCTCCGAGTATATGCCGCAGGAGCGCAACCGGGTGACGCTCGCGGACGTCAAGGATCAGTATGGGTTGCCGGTGGCGCGTATCACTTATTCCTGGTGCGACAACGACAAGGCGCTGAACCGGCACGCGCTCAGGTTCATGCGCGAGGCCCTGGTGGCCGCGGGCGGCCGCGAGGTCTGGGACCAGACCGACGACACCTGCCACCTCAACGGCACCGCCCGAATGGGGTCCGACCCGCGAACCTCCGTGGTCGATGCCGACTGCCGCTCCTGGGACATCCCGAACCTTTACGTTTGCGACGGCTCGGTCTTCCCGACGGTCGGCGGGGTCAATCCGTCGCTCACCATCCAGGCAATCGCGCTGCGCACGGCCGATCGGATCTCGGCACAAAAGAGGTGATCCACGTACAGCGCTCCACTATAGCTCTACTATTGACCGCTTCTAGGCTGAGGTTCGATGGATCAAATCGAGCGATAGAGGTGCCGAGCGGCTGGCTGAACTTGGCCGAAAGCGGCCGGTCCGCTTCTGAACAACTCAGGGCAGAGAGCGGACGTGCCCATCCCGGAACACTTGGGAATCAGCAACTGGAATGGTCTTTTGGCATGGGCGGCTTCGACTCGGACGTAAGTGCTCAGCGGCGGCCCTGCTCGGGTCCACGGTCAAATCCGACAGCCTATGCCTCCTTGACGAGATCAGAGAGCCAACTCCGCGCCCTCTGAAGCTCGTCCCACGGCGTTTCTCCGAGAGGGAAATGCACCCCAAGGACGACGCTGAGCACCGCGTTCAGGTGCGCTAAGTGCTGCCGCTCCTCTGCACTTTGGATGCCGCCGCCGCGCCGCTCGGCGATGATCGCGTCGCGGAACTTCGTCAAGTCGGCCGTGGCTTCCGAGAGCTTGTCGTCATCCCTCTGGGGCTTGCGCGCCAGCACTGTGTCGAGGGCTGAGAGCGCCCGGCGCCCGCATTCCTGTCCGGGGGCGGCGCTCACGACACCGCCTCCCGCTGCCGGAGCACGTCCGGACGGGCTTTGCGGCCAGGCCGAATGTTGCAGGTGATCGCCTTGGTGGTGTGGATGCTGGTGTTGGCATCACCCGTGATCGCGAGCAGCACATTGGCGACGTCGCCCCGCGCGTAGCCCTGCCACCCGTAGACCCAGGGCATCCCGATCTGGTGGACCACTCGGCCGTCGATGCGGAACGGCTTGAGCCGCTCCGTCACCATGGCGCGGACCTCGACCTCACCCCGCAGGGTGGAGATCACGGTCCAGCCGAGATGGTCGATTCCGAGATTCGCGGCGAGCTCCGGCGAAATCTCCACAAAGGCCTCGGGCTGCAGCTCCGCCGTGTGCGGCATCACCCGGGTGGCGATGCCGCCACAATGCATCTCGGTCAGGCGGAAGGTGGTGAAGATGTATGGGAAGCGCGGGTCGGCGGTGGCGTGGAGTTCGTTGCCGGGACGTCCCCAGAGCTTCGCGGTCGGATTGCGCTGCTGCTTCGGGTAGAGCGGGTTCCGGACCGGGCTCTCGATCGGCTCGTAATGCGTCGGCAGCGGGCCGTCCTTCAAGCCGGTCGGCACGAACAGCGCGCACTTGCCATCCGCCTCCATGATGAACGGGTCGTCACCGCCGAGCGCGTCCATGCCGTGGGGGTGCTTCGACCAGTCCGGGCGGTAATCGGGTCGCTTGTCGGCCACGAAGTCCGGCACATCGTCACCGGTCCATTTGGCCTGCGCCTCGTCCCACCAGATCATCTTCTTGCGCTCCGACCAGGGCTTCCCGGCGGGGTCCGCGGAGGCTCGATTGTAGAGCGTCCGGCGATTGAGTGGCCAGGTCCAGGCCCAACCGAGATGGGCACCGGACTCGCCCGGTCCGTCCGGCCGGCGCGAGCGGGAGAGGTTCTTCCCCGCCTCCGGGAAGATGCCGCAATACATCCAGCCGCCGCAGGCGGTGGAGCCGTCGTCCTTAAGCTGGCGATAGTCTGGCACCTGGCGCCCGTCCGCGACGGTCCGACCGTTGATCTCGCGCAGCACTGCCTCAGCGTCGGGCTCCTGCTTCTCGCCCTTGAGTTCGTAACCCCAGGTCAGCGCCTGGATCGCCCGGTCCTTCGGCTCGGTGGAATCCCGGTACAGCTCCTTCAGTCGGCGCCCGAGATGGACGATGAACCAGAGGTCCGAGCGGCTGTCGCCGGCGCCTCACAGACCACGTCGTGCCACTGGACGAGGCGGCTCGTGTTGGTCACCGACCCGTCCTTCTCCCCCGGCATGGCAGCGGGCAGGAAAAACATCTCGGTGCCGATCTCTTCGGGCCGGACCTCGCCCTTGCGGACGCGGTGGCCCTGCTGCCAGAAATTGGCGGTCTCTGTCATGGCAAAGTCGCGCACGACCATCCATTCGAGATTGGCGAAGCCGCGCTCCACGAGTTCGGAGTTCACCGCTCCTACGGCCGGGTTCTGGCCCAGGATGAATTGCCCCTTCACGACCCGGTCCGACATCGCCATGGTCATCGGCTCCTGGGAGGCGTCGCCGGTGAGCTTGGGCAGAAACTGGTAGCCCCACTCATTACCGGCCGTCGCGGCCTCCCCGTACCAAGCCTTCAGCAGGCTGATCACGTATTTCGGCATGTTCGACCACCAGCCCGTGGGCGGCGTTTCGGTCTTGAGATACCGGTCCAGGGTGGCGTGGTCGTGGAAGACGTTCGGCTGCGGCAGGTAGGTCGGCAGCATGTTGTAGAGCGTTGGGATGTCGGTGGAGCCCTGAATGCTGACATGGCCGCGCAGCGCCATGATGCCGCCGCCCGGGCGCCCGATATTGCCGAGCAGGCCCTGGATGATGCTTGCCGCCCGGATGATCTGGACGCCGGTGGAATGGTGCGTCCAGCCCACCGCGTAGGTGAAGGCCCCGGTCTTCTCCCGCCCCGAGTTCTTCGCGAAGATCTCGGTGATCCGGACGAACAAGTCCTTCGGGCAACCTGTCACCCGCTCGACCATCTCGGGCGTGTAGCGCGCGTAATGGCGCTTCATGATCTGGTAGACGCAGTTCGGGTGCTGCAGGGTCGGGTCCTGCGCCGGCGGCGACCGGGTCATGCTCTCGAAGGCTTCGCCCTCGTTCGACGCGCCTTCCTGGGACTGCACCCGGTGCTCAGCCACGGGCGAGGGCACGGTCTTGCCGGCGTATTGCCACGTGTCCTGCGAGTAGGTCCCGGCCACCGGGTCGTAGCCAGAGAACAGGCCCTCGTTCTGCTCAGGGTCGCCGTAGCCCTCCTCGATGATGTGACTGATGTTCGTGTAGACCAGGGCGAAATCCCGGAACCACAAGTCGTTTTCCAGGATGTGGCGGATCATCCCCCCGAGGAACGCGATGTCGCTGCCCGAGCGAATCGGCGCGTAGATGTCGGCGAGCGCGCTGGTGCGGGTGAAGCGCGGGTCGATGTGGATGACGGTCGCGCCGCGGCGTTGGGCCTCCACGACGAAGCGGAAACCCACCGGATGGTTCTCCGCGATGTTGGAGCCCATCTCGATAATGCAGTCGGAATTGGCGAGGTCCCACAGCGCCATGGTGGCGGCGCCGCGCCCGAAGGTGGTGCCCAGACTGGGCACCGAGGACGAGTGTCAGATGCGCGCCTGGTTCTCGATGTTCACCATCCCGAGGCCGCCGCCGAACAGCTTCTTGATGAGGTAGTTCTCCTCGTTGTCCATGGTGGCACCCCCGAGGGAGCCCAGGCCCAACGTATGATTGATGATCCGGCCGTCAGGCAGGGTCTCGGCGAAGGTCTCGTCGCGGACCTGCTTGGTGAGCTGGGCGATGCGCTCCATCGCCCAGGCCAGCGGCCGCTTCTCCCAGCGGTCTGAATAGGGGGCGCGATAGAGCACGTCACTGATCCGCTCCGGGGAGAGCAGCATGCCCAGCGTCCCGGCACCCTTCGGGCACAGGGTCCCCTGATTGATCGGGCTGCGCGGGTCGCCCTCCACGTGGATCGGCTTGCCGTTCTTGGCGTAGATCAGCTGGCCGCAGCCCACTGCGCAGAACGGGCAGACGCTGGTGCCGATCCGGTCGGCCTCCTCCAAGCGCGGGCGCAGGTTCGCCGAGGTCGTGCTCCGGGCCGCCTCGGACATGACACTCTGCCCAGCGAGCTGGCGGGGGAGCGACCAGTCCCGCACGAAACCTGCCACCCTCTCCGACAAACGCCTGCGGATCGTCGCCATGGTGCCACCCGTTGCTCGGCCTTCGTGCCGGTAAGTCGGGTGAGCGTTCGTTTTGTTCCCGGCTCGGACCGGTCGCGCAAGTAACCCTGCCGTCTGATCTAAGGTGAGCCCGGCGCGGCTCTGAACCTTCCGCCCGGTAGTCGAGTTGTCGGGGCAGTTGCGAGCGATTCCAGCCTGCAACGGCCGCATCCGGGGACGAGCTTTGACGTATGTTAAAGAGGGTGTGGTCACCATCGTCCAGGAGAGCCGCTTCCAGCTCACGGACGACAACGGGATCGCGCACCTGTTCCTGCTGGACCGCAACGCCGCGGCCGAGCCGGCGCAGCTCGCGCCCCTTCAGGCCCGCCAAGCGCGGGTGCGCGTGATCTACGAGCCCGCTCGCAACCTGATCGGACTCGTGGCCCGCTCGGTCACCCTCCTCCCGCACTCCCCAGCCCGCTGAGGAGGCGTCCGCTGATGAACATGCACCCCCGTGCCCTCGAGCACGCCTACTCCACCCTGGATCACGTGATCCCCGACGAGTCCGAGCTCACCGCCGGCGTGCGGATCGAGCCGGGGCGGTCCTACGGCTTCTTCACCGACACCACGGTCTGCATCGGCTGCAAGGCCTGCGAGGTCGCCTGCAAGGAGTGGAACAACCTCCCGGCCGACAATGTCGGGCTCACCGGCCAGAGTTTCGACAACACCGGTGCCCTCTCGGCCAACAGCTGGCGGCACGTGGCCTTCGTCGAAAAGTCGGGCACCCACGGCCTCCGGGACGGCCTGGACCAGAAGTTCCAGTCCGGCTGGCTGATGATGAGCGACGTGTGCAAGCACTGCCATAACGCCCCCTGCTTGGAAGCCTGCCCAACTGGGGCTCTGTTCAAGACCGAGTTCGACACGGTCGTGGTCCAGCAGGATATCTGCAATGGCTGCGGCTACTGCGTGCCCGCCTGCCCGTTCGGCGTGGTCGACGTCAGCACGGTGGACGGCAAGGCGCACAAGTGCACCCTCTGTTACGACCGCCTCAAGGGCGGCCTGGAGCCGGCCTGCGCCAAGTCCTGCCCGACCGACTCGATCCAATTCGGCGAGCTGTCGGACCTACAGGCCCGAGCGGCAGAGCGGGTGGAGCACCTGCACGGCATCGGCGTCGAGAGCGCCTACCTGTATGGTACCCCCGACGCTCCGGGAGCGACCGGCGGGCTCGGGCACCTCAACGCCTTCTTCCTGCTGATCGACCGGCCGGAGGTCTATAACCTGCCGGCCGCCCCGACCCGGCCCGCCAACCGGGTGGCGCCGAGCCTCGCCACCGGTCTCGCCACGGTGGCCGCCCTGGCGCTGGCGAGCGCCTTCCTGTTCGCGCCGCAGCCGGGGAGGCGCGCGTGACCGCCACGATCAGCCCGGACGCGGCTGCTGCCACGCAGGACGGGCCCGAGGACGCGCCGCGCGTTCCTCACCGAGCCACCGAGCCGCCCTCGGTGCACGGCCGGCCGAACCGGGCCGGCTGGACTGGGCCGACCTATTATGGCCGGGCGCAGCTCAAGGCCTCGCCCTTCGAGAATCCGGTGGTGGGGGGCTATATCTTCCTCGCCGGCCTGTCGGGCTCGTCCGCGGTGATCGCCGCCTTGGCCGACCTCCGGCAAGGCGCTGCGGCGAGGCCCCTCGTCCGCCGGGGGCGCTACCTTGCGCTGCTCGGCCCCATCCTCGGGGCGCCGCTGCTGATCTACGACCTGCACACGCCGAAGCGCTTCTACAACATGCTGCGCGTGGCCAAGCACACCTCGCCGATGTCGATCGGCACCTGGATCCTGATGGGCTTTTCCGGCGCCGCGGGCCTCGCCGCGGCCGCGCAACTCGGCACCGACCTCTGGCCCCGGGCACGGGGCCTGAACGGCCTCGCCCGAGCCGCCCAGGTACCGGCGGCGCTCACCGGCTTGGGTCTCTCGACCTACACGGCCTCGCTCCTCTCGGCGACCTCGACGCCCCTCTGGGCGGCGGCCCCGCAAAGCCTCGCCATGCGCTTCGGTGCCTCGTCGATGGCCTCGGCGGCCTCTGCCCTGGCGCTGACCGAGCCGGAACCGGACCGCCGCCGGGCGCTGGAAGGCACGGCCGCAGCGGCGCTCGCCGTCGAGCTAGTGGGCGCTGCGATCTCGCACGCAACCTACCGGCGCGCGGGCGTCGCGGGCGCACTGAGGGGGAAGGCTGGACAGGTGGAGCACCTGGGAGCCACGTTGCTCGGGACCGCCCTACCGCTTGGAATCCTCGCGGCCTCGCTCCTCACCCGCCGGGGATTACCGCGTCCGGTGACCGCGCTGGCGGCAGTCGCCACGCTGGCGGGTGCCGCGGCCCTGCGCGTATCGATCATGGCGGCGGGCGACCAATCCGCCGAGGATCCGAACGTGAGCTTCCGCTTCAGCCAGCCAGAGAACTTACCCCCGTGAGTGGCTAAGCCCTGCTGAGCAACGTTGGTCTGGCAACGCCAAAACGGATCGGCGCCTGTTCTCACATCGCCCGCTATCGCCCAAGCCGCAGCATGAGCGGCTATGACAGGTCGACTTCGGCCACATCCCAGCGCGCCGTCAGGTGGCAGGTGACCTCGATCCGCCCAGATTGTCTCAGGCGGCGTAAACCGCCGAGACAGTCGACACGCCGAGAAGACCGGCAGATTTTCGAGACTGCCTGTAACCTGCGCTGCTCGATATCCGCTTTGCGGGAGAGCGCCGAGTCGGCTGAGTAAGCCGCAATGGGCGCGAAGCCGAATGTCCGGTTTTGCGCGTGATGGCGATCCGGCGTGACGCACTCTGGCCGAAAGCGGCTGGTCCGCTTCGGAGCGCAAGCAGCAGGTTAGCGGACGCTTTCCGATGCCCTGAGCTTAAGCTCGATCCGACACGGTGGCCCCCGGCGGGCAAAAATTCCCTATGACGGCAACGCGGATCACGCCGTGAACCTGGCGATCAAAATCACCAACACCACCGCCTTGCTGCGTACCGCGGTGCTACTAATCAACTCGGTGATAGCCGAGCCAAAGATCCGCTTTCAGTCCTCAAAGTTCCGCACAGTAGCAACCTAGAGTAAAGCAAGGCCGCCCGGCTTCCGAGCGGCCTTGCCGTTGCTGCATCAAGCGTGACTGCCGCCCATTCCACGACCTTTTCGAGTCTGCGCGTGGGCCAAGCCATGGTCGGCCTGCCCGAGCCCTGACAGGCGTCCGTCAGTCCTGGGCGGACTGTGCGCTTGGCCCTTGCAGATGGAGAGGGCAGCCGCCGAGCCGCGCAACTCCACGGCACGGATGCGCTGGCTATGAGCCAGCGCACGCAACGTCGGAACGTGCACGTCCAGCGGCCTGCGCACCGCCAAGTCCGCCAGGGCATCGGCATGGACCTCACGCCCGACGGCTTCGTCCAACAGGCGGCGCATCAAGACGCGTGTCCCGACGCGCATCCAGTCTAGTCACTTCGTTGCCTGGTAATGCCAAGTCCCTCGACATGGAGATGCCGACGCGACCAATGACGGTCAATTCGCTCAGGGACCGGCAGGCCTTGCCGCCGCCGCTTTCCGGTCCCACTTGGCGCCCGCGCCGGTTCCGGAGCGGGAAGTGTCCTTCTTCCCCATCCCACCCGCCGCCTCGGCGAAGGAGAGCTGGGTGGAGCGAGCCGCGAACCTGACGGCGGACGATTTTCGCGCGCTCGCTGACGCGCTACCGCAGATGGCCTGGGTCGCCGAGCCAAACGGCGACATCATTTGGTATAACCGCCGTTGGTACGACTACACGGGCACCACCATCGAGCAGATGCGTGGATGGGGCTGGCGCGACGTCCACCACCCCGACCACGTCGAGCGCGTCGTCGCGCGCATCAGCGAGGCATTCCGGACCGGCGAGCCTTGGAAGGATACTTTCCCGCTCCGCGGGGTCGACGGCGAGTACCGCTGGTTTCTATCGCTGGCACAACCGCATCGCGGTCCGGACGGACGCATCCTGCGCTGGTTCGGGACCAACACCGACATCACCGAGCGCAAGGGGATGGAACGCCGGCTCGCCCGGCATGCCATCGACCTGCGCCGCTCCAACGAGGAGTTGGAGCAGTTCGCCTACGTCGCCTCACACGACCTCAAGGCGCCGCTTCGCGGCATCGAGAACCTCGTTGGATGGATCGAGGAGGACCTCGAAGGTTCGCTGACCGGCGACGTCCTGACGAACATGGAGTTGCTGAAAAGCCGGGTACGTCGGCTCGACAGCCTGCTCGGCGACCTCCTGGCCTACTCGCGGGCGGGTCGTGGGGAGGCTACCATCGACAAGATCGACACGAAGGCGCTCGTCGAGGAACTCGCCGTCCTCGTCAGCCCGCAGGAAGGGTTCACCATCACGGGGGATACCTCCCTCCCGACCCTCCAGGCCGCCCGGGCACCGCTCACCCAAGCCTTGCAGAACCTCATCGGCAACGCCATCAAGCACCACGACCGGCCGGCCGAGGGGCACATCTTGGTCGAGGCCAAGCCGACGGGGGACGCGGTCGAGTTCGTCGTGACCGACGACGGTCCGGGCATCCCCGAGCAGTTCCGCGAGCGCGTGTTCGGCATGTTCCAGACGCTCAAGCCTCGCGACGAGGTCGAGGGCAGCGGCATGGGGCTCGCCATCGTGCGCAAGCTGGTCGACCGGCAGGGCGGCAAGGTCTGGCTCGCGGACGGACCGAACGGCCGCGGGCTGGCGGTGCATTTCACGTGGCCGCGCGACGGCGGGAAGGGGCGGACGGATGGGTTCGACGGTTAACATCCTGCTGGTCGGCGACGATGAGGTTGACGTCCAGGGGCTGAAGCGCGCCTTCAAGAAGAGCAAGATCGGCAACCCGATCACGGTCGCCCGCGACGGCATCGAGGCGCTGGAAATCCTGCGCGGCGAGAACGGCCGCGAGCGCCTGCCAAAACCGCACCTGATCCTGCTCGACCTGAATATGCCGCGCATGAACGGCATCGAGTTCCTGGAAGCCGTGCGCGCCGACGAGGATCTGCGCTCGGCGGTGGTGTTCATGATCACCACGTCGAAGGCCGACGAGGACCGGATGCGCGCCTACGGGCACAACGTCGCCGGGTACATCGTCAAGCGCGACCCGGCCAACACCTTCATGGAGGCGGTCGCGCTGCTGGAGCATTACTGGAAGGTCGTGGAGTTCCCGGCGTAGCCGACCCCGTGACGACCCCGACCCGCATCCTTCTAATCGGCGATGACGCCGTCGACCGGGCGGCCGTGCGCCGGGCGCTAGCCAAGTCCGGCCTTAAGCACACGCTGACGGAGGCGTCGGGAGGCGACGAGGGCCTGCGCCTCGCCGCGGAGGAAACCTTCGACTGCGTGCTGCTCGATTACCGGCTGCCGGGCATCGACACGTTCGCGCTGCTCAGGACGCTGCTGGCGGCCGAGGGGCAGGCGCGGGCGGTGCTGATGCTGACCGGCGAGGCCGACCCGGACCTCGCGACCCGGCTGATGCGGGCGGGGGCGCTGGACTACCTGGACAAGGCCGAGGTCACGCCCTCCGGCCTGGCCCGTGCGATCCGCTACGCCGAGGCCCGACAAGCCTTCCAGGCGGAGCTCGCCGCGGCGCGGCGCGAGGCGGAGGCGAAGTCGCTCGAACTCGACACGTTGAACCGGCAGAAGTCCCTCCTGTTCTCGATCATCGCGCACGACTTACGCAATCCTTTCCAGGCGCTGCTCGGATTGTCGGAGGTGTTGGGCAAGGCCGTCGCAGCGCGCGACCCCGCGTCCGTCGAGCGCCGGGCGAAGGGCATCCACGAGGCGGCGACGCAGGCCTATGACCTGCTCGAAAGCCTGTTCTCCTGGGCGAGCCTGCAGATGGACACGATGGCGGTGGCCCTGACCGACGTCGTCCTCGACGCCCTTGCCGCCGAGGTGATGCAGGGTGCGTCCGAGGCTGCCGCCGATAAGGGGATCGGCCTGGTAGTGACGTGCGACCGGGTCGTCGTTCGGGCACAGCGGGACATGCTCGCCACGGTGCTGCGCAACCTCGTGAGCAACGCGGTCAAGTTCACGCTGCCGGGCGGGACCGTCACGGTGTCGGGTCGGAGCGACGCTGACGAGGTCGAGATCTCGGTGACGGACACCGGCGTCGGCATGCCGCCGGGCAAGGTCGATGACCTGTTCCGGCTAGACAGGCGGACGACAACGAACGGCACCGCCGGCGAGCGTGGGAGCGGGCTTGGCCTGTTGCTCTGTCGGGACCTCGTCGAGCGCCAGGGGGGCGTGCTGACCGTGACGAGCGTCATCGACCGTGGGACGACCTTCCGGTTTCGGCTGCCGGCCCCCGCCTTGTCCAAGCCGGTGTCGTCGGTCACGGCGGTCACCTGACCCCACCGGCGGGCACCGCCCGTCGCCAACCGGCATCGGTCGAGGCGACTGACGCCCGAAAACCTGCGCCGTGGCGTTCACTTCGTCGCCAGTTGTCAGATATCGGACATCTTCGCGCACGGAAGTCCGCTACTGGACAATTCTGCCGCGCCGGCCCGGACCACTCCCGTGAACGCCAGAAATTTGCCTTCCATCGACGGCAACCTGCTGCTCGAAGCCCTCGACGCGACGGACCGCGCCTTGCTGGCCCCACACGTCGAACGTCGCGAGGTCAGTCGCGGCGACGTGCTGTTTCGCGCCGGCGACGACGTCAGCCACGTCACTTTCCCCGTCCAACGCTGCGTCGTCACGCTGGTGGTGCCGCTCGTCGACGGGAAGTCGGTTGAGACCGCGACGATAGGCCGGGAGGGCGCCATGGGTGGCGTCGTCAGCCACGGTTACCTTCCGGCGTTCGGGCAGGCGGTCGTCCAGGTCGGTGGCTCAGTCATCCGGATCGATGCCGCACGTCTGTCCGAGGCCAAGCACGTGTCCAAGGGCATTCGCGACCTGTTCGTGCGCTACGCCGACTGCCTCTTGGCGCAGGTGCTGCAATCGGTGGCCTGCAACGCTGCCCATACCATCGAACGGCGTTGCCTGCGTTGGCTCCTGACCCTTCAGGACCGGATCGGCACCGCCGAGCTGCCGGTCACCCACGAACTCCTGGCCGATATGCTCGGCGTGAGACGGGCGTACCTGACCGAGGTGCTCGGCCGCATGCAGCGCGAAGGCCTGATCGCCATTGGACACGGGCGCATCACGCTGCCGGACCGGATCCGCGCCGAGGCCGGGGCCTGCGAGTGCCATGCCACCGTGCGACGGCACTTCGAGGAGGTGATGGGGGCCGTTTACGCACCTGGCGGGCGGATCATCGCCGTCGACGTCGCCGAGCCCGAGAGGCTCCGGCCGCCATCGACGGTCGTGCGGGAGGGGAGCCCGTGAACCAAGTCATGCCCGTTGCCCGGATCGAGGAGGACGCGCGGCTTTCCGCGCTCGCGGCATTCGGCATCCTCGATACGCCGCCCGAACGCGGCTTCGGCGACATCGTCCATTTGGCCCGCCGCCTCTGCGCCGCGCCGGTGGCGCTGGTCAGCCTGGTCGACCGCGACCGGCAGTGGTTTAAGGCTCGCGCAGGCTTCCCGCCCTGCGAAACCGACCTCGACCGCTCGGTGTGCAAGTTCGTCCTTACCGAACCGGGCGTGCTGCAGATCCCGGACCTCACGCTGGACCCGCGCACCTGCGCCAACCCCTTGGTGACCGGCGAGCCGCACCTGCGCTTCTACGCCGGCGCGCCGCTGCGGACCCCCGAAGGCGAAGTCCTGGGAAGCCTCTGCGTAATCGACCACGCCCCGCGCCCGCGTGGGCTGACACCGGCCCAGGTCGAGGACCTTGAGCGCCTCGCGCGACAGGTGATGAACCAATTGGTGCTCCGCCGCGCCCTGGGCGAGCGGGACCGAGGCGAGCGCCAGCGTGCGGCGGTCGCCGAGACCCTCGCCGCGGTCGTGGCGACCGGAGGCGATCTCGACGCGAGTTTCAGGGCGGTGCTGGCCGGCGCCATGCGTGCCGTGCCGGCAGCGGAGGCCGGGGCGGTCGAAATGCGCGACGGCGAGGATCTCGTCTATCGCGCGGTCACCGACAACCTTGCGCCGCATCTCGGTCTACGTCTCCCAGTCCAGGGGAGCCTCGCCGGCGCTTGCCTCAGGGAGAGCGTCCCGCTCCTCGTCCCGGATGTCCTCCAAGACCCGCGGGCGAAGCGGGACGTGCTGGAGAGCCTGCGCCTGCGCTCCTGCCTTCTGGTCCCGGTGCGCCGCGGCGGCACCGTGGTCGGCGTCCTGAAGCTGCAGTCGAGCCTGCCCGCCGCATTCTCTGAGGAAGACCTCAGGACCGCCACGGTTTTCGCCGCGACGGTCGCCACGGGCCTGGCCGAGGCGGGCGAGATCGCCGCCCGGAGCGAGGCATCGCGGACCGAGTATCGTCGCCGGGCGGTGTTCGACAGCGCGCACGACTACGCCATCATCGTCTTGGACCTCGAAGGCCGCGTCACCGACTGGAACTCCGGCGCGACGCGCATCCTGGGCTGGCACCCCGAGGAGATGTGCGGCGAGACCGCCGACGCGTTCTTCACGCCGGAGGACCGGCGCGATGGCATCCCGGACAAGGAGATGCGGTCCGCCATGGAGAACGGACGCGGCATCGGCGAGCGCTGGCACCTGCGCCGCGACGGCGAGCGCTTCTGGGCGAACGGCGAGATGATGGCGCTCCGCGACGACGCCGGCGCGGCCATCGGGTTCGTGAAGATCCTGCGAGACCGGACCGAGCAGAAGGAAGCCGTCGCCCGGTTGGAGGAAAGCCGGGAGCGTTACCGGCTCGTCGCGCGGGCGACCAATGACACAATCTGGGACTGGGACTTGGCGACGAACCACGTCCTGTGGAACGAGGCTCTCAACGAAGCCTACGGCCATGCCTCCGGTACGGTCGAGCCGACCGGCGAATGGTGGATCGCGCATATCCATCCCGAGGACCGCGCACGCGTCAATTCCTCGATCCACGCGGTCATCGACGGCGCGGGCACGGCGTGGACCGAGGAGTATCGGTTCCTCCGTGCGGACGGCTCCCACGCGCACGTGCTCGACTGCGGCTACGTCATCCGCGACGCCGAAGGGCGGGCGAGGCGCATGATCGGCGCGATGCTTGACCTGAGCGACCGCAAGCAGGCGGAGGACGCCCTGCGCGAGAGCGAGCGGCGGTTCGCCCTGGAGCGCGGCCTGCTCCACGCGGTTTTCCAGCAGGCGCCAGTCGGGATCTCCATTGCGGGCGCCACGGCGGAGGTGCCTTCGGTCATCAATGCCAGGGCCGAGGAACTCCTCGGGCACGGGCTCGGGACCGAGGGCGACGCGCGCTACGTCTCATATGGCGCGCAGCATCCCGACGGGCGCCGCTACGAGCCGGGTGACTATCCGACGCTGCGGGCCCTGCGTCACGGCGAGACCGTGCGAGCCGAGGAGATGCATTATCGCAACGTCGCCACCGGCCTCGTCCGGCGCCTTGAGGTGTCGAGCGGCCCCGTGCGGGACGCGGACGGCACGATCCAGGCCGCGGTCACCGTGCTGGTCGACGTCGAGGACCAGCGCCGGGCGGAGGCGGAGGCGCGCAAGCTCGCCGCCCTCGTCGAGCAGTCGCGTGACTTCATCGGCCTCGCCGCGCCCGACGGGACGGTCGACTTCGTCAACGAGGCCGGCCGACTGCTTGTCGGGCTACCCGACCTTGCCGCGGCCCAGACTAACCGCATCCTCGACTACTTCGTGCCCGATGAGCACGAGCGGATCCTTGCGGATGTCCTTCCCGCGGCCGGGCGTGACGGGTTCTGGGAGGGCGAGCTGCACTTCCGCAACTTCGCCACAGGCGCGGACATACCCGTCCATTACAACATCTTCCCGGTCCGCGATCGCCCTGGCGCGTTGCTCGGCTACGGCACGGTCACCCGCGACCTGACGGATCAGCGCCTTGCCCGGCAGGCCCTGCAGGCAAGCGAGGCGTCGCTTCGGGCGGTCCTCGATACCGTACCGGTGGGCATCCTGTTCGCGGAAGCTCCATCGGGCCGCATCGTCGGCGGCAATCGCCGGCTGGAGGAGATTTTCCGCCACCCGGTGCTGCCCTCGCCTGACGCCGAGAGCTACGGGGAGTGGGTCGCCTTCCACGAGGACGGACGGCGCGTCGAGCCGCACGAGTACCCGTTGAGCCGGATCATCCGCGAGGGTGCAGAACACGCGGCGCTCGAATGCCAATACCAACGCGGCGACGGCACCCTGGTCTGGATCGAGATCGTCGGCGTACCGATGTGCGACGATGCGGGCACAGTCGTCGGCGCCGTCGTGGCGGTCGCCGACATCGACGTCCGACGTCGTGCCGAGGAGCGGCAGGACCTGCTCAATCAGGAACTCTCGCACCGCATGAAGAACCTGCTGGCGATGGTGCAGGCCATCGCCGCCTCGACGTTGCGCGGCGCCACCGACATGGACGCCGCTCGCGAGGTCCTGGGCAGCCGTCTGGTCGCGCTCGGAAAGGCACACGACGTGCTCCTCGGCGGCGCCGCCGAGAGCGCATCCCTGGCGGCGGTGGTCCGCGAAGGCGTCGGCGTGCAGGAATCGGCTGGTCGGCGCGTCGCGTTCGAGGGGCCGGACGTCGAGATCGGCGGCAAGGCCGCGCTGTCCCTGGCCCTTACGCTGCACGAGTTGACCACGAACGCGGTCAAGTACGGCTCGCTGTCGGTGCCCGACGGGGCGGTGGCGGTGACGGCCTCGCTGGTCGGGCCGGATGACGCGCCGCGGCTGCGCATCGCGTGGACCGAGCGCGGCGGCCCGTCTGTCGTACCGCCATCGCGAAAAGGGTTCGGGTCACGGCTGATCGAGCGCGGGCTGACCGCGCAGGTCAACGCCAGCCTCTCCCTCGACTACCGTCCGGAGGGCGTGGTCTGCATCATCGAGGCGTCGTTGGCCGACTTCCAGGCGGTCGTTTGACCGTGCGGAGCAACAAAGGGTCGGGCGGGCCGTTGCCGCTTGCCATGACCGATGCCCCGAACGCGAAGACCGCCCTGGTGGTCGAGGACGAGATGCTGTTCCGCCTGGAGGTCCGCGACCTCCTCGAAGCGGAGGGCTACGCAGTGGTCGAGGCCGGCAACGTCGGCCGTGGCGCTCGAACGGCTCGGCGACGAGGTCATGCTGGTGGTGACCGACGTGCGCATGCCGGGGCAGATGGATGGCCTGGCGCTCGCGCGCGAGGTCACCCGCCACCGGCCGGACGTGGCCGTCGTCGTCGTGTCGGCGCAGGTGACCCCGCGGCCGGGCGAATTGCCGGACCACGTCCCCTTCGTCGAGCGGCCGTTCTTGGAGATCCGCCTCCGCGACGCGGTCAATCGCGCTGTGGCGGCCAGGACCGTGCCCCGATGAGGCCGACGAGGCTACTCGCCGCCAACCGGCACGAGCTCGTGACCGGACTAAAGGACGCATCCCATGCCTGCTCCGGCGCCTTCCAAAGCGTTGGTCCCCGCATGGATGCCGGTTAAGGACCGGGGCCATGAGCATCGAGGATCTTCGGGGGGAGGTCGAGCGGCTGCGTCGACGCGAGAGCGAGCTGATGGCGGAGAATTCCCGCCTGCGCGCCGGTCGGGAACCGGACGCTCCCCCGACCGCCAGCGAGGCCGGCGTCGGGACCCTGAGGCCGGACTTGTTGTTCACCGCCGCCGACAAGACCCGGATGGCGATGATCGTCACCGACCCGAACCTGCCCGACAATCCCATCGTCTTCGCCAACCGCGCCTTCCTGGAGCTCTCCGGCTACGCGGCCGAGGAACTTATCGGGCGCAATTGCCGCTTCCTCCAGGGGGCGAAAACCAACCCAGCCCACGTGGCCCGAATCCGGAAGGCCATCGCCGCCCGGCGGGACGTCGTCGTTGAATTGCTGAACTACCGGCGCGACGGCAGCACCTTCGTGAACGAGCTCTACGTCAGCCCGGTCTTCGGCCCGCACGGCGAGCTCCTGTTCTTCTTCGGCAGCCAACTCGACCTCACGCGCTTTCGGGAGCAGGAGGGCCACGCCGTACGGCGGGGCTCCTCCTTCCGCAGCCTGCTGGAGGACGGCGAGGCCGGGTTCTGCATCATCGAGATGCGCTTCGACGCGGAAGGCAGGGCCGAGGATTACCGTTTTGTCGAGGTCAACCCCGCCTTCGAGCGCCAGTCCGGGCTCGCGAACGCGGAGGGCCGCTGGATGCGCGAGCTCGAACCGGAGCTTGAGCGGCACTGGTTCGACACTTACGGCGAGGTCGCCCGCACGGGACGCGACGCCCGGTTCAGGGGAGTGGCATCACGGTTAGGGCGCGCGTTCGACGTGCATGCAGTGCGCATCGGCAGCCAAGCGCAGAACCGGGTCGCCGTGCTGTTCGAGGACGCCACCTCCAGGCAGGAGGATGAGGAGCGGCGGGAAGCACGGGACCGCGATCATCTGGTTGAGCGCGACTTGGTCTGGAGGACGAACCGCGACCTCCTCGTCGCCTGCGGCCTCGACGGAACCGTCCGCGCGGTCAACCCGGCCTGGGCGGAGACGCTCGGCTGGACGGCCGGCAGCCTCGTCGGCAGCCGGATCGACACCCTCGTGCACGCCGACGACCGAGAGGCCGCGACGCACGCCTTCGAAACGCTGAGTGCCGGTCAACCTCTCTCCGACCTAGACGTGCGGTTCAGGACCGCGGACGGCGGACATCGCTGGATTTCCTGGAACGCCATCCCGCAGGGGGACCGCTTCCACGCCACCGGCCGGGACGTGACCGAGCGCCGGGCCCTGGAGGAGCAGCTGCGCCAGTCCCAGAAAATGGAGGCGGTCGGGCAGCTCACCGGGGGCGTCGCGCACGATTTCAACAACCTGCTTACCGTCATCAAGTCGTCGACCGACCTGCTGAAGCGACCGAGCCTGAGTGAGGAACGCCGGGTCCGCTACGTCGACGCCATCTCCGACACGGTCGACCGAGCCGCCAAGCTGACCAGCCAGTTGCTGGCATTCGCGCGCCGGCAGGCGCTGCGCCCCGCGGTCTTCGACGTCGCCCAGTCGGTGTCCGCCATCGCCGACATGGTCGGCACCCTGACCGGCGCCCGCATCCAGGTCGAGACCGACACGGACGCCGGGGTCGATGGCGCCGGCAGGAGGGTGTCCTGCCACGTCGACGCCGATCCAAGCCAGTTCGATACGGCGCTTGTGAACCTGGTCGTGAATGCCCGCGACGCGATGCAGGGCGAGGGCCGCCTGCGCATCGCGGTCAGGCGCGCCGACCGCATTCCGGCCCTGCGCTCGCATCCGGCCCTGCCGGGCGACTTCGTGGCGGTTTCGGTCTCGGACACCGGAGCCGGCATCGAGGCCGACCTGCTCGAACGCATCTTCGAGCCCTTCTTCACGACGAAGGGCGTCGGGCACGGCACCGGGCTCGGCCTGAGCCAAGTGTTCGGCTTCGCCAAGCAGTCGGGTGGCGACGTCGGGGTCGACAGCGATGTCGGCGTCGGGACCACCTTCACCCTGTTCCTCCCGCGCTCCGCCGACGCCGAGGCGCGGGAACCCGTGCGGGACGATCCGGGACCGCTCGCCGAGGGACACGGCACTCCGGTCCTGGTCGTTGAGGACAACGCGGAGGTCGGCGCCTTCGCGACCCAAGCCCTGATGGAACTCGGGTACAATGCCGCCTGGGTGAAGGACGCGCGGTCCGCCCTCGCCGAGATCGAGGCGTCGGGACAGCGGTTCGAGGTCGTGTTCTCCGACGTGGTGATGCCCGGTATGAACGGGGTGGATCTCGCCCGGGAGATCCGGCGGCGCTGGCCTTACCTCCCGGTCGTGTTGACCTCCGGGTACAGCCACGTCCTGGCCTCCGAAGGCACCGATGGCTTTCCGCTGCTGGGCAAGCCTTACTCGGTCGCCGACCTCAGCAGGGCGCTCCGCAGGGCCTTGCGGGAGCGCTCCGCGCTGACGTTCGGCTGAGCCCGGACCGCGCGGTCTGAAGCGTCGGCAGGCCGCGGGTGCGACACCCGCGCCGACCGCTACGGTACATGATTGCGGAGCGGGATGGGCATGGCCTACGTCTCCGCTGCCGTCCGAGCCCGTTCGTCCTATCTCGGCGGGCGGGATGCTTCCGTCCACCCCAGTCGGTCACCCGGTTTGATCACGCTCTCGCCCGCCCTCCCAACGGCCACTCGTCCGGAGCCGCCTTCTACCAAGGAGGGAGCGCGTCCGTGAGTGAGCCCAAGATCGAGCGGCTCCGGCGGCGCGAACGCGAGCTGGAGGCGGAGGTGGCGCGCCTTCGTGGCGGGGGCACCTCGCCTCAGGCCGGCCATTACGAGGCGGTCTTCGACAGCGCGGTCGATTTCGCCATCATCACCTCGGACCGGGACGGCAGGGTCACGTCCTGGAACCCGGGGGCGGAACGCATCCTGGGCTGGTCCGCCGCCGAGATGCTCGGTCTGCCGACCGGGACCTTCTTCACGCCCGAGGACCGAGCGGTGGGGCAGCCCGCCAGTGAGATGCGGCGCGCCGCCGAGGCCGGGCGCGCGTCCGACGAGCGCTGGCACCTGCGCAAGGACGGCTCCCGCCTCTGGGCCAGCGGCGAGCTGATGCCGCTGCGCGGCCGCGGCGGCTCGGACCTTGGCTTCCTCAAGATCCTGCGCGACCGCACCGAGTCTACGGCACGGGAGGGCGAGACCCGCCGCGTCCGCGACGAGCTCCAGGTCGTCACGGACGTGCTGCCGGTGCTGATCTCCTTCATCGACCAGCTTTCACAACTCCAATCGTGCTCGCCCGATCGACTTGGTGGCCGCTCTCGATGTTTTGATCGAGTCATCATGTCTTGAAAGATTCTAGAATTCAGGCCGCAGCTCAAGCACTAAGCCGCTTATTTGGCAAACAGTCTGAGTTTGAGGTATCCGACAATCTCAATTTAAGTTCATGCCGCGACATAGGTCTACCAAGATGATAGCCTTGAAAAAGATCCACGCCGAAGGACGCTACAAGTTCAATCTGTTGCGCCTCTTCAACCCCCTCGGCGATGGGTCTTTGAGCGCAGTTTCCAACCAAATCGATGATGTTTTTGAGCAACTTTGCTCCGCGTGGCGTGTCACAGCTCTGTACGAAGAACCGATCGATTTTCACCATGTCAAAGCGCAGCTCACTGAGGCATGTGAGACCCGCAAAACCCGTCCCAAAGTCATCCAGCCAAACACGAATTCCGGCAGCGGAAAGCCGATCCATCAACCGGGCGACTTCCGGGTTGCCGCTGATTTCCCCGCTTTCGGTGATCTCCAGGGCAAGGCGTGACGGCGCGATGCCGGCAGCGAGGACGATGGCTTCAACGGAGCTTACGAAGTTTGGATCAGCAATCTGTCGCGCGGAAATATTCACGCTGGCGATTGGTAGGGCTGGCTCCCTCGCAAGGAGGTCGCAGGCCTCGCGCAAGATCCAAGCGCCCATTTCGAGAATGACTCCTGTGCGCTCGGCGACAGGAATGAACGTATCCGGCGAGATCGCGCGACCCTCAGCATCCTTAAGCCGCATAAGGGCTTCCGCAGCCCAGATGCGGCCGGACGAGACATCGGCGATGGGCTGAAAGACCGCGGAGATGCGGCCATCTACGACGGCAGACCGCAGCATTTCGGCATTGAGATCATCGCTTTCAGCGCCGTGCAGCATGCGCGCGTTAAAAATTCTCGCCCTATCGCGACCCTCTTCCTTTGCGACGTATAAAGCGAGGTCAGCTGCAGTCACCGTGCGTTCGGGCTTGTCCGCCTCGACATCAGCCGAGAAGGCCGCTCCGATGCTTACCGTAACGTTCGAGAGCAGATCCCGCCGCGCCGGATGCGGAATTTGCAATGCCTCGACGGTTTTGCGAAGTTCCTCAGCGAATGCGAGAACCTGCTCGGCCGATTGAGCGGGAAATAGCGCCGCGAACTCCTCACCGCCGAAGCGGCCAAGCGCGTATTGCCTTGGGCTAGCCGCACCGCGCATCGCCTCACCCAGTGCGGCAAGGCAGCGGTCCCCCTGCTGATGTCCGTATCGGTCGTTGTACAGCTTGAAGAAGTCGACGTCGATCAGGATTATACCGAACGCTTGGCCCGAGTTCCTGTTGGCCATCCAGAGTTCCTGTAGCACGCCGTCGATGGCGCGCCGGTTCGCCAGGCCCGTTAGAGCGTCGGTCGTGGATAACCGGAACAACTCTTCCCCGCGGAGTACGACTTCTCGTTGCCGCAGCTCGGCTCGGCAGGCGTTCAAATGCACACGATAGCGTTCACGATTGTATTTGAAATTTAGAAATGCTGTGAGCAGAAAGCTCAAAACGTATAGCGAACCAAAACATGTAATATAAGACATGTTGTTGGTCCACTCGGTGGACCAAAGCAGGAAGGTCGCCGTTATGAGACCTGATGAGAGCAGGGCAAAGGTGAAGCTGAAATCAAAGAACAGGTTGGCGACCAACATAAAGATCAGGCCGTAGCCGGCATAGTAGAGGATCGCTGTTTCATCGGAGCTTTGTGCCGCAAGGTAGAGCCACGCTGCGAAGCCAACGTAGATGCCGAGCGAGCATTGAAGCTCGAGGATGCGCGTGCCGACGCCGCGTCGGACCTGCAGCATGATTGCAGTGACATAGCATCCGCCGACCACAAGGCGCAGCGCTAGTAGGTACGGGAGCATGTCACGGATGAGGAGTGCGTCCATCGCGCCGAACGCGACGTAGAGCAGGCCCACAACCAGGCACGCTTTGCCCATCTCCTCGCGCAGAGCCTGTGCGTGCTGCGCCTTGAAGGTCGTGTGTAGAGCCGGCGAGCGGCGCTGAAACCAACGCTTGCCGAGTTCACAATCAAGCAGATCAAGCGTTGCGGTACTCATCGTGCACCCAGCCTCACGCGGCACCGTTACCACTCGTGGGGTCCCGAAACTCTTAATGCTGGGCACGTCGGCGCGCCGCGCGGTTCTAGTTCCGGGCGCTCGCTGCGCGCATCCCAAAGCTGTGGCTGACCCGCCCCTAATTTGCTGGCGCGACAAGCTAGGCGTGCATTGCTCGGAGCGACCAGCAGACCGCTCGCTGGTGCATGGCTGCCGCCCACCGCCCTTCCAAAGAGGAAAGACCCTCATCGCCGTGCAGTCTGCCGCTTACAAGCACGAAGTTCCTGCGCTCACGAGCGGATGAGCAACCCCCTGGACAAAACTTAACCATTCGTTAAGCTTAACCATTAGACGCGGATGCGTTCCGGCGTCTGAGGCTAAGGGCGGTTGAGCATGTCGGGCGGGCTACTTCCACTGTCTCGTGAGCGTGACCGCTTGCACGATTTCGCATCGCTCAGGCAGGTCGAGCCATCACGCATTGATGGCCGTCAGAGCTTAGTTGAGCTTCCCGAGTCGCTCTATCCAATTGTGGCGAACGACGTGAGTCGGGCTCTGACCGATCTTCTCGCGCTTGCAATCCCTGGAAATTACACGCAGCTGACGAGCGCCGTCATCGATCTGCTTGGCTTGCTAAAAGGAACGTTTAGCGACCGAGCATGGCGGGAAGCTGTCCTGCCGGCTGCTCGCACACATGCTCTCGCTAACCTCGTGCACGAGTGTCCATTCACGCGCCATTCCTTTACGAAACCGCGTGGATACCCTGGAGATGCTGGGCTGCTAGATTTTGTATACCGCCATCCAGCTGCGCGTCCCACACAGGAAGCTGCGACAGAGGCCGGGCGCACAGTCATGGCCTTCACCGTCGACGTAACCGCCTGCGAGGCCGTGCGTCACCGCCGGTCTATCTTGGCCAGAAAGATCGGCGAGACAGCAGCGCGTAAAGATCGGCCCGCAATTTTGGCCGTCGCGAGTGGCCACCTTCGCGAGGCGGAGCTAAGCATCGCCTTGAAAGAGGGACGCGTCGGGCGTTTGCTCGCAACCGACCAAGACAAGACGAGCCTTTCGGTAGTTGACGGATACCGTACGTCGATTACTGATGCGATCGAGGCGAAGCAGGTTACCGTCAGGAACATTCTTTCAGGCAAGTCGAGCCTGGGGCGCTTTGATTTTATCTATGCCGCTGGTCTCTATGACTACTTGGACGCCAAGGTCGCGGCACGCCTCACGCGCATCCTCTTTGATCACCTCAATGACGGGGGACGCCTCCTCATCCCGAACTTCCTCTGGGGCGTCCCGGAAGAGGCCTATATGGAAGTGTTCATGGATTGGTACCTCCTGTACCGCTCCCGTGATGAAATTGAGCGCTTCGCGCAGAACCTTGTGCCGGCAGAAGTCCGAAAGACGACCTACACAGAGGACGCCGCGGGCGTCATCGGCTACCTTGAGGTCGAACGTGTCTAGAGGGCCGATGTAACGCGGACATCATGCGGGGTAGATCCCACCGACTGGAAGCCGGTTCTCGCTCCGAAAGGCTGAATGCCGCGATCTGAACGAGGCTATCTAAGGTCTCAGATCCCACAGTCCGCTTAACCGCCTGTCAAGGCAGAGCAAGGCAGATGCCGCCTCAGCTGTAAACGGCGAGGAGCCAGATGCTGATCCGGGGTGCGGCCACGCTAGTTGCGTCCGTTTTGGCGGCTTCCGCCACTTGGGCTGCTGACCTAGACGCTCCCCGTGAGGCTATGGCCCCGGTACTTGGGCCGCAGCCCTTCTATTTGCATGTTGGCGTGGCGGGGATCTTCAACGACCCGCGCGCACACATCAGCGTCGCCAGTGCGCCGATACCCGGGGCTGCAGTCAAAATCGCGGATCGGGCCACTTTCGCTGTCGAGGCGGGCTACTTCATAGCTGCCAATATCGCCGTGTCCGTGAGCGGTGGCGTCCCACCCATATCAAAGGTCGAGGCAGCCGGCACATTGAGTGGCTTAGGTGCTATCGGAAAGACGCAGGGTGGCCCCATTGCTGCAACTGTGCACTATCACTTCGGCGAACTCGGCGCATTTCAGCCCTACATCGGCGCAGGTGTTTCTGCCCTCGTGGTTTTCAGCGACGAGGATCGGCTTCTCCGTCGCTATCGGACGGAAGAGGCAGTCGGGGTCGTGCTCCAGGCGGGATTCGACCTCATGCTAGATGCACATTGGGGCGTGTTCTTTGATGCCAAGAAAGGCTTCATTGCAACAAATACCAGGGGTTACTTAACCGGATTGCCGGCGCACTCAAGCGTAAGCTTGGATCCAGTAGTTCTCCACTCCGGGCTAACCTACCGTTTTTAAGGTTCATCGCAGCACTAGACTTGGGCGGGACATTACGAACGATCGAGCATACAAGACGCTCAAGCGCCACCCGGCTGGTCACGGGCTCGACCCGCGCACCTACCGCGAGCGCTACAGCGTTCCAGCCAACTATCCCCTAATCGTGGCAAACTACGCCGCCCAGCGCTCAGCCCCGACGAAGGCGATCGGCCTCGGCCGCCCTGGCGCGCCGGCAGATTGCGAGCCGGCCCGGGGTCGCCGCGCAGCCTAGAACCTCATTGCACTTCGAACATTGCATACGGGATCGTGCGTCGGGCGCGGACCCGCTTCTACCTCGTTGGGCCGACCACGCGTCCATTTTGCGTAAGATGTTCGAGCTATAAGGCCGCAATCCTTAGCCTGAGTGCTGACATGCGGCTGCGCACGCTTCTCGCCCTCGTCTTTGCCGCCTGCGCGCTGATCGTGACCTTCGCTGGCACGGTCTTGGTCTCTCGCTTCGTCGCGGTTCGCGTTCAGATCCGCGCCGAAGCGCGCATGGCAGACCTGGCCGACCACCTGCGCCAGACTATCGACGCCAACATCGCCGAGCGCCTGGGCGACATGGCCGTTCTATCCTCTGTCGCACAGACGACGGCGGCGACCGCGGACGCGCGCCGCGCGTGGGTCGATGCCATGCGTCAGAGCTACCCCGCCTACGCTTGGATCGGCTTCACCGATCGCCGAGGCTTTGTGATCGCCAGCACCGGCGGGCTGCTGGAGGGCGAGAGCGTCACCGCGCGGCCGTGGTTTCGCGCGGGTCTCTATCATCCCGTCGTAGTCGACGTGCACGAGGCGGCGCTGCTGGCCCAGAAACTCCCCGCACTGCCCTACGGCGAGCCCAAGCGCTTCGTCGATGTCGCTGCGCCAATGCGCGACGCGTCTGGAGGTACCGTCGGGGTTGTGGGCGGTCACCTGAGCGTCCGGTGGATGCGCGAGATCAGCCGCGCTGCCATAGCCTCAGCGCTCGCACGCGATCCGAGCGTCTCGGCCATGATCCTCGCCAGTGACGGCACCGTGGTGCTCGGGCCGGGTGACCAGGACGGCGAGCGCCTCCAGGCCGATTTGCCCGCGCTCGCGGCACTCGCGGCCGGGGCCGAGCGGGCCAGTGCGCGCGGTCCGTGGCCGGATGGGCACGAGTATTTCACCGGGGCGAGCCGCGCGCAGGGTACCGCCGAGCAACCGACGCTGCCCTGGACCATCGTGGTCCGCCAGCCTGTCGAGATCGCCCAGACGATCTCCGGCCCGATCCTCAACCAACTGATCCTCGGTGGCGCAGTCTTCGCGCTTCTGTTCGCGCTGCTGGGCTGGTGGGCAGCCGAGCACCTCGCCGGTCCGCTGCGGAAGCTCGCGACGGCCGCCAGCGGCATCGGGCACGCCCCCGACGGTGCCCGCCTGCCGGCACCGCGCGGGTACGTTGAGATCGCTGAACTGACCGGCGCTCTCACCGGGCTCCTCGCGCGCCTGGGCGAGCGCGATCGAGCCTTGGCCGGGGCCAACGCCGACTTGGAGCGGCGCGTCCTCGAGCGCACTGCGGAACTCACCGAGGCCTGTGGACGGGCGGAAGCAGCCCAGGCGCACGCGGAAGCCGGCGAGCGCGCCAAGAGCGAGTTTCTCGCTACGATGAGTCACGAGGTCCGCACGCCGCTGAACGCCATCGTGGGCTTCGGTGACTTGCTCGCTGACGACACTGGCCTTAGCCCCGCTCAGCGGCGCTGCGTCGATCAGATGCGCGTCGGCTGTGAGGTTCTGACCAGCGTGGTCAACGACATCCTCGACTTCGCCCGCATCGAGGCCGACAGCATAACGCTGGAGGCCGCGCCGTTCAGACCCCGCTCCTTTGTCGAGGACACGCTGGCTCTGGTTCGCGGCAGCGCTGAGCGCAAGGGCCTGGACCTGCGGATCGAAGAGGGACCAGAGGACCACCGCGTCGTCGGCGACGTCACCCGCTTGCGCCAAGTGCTGCTCAACCTCGTCAACAACGCCGTAAAGTTCACGGCGCAGGGTTCGGTCACGGTCGCGCTCACCCAGGTAGCAGAACATGACGGCATCGCATTGCGGGTCACCGTGCGTGACACCGGCATCGGCATCCCGGTCGAGGCGCAGGCGCGGCTGTTCACGCGCTTCGTCCAGGCCGACAGCAGCACCACGCGCCGGTTCGGCGGCACGGGTCTAGGCTTGGCCATCGCGAAGGGGCTGATCGAGGCGATGGGCGGAGCGATGGGTCTGGAGAGCCAGGACGGTGCCGGCTCGACTTTCTGGTTCCGCCTCAAGCTTCCGAGCGCACCTGAGGTCGAGCCAGTCACCGGGCCAGCGCAAGCCGTCGTTCCTTCCGGTTCGGACGCTTTCACGCCCGCGCGCCTGCTGTTGGTGGAGGACACCGCGATCAATCGCGAAATCGCTCAGATGGTGCTCGAAGCGGTGGGCTACCGCGTCGATGTGGCCTGTAATGGTCAAGAGGCCGTGACCTTGGTCCAGACTCGCACCTACGACCTCGTGCAGATGGACGTCGAGATGCCGGTGATGGACGGTCGTACAGCGATGCGATGCATCCGTGGACTCGACGGTGCGGCGCGCGACGTGCCGATCGTCGCGATGACCGCGCACGTGCTACCGGAACAGGTGGCAGAGTTGCGGGCTGCAGGGGCAAACGGGCACATCAGCAAGCCGTTCGATCGCGCTCAACTGCGCGCTGTCATCGAGCGCAGCCTTGCTGTGGCCCGCGGGCAAGCGTCGGCTGCAGCGTAGCGCCCACGAGCAGGAGAGCGACACCGGACATCGGGGAGATCGCTCGTGGTTCCAGAGCACAACCTCATACCGGCCCCGCGCGACAACCCCCTGGCTTCTGGTCCAAGAGGCTGCGACAACATAGCCACGCTTTGCCGCGACCGGCCGCACGGCGGCTGGATGCTCGTGCGTTGCGCACGCTATCACGATGACCGCTCTGGAACTGATCCGCGCCCTGGCTCGAGACGCGCTCGTCGGCATCGTCGTCACAGATGCGAGGATCGATCAGCCCGGACCGACCATCCTCTACGCCAATCCCGCGTTCGGACGCCTTGTTGGACGGGATCCGGATGAGATCGTCGGCTTGAGTCCCCGCTTCATGCAGGGCAAGGAAACACGCAGGGCTGTTCTCGATGCCTATCGCCACGCGCTCGCGGCGGGCCAGCGCTTCCACGGCTATCTGACCAATTACCGCGCCGACGGCACCAAGTACCGCGCCGAAGTCGATTGCCGCCCCTTCTACGACGCTCATGGGCGGATCGACTGCTTCGTCGCGTTCGAGCGCGAGGTCGTACGGCGGATTGGCCGGCCTGTCTCGACGGGAGTAGCGGGGCGCTACGAACCCGCAAGCGTAAGTCAGGATCTGTTAACGGACGCGCTGCGAGCGCTTGGCGTCTTCGAGGCCATTTAGCTCAGCGCAGTCCACAGAAACACGCAGCTATACTCGCGTTCTGGTTGTGCAATCTATGTTATCAGGCGCATATGTTCATTAGAACGGCGATTAGCAAGATTTAAGTAAGCTTTTTGGCTGATAATTGTTAATCGTCGGCAGGCGTCTGGCCAGGATCTCCGGCTCTTCGATCAAGTCCGATTGCAAAGATCGATGCAGAGTTGCTGCGTATTCGGGAGTAGCGGCCATGTTCAGCAGCGGGCGGTCACATGCAGATCGCGAGGCTAGGCTCGCCGCAATGAGCCGATCGCTTGCCATCATCGAGTTCGCGCTCGACGGCACCGTGCTCGACGCCAACCAGAACTTCCTCGATGTCATGGGCTATACCCTGGACGAGATCCGCGGGCGTCACCACAACCTGTTCGTCGAGCGCGCGACAGCTGACAGCGCCGAGTACGCTGCGTTCTGGACAACGTTGCGAGCCGGTCAGTTCCAGGCGGCCGAGTACCGGCGTCGCGCCAAGGGCGGCCGCGAGGTCTGGATTCAGGCCACCTACAACCCTGTGATCGACGCAGCAGGACGGCCTGTGAAGGTCGTCAAGCTCGCCACCGACATCACGGAGCAGAAGCTGCGCAGCATCGACCTCGAGGGTCAGATCGCCGCCTTGCATCGCTCGCAGGCGGTCATCGCCTTCGCGCCAGATGGCACCATCGCCGACGCGAACCAGAACTTCCTCACGGCAATGGGGTACGACCTCGCTGAAATCCGGGATCGCCATCACAGCGTATTCGCCGATCCGGCCGAGCGTGCCAGCCCGGCTTACCTGGCGTTCTGGGCGGCGCTCGCTCGCGGCGAGTTCCAGTCGGCTGAGTTCCGGCGCGTCGCCAAGGGCGGACGCGAAGTCTTCGTCCGAGCGACCTACAACCCGATCACCAATCCGGACGGTCGCGTGCGCAAGGTCGTGAAGTTCGCGACCGACATCACCGCGGAGGTGCTAGAGCGGCATCGCCGCGAAGCCGTTCAGCGGGAGATCAGCGCCGATCTCGACATCATTACCGCCGCTGCTACCGACGTCACACGTCAGACAGCCGAGGCAGCCGGTACGGTGAGCTGTGTCTCCAACGACATTCAAATCGTCGCCGCAGGCGCGGAGGAGTTATCGGCTTCTGTCGGCGAGATCAGCCAACAGGTCAGCCACGCTGCTCAGATGGCGAGTGCGGCGGTCGATCAGGCCCGGCGCACCGGCAGCATCGTCGAGGGACTGAGCGGTCAGGCCGCGCAAATCGGCGACGTCGTCGCCCTGATCCAAGGCATCGCCGGGCAGACCAATCTGCTGGCGCTAAATGCCACCATCGAAGCGGCGCGCGCGGGTGCGGCCGGTAAAGGCTTCGCGGTTGTTGCCTCGGAGGTGAAGGCGCTGGCCGAGCAGACGGCGAAGGCGACCGACCAGATCCGTGGGCAGATCACCGCCACCCAGGCCGCGACGCGAGAGGCCGTGGACGCGATCGGCTCGATCCAGGGGACGATCCGCGCTCTCGATGAGGTCTCGACCGCGATCGCAGCCGCCGTCGAGGAGCAATCGGCGGTCGTGCGCGACATGTCAGGCAGCATGCACACGGCGGCGCATGGCTCGACGCTCATCGCAGGCACCATCGAGGCTGTTATGAAGTCCGGTGAACGCGTCGACGTGGCTTCGCGGCAGGTTCGTGAGGCGGCAAGGGCGATCGCCTGAGGCGCACACCGGTCACGGTAGGCAGAGAAGTCCAGGATGACAGGTGTTCGTGCCCCTGGTGCACCTCGAGGCGGCAGCATGCCGTGCTCTGACTGGGACCAATCTGCTGATCCGCTTGGCCGAGCAGATCGGCGAGGCCGTGCCAAGTTGGGCGTGACGTCGGTGTCGGGGGACATCAAGCGGCGAGATTGGTGCGAATGGGCGAGCTTCTGCTGATCACGGACGATCTCCGTCGCGGTGAGCGCCTCGCGCGCGACCTCGGTGCGTTCAGGGCCTGCCGCGTCCACGATCTCTACGAGGACGGTGTACCGGCTTCGGGAGCGGAGCTGATCATAAGCGACGTGAAGGCGTTCACGTCCGAGGCGATCCTGCGCCTTCGCGGCGTGCTGAAGAGCGTGCGCAGTGCCGACACCACCTTCCTCTGCCTCTTGCACGAGAACAGCGCACGCGCCCACGTTCAAGCGGACCTACTCGGTGCCTCCGGCACCCTCAGCGCCACCGCCGCAACGCGCCTCCTCATACAGGCCCTGGTCTGTCTTCAGGAGCACGCTGAGGCGGTCGCACCGGCGACGCAGCGGCAGGCGGAGAGCGCGCGTCGATTCCTAAGCGAGACGTTCGTGCCTGGCCGTGCGGTGACGCCGGTGCTCGCCGACAGCGGCACGGAGATCGTGTCCAGTGCAGTTCGCGCGAGCGGGATCCGCGATTGGGTGCGTGCTGTGCGTCGCTTCGACGATGCTACGCACCAGCACTGCCTGCTCGTGGCTGGTCTCGCCGTCGCGTTCTCGGGCACACTTGGGCTGAGCGAACTTGATCGGCACCAACTCGCCAAAGCCGCGCTGCTCCACGATGTCGGCAAGATCTGTGTTCCGTCCGCCATCCTGAATAAGCGGAGCAAGCTCAACGAGGCCGAAATGGCGGTTATGCGGACCCACCCCACTCGCGGCCATGCCATGCTGGCCGGAGCCGGCTTCGAGGACGCGATGCTGGCGGTCGTGCGCTCGCATCATGAGTTGCTCGACGGATCGGGTTACCCAGATCGGCTCAGAGGCCGGGAAATCCCGGATCTCGTACGCTTGGTAACCGTCTGCGACATCTACGGTGCCCTGATCGAGCGGCGGCCGTATCGTGCTCCGACGGGCGGAACCGAAGCTTACGGCATTCTGGAGGGCATGGGAGACCGCCTCGATCGCGACCTCGTTCGCGCCTTCAAGCCTGTTGCGAGAGCATACAGCAACACAAGCTAATACAGCCATTCTTAACGAGGTCAGCTTTTACTACGCTAGTTGCTGTGCATGCCGCTTCACGGCTCGGACGACCGAGAACTATGATGAAATCGCGGGCCGAAAAAACGAGCGTCACATCTGTCGCCAGCCGGTCTCAAAAGGCGAGGCTGTCTGCCGACGAGATGAGACTTGGCCGCATCAGGGCGCGCCGACACGAGGCCATCGACCAGCTCGTGCCTGCGATGATGCTAGCCAACATCGCGTGCGCGGGAACGCTGACGCTTCTGCTCTGGCAGGTTCAGCCCGCCGTCCTGATCCCATGGTGTGCGCTCATCGTGGGCCTCTCCACCGCTCGGTTGGTGATGGCGTTGCGTACGAACGCGCAACAGCCACGCGCCTACGCCTCTCCCCGCTTCGACCAGAAACGCGTCCGACAGGCCGCGATCATGGCCGCGCTCTTCGTCGGCGTCCCGGCTTGGCTGTTGACGCAGGTGACGGGAGCCCAGGTCAGCTGTGTGATCTGCTTCCTCACCGGTATGCTGTGGGCGGGCGGCCTTATCCTGGCTCCCGTGCTAAGCGCCGCCGTCACCTATGTCGGGCTGGTCAGCGCGCTCACCATCGCGGGCCTGCTCGCGAGCGGGTGCAACGCGTACACCCTGTTCGTGGCCTTCCTGTTCGTGGCCGGGGGCGCGACGGTCCTGCGAACAGCCAAGCGGCAGTCCGAGCTGTTCACGGCTAGCCAGCGGCAGCAAGTCGAGCTGGAGGAGCAGGGGGCGACGATCGGCCTGCTACTCAAGGACTACGAAGACCAGACCAGCGACTGGCTCTGGGAGACGGACGCGGATCTGCGGTACCAGAATCCGAGCGCGCGCTTTGCGCAGGCTCTCGGACGACCCGCCGACGGTATCCAGGACGTCATCCTGGGACAGCTTCTCATTGATGAGGCCGTCTCGGGAAACGTGGAGGCTCGCCGAACGCTCCGGGACAGCGCTGCTGCACGCGAGGCGTTCCGCGACATCGTCGTGCCCTTCAGCATCGGTGGCGCGCAGCGCTGGTGGGCGCTCTCAGGCCGGCCGCTCCACGATGGGCAGGGTTCGTTCCTGGGCTATCGCGGTGTCTGTGCGGACATCACGCCGGCCAAGCAGGCCGAAGCGCGGATCGCCTATCTCGCCCACCACGACGCACTGACGGAGTTGCCGAACCGCACGCTCTTCTGTGAGGGCCTCGACCAAGCGCTCCGGCGCGGGACCGCGCGCGTTGCGGTGCTCAGCCTGGACCTCGACGGCTTCAAGGGCGTGAACGACCGCTACGGTCATCCGGCCGGCGACGCGCTGTTGGTGGCTGTCGCGCAGCGCCTGCGCGCTGTGGTCGAGGGCGGTGATCAGGTCGCTCGCTTCGGCGGCGACGAATTTGTCATTCTGGATGCGACCTACACCGATCAGGCCGGGGTCGAGGCGCTGGCACAGCACATCATCCGCGCTCTCAGCGCACCGTTCCTGATTGCGGGCGACGACGTGGCGGTCGGCGTCAGCATCGGCATCGCGTTCGCTCCGACGGATGGCGAAACCGCCTCCGCACTGATTAAGAACGCCGACGCTGCGCTGTACCGGGCCAAGGGCGACGGGCGGGGCACCTTCCGGTTCTTCGCGCCAGAGATGGATCGGCGTCTGCAGGAGCGGCAGCGTCTCGTGCAGGACCTCCGCTCGGCGCTCGCGCGGGAGGAGCTCGTGCTGCACTACCAGCCCTATGTCAGCGCCCGATCCGGCGAGGTGAGCGGCTGCGAGGCGCTGCTGCGCTGGCAACATCCCGAGAGCGGGATGATCGCGCCTGCCGAGTTCATCCCGGTCGCCGAGCAGAGCGGCCTCATCGTGCCCATCGGAGCCTGGATCCTGGAGGAGGCTTGCCGCGCTGCCGTCCGCTGGCCGGCAGAGCAACGTGTCTCCGTCAACATCTCGCCCGTGCAGTTCCGCAATCGCGAGCTGCCGCACACGATCCTGACGGCGCTCACGCGTGCGGGGCTGTCGCCCTCGCGCCTGGAGATCGAGGTGACCGAGACCGTGCTCATCGACGATGTCGAGGTCGCGCTGGACACGCTGAGGCAGATTCGAGCGCTGGGCGTCCGCGTCGCGCTCGACGATTTCGGCACCGGCTACTCGTCGCTGAGCTATCTGCGTAGCTTCCCCTTTGACAAGGTCAAGATCGACCGTTCCTTCGTGCAGGAACTGACGACACGCCGGGACAATCAGGTCATCGTGCAAGCGATCCGCGATATGGCCCTTGGGCTCGGCATGTCAGTGACGGCGGAAGGTGTCGAGACCTGTGAGCAGGCCGAGCGTCTGCGGCAGAGCGGCTGTGAGGAACTGCAGGGCTACCTCTACAGTCGTCCTAAGCCAGCCGGAGACCTCCGGTTCGGCAGCAGCTTGGCACCGGAGCAGACGGGCCGACCACCCCGCGCAGTTGCTCAAGCGTGATGTCTCCCCGCCCAGAAGGCGGGGCTTCCATACCCGTACAGGCACAGCGTCTCACATCCGAGACGGACGATGTTTCGCGCGACAATTTGATTTCGAGCGTGTTCCTCGCCACACCCGCCTCACGTCCATCACCTGATCGCAAGTCCCACTCGATACTTCGGGCCGTCGATGCAGCTACAGGCCGAGAAGGCTTGTGTCGTATAGGCTCCATCGACCTCAGCGTAGGCCGCTCCGGCACAACAACCGTTTCGGCAGCCGTGTTCATGACACGTTGACCGTGATTGCGCCGCAGCGCAACGCAGCGCGCGGCGTCCGCGTATCTTGCAGCTGCTCAACGAACGTAGCCCGCTGATCGAACCTGTGTCGCAGCAGGAGGGTCGGCTCGACAGCATGCCAGAGGCGGAATTCTTGAACGCCTGGAAAGCCCTCGTTGGTGAACGGCCTGCGGCAATTCTCCATAGCCGGTCCGAGATGATCCGGATCCTGGTGGAGAGCACACCGTGTGCTGGTGCCGCAGACGGCAATTTCCTTCGCTGCCAAGCTGAAACCCGCGAGCGCAACGCATGTTAAAGATCCATGTTCTCCTGCCCGCCCCTCGCGCTCTCCGTCGTATTAGTTGTCGAAGATGAAGACCTCATCCGCATGATTGCCGCTGATATGTTGCAGGATGAGGGTTACACGGTGCTTGAGGTAGCGACCGCCGATGACGCATGGCCCCTCCTTGAGAGCCGCAGCGACATCGGTGTGCTGTTCACCGACGTGAACATGCCGGGCCATATGGACGGGCTCGCCCTTGCGGCACGCGTGGCCGAGCGTTGGCCGCACATTCGCTTGGTCGTGACCTCCGGGCGCTGCGGCCTCAGCACTCACGAACTCCCCGACAACGGGCAGTTCGTGCAGAAGCCCTACCATCACGGTGACTTGGTGAGCGCGATTGCACAAGCGGCCTGAGCAGGTCCGGGAGGGGCTCACCGCGATGAGCGGACGCCGCCTCCCTCGCAGGGCTGCAAGTCAGGCACCTGCTGCCGAGGTGTGCTGCGGAAAGAAGTCCAGCACGAAGCGGGTGCCGGGATCGGCGCTCTGCCATTCCGGACGGCCGCCGAGCTGGCGGCCGAGGCTGGCGATCAGCTTCATGCCAAGGCTCTTGGATCGCGCGGCGTCGAAGTCGGGCGGTAGACCCGCGCCCTGGTCGCAGACGGTCAGGCGCAGGTGCCCGGCCTCATCCGGTCGGATCGAGATGTGCACGTCGCCAGCCCTGTCGGGGTAAGCGTACTTGAGCGCGTTCGTGACCAGCTCGTTGATGAGCAAGCCTAAGGGCACCGCCTGATCGGTCGCGATGGTGACCGGCGTGAAGTCGCCCGTGAGCCTCTGCTTCGGCCCGGCCGACGAACGGAGCTGTTCGCACAGCTCGCCCATGAACTCCGCCAGGTTGACCGTGTGCACCTCGTCGTTGCGCCACAACCGGTCGTGGACGCTGGCGATGGTCTGCACGCGCGTCTGCGCGTCCGCGAGCGCCCGGGTCAGGTCCGGATTGTCCGACATGCGGCTCTGCATCGAGAGCAGGCCCGCCACGATGGTCAGACTGTTCTTGACCCGGTGGCTGATCTCGCGCGTCAGCACCTCCTTGTGTGCCAGAGCCTGCTCCAGGAGGGTTTCGCTGGCTCGAAGCGCCTCCTCGACCTGTTGCCGCTCGATTGCGACCCCGAGCAGGTTGGCAAACCCCTGCATGAACGCGAGATCGGCGTTCGTGAACCGGCCCTCGGTTGGGCTGTCCACCTCAAGCACGCCGAACCGCTCGCCCTCGCCCTGAATCAGCACGTTAATCGCCCGCTTGACGCCGTGCTCGATCAGAATTTTTGGGGTACGGAAGCGGGTCTCCGCTTTGAGGTGGTTGGAGATCACCGGCTCGCCAGTCTGGAACGCGTACCCTGCCGGGCTGCCCGTATCGGCCCCGGCCCGCGCATGTCCAACCACACCGGGTTTCCAGCCGACACCGGCGCGCACAATGAACTGCTGCTCGTTCGGCAGGTACTCCATCGCCTTGCAGTACTCGCTGTGCAGGCCGATGGCGCACACCCGCGTTGCCTCCTGTAACAAAGCGGCGGTGTCGTGCGTCCGCAGGGCGAAGTGCCCGAACTCGGCGGTGAGCTGCTGCTGGCGCAATCGGTAGGCGAGTTCCTCGGCGGCCCCGCCGCCCTGCTCCGGTGCAACAGCCGGAGCGGTTGCGTGGTCGTCGTGCATAGCCCTACTTTCTTGTGGTACGAACCGCAGTCGCGGGTTGGCTTGGCCGTTCCAGCCTATAGGTTGTGAGCAACACACTTTGAAAGCGAGATCGGCAGGTCGGCCAGAGGGTGTCCGCCCATAAATTCGATGAGAACCTATGGCAGGTCTTCGGGTTGTTGGCCGATGCGTTCCGACTCGGGGGCGGCTATAGCTATGCAAGACCGGCCTCTCGGCGGACGTCGCATCCTCATCGTGGAGGACGACTATTTCATCGCCAGCGATCTTGCAGGGTCCTTGAAAACGCTTGGTGCCGAGGTGGTCGGCCTCGTCGCGTCGGCAGAGGACGCCATTGAAAAAGTCATCGGGGGCGGATTTGACCTCGCCGCGCTCGACGTCGGATTGCTGGACGGTATGACTTTCGAAGTCGCCCAGGCGCTGAGGACAAAAAGCATCCCATTTGTGTTCATCACGGGCTACAGCAGCGACGTAATACCGGCTGCCTACGCGGACGTGCCGCGTCTGGAAAAGCCCTGCACCATCGCAGAACTTGTCCGTCACATCGGTGTGCTGTGTCGCTCGGAGCAGCCCGAGTGATCGCTCCGGATTAAGCCGGTAGCCGGGGTGGCTCTCGAACAGGAGCCCCAAATTCGGTCCCAAGATGCGCGCAGGTGACTGGGCCGTCTACGACTTCGGGGCAATCCAATCCTTCAAGACCAGATCGACCGCGCACACGAGTTGCTCAGCGGTCCTAACCGTCGCGGGATCTCGGGACCTCGCAATAAGACCGTGTTGGAGCGTGCGGAAATCGCGAAGGCGCGTCGCCGGATCGGCCCCCGAGCGGCGGCTGACCGCACGAGACCCCGCACGCATTCACGCGCGAGATGCTCATCCAGGCCCGGCGGTGTCCGGTCCTCCGGGGCCAGCTCACGCGGACGCGTCTCGCCCTCAGTCACGGCGAGCTTGTCACCTCCAGGACGCGATCGCTCCACGGACGAAATAGGCGATAGCGCCATCGAAACCTGCTTTGCGCTCGCCTACACCCGCAGTGGGGAGGTTAAGCCGAACGGCACTGCGCTGCAAAGCGCTCGGCCCTCTTCGTGGAAGAACGTGGGTTTCAGGTCCTCTACCGGCGCGGCGATTGCCTCTGGGTACCCCGTATCGCTAGAGCCCGGCTGCTGGGCGTTCGGACCAAGCCCCAGTCAAGCAGGAAGAGCGGGTATGCCAAACACGTTCGGTCTCAACCGCTCGCTGGGCGGAGCCATCGGCATCATTGCGTTGGTCTCACTTCTGAGCAGCGGTGCTGTCCAGGTCACGCTCAGCCACCTAGACGAGGCGAGCGAGGCGCGCACGCGCGCGAGCCAAGTCATTCGCGGCCTCGGCGATCTGCGCGCGGCCATGCTCAACCAGGAGACGGGCTTACGCGGCTATCTGCTGACCGGACGCGACAGCAGCCTTGAACCCTACCGGGCCGGTCGTCCGGGCCTCGACGACGCAGTCGGCCGCCTCACCGCCCTGATCGGCAATGATCCGGAGCCCGCCCACTTGCTCAGTGAGGCTGTTACAGCCGCCCGAACTTGGCAGACCGAGGTCGGTGAGCCCGCCGTCCATCGCGCGGCCGATCCGGCAACCCGGCCCGGTGCGGTCGAACTCGAGGCGGACGGCAAGGGCAAGCAGCTGTTCGACACCTTCCGCCAGCGGCTCACGGCGATTGAGGCCTTGGAAGAGGCCGACAGGATCGCTCAGAACACGCGCCTCGCGCAGGCTCAGCACACCGCGGGCCTCACCTTGTGGATCGGCACCGCGCTGACGCTGCTGATCTGCCTCGCGATCGGCATCGCTATCAACCGCCTGATCGTCCGGCCCATCCTGAGAGTGATGACCTTCGTCGGACAGATCGGCGCGGGCGACCTCACCGGCCGGATCCCCGCGACCGGGCGCAACGAGATCGGTCGCCTGGGTACGACGCTGAACGGGATGGTCGCGAGCCTCACCGACCTCGCCACGACCAACCGGGCCGCCACCGCCGACCTGAGTGCGGCCGCGGCCGAGATCCGCGCCTCGGCCCAGGAGCAGGCCGCCTCGGTGGAGCAGCAATTCGCCGCCGTGCAGGAGACCGCCGCCACGGTCGACGAGATCACCCATTCGGGCGCGCAGATCAGCAAGCGCGCCACCGAGGTGATCGCCACCGCCCAGGCCACCGCCCAGACCTCCCGGCAGGGGCTGCGCGCCGTCTCGGACACTGCCAAAGCCATGGACGCGATCCGCGAGCAGGCCGAGGCGGTGGCCGGCAACATCGTCAGCCTGTCGGAGAAGACCCAGACGATCGGCGACATCATCGAGACGGTCAACGACATCTCGGAGCGCACGCACCTCTTGGCGCTCAACGCCGCGATCGAGGCGGCGGCGGCCGGCGAGAGCGGGCGCAGCTTCGCGGTGGTGGCCTCGGAGATGAAGCTGCTGGCCGACCAGGCGAAGGCGGCGACCGGCCAGGTGCGCGGGATCCTGGGCGAGATCCAGCGGGGCATCAACACGTCGGTGATGCTCACCGAGGAGGCGGTCAAGCGCGCCGCCGCCGGCAAGACGCGCTCGGACACGACGCAGCGGACCATCGAGGAGATCACCGCGAAGGTCGAAGAGGGCGCTCAGGTCTTCCAGCAGATCATCGCGTCGGCGAACCAGCAGCAGCTCGGCATCGAGCAGGTGATGGGCGCGCTCCAGAACATCCGGCAGGCCAGCCAGCAGACGGCGGCCGGCACGCGGCAGGTCGAGACCGCCTCGGCCAACCTGACGGAGCTCGCTCAAGCCCTCATGGGGCTGGCCGAACGATACCGGTTGTGAGCGCTTCGGATCCCCCTGTGTACGAGGACCAGCGCATGTCGGACCCGGATCGGCCGATCACTGAGGGCGAGCTCGAGCCCCTGCTCAAGGCCCTCAGCCGGTTCATCGAGGGATCCGGACCCGCCTTCCAGGCCCTGTTCCATCAGGCGCGCGCCAACTCGCTGGTCTGTGCGCTCCTGCTACGCGAGATGACGAAGGCCGGGTTGATTGAGCCCGAGGCGCTCAAGCAGGAGGCACTCGCGACCGCCGAGAAACTCGAACCGCCCGGATCCGCCGCTGAGGTCGCGAGGCTCATCACGGGCCTGTTCGGCGGTGCGCCAGTCGAGATCCCGCCGCAGGTCGTCTTGCGCGTCATCCAGGGTGGCCTCGATCGCGGATCCGAGACGAGGATGTCGGAAGTGGCGCAGGACGCGGTCGATCCCGCGCCCTAGATCGTGCGCGGCAGCGAAGGAGTGCCGATCTCGTGGCGGGGATCTGGATCGAGGCCGTGATCGCCGCGAACAAAGAGATCGTCGCCTGCGAACGAGGCTTTCACAGCCAGTGTATCAGTCCTGTCAATCGGTGCCACTGACGCTGCGGAATTCGCCCGGCCTCAGGGACGCGACAGGCGGCCAAGCTCGGCGGACCGTCACCCGTGAAAGGGCCTCAACCTGCCTGTCTCTTCGCGCCGGCTTTACGCTTATCGCGCCGGCTTTACGCATATGCATAGACAATCACAGGTTGTGCAAACATAAATCAGCATAAAAGGTTATCGAACCCGTGTAATTCGATGTTTCTGGACCGAACCTGCTTCAGCTCGATCAAGGTTTTAACGGAGGAATAACCTCGAAATCCTAGGATGGGATCAAGTTTCGGCACTTGTCCGAACGCCATGGGCGCGCAGTGTACGTGCCCGTTTAGGGATCGTAGCCATGCTCTTTGACCGCCCAGGAACGGCGACCCGCACGCAAGCCCTGCGCATTCCGGCTCTCTCGCTGCCGGCTCGCGTGAGCCTGCTCAGCACGGTGTTGCTCGTGCTCGCGACGACGATCCTGGCCAGCCTGCTATTGGTGCAGATGCGCACCGAGCTGGAAACTCGCGCGAACACCAATCTCGCGAGCAACCTGCGCCTGCTGCAGCAGAGCCTCGCCGACGAAGGCGGGAGCGCAGCGTTCAGCGTCCAAGGTGAGCGTCTCTACGTCGGAAAGCATGCCATCGACGCCGCCGATGCGGCTGTCGACCGTGTGCGCGCGATCATCGGCGGAAGTGCGACCATCTTCCTGGGCGATACCCGCATCGCGACGAATGTCACAAAGCCAGACGGCTCGCGCGCCGTCGGTACCAAGCTCGCCCAAGGGCCAGCCTACGATGCTGTGCTGCGCCAGGGTGTGTCTTACCAGGGCGAAGTCGAGGTGCTCGGCACGCCCTACCTCGCGCGCTACGAGCCAATCCGCGACAGCGCTGGTGGGGTCATTGGTGTCCTCTACGTCGGTGTCAAACGCGCCGACTTCCTCGCGAGCGTCGATGCACTCGCCGAGCAGGCCATCATGATCGGGCTGATCGTCACGGCGATCGCTGTCGGCGTGCTCTGGTTCGCCCTGCGCCGAGCCCTGTCGCCCCTGAAGCGGCTGCGGGAGGTCATGGGACAGCTGGCCGAGGGCGATGCATCGGCAACCATCCCTGGCACGGATCGGCGCGATGAGATCGGCGCGATGGCGGGTGCCGTGCAGGTGTTCAAGGACAACCTGATCCAGGCGCGCCGACTGGAAGAGGAGACGGCGCTGGCCCGCGCATCCGCCGAGGAGCAGCGCAAGCTCGGCATGCGCCAGATGGCGACGGCCTTCGAGCAGTCAGTCGGCGGTATCGTCGGGCTGGTCTCATCGTCGGCAACAGAACTGCAGGCGACCGCTCAGGCGATGACCGCCACTGCGACGCAGACTGCCGACCAGTCGACCACCGTCGCGGCCGCGGCCGAGGAGGCGGCCTCGAATGTCAACACGGTGGCGGCTGCCGCCGAGGAGCTCGGCTCGTCCGTTCAGGAGATCGGCCGCCAGGTCGAGGGCTCGGCCGAACTCGCCCACACCGCCATGGCAGAGGCCGATCAGACCGCCGGGCTCGTGCAGGCACTGAAAGCTACGTCCGCCAAGATCGGCGACATGATCGGACTGATCACCTCTGTCGCCTCACAGACCAACCTTCTTGCGCTCAACGCCACGATTGAGGCAGCGCGCGCCGGTGAGGCCGGGAAAGGCTTTGCGGTGGTGGCCACTGAGGTCAAAACATTGGCCAGTCAGACCGCGAAGGCTGCCGACGAGATCGCGAGACAAATCGGTGATATCCAGGGCGTAAGCGATCAGGCGGTCGCCGCCATCGGCGGGATCAGCAGCCGGATCCGGGAGATCAATTCTGTGGCTGCGAGCATAGCGGCCGCCGTCGAGCAGCAGGACGCGGCCACGCAGGAAATCGTGCGCAACGTGTCTCAGGCCGCTGCGGGCACCAGCGCTGTGACGAGCAACATCACCGGCGTCGCCGGCGCGGCCGAGGAGACGGGTGCGGCGGCGGGCCAAGTCCTGGGCGCAGCCTCGGAATTGTCACGGCAATCCGAGCATCTCAAGGCCGAGGTCGGACGCTTCCTCGCCTCCGTACGGGCGGCCTGACGCGCGCCTCCACGGGCTGTGACTTCGGTCGAGCCGGACGACGCTATCGAGGGGACGTGTCAGCGCGCTTATGGACAGGCAGCCCACCGGCTCGAAGCTTTACTCTCCAAAAGCGGGTGCGACAGGACAGAACCTTCTCCGAGCAGGCCGGTTGGCCGGAGAGCACGGCAGGGTACTCCCAGAGAGTACCCGGCAAAGGACTTCGTGCTCGCCGCCCGTCCTGTCCCAACGAGGAGCCTGCCCATGTACTACCACGACAAGCGACTTCAGTACCCGGTCAAGGTCGACAGCCCGGACCCGATCTATGCCCGCATGCTCCAGCAGGCGATCGGCGGGATCGAGGGCGAGATCCGGGTCTGCATGCAGTACTTCTTCCAGGCTTGGGGTAACCGCGCCCCGACCACGAAGTACCGCGACATGCTGCTCAACACCGCGACCGAGGAGATCGGGCATATCGAGATGCTCGCGACCGCCGTCGCGATGAACCTCGAGACCGCGCCGACCAAGGTGCAGGAGGCCGGGGCCGCCGACGCGCTCGTCGGAGCTGTGATGGGCGGCGAGAACCCGCGCCACATCGCCGAAGGCATGCTGCACAAGACGCTGCTGTCCACCGGCATGGCGGCCTTCCCGGGCAATTCCGACGGCCTGCCGTTCGACATGAGCCACATCTACGCCAGCGGCAACATCGCGGCCGACATGTACTGCAACGTCGCCGCCGAGGCGACCGGACGGATCCTGGCGGTCCGGCTCTACAACGCCACCAACGATGCCGGCATGCGCGACATGTGGAGCTTCCTCATCGCCCGGGACACGATGCACCAGCAGCAATGGCTGTCGGTGATCGAGGAACTCGGGGGGCACGCGGGCACGCTGCCGATCCCGAACTCCTTCCCGCAGAGCGAGGAGAACCAGAAGTTCAACTACAACTTCTTCTCGACGTCGGCGGACGGCTCGCCGCCCCCGGCCGGCCGCTGGACGCAGGGCCCGTCCCTCGACGGCAAGGGCGAGTTCAGCGTGGTCCAGAACCAGCCCATGGGCGAGGAGCCGGTGCTCGGCCCGGCACGGCCCGACAGCGGGGCCCAGTCCCAGCAGATCGGCTGAAGCTGAAGAACGGGCCTCGGCAGCGTCGAGGCCCGCATTGAACGGTTTTGGCCGACCGGCCGTTCCTGACACCCGCCCAGGGATCGTGGCGGGCAAGGAGGCCGCGTGGCAGGTAGCGAGGTCATCGACGGGCGCGTCATCCTGCATCGGACCGATGACGAGCGAAAACCGCTCGTGCAGCGCCTGAACCGGATCGAGGGTCAGGTTCGCGGCCTGCGTGCGATGATCGAGGAAGACCGCCACTGCCTCGACGAGATCCAGCAGATCCACGCAGCCCGAGCCGCGCTACGCGAGGTCGCTCTGCTCATCATTGACCAGCACGTCACCCACGGACTGCAGGTTGCAGCGTCCGGGGGTGATGAGGCGGCCGTCGCCGACATCATCAGGGTGCTGCGCGCAGGCATGCGCGGGCAGGACTGACCGTCCGCAACCTATTTTTCAGCACGGATGTATTTTGCGAGCATAGAGCAGCGGGAATTGCCGGATACGCCAGACACACTGATCCACAAAGCCCGTCGCGTCCCGTCCTACCCTAGCCGTCCCCGGCCTGTCAGGACCGACAATTCTGACAATAGCTTAATCTGCGGGTGTGACACGCACGCCTCAGCTCAACTGAAAGCTTGTGCGCGACCCGATCGTCCACGCAGATGCGACTTGAGGTATGCGGAACCCTTTCCTAGGACGTTCGGCGGCATACCAGCGTCGGACTATCGAGCATGGCGGACAACACCCAAGCCCTCGTACGTCTCGCAGAGGCGCTCGGCATTCCGATCGAGGCGTTCACCCGACCCGAGGCTGTTAGCGGGGAGCAGATCACCCAGCTGCGGGAGACCGCCGAGCTGCTCGAAGCCTGGGCCCGGATAGACGACAAGCAAGCCCGCCGACGTTGCCTGAGCTACGTGAAGTCTGCCGCCCAGCGGAGCGGATCCCGCTGAGCCGCCGCTCTACAGGTGATCGGCTCGGCATGCCGGCTGCTCGGCGAGCGTCCAACCATCGAGCGAGCGCCCGCACCCGAGGGGGCGGTGAGCACGGGTTACGACACACAGGCGGAGCGAGCTGAGCCCAAGCCATCGTCGCAACTGTCCCTATCGTCAGAGCCCTGCCTGTGAACGGGCGTCCAACTTGTCGGCCGTCGTACCCCCAAACAGGCGCGCCGCTCTGACAGAACCGACAATTCTGACAATAGGCTTGCTCGGCCAGCCAGACGGTCAGGCGGCCATGGACGCTGCCGCCGTAAACTGCACAGCAGGAAGCGCGCCGATCTCCGGTCTGGCGAAGTGGTAACCCTGGAACAAGCGGATGCCCGCAGCCTTCAGGGTCACGAATTCGGCCTCGCTCTCGATGCCTTCCGCCAGCACGGTGATACCGAGCTCCCGCGCCATCATCGTCACGGCCGCGATGATCGTCTGACGCGCCGGCGACGTCGCGATGCCGCGGATCAGCTCCATGTCGAGTTTGATCAGATCGGGCTGGAAGCTCGCCAGAAGGTTCAATCCGGCATAGCCCGCGCCGAAATCGTCCAGCGCCGTCATGAAGCCGTGCTTGCGGTACTCGGCGATGATCCGCTGCACATGAGCGACATCGACCATGCGCTCGTTCTCGGTGAACTCGAACATGACCTGCCGATGCGCCAAGCCCGTACGCTGTGCAGCCTCGAGCGTGGCTCGGATGCAGGCGGCCGGCTCGTAGACGGCGTTCGGCATGAAATTGATCGACAGCCGGGTCTCGGCATCCGGGAACAGGGACGCGGCAAGCTCGATGGCTTTGACGCGGCAAGCCTGGTCGAACTTGTACCGGTTTCCATCGTCCACTTGCCCGAGCACCCAGCCCGCACCCTGGCCCTCGGTGCCCCGCACGAGTGCCTCGTAACCCCAGACGCGGTTTTGACCGACGTCGACGATCGGCTGGAACGCCATCGTGAACGCGAACGGGAGCGGAGCTCCGTCCCGACAACCCTGGCACCCTACGCGCGTCATCAGCCGCTCTCCTCAAGCTGAATACTATGAGAGCCGACGTGAAGTAAACGTAAATAGAATTTACATCAGATAATAGACGCTCATTGCGGCCGATGCCTCCCATCCGGCTATAACCCATGTTATGTGGTTGCCGGCGTCAAGGCTATAGAGCCATAGAAAGATCAGCTAATTAACGGGCTAGTTAGATCTGACGCCTAATAGGCCGTTTGAGAAGCCTGCGGAGCAGGGATCATGGCAGTTTGGCACAGCGAGAGGCGAGCGGCTTTACCAGTATCGATTCGCCTTGAACTGGTGGGATGCCTGCTCAGCAGCTTGCCGCAAGCCGTGAGCATCAGCGCCACGACAACGATTGGTGCGATTGCGCTAGCGCTTCGTTCCGGCGCGATGGTCGATCTCTGTCTCGCGATCGCGATCGCCGCCATCGGCGTAGTCCGTGTGGTCGTGCTGCTCATGTATCGGAGGCGTAGCAACGTTGCCGCGACACTGGCATCGATCCGGCCTTGGTACCGCTGGCATGCTGGAGGCTTGGTTGCCCAGGCTGCTGCGCTCGGGCTCCAGAGCCTGCACGCATTCACAAACGGTGATACACCTGCGGCTCTCCTGGCCTTGGGCTTCGTATTGGCATTTTGCGCCGGAGCCTGCGCACGCCTGTCGGTCGTACCCTGGGTTCCGATTGCGACCAGCCTGTTGATGCTTGTGCCGACGATCTACGGCGCTTTGATGAGTCCAGAACTCCCGATCAAACTTGCTGGCGTCTTCCTGATCGCTTTCATCCCCGTGATTGCCGAGGCAACGCTGTACCTGCACCGGCTCGTCGCCGATCGGCTGCTCGCCGTCCAGGAAGCCTCACACCGCGCGAGCCATGACGGTCTCACGAGCTTGGCCAATCGCGCGATGTTCCACCAGCAGCTGGCGCTGGCTTGCGAGAGGACGGCCACAACCGGCGAGGACTTCGCCGTCCTCTATCTCGATCTCGACGGCTTCAAGGGCATCAACGACAAAATGGGCCATGCCGCCGGCGACCAGGTTCTGATCGAGATCGCGGAGCGGTTGCGCCTCTCGATCGGATCAGACGATCTCGCCTGCCGCATCGGCGGGGACGAGTTCGCGATCCTTGTCCGCACGGATCCTGATGGAGCGGCGGTCACGGGTCTCGCCGATCACCTCGCCACTACCATCGCCGGTCCAATCCGCCTTCAGAATGGACCGATCACGGTTGGCGTGTCGATTGGCGTTGCATATTCGTCAGCGCACGCGGGGACACCAAGCGACATCCTGAACGCCGCCGATCAAGCGATGTACGCCGCGAAGGACGACAGTGGCGCGCGGTGGAGGGTGGCTTCAGCCGGTCGTAGATACTCGCACGTCGCTTGAGGCCAACGACAGTCCAACTATCCTGGCTGTTGAAGCACAGGCGGCCGGCAGGTCCGGCACCTGTGCGATGTACTGCGGTGTACACATTACGAAGTTCGTGTTCCACGCACGCTTCGTCGCCAGCCCTGCTCGGGCAGGTACGACAGCATCGCGGCACCAACGGATGTTGCAGGCGTCGAGTGCCTGCGTGAGCGGACCGCGCTGCTCCCGGTCGAGCCGGCCGATCAGCGCCACGACACCGGACCCGGTTCACGCTAAATCTCAACGCCCCCCGGCAAACCGCCTTGATCAGCCACCGGCTGTCGCTCGGTGCGTTGGGCAGCTACGTCCTTTGCGCGTGGTGGCCAGACACACCGAGTGCACGCGCTGCATGCGTAAAGTTAGCCCAGGGATCCTGCTTCGACGCGGCGAGGCGGCCCGGCACGCTCGCGACGCTGAAGCGTGCGCCGGAGCCGAGCGACGGAAGCTCGTCCCAGCTCACGGGCACAGACACAGGCGCGCCCGCGCGAGCACGGGTCGAGAAGGCCGAAACGGCGGTCGCGCCCCGTTGATTGCGCAGGTAATCCACGAAGATGCGGCCTTCTCGGGCCTGCTTCGAGACGGTCGCCACGTAGCGCTCGGGTGTGTCCTTTGCCATTTCGGCTGCGACGCGCTTCGTGAAGGCCTTCGCCTCGGTCCATGTCGCCTGCGGCATGAGTGGAGTGACGACGTGCACCCCCTTGCCACCCGTGGTTTTGACGAAGGCCGCAAACCCCAGACGCCCGAGCCGCTCGCGGACGTCGAGCGCGCCGGCCACAAGATCGCCCCATCCGACACCCTCACCGGGGTCCAAGTCGAAGACCAGGCGGTCTGGCCGGTCCGGATCGGCAGCTGTCGCACCCCAAGGATGGATCTCGAGAACGCTCGCCTGCACCAGAGCGCGGAGACCGGCGCGGTCGCGGATCACCACGGCCCGTTCGGAGCCCTCCCCGACCAGATGGAGATACCGATCATCCATCCCGGCCCAGCCGTGCTTCTGGTAGAAGCATGAGCCGACGCCGTCAGGGCATCGAACGAGCGACAGCGGTCGGTCGACCAAGTGCGGCAGGATGTGCTCGGCGATCTCGGTGTAGTACGCGGCTAGACCTTCCTTCGTGAGACCGACATCGTCCCACAGTACGCGATCGGGATGTGTCAGGGTCACACTCTCGGCCGGTGTGTTCTTCACCTGGGAGTTCAGGGCACGCGGCTTCGGGCGCTTCATCGCTGCCTCCCGGACCATCTCGTCCGGTCGCACGTCCGAACGGAGCATCTTGAAGGAAGCGTGCCGCAGCTGGTTGTCGGCTGTCCAGCCACGGAATGTCACTTCGCAGACGAGCCGCGGATCGACCCATTTGGCGTTGCGGCGCGCTAGCGGTGGCAACTCCATGCTGAACGGCGAGGCCTTGATCCGCAACGGGTCGAGTTGCGTCCAGAGATCGCGCGCGGCGGTATTGCTGAACCCGGTCCCGACCCGTCCCACGTGCACGAGGTGCTCGCCCTCGTACGACCCGAGGATCAGCGAACCGACAGACCGAACCGCCGATGTCGAGGGCATGTAGCCGGCGATGACGAACTCCTCGGAATGCGAGCACTTCACCTTGCGCCAGAGGTCACTGCGCCCTGAACGGTAGGCCGCGTCCGTGCGCTTGGCGATGATGCCCTCCAGCCCGAGCCTACAGGCGTGGCGTGCCATGGCCGCGCCGTCCTCGACGAGATGCTCGCTGAACCGGATGCGGCTTTTCGGATCCACGTCGCCGAGGCTCTGCAACAGCAGATCCTTGCGCTCGATGAGCGGCAGAGCGCGGAGGTCCTTCCCATCCAGGTAGAGAAGATCGAACGCGTAGAAGACTGCCCCTCCGATCTCGCCCGAGGTGAGCGCCTGCTGCAGAGCCGAAAAGCTCGACACGCCGCTCTCCGTCTCGACAACGATCTCACCATCGATCAGGGCTGAGGGCAGCTTCAGGGCCTTGAGAGCCGCCGCGATCGGCTTGAACTTGGCCGTCCAGTCGAGGCCCGAGCGCGTCAGCAGCGTCACGGATCCGCCGTCGATCCGCGCCTGCATGCGGTAGCCGTCGTGCTTGATCTCGAACAGCCAGTCACGGCCGCTCGGTACCGTCTCGACCAGGGTCGCGAGCGCCGGCTCAACGAAGGGCGGAAGGATGGCCTTGCGACCGCGCGCGGACCGGCTTGCCGTCGGCCTCGTGGTGCGACCGGCCTCGACCCGAGCGCGAGCCTCGTGATCGGCCCTGATGGCTCCACCTTTCGCAAGGTCCCGGTTGGTGCGGCCTGACAGAACCGAGGTGTCGTGTTCCTCTAGGATGTCGGCGTCGCCCTTCAGGCGCGCATGCTCGTCCTCGGCCTTCAGTAGGAGCCAGGGCTCCTTTCTCTCGCTGCCGCGGCCCTTCATCCGCACGAGGTGCCACCGGCCCTTGAGCCGGTCGCCGTGGAGGGCGAACTCGACGTGGCCCTTCGCCAGCCCGGCTGCGAGATCCCCGACCGGATCCCAGTGTCCGGTGTCCCAGACGATCATGGTGCCGCCGCCGTACTGGCCCTTCGGGATCGCGCCCTCCCAGCGCAAGTAGTCGATGGGGTGGTCCTCTGTCTGGACTGCCAAGCGCTTATCGCCGGGTACCAAGCTCGGCCCGCGTGTCACCGCCCAGCTCTTGAGCACGCCATCGATCTCGAGCCGCAGGTCGTAGTGCAGGCGCGTGGCATCGTGCTTCTGCACCACGAAACGGGCCTTCTTGGCCTTCCGGCCACGCCGACCCGGCGGCTCGGATGAGACTCCAAAATCCCGCTTGGCGCGATAGGGTTCGAGGAGCTTGACCATAGCTCGCAGCAAACGGCGACGTTCACGCCGAGGTTCCAAGCGAAGTCCCGTGAAGACTCGGATTGCACAGAGTTTGCAAGTTATCCACAGGCGGTCGGCCCGCGGAACGAGTCGATCCGAACCCTCGTTGAGTCGCTGAAATCGACGTCGAGACTCGTCGGAGGCGCGGAGACTCGACAATACTTGGACGAATGTTGGAGGCCACGGTGGCGGCGCGTGCCAATTGGAAAGGTCACCTGAGACTTTCCCTCGTTTCCTGTGCGGTCGGCCTGTATCCGGCGGTGAGTTCCTCGAGCGATCTCAAGTGTCACACGATCAACCGCGAGACGGGAAACCGGATCAAGCAGCTCATTGTCGATGCCGTGACGGTGAGCCCGTGGACCGGGACGACCAGATCAAGGGCTGCGAGGTCACCAAGGACGAACTCGTGCCGATCGAGGCCGATGAGCTCAGCGAGATCGCGCTGGAGAGCACTCACACGATCAACATCGAGGCGTTCTGCAAGCGTGAGGAGGTCGACGAGCGCTACCTCGACAAGCCGTACTACCTCGCGGCCGAGGACAAGGTCTCGCGTGAGGCCTTCGCCGTGATCCGCGACGCGATGAAGAAGAAGGGCATGGCCGGCCTCGGGCGGCTCGTCATCTACAAGCGCGAGCGGGTGGTTCTGCTCGAACCCTACGGCAAGGGTCTGCTGGCGACGCTGCTGCGCTACCAGGACGAGGTCCGTTCGCCGACGGCGTACTTCGAGGACATGCCTGACGGCAAGCCCACGGACGAGATGCGCGCGTTGGCCGAGGAGTTGATCGCACGTTCGACGAAGACGTTTGACCCCTCGAAGTTCGAGGACCGCTACGAGGAGGCGCTGATCACGCTCGTGAAGGGCAAGGCGTCGAAGCCGTCGAAGGGCAAGGGACGAGCGAAGGCTGAGGCTTCGAACACCGGCAACGTCGTCAACCTGATGGAAGCCCTGAAGCGGAGCATCGACAGCGAGAAGGCGGGCTCTCCAGCAAAGCCATCAGCTCGAAAGTCCTCTGGCTCAAAGCGCACGGCCACGGCGTCGAAGCAGCCCGCAAGCAAGCCTGCTCCGCGAAAAGTCAGGAAAGCCGCATGAGAGCGGAGCAGCGATACCGGCCGCTCGCCCTGGTTCTGTCGCATCGTATCGAACAGCGGACCCGCAACTGCCACCTGCTGAGCGAGAAGGGCTACAACGTCCTAGAGTTTGCCGACGCTGAGAGCACAGAAGCTTGGCTTGAGGAGGAAACCCCTGAGGTGGCGATCGTCGAAAGCGAACCGGACCCTCGCCAGCAGGGCATACTGGAAACGCTCGCTGGACGTGGGGTGAGGCTGATCTCGGCGGGTTGAACACCTGTGTCGGGTTAGAAACGGAGTGCGCCGGCCCTCCAGCTCAGAATGCAGGAAGTGGACAGGTGACGCCTTCTTCCTGGTTCTGATGGCCGGCCAGCTCATCAGGCAACACAGGCGGGTGGGTTGCGCTCAACCGCTCTGTTCGTTCGGAGCCGGTCCGCGCGTGGCGTCCAGGCGATCACTGGCCGCCATCTTCACGACGCCGCCACCGGCCGCCGCCTCATAGATCGCTGCCATGATGCGCTGGTCCTGTAGTCCTTCCTCGCCCGGCGTGTTCGGCTCACGGTTGGTCCGGATGCACTCCGCGAATTGGTCCATCTCGACCGCGAACTGGTTGCGTGGCGTGAACACGCGCTGCTCCTGCGCGTTCGCCGGGCCGGCACGGTGGCCGATGTGCATCACGAGATTGTTGTAGCTGAAGGCCGGATCCAGTCCGAACCATCCATCCGTCGCGTCTGCGCGTAGGCGGCGGTTCTCGTGCATGCTGTAGCCCGCGGTGCCGGCGGCGAAGACGCCCGAGGGGAACAGCAGCGTGAAGTGCGAGATGTCCTCGACCTCGCAGAAGCGCGGGTCGCCCTTCGGCTGGGTCAGGCGGCCCGTGATCTCCACCGGCTCCTCGCCCGTGATGTAGCGGAAGGCGTTCAGACAGTGGAGGCCGACGTCCGGCAACGATCCACCGCCGGCCAGAGCCTTGATCTGCCGCCACTGCCCTGGTGCGGCGTCGTTCTGGGTGTTGACTGCCTCGATGAGCCTCAGCTCGCCGTAGGCCTTCTGCCGCGCCAGGCCGATCAGGGTGCGGTGGGCGATGTTGTACTGCAGCCGGTAGGCGATCATCAGTTTGCGTTGCGCCTTTCGGCAGGGCCACCTGCGCCCGTCAGCTACCCGGATCTGGCCTTCCGGCTACCCATGGCCGCGACTATGCAGTAGCCTCCCAATTGGCTCGGTCCAAAATACCGGTCAGGTCAGGTCTGCGCTATGGTCCTGTGTGAATGGCTCCCGCATTGCGAGTGGCGAATTGAGCTTCTGACGCGTTGGTCGGGTGCAGTCTTGTGTCCAGCCTGTTGATGCAGTCGAACATGGTGACTGCTGGCCCTGATGGTACCCTCGAGCTGGGTCCCACTCTGCTTCGCGGGCTATGACGCCCTGGACATTACGCGGGGTGTCCCGGCTCCCGATCTGACCGGTTCGCCATCAGCTCTCATCGTCCTCGTAAACTTGAAAAACCTCCTCGCCGTGCTGTCAGGCGGCTGTGGCCGCTTGTGCGCGGTAGGTGCCTCCGCGGGTCAGGATCACCCAGGCGACCCGAGCGGTGCGATTGGCCGCTGCCACGGTCACCACGCGCACCGGCTTGCGCTGCAGCAGCGCCGGCAGCCGCGGGACGACCGAGGTCGGCGTCGCCTTCGTGCGCTCGACGGAGCTGACATTCGGCCTGTAGCCCAATTCGCCCGCTCACGCGTGCCCGACCAAGTATTAAGGCAAAGCCCAGAACGACAATCAGTTCGCTTGGCACTCGATGGCGGCTCAACCAGAAGGTATGCGGAAAATCTCCTAGGGCCCTCAATTTGATAGATTTCGCTCTCACTCTGCGGACTCACACTGAAATGTGAAGGCCCCACGTCGTTGTGCAACGAGTTAATTAACGTCGCACCATCACTAGCGCGGGGTGCATATACCGAGTGACTGCGCGCGCGGCGCACTGCTCGGTCTCTCCCGCGCCCATCCGGTCCATGCGTCTCTCCCTTTCTATCAAAGCCTCTCTCGCCGCGGCCTTCAGCTTCCTCGCACTTATCTGCGTCGGCCAGGGAGTGCTCTCGCTCGCCAAGCTCTCCGGCATCCGGCACTCGGTCACGGAGGTCGCTACGAACTGGCTGCCGTCAGTCATCGCGGTAACGAATATCCGGGCGACAGCCTCAGAGGTCCGCATCAAACAGCTGCGCTCGTTGGCCATGGCGGGTACATCCGAGCGTAGGGCCGACAATGCCCGAGATCTAGCGGATGCCCTCGCTGCGTCGGCTGCAGCGCGGAAAGCATACGAGCCACTAATTTCGTCCGATGAGGAGCGCAGGCTTTATGACGTCTTTGTCGCCGCTTGGGATCGGTACGAGAGTGTAGGCCGCGAGGCGATGCGTTTAGCCGAGGGCGGCCAGGCCGCGGAGGGTTTGGCGCTCATCAGCCGGCCGGAAAATATCAGCCTCTACAATGATGTGCGCAATGCGTTAGCCCAGGATGTGGCGTTGAACGAGCATGGCGCACGCACGGATGCAGATGCAGCTATGACCGCTGCCGACGAGGCCAAGACTGCCGTCTACGTCGCAATCGCTCTAGCGATGGTCGCCGCGGCTGCTGCTGCTATATTCGCCCTGATGCGGGTCTCGCGGCCGATCCAGACGATGACCGGCACGATGAAAACCTTGGCGGAGGGGGACACGGCCGCCGAGGTACCGTTCAGGCGGCGCCAGGATGAAATCGGCTCAATGTCAGCGGCCGTTCAGGTGTTCAAGGACAACCTGATCCGCACCCGGCAGCTTGAAGCAGAGACTGCCCAGGCCCGTTTGGCCGCCGAGGAGCAGCGCAAGGCCGGCATGCGGCAGATGGCCGACAGCTTCGAGGCTGCCGTCGGCGGCATCATCGGCATGGTGTCGTCTTCGGCGACCGAGCTGCAGGCCACCGCGCAGACCATGACCGCCACGGCAACCGAGACCGCCAGTCAGTCGACCGCCGTGGCCGCGGCCGCCGAGGAGGCCGCCTCCAACGTCAACACTGTCGCTGCGGCGGCGGGGGAGCTTGGTTCGTCGGTTCAGGAGATCGGCCGGCAAGTGGCCGGCTCGGCGGATCTCGCCCGGACCGCTGTTACCGAGGCCGGTCAGACCGGCGCACTCGTTCAGGAGCTGAGCGCCGCGGTCTCGCGCATCGGCGACGTGGTCACGATGATCTCCTCGATCGCTGGCCAGACGAACCTTCTGGCTCTGAACGCGACGATTGAGGCGGCACGCGCTGGCGCGGCGGGACGCGGCTTTGCGGTCGTGGCCTCTGAGGTGAAGGCGCTGGCTGAGCAGACGGCCAAGGCGACGAACGAGATCTCCGGTCAGATCGCCCAGATCCAGGCCTCGACTGGTCAAGCGGTGACGTCGATTGCCGGGATCACGGAGCGGATCCGCGAGATCAGCGGCGTTGCGACTTCGATCGCGGCCGCAGTCGAGGAACAGGGCGCGGCCACCCAGGAGATCGTCAGGAATGTCTCCCAGGCGGCGCAGGGCACCGGTGAGGTGACGAGCAACATCGCGGGCGTTGCCGGTGCGGCCGAGGAGACGGGCGCGGCGGCGAGCCAGGTCCTCGGCGCGGCCTCGGAGCTGTCGCGCCAGTCCGAGCACCTCGGCGCGGGGGTCGGGCGCTTCCTCGCCACCGTGCGGGCGGCATAACGCTCGCAAGAGCCGTGTTCGTCAGGAGCTTGGCTTCGTTCATAACAAGGCATGGCTCAAGCTAAATGTTGCGGCTACCAGTTCGCCACCCAAGCTTGCGGTGGCTTTCACGATGTAAAGAGCAATCCCGACGCTGCGCAAACCTGTAGGGAGTTCTTTTAACAACCTCACGATATGGCGGGGGACGAATGCAACTTCGGGTTCCTGCCATGAGGCCTCCCCTCTCCTCGCCGATGAGAACGCCCGCCTCGCAGCACTCGCTGAGTACGATCTTGTCGGCTCAGCGCCAGCACCGGCCTTCACACAGATCGTTGCCCTGGCAACGCGCCTGTTTCAGGTCCCGACCGCCTTCGTCTCGCTCGCCGACCACGACCGACAGGTCTTCCACGCAAAGGTGGGCCTTGATCTATGCGAGACTGACCGACAGGTCGCATTCTGCTCGCACACCATTGCGCAAGCCGACGCCCTCGTCGTCCTAGACGCCACTCTCGACCTGCGCTTCCAGGACAACCCGCTCGTCACGGGCCCACCGCACATCCGTTTCTACGCCGGCATCCCTCTGCATGCGCCGTCAGGCCATGCCGTGGGCACGCTCTGCCTCGCCGATACGCGGCCGCGCATCAGCTTCTCCGACGCCGACCGGCAGATCCTACGGCAGCTCGCCGACCTCACCCTCGACCGCCTGGAGATGCGCCGGCTGGAGGTTGCCCAGCGCGCGAGCCAGTCGCGCTTCGTCCAGATCGCGTCAACATCACCGGACGGCATCATCTGCGCTGATGCCAAGGGCCACATCACGTTCTGGAACGATGCCGCCGAGCAGATGTTCGGCTACACCGCCGCCGAGGCGGTTGGGCAGCCCATCGACCTGATCGTGCCCGAACGGATGCGCGGCGGTCATGGCGGTGGTCTGCGCCGTGTCGCCGGCGGCGGCAAACCCCGGCTTTTAGGCAAGACCATCGAACTGCCGGCCCGCCATAAGGATGGCACCGAGTTCCCAATCGAGCTGTCGCTGTCGCGCTGGCAGGAGGAGGGACGCGCCGCGTTCGGCTCTATCGTGCGTGACATCCGCGAGCGGCACGCCAACGAAGAGCGCTTGTTCCGCCTCGCCCACCTCGATCCGCTCACAGAGTTGCCCAACCGTGCCGTGTTACGCGAGCGTCTGACCGAAATTGTCACCGCGGCACGTGCCGTGTCCGTGCTGATGTTCGACCTCGACGGCTTCAAGGAGATCAACGACATTCACGGGCATGCCACCGGTGACGCTGCGCTCAAGGCGATGGCCGCGCGCCTACTGGCATGCGTTCGCCCGATCGACACCGTTTCACGGTTGGGCGGCGACGAGTTCGTGCTGCTCATGCCTGACATAGCAGATCCGCTGCGGACGGCCGAGGTGGCAGATACAATCATCGCTACGGTCGCAGAACCGTTCGAGCACGAGGGTCAGACGCTCCGGCTCAGCACCAGCGTCGGCATCGCCCTGGCCCCGACTCATGGGGAGAGCGCCGACGACCTGCTCTCGTGCGCAGATCTAGCCCTGTACCAAGCCAAAGCCGCTGGCCGGCACTGCCACCGGCTGTTCACGCCCGTGCTGCGGCAGCAGGCGCAACGCCTTCACACCTGCCGGGACGAGATGGGCCGGGCGGTCGAGCACGGTGAGTTCGTGCTGTTCTACCAACCGCAGGTACGCCTCAGCGACGGTGCCCTGGTCGGGGCGGAAGCTTTGATCCGTTGGCAGCATCCAGAACGCGGTCTGCTCGCGCCGGCGGCGTTCCTCGACGCGTTGGACACCAGCCGCTACGCAGCGCCTGTCGGCGATTGGGTGCTACGAACTGCTTGTGAACAGGCCGTTGCGTGGCGCAACGCGGGAGCGCCCGAGTTCCGCATGGGGGTGAATCTGTGCAGTGCCCAGGTACAACGCGGTGACTTGGCCGAGACGGTACAGGCGACCCTATCAGACACCGGCCTCCCGGCTGCTGGTCTTGAGGTGGAGATCACCGAGAACATCGTGCTGCGCCATGATGCCGAGGTGATCGCCGCGTTACACACCCTGCACGAGGCTGGAGTAGGCATCGCCTTTGACGATTACGGCACAGGCTACGCCTCACTCAGCCTGCTCAAGCGCTTCCCGTTGACCCGACTGAAGATTGACCGCTCGTTCGTGACCGGCATGCTGGCCTCGCATCAGGATGTGACGATCGTGCGGGCGATCCTGCAGCTTGGGCGCGGGTTTGACTTGGCGGTGATCGCCGAAGGCATAGAGACGGAGGCGGAATACACACGCTTGCGTGAGAAGGGTTGCCAGGAGGGGCAAGGCTACTTGTTCGGCAAGCCGATGCCCGCCGACGTGTTCGCAGCTCGGTTCGGCCTCGCGAAAGAGCAAGAGCCGGACGCTACACCGGCTGCTGCCTGACGTTGCACCTGACACAGGCTGAAGCGTGCACCATCGTATCAGCGCCGAACCGCTACGCTTTCTTCATACCCGGAGGCAGAGTGCCACCCCCACCCGAGCCACATTGAGGCGCCCTGGCTCGACCGACGGAGCGATACCATCCGCGTCGTTCCGGTGCCGCAGGACGACTACTTCACACCCGAGGCGATCGCGACGTTTCTGTCGGCGGACTGGTCCGTGTCCACCAGGAACGACCGCATGGGTTTTTTCCTCGTTGGACCGGCCGTCCGTCACGCCGCCGGCCACGACATCGTCTCGGACGACATCGTCATGGGGGCGATCCAGGTTCCTGGCGACGGTCGTCCCATCGTTTTGATGGCGGATCGTCAGCCCACCGGCGGGTACCCCAAGATCGCCACCGTGATCGGTCCCGATCTGGGTCGGCTTACTCAGGCTCGGCCGAGAAGCCTCTTCCGCTTCGTTCAGGTCGGTCTCGAGCAGGCCGTCTCGGCACGAGCGGCGGAGGCGGCAGGTCTGCGTACGCAGCCGCGTTTCGAGCCGCTTGTACGTACACGCTTCACATCCGAGTTCCTTCTTGGCCTGAACTTGATCGACGGCGTCTACTGCTCCTGACAGTTCGTACCGCTTGGCTGCTTCCGATCGAAGGTACGCCCTGGCCGCGCCTGCTCTCGAGACGCTGCAGGGTGCGGCTGGATGGCGGCGTTGGAGCGGTAGGCCAGCCTCGTTTCTCCCATCGCGGCGAACCACCCGAGCCGCGATCGGACGCCGGACCGCGGCTGCTAAGCAGCCGTACGGGCACCGCGGCCGGCGAGGAACGAAACCGCCCAGATAGCTAGCCCGCCGAGCGCAAGGGCGACACCGACCCAACCGGTTGCGGGAAGGCCGAACCCGGCCGCGAGCGCGAGACCGGCGAGCCAGGGCCCGAGGGCGTTGGCGACGTTGAAGGCGGAGTGGTTGAGGGCGGCGGCCAGCGTCTGCGCGTCTTCCGCCACGTCCATCAGGCGCGTCTGTAGGATGGTGGCGAGCCCGCAGCCGCAGCCGATCAGGAACACCACCGGTGTTAGCGTCCATAGGCTCGCCGAGGCCGCTGGGTAGAGGGCGAGGGCGGTAGCGCTCCAGACCAGCGTGGCACCGGCGGCCGGCATCTGCGCGCGGTCGGCCGCCCAGGCGCAGACGAGGTTGCCGGCGGTCATGCCGAGGCCGAATACCGCAAGGATGGCGGGGATCGCCGCCGGCCCGACGTGAGTGACTTCCAGCAGCGTGGAGGCAAGATAGGTGTAGACCGAGAACAGGCCGCCGAAGCCGATTGCGCCGATCGCCAGCGTCAACCAGACCTGCCCACGTCGCAGCGCCCCGAGCTCGCGTAGCGGGCTCGCCCCGGCGGTGGGCGCCCCAAGAGGTGCGTGGATGCGCACGAGGACGGCCGTGAGGAGGGCGAGCGCGGCCACGAGGCCGAAGCTCCAGCGCCAACCGGCGAGCTGGCCGATGCCGTTGGCGAGCGGCACGCCCACGACGGTGGCGATGGTCAGCCCGAGGATCACGCGCGAGACCGCCTGGGACCGCTGCTCGCGCGGCACCAACGAAGCGGCCACGAGCGCCGCGACGCCGAAGTAGGCGCCGTGCGGCAGGCCGGAAAGAAAGCGGAAGGCCAGCATCCAGCCGTAGCTCGGCGCGAGCGCCTAGAGGCCGTTGCCCAGGGCGAACAGCACCATCAGGCCCACGAGGAGCGTGCGCCGGGCGACCTTGGCCGCCAGCACTGCGATGACTGGCGCGCCCACGACGACGCCCAGGGCGTAGGCGCTGATCACGTGACCGGCGGTCGGCGCGTCCAGGCCGAGATCGGGCGCGAAGGCCGGCAGCAGACTCATGGCCGCGAACTCGGTCGTGCCGATGGCGAAGCCACCTACCGCCAGCGCCGCGAGGACAACTCCAGGGCGTGGTCCGGGGGCAGGAGCGGACGGCGCGGCCGAGACTGCCGCCTCGGCATCGAGCGGGTCCGTCTCAGGCAGGTCGAGGAGGGTCATAGATTGCTCTGAATGGATGTGGGTCCGCCGTCCGGTGGGGAGGCTCGATCGCCGCATGCCCGGTGCCGGGGGCTCAGTTGGGGCGGCGAAGCGGCTTACCCTGGAGCTCTGAGGTGCCGCATCCGGTCGCCGCCGATGGTGCAGGCGGCGTGGATGAGGGCGAGGTGACTCAGTCCCTGGGGCGTGTTGCCTAGGAAGTCGCCGCTCTCCGGGTCGACCATCTCGCTCAGGATGCCGACGCCCCGGGGCAAGCCGCGGATCGTGCCGGCGAAGACCTCCTCGGCCTCGTCCTGGCGGCCGAGTTCGGCCAGCGCTTCAGCCATCCAGAACGAGCAGGCCAGGAACGCGCCCTCCTCCTGCTCGGCACCGGAGTAGCGGAAGAGGAACGGGCCGCGTCCGAGTTCTTCCAGGACCGCGTCGAGCGTCGAGGACAGCTTGTCCCGTCCGTCGAACCCGAAGCGGACCGCCAGAGCGAGGGAGGCGTCGAGCCGCTCGGTGCCGGGGTGGAGGGTGTAGGCCTTGCGCGTCTCCGACCAGCAATGCTCCTCGACCCAGGCGGCGATGCGGTCGCGCTCGCGCTGCCAGCGCGGCACGCAGGTGGCCGGCAGATGCCCGGCCTCGGCGAGCTCGACCGCCCGGGCGAGGCCCTGCCAGGCGCTGATCTTCGACATGGTGTAGTGCTGCGGCTCGCGCAGTTCCCAGATGCCGGCATCCTTCTGGCGCCGGCGGTCCGCGGCTTGGTCGGCCAGCGCGGACAGCACCGCGGCGCTCCTCTGGTCGAGCACGTTGCCGTCGGCCACGAAAAGGCAGGCGGTCTCGAAGATGTCGCCGAAAATGCCGTGCTGGTGCTGCAGGGCGGCCGCATTGCCGACGAGCACCGGGCGGGAGCCGCGATACGCCCAAGCCCAAGCTCCTGGCCTACTCGGCCACGAAAGGCGCGATCGTGAACTTCACGGGCGGCCTCGCGCAGATGCTCGCCGAGCGCGGCATCCGCGCCAACTCGGTCGCGCCGGGGCCGATCTGGACGCCGCTCATCCCCGCGACCATGCCGCCCGAGCAGGTCGAGAGCTTCGGCCAGGAGGTGCCGCTGAAGCGCGCGAGCCAGCCCGCTGAACTGGCGCCCGTCTACGTGCTCCTCGCCTCCGACCAGGGCAGCTACATCTCCGGCGCGCGCTATGCGGTGACCGGCGGCGTGCCCGTCATCTGAGGGAGGCCGTCGACGCATCACGAGGTACGCGGTGCGTCACAGGCTGCGTCGGTCGATGGGGAGCTCGTCCAGGGTGACTTCGGAAGCTCTGGGACCTTCTCCGACGCCGGCTGCTGCCCGTGTATCGCTTTGGCGGCTGTCGAGCTTGCGTAGCTCCGTGGCGAGGTCCTGGAGGCTGGCGTCGCCCTTGCGCAGGACGCGGTCCGCTTCGGACAGCCGGTCGCGCTCCTCGGCCGTGACGTCCCGGGCACTGAGCACCACCACGGGGACCTCCGCGCAGCCCGGCAGACCGCGCAACCGGTCAAGGAACGAGAACCCGTCCATCACCGGCATGGTCAGGTCCAAGAGAACGAGGCGTGGCACGCCCATCTCGACCTGGTCGAGCGCCTCGCAGCCGTTCCCGGCCTCGCGGACGGTCCAGCCGTTGCGCTCCAAGACCGTTCGGACGCGGTGGCGCGTGTCGGCATCGTCGCCGACCACGAGCACGTCGCCGTCCGCAGCCCGGAACCGGTCCAGGATCGTCCTGAGCCGCGTCCAGTCCACGGGCTTGGGAACGGCCTCGGCAGCCCCGAGCGAGGCGCTCAGGGCCGCGTCGGCGACGAAGCTGACCATGATCACGGGGACGCCCGCGGTCGCTGGATCGGACTTGAGAGCAGCGAGCACCGACCAGCCATCCATGTCCGGCATCATCACGTCGAGCAGGATGGCGCGCGGCTTGAGCGCGCGAGCGAGGTCGAGACCGGTTCGCCCGTCGCCCGCCGTGCGCACGGCGAAGCGCTGCCGCTCGAAGAAGCGGGTCATCAGCTCGCGCTGGGACGCCTCGTCGCCGATGACGAGCACGAGATCGCCCGAGGCCGCATGGGTCTCGAAAGCTGCGGCTGCCTCCTCCTCACGGGTCTGGTCCGGGGCGGCTACGGGCACGCGAAGAATGAAGGTCGTGCCCTGGCCCTCGACGCTGGACACGGTGATGTCGCCCCCGAGAAGCTGGGCGAAGGCGCGGCTGAGCGCGAGCCCGAGCCCAGTGCCACCAAACTTGCGCGTGGTGGTCTCGTCGGCCTGGGTGAAGCGCTCGAACAGGCGCCCGACCTGCTCCGGGCTCATGCCGATCCCGGTGTCCTCGACCGTGAACCGGAGCCAGCCGCCGACCGGGTCCGTCTCGCGCGACCCGGAGTGTGATGGTCCCGCCTTCGGTGAACTTGGCCGCATTCGAGAGCAGGTTGAACAGGCACTGGCGCAGCTTCACCGCATCTGTGCGCGCTTGGCCGACATCCTCCGTCACGGCGAGAACGAGGGTGTTCCCCTTCTTCCGGACCAAAGCGTCGACGGTGCCGGCTGCGTCAGAGGCGAAGGCGGCGATGTCGATGTCCTCGGGATAGAGATCCATCTTCTCGGCCTCGACCTTTGAGACGTCGAGCACGTCGTTGATCAGCCCGAGCAGGTGCTGGGCGTTCGACTTGATCTTGCCGAGGTCCTTGAGCAGGCTCTCCTGGCCGAGCTCCTCCGCCTCCTCCTCCAGCATCTCGGAGTAGCCGATCACGGCCGACAGCGGCGTGCGCAGCTCGTGGCTCATGTTGGCGAGGAAGCGGCTCTTGGCCCGGCTGTGTTCCTCGGCTGCGTCCCTGGCTTCCTTCAGCGCGGTCTCGAACGCCTCACGCTCGGTGATGTCCTCGTGCACGCCGACCCACTCGCGGATCGTCCCGTCGGGGTTGCGCACCGGCCGGCCCTTCACGGAGAACAGGCGATACTCCCCGTCCCGGTTCCGGACGCGATGCTGGAGTTCGTAGCCCCGGTCCGCTGCGACCGCCTCCCGCCACGCGGCCTTCGTCACCTCGACGTCGTCGGGGTGCACGACCTTCGTCCACCCGATGCCCTGGCACTCAGCCTCGGACTGGCCCGTGTAGGCCTGCCAGTACGGCTGCGGACCCATCATCGCGCCGCGCGCGTCGGCCGCCCAGATGATGTCGCCGACCGCCTCGGCCGCCGCACGGAAGCGGCCCTCGCTGATGTGCAGATGCCGCTGGACCCGCTGCTGGTCGAAGGACGAGGCGACCACGGCCATGAACAGGATCACGAAGGTCGCCCCGGCCACGGAGAGGGCGAGGTGCTGCTGGCTGAGGCCGACGCCGGTGGCATGCGCGGCGTGTGCGCCGGCGTCCTCCGCCGTGAAGGTCGCCGCCGCCATGCCGGTGTAGTGCATGCCGGCGACGGCGAGGCCCATGACCGCGGCCGCGGCGAGCTTCTGCCAGACGCTGTTCTGCCGGAAGGTCAGCCAGAGCGCGGCTGTGGCCGCGACGGCCGCGAGGACGACCGACGTGGCAACCACGGGCAGGCTGTAGGCGAGGCTGCCCTGCATGCGCATCGCGGCCATGCCGGTGTAGTGCATCCCTGCGACGCCGAGGCCCATGAGCGGTCCGCTCACGAGGACGTCGCGCGGTCCGGCTCCGGTGCGGCTTACCCAGGCGAACGCGGCTCCGGTGGCGCCGACGGCGATCAGCAGCGACGCGACCGTGGTACCGAGGTCGTACGCCGCCGGCATGCCCATCTCGAAGGCGAGCATGCCGACGAAGTGCATCGCCCAAATGCCACCGCCCATCGCGAGCGCGGCAGCCGCGATCCAGCCCCCGCATCTTGGAGCCAGCCCCGCGGACGCGGTCGCCGAGGTCGAGCGCGGTGTAGGAGGCGAACACCGCGATGGCGATGGAGAGCGCGACGAGGGCGGGGTCGTAGCCGGTGTGGACCATTGGAATTCCGGTGTGTGTCCTCCGGGTCGTATCACCGGAGGGCATCGGCCGCGGGGCGTTCACACGTTCATGACGGCAATGGCCCGATCAGGAGGCTCGGTCGGACATTCGGCGTCTACTCGATAACCGCCATATCGGCGGGATGGGCGCGGTCGCGCCTATATGACCGGCATCGGATGCCGGGAAGGCATGCCCGAGTACCTGCTCGGGATGCGAGGGCATCCGGTGTGCGCCTTGCGGTCGGTAAGCCGACGCCGAAGAGCCTTTCCGAAGGAGGCGATCAGGATCGGGCCGTGACACTCGGGGCAGCGCTTCGGAGCCGTGTTATGGGCACCCATCGCTTCGTTCAGGCATAGGACCTGCCAGGAGCCCGCGATCTTCACCTTGAAGGTTTGCGGGTCTAGGCGCGGCGTGAATTCAACTTGTGGGATGACGAAGCTCCGGTGCTTATTGTGCTGCACCAGTCAGAACCGCAGTGCACCATGCCCGTTCCCGACCCCCTATTTATCTGACGACAGCCGGGAACTTGGCAAGACGAAGGTGCGCGCCTGGCGAACTACGCTAGGCGGCTGCGTGGTCGGTGCTTCTGCGGGGCCTTGAGTCCCTCGCGACGCCAGATGCGCTGAACCCGGTCCTTGCCCACCTGCCAGCCAGCGGCCTGCAGCAGCGCGGTGACGCGGCGGTAGCCGTAGGGTTCGTACTCGGACGCCATGGCGATAACGGCGCGGGTCAGCGCATCCTCATCGGCCGGCACGGTG